>CATKZP010000018.1 GCA_949841355.1 uncultured Oscillospiraceae bacterium
TCCGCGTCCCGCTGGCGGCGGCGCTCCTTGGCGGCGGCCCGGGCCTCGGCGTCCTCGGCGTTGACGGGCCTGCCGTGCTTGTCCTTCTGGGGCGGGTCGAAGTTCTCCATGGGGTAGGGGTGGCCCTCCACCACCGGAATGGAGCGGCCCAGCAGCTTCTCGATGGCCTTCAGCTCGTCCTTCTCGTCGAACTGGCAGAAGGAGATGGCCTCCCCCTCGTGGCCCGCCCGGCCGGTGCGGCCGATGCGGTGGACGTAGGTTTCGGGCACGTCGGGCAGGTTGTAGTTGAACACGAAGGGCAGCTCGCTGATGTCGATGCCCCGGGCGGCGATGTCGGTGGCGGCCAGCACCCGCACCCGGCCCGCCTTGAAGTCGCTGAGGGCCTGCACCCGGGCGGTCTGGCTCTTGTTGCCGTGGATGGCGGCGGCGGAAATGCCCCGCTTCTGGAGGTCCTGGGCGATGCGGTTGGCCCCGTGCTTGGTGCGGGAGAATACCAGGGCGGAGGTGATGCGCCGCTCCTCCATCAAATGGGCCAGCAGCTTGGTCTTGTTGGATTTATCCACGTAGTACAGGGACTGGCGGATGACCTCCACCGGGGAGGACACCGGGTCCACCGCCACACGCTGATAGTCGTGGAGCAGACCGTTCACCAGCCCCATCACCTCCGGGGGCATGGTGGCGGAGAAAAACAGAGTCTGCTTCTGCTCCGGCAGCAGCTTCAAGATCCGCTTCACATCGTGGATGAAGCCCATATCCAGCATACGGTCGGCCTCGTCCAGCACGAAGATTTCAATGCGGGCCAGGTCCAGAAGCCCCTGGCCGTGGAGGTCCAGCAGGCGGCCCGGGGTGGCCACCAGAATGTCCAGTCCCTTCCGGATGGCGTCCACCTGGGGCTGCTGGCCCACGCCGCCGAAGATCACCGCGGAGCGAAGGGGCAGGTTGCGGCCGTAGGCCGTAAAGCTGTCCTGAATCTGGATGGCCAGCTCCCGGGTGGGGGTCAGAATCAGCGCCCGGATCACCCGGGGCTTGGGGACGCGGCCGCTGAGCCGCTGGAGGATGGGGGTGGCGAAGGCGCAGGTCTTGCCGGTGCCCGTCTGGGCGCAGCCCAGCACGTCCCGCCCCGCCAGGGCGGGAGGGATGGCCTTGCGCTGGATGGGGGTGGGGTCGGTGTAGCCCTCCTGGGTGAGGGCCTTGAGGATGGGGGCGGTAAGCCCCAAGTCACGGAAATTCATAAACCTTTCTTCGTCCTATTCTATTCTGGATTCGTTTTGATAAACGGCCAGAGATTGTTTCACTGCTTCCACGGTCTCTATCAGGCTCTGGCCCCTGATGGGGACGGTGATGTGGGCGCACCGCGCGTACAGCGGGGCCCGGTATTGATATACGTCGGCCAGCGTCTGGCCGGGAGACAGAGCAATGCCCCGGGACGACTGGTTGTGGATGCGCCCGGCCACCTCCGCCAGGGGCAGCTCCAGGTAGACCACCGTGCCCAGCCCCCGCATGTGGGCGATGGACTCCTCCCGGCACACGCAGCTGCCCCCGGGGGCCACCACCGTCCCCCGGCAGCGCAGCGAGCAGATGGCGTCCCGCTCCAGGTCGAGAAACCGCTCCACCCCCCGGGTGTCGATGAGCGTTTGCAGAAGGGCCCCCTCCCGCTCCTGAATGAGCAGGTCCACATCCACAAACCTCAGCCCCAGGGCTTTGGCCAGCACCACGCCCACGGTGCTCTTGCCCGAGCCGGGCATCCCGATCAAAATAATGTTGTCCATCCGGCTGTCTCCTGATACCAGTTTATCCCGCGCCCCCGCGGGGCGGGGCATAAAAGAACATGATATTATATCAGGAAAGCAATCCCAGCACAAGGGGGCGGCGGGGATATTTTGGGGGACGGGGCCGGAAATGTGCCCCGCCGGGACGGCGAAACGCCCGCCGGGACGGCGAAACGCCCGCCCGGAGGCCCGGGCGGGCGCGTTCAGCGGATCTTGGGGTAGCCGAAGGTGACCGGCGCGACGCCGGGGTGGAGCGCGCAGAAGGCGTAGCCCGCGTTCTGGTAGCCCTCGATGACGGCGGGGAGGGCGTCCACCGTGGTGCCCCGGGCGGCGCTGTCGTGGGCCAGGACCACCACCAAATCCCGGCCCACCCCCTTCAGGCAGTCGGCGGCGATGTCCCAGGCGGGGCGGGGTGCGGGGGTGGCGTCCTGGGCGGAGGCGTTCCAGTCGAAGTAGACAAAGCCCCGCCGGGTCATCTCAGCGATGATCTCCTGGTACACCCCCCGGTTGTAGCCGTTGATGCTGCCGCCGGGAAAGCGGTACAGCTGGGGATAGACGCCGGTGACCTCGTAAATCCATTGGTAGAGGGCGCTGAACTCGTCCAAAAAGGACTCCACCGAGGCGTATACCGTCTTGTAGTCGTGGCTCCAGCTGTGCATGGCGATGGTGTGGCCGGCGTCCACGATGGCGCGCATCCGCTCCTGATCGGCGGGGCCGGTCTTGCCTGACCCCACCACGAAAAAGGTGGCCTTGACGCCGTAACGCTCCAGAATGTCCAGCACCCGGCCGGTGTTGGCCGACGGCCCGTCGTCAAAGGTGAGGCAGCACACCTTTCCGCCGCTCACCGTCTCCCCCTCCCACGGGGCGGCGTAAAAATCGGGGTAGAGCTGGGTGTATTCGGGTACCGTGCCGTCGGGGGCGGCCAGGGAGTAGTCCTCCAGCAGGCCGATGGTGTCCCGGGCCTGGGCCAGCTCCTCCCGAGCCTGGGTCAGCTCCGTTTCCCGCTGGGCCAGCTTCTCCCGGACCTCCACCAAAGCGGCCTGCGCCTCGTCCCGCTCCCGGGACATATGCTCATAGCCCGCGTGGGCCAGAGACAGGTTGCGCTTGTAGTCGCTGTCGAAGAAGCAGAGGAGGGCCGCGAAGATCCCCAGCACCACCGCCAGCGCCGCCACAGCGAAGAACAGGGGCTTGGGCACCCCCTTGGCGGGGGTCTTAGCCACCGCCTTTTCCAGCTCCTCCAGGGACAGGCGCAGCTCCTCCGGCCGGTCTGAGGTTGTGTTGTGCTGGGCAGTGTGGTCCATGTGAAATCGTCTCCCGATTCTCTCGTTTGTGGATTCCAGTATAGGTCGAATTCCGTCGAAAATCAAGAGGTTATGTAAACCTGTAACCATTTGTCATGAAGCTGTAATCTTTAGCGGCAAAAGGCGCTCCCCCTGGTGTGTGGGGAGCGCCTCAAAATTGATTGCTATTCGTATTTTACTCGCCCGTAATACCAGCCTGTAATCCCGGCTTTTTTCACCAGCAGGCCTCGGCGGGTGCGCCGCACCAGGGACAGCCGGTCCCCGGGGGCCACGGGCAGGGCGTAGTCGGTGGCGTCCTCGGTGTGGGTGCGCCCGTCCTGCCAGACGCTGACGAAGTCCTTGGGCGCCCACAGCCGCCGGCCGGAGGAGAGGTGGCGGATGAGCACGCAGTCCTCCTCCTCCCC
Source organism: uncultured Oscillospiraceae bacterium (assembly GCA_949841355.1). Taxonomy (GTDB): domain Bacteria; phylum Bacillota; class Clostridia; order Oscillospirales; family Oscillospiraceae; genus Enterenecus. The sequence goes on from CATKZP010000018.1 coordinate 3,475, forward strand.
CAGCACGTCCACCGTGCTGTCGGACCAGCGGATGTTGATGGAGCCGGCCGACTCCTCCTGGCCGTCCAGAGCGGTCAAGACGGGCAGGCCGTCGTACCACTGGGCGGACATATCCTCCCCGTACACGTCGGGGATGAGCAGGGCGTTGAGCTGGCCGTCCGTTTTGAGCACGCAGCCGCCGTCGATGGAGGCGATATGGCGGCCGCGGTGGATGAGGGGGGCGGAGCGCTGGACGCAGGGGTCGTACAGCGTCACCGGCCAGTGGCCCACCACCACCCATTTCCGGAAGCTGAGCCCCTGGCCCATGAAGTCGTCGTTTTTCATGCAGGGGTAGGCGTCCAGCTCCTCCAGCCGGTCCTCCCGGGGGATGCCGCCGTGGACGAAGAGGAAGTTCCCCGCCTCCAGGATGGTGGGCAGGGCCAGCAAAAAGCCGGTCTCCTGGGGAAAGCGGCGCAGCAGGGCGGCGCGCAGGGTGGGCAGGTCCTCCGGGCCGCGGGGGGCGGGCAGGCCCGCCTGCCCGGCCAATTGGAGGAGCAGGGCCCGCTCCCGCCAGCAGCTCAGGATGGGCCACACCCGCTGGTCGATGCCGGGGCGGTTTTCCAGAAAGGCCCGGGCGATGTCGTCGCAGTTGCCGCACAGGGTGTAGACGGTGTGGGTCTTTTGCAGCTCCAGCACATAGCGCAGGGCGGCCAGGCTGTCCCGCCCCTTTTCCAGCAGGTCGCCCACGATGACCAGCACGTCGTCCGGGGTGAGCTTCACCTTGTCCAGCAGGCCCTTCAGGAAGGGCAGGTTTCCGTGCACGTCGCTGACGGCCACCACCCGGCGGCCCGGTTCAATTTGGGGGCGGATGACTTGGGCGGGACAGGGCATGGGCACGCATCTCCTTTCAGCGATGGGAAACCGGGGCGCTTCTAATATTCTATCACAAGAAACGGCCCATTTCTACCCCGCAGATTATTTACAATTTCCTCTTTTTTCTGCTATGGGGTTGTGATATACTGTAGCGAGTTAAAATGGGCAAGGAGCGCGGGGACGGTCCCGCCGCGCCCGATGTAGAGAAAAGCCGGCCCGTGACGGGCCCAATCCGCGCGTGACAACACGGCTGATCAATATAACGCAGTAGAGAAAGGACACACGAGCTATGGGTCTGTTTTCAAAAGTATTCGGCACCCGCTCCCAGCGGGAGGTCAAGGCGCTCAACGCCACGGTGGACAGGATTGAGGCGCTGGAGGAGGAGTACCGCGCCCTCAGCGACCGGCAGCTGAGAGCCAAGACCGGCGAGTTCAAAGCCCGCCTGGCCAACGGCGAGACGCTGGACGGCATCCTGCCCGAGGCCTTCGCCACTGTGCGGGAGGCCGCCGTGCGCGTGCTGGGCCAGCGGCCCTACCGGGTGCAGCTCATCGGCGGCATCATCCTCCACCAGGGCCGCATCGCGGAGATGAAAACCGGCGAGGGCAAGACCCTGGTGGCTACCCTGCCCGCCTACCTCAACGCCTTGACGGGGAAGGGCGTGCACGTCATCACCGTCAACGACTACCTGGCCAAGTACCAGAGCGAGTGGATGGGCAAGGTGTATAAATACCTGGGCCTGTCGGTGGGGCTCATCATCCACGGGGTGGGCAAGGAGGAGAAAAAGCGGGCCTATGCCGCCGACGTGACCTACGGCACCAACAACGAGTTCGGCTTCGACTACCTGCGGGACAATATGGCCATCTACTCCGACGAGCTGGTCCAGCGGGGCCACGTGTTCGCCATCGTGGACGAGGTGGACTCCATCCTCATCGACGAGGCCCGCACGCCGCTGATCATCTCCGGCCAGGGGGAGCAGTCCACCCAGCTCTACCAGCTGGCGGACAATTTCGTGGCCCGGCTGAAGTGCAGGCGGGTCAAGGCCGTGGACGCCAAGGAGGAGGAGGACGCCAGCGACGACGCGGACTATATCGTGGACGAGAAGGCCCGCACCGCCACCCTCACCACCCAGGGCGTCAAGAAGGCGGAGCAGGCGTTTAACATCGAGAACCTGGCCGACCCGGAGAACACCACCCTGTCCCACCACATCAACCAGGCCATCAAGGCCCGGGGCGTGATGAAGCGGGACATCGACTACGTGGTGAAGGACGGCGAGGTCATCATCGTGGACGAGTTCACCGGCCGTCTGATGTACGGCCGGCGGTATAACGAGGGCCTGCACCAGGCCATTGAGGCCAAGGAGCACGTCACCGTGGCCCGGGAGTCCAAGACCCTGGCCACCATCACCTTCCAGAACTACTTCCGGCTGTACGACAAGCTCTCCGGCATGACGGGCACCGCCATGACCGAGGAGGAGGAGTTCGGCACCATCTATAACCTGGACATCGTGGAAATCCCCACCAACCGCCCCCTGGCCAGGGTGGACCAGCCGGACCTGGTGTATAAGACCAAGGAGGGCAAGTACAAGGCGGTGGTGGAGCAGATCCGCGCCTGCCACGAGAAGGGCCAGCCGGTGCTGGTGGGCACGGTGTCCATTGAGATCTCGGAGATGGTGAGCAAAATGCTCACCCGGGCGGGGGTCAAGCACAACGTGCTGAACGCCAAGCACCACGAGAAAGAGGCGGAGATCGTGGCCCAGGCGGGCCGGCTGGGGGCCGTCACCGTGGCCACCAACATGGCCGGGCGCGGCACCGACATCATGCTGGGCGGCAACGCCGAGTTCATGGCCAAGGCCCAGCTGCGCCGCCAGGGCATGAGCGACGAGCTCCTGGCCGAGGCCACCGGCCACGCCGAAACCGACAACCAGGAGATTCTGGACGCCCGGAAGCTCTTTGCCGACACCGAGGCCAAGTACAAGGAGGAAATCCGCGAGGAGGCGGACAAGGTGCGCTCGGCCGGGGGGCTTTATATCCTGGGCACCGAGCGCCACGAGTCCCGCCGCATCGACAACCAGCTGCGCGGCCGCGCCGGCCGTCAGGGCGACCCCGGGGAGAGCCGGTTCTTCCTGTCGCTGGAGGACGATATCCTCCGCCTGTTCGGCTCCGAGCGCATCCAGGGGCTGATGGAGCGCCTCGGAGTGGACGACGACATGCCCTTGGACCAGAAGATGCTGTCCGGCGCCATCGAGAACGCCCAGAAGCAGGTGGAGTCCCGGAACTTCCAGACCCGAAAGACGGTGCTGGAGTACGACGACGTGATGAATACCCAGCGTGAGGTCATCTACAAGCAGCGCCGCCAGGTGCTGGACGGGGAGGACATCCACGCCGCCGTGGAGAACATGCTGGACAATACCGTGGGCACGCTGGTGTCCGGCCACGCCGGGGAGCAGGCCCGCCTCAGCGGCGAGGACTTCAAGGCCGCCACCGCCCATCTGGCCGGATCGGTGTTCACCCCCCGGCAGCTGGAGCAGTTTGAGGAGGAGGCGGGCAATGCCGCCCCGGACAAGCTGGCCGGGGAGATGCTGGATACCGCCCGGAGCAATTACGCCCAGCGGGAGCAGATGATCGAGCAGGCCATGGCCGGACGGATGGAGCCGGGCAAGTCCGCCATGCGGGAGCTGGAGCGGGTGATCCTGCTGCGGGTGGTGGACGAGTACTGGATGGACCACATCGACGCCATGACCGAGCTGCGCCAGGGCATCGGCCTGCGGGCCTACGGCCAGTCCGACCCGGTGGTGGAGTACAAGCGCGAGGGCTTCGACATGTTCGAGCAGATGATCGCCGCCATCCAGGAGGAGACGGTGCGGCGGCTGTTCACCGTGCGGGTCAAGACCAACGAGGAAATCCGGCGCGAGCGGGTGGCCAAGGTCACCGGCGAGTCCGGCGGCGGGGACGCCGCGGTGAAGAAGCAGCCGGTGAAAAAGGTGGTCAAAATTGGCCGCAACGACCCCTGCCCCTGCGGGTCGGGCCTGAAGTGGAAAAAGTGCACCTGCGCGGAGTATCACAAGGATGCCTGAGGGCAGGGGCATGATCGTCCCCGTGACGGAGGAAAACCTGATGGACGCCGCCCGGGTCCACGCCGCCGCCTGGCGGGAATCCCACCGGGAGATCTGCACCCCGGAGTTCGTGGCCGCCCACACCGCCCGGCGGCAGGCGGACTATCTCCGCAGGGAGCGGGCCGCCGGGAAGGAGCTGTGGCTGCTGCTCTCCCCCGGCCCGGTGGGGATCGTGTCCACCTGGGGCGACCTGATTGAAAACCTGTACGTGCTGCCCGAGCGGCAGGGGCTGGGCTATGGCGGACAGCTACTGCGCTTCGCCGCCGCCCGGTGCCCCCGGCCCACCCTGTGGGTGCTCAGCAGCAACCAATTCGCCTACGACTGGTACCGCCGGGAGGGCTTCCGGCCCACCGGCGCGGAAAAGCCCCTGTCCGGGGGACTGCTTGAGCGGGAGCTCAGACGGGAGTGATACCGATGCAGCTGGAGACGGACCGCCTGCGCCTGGAGGAGTTCACCATGGACGACCTGCCCGCCCTGTGGGACATCTTCCGGGACGAGGAGACCATGCGCTTCATGGCCCCCATGACCCAAGAGGGGACGCGGGAGCTGCTGCGCGCCTTCTGCGTGGAGCGCACGCCCTCCGGGGCCTTCGCCGCCCGGCTGCGGGAGGGGGACGGCCTGGCGGGCTGGCTGCTCTTCAACCAGGTGGACGCCCCCGGCATCTATGAGCTGGGGTGGGTGCTGCGCCGGGACTGCTGGGGAAAGGGGCTGGCCGGGGAGGCCAGCCGGGCCCTGCTGGAGCACGCCTTCACCGCTCTGGGCGCCCATAAGGTGGTGGCCCAGACGGAGGACACGGGCCGGGCCGTCCCCCTGCTGGAACGGCTGGGCATGACCCGGGAGGGCGTGTTCCGCCGCCACGCCCCGGGCCGGGATGGGACCTGGCGGGATATTTATTGGTACGGTCTGCTGCGAGAGGAGTATGCAAATGGAAATCATGGAACGCACCTGTAACGGCGTGACCTATTTCGCCTCCGAGGGCATCGACGCCGCCGGCGGCGTCCGCCACGGCTTTTCCACTCGGCTGGGCGGCGTGTCGGAGGGGATGTGGGAGTCCCTCAACCTGGGGGTGAGCCGGGGGGACGACCCCGACCACGTGCGGGAGAACTACCGCCGCTTTTTCGCCGCCGTCGGAGTGGACGGGGGGCGCATCGCCATGACCAACCAGATCCACGGGGGGGTGGTGCGCTGCATCACCACCGCCGACGTGCGCAGCGATCCCTACGACAAGGCCGGGTATGAGGCGGACGGGCTGATGACCGACCTGCCGGGGGTGGCCCTGCTGGTCTACTCCGCCGACTGTATCCCCATCCTGTTTTATGACCCGGTGCGCCGGGTGGCGGCCGCCGTCCACGCCGGATGGCGGGGCACCGCCGCCGGCATCGCCTCCGCGGCGGTGGAGCGGATGCGGGAGGTGTACGACTGCCGAGCGCGGGACATCCTGGCCGCCATCGGCCCGGGCATCGGTCCCGACTGCTTCGAGACCCACGAGGACGTGCCCAACGCCATGACCGCCGCGCTGTCCACGGCGGTGCTTCAGCACATCAAGATCAAGGAGAACGGCAAGTTCTCCGTGGATCTGAAGGGCATCAACGCCATGCGCCTGGAGCAGGCGGGGCTGGAGGCGGACCATATCGCCGTCAGCGCTCTGTGCTCCGCCTGCCACCCGGATAAGTTCTGGAGCCACCGGCGGCTGGGCACCAACCGGGGGTCCATGGCTGCCGTCATCCAGCTGAAATGAAGCGGCTCTCCGCGCTGCTGCTGGCGGTATGTCTGGCGCTGTCGCTGACGGCCTGCGGGGATACGCCCTCCCTGCCCGTCATCGAGCCCAGCCAGACGCCCGCCCCCTCCCCCACCGCCGGACCGGGGGCCGCCCGGTTCAGCCTGGGGTACGACCCCGCCGCTTCCCTCCACCCCCTGTCGGGGAACAGCCAGGTGAACCAGGAGCTGACGGGGCTGGTGTACCAGGGGTTGTACGAGCTGGACAACGAATTTGTCCCCCGGCCCGTGCTGGCCGCCTCCGCCGCGGCCGGTGAGGACGGCTACAGCTGGACCATTACATTGCAGAGCGGCGTGTTGTTTTCCGACGGCTCCGCCCTCACCGCCCGCCATGCCGCCGCGTCCCTCAACGCCGCCCGGGCGTCGGGGCCCTATGCGTCCCGGCTGGCGGGGATCACCGGCGCGGCGGCGGCGGACGACGCCACTCTGGTGATCTACCTGGCCGCCCCCAACGGGAACCTGCCCGCCCTGCTGGACGTGCCCGTCGTGCTGGAGCAGGAGGAGGGCGCTCCCCTGGGCACGGGGTACTACCGCTATGAGAGCGCCGGGGAGCGGCTCTACCTCCAGACCAACCCCTTCCACGGCGGCACGTCGGCCCTGCCCTACGACACCATCCCCCTCACGTCGGTGTCCGGCGCGGACGCGCGCATCGCCGCCTTCGACAGCGGGGCGGTCACCGCCGTCACCACCCGGTTTTCCGACCCCTACGCCCTGGGGTATTCCAGCAGCTATGAGACCTGCGACTACCCCACCACCGCCCTGCTGTACGTGGGCTTCCGGGGGACCGGCGGGCCCTGCCAGTCCCCGCTGGTGCGCCGGGCCTTCGCCCGGGCCGTTCAGCGGGAGGAGACGGCGCAGGTGCTGCTGTCCGGCCACGCCGACCCGGCCTGCCTGCCCATATCCCCCCTCCACGGGGAGTACGGGGAGGAGGAGGCCGCCCAGCTGAGCTATGACCTGGAGGCGGCCGCCGCGCTGCTGGCCGAGGCGGGGTATGAGCGCGGCGAGGAGGACGGCCTGCTCTACCGCCGCAGGACCCCGCTGGAGGTGACGCTGCTGGTGAACAGCGGCAACGAAGCCCGTCAGGCGGCGGCAGAGGCCCTGGCGGACGCCCTGGGAGAGCTGGGCGTGGCCGTCACGGTGAACACCCTGCCCTGGGGCGGCTACACCGCCGCGCTGGCCTCGGGGCAGTTCGACCTCTACCTGGGGGAGGTGCGCCTCACCGGGGACTTCGACCCCTCCCCCCTGCTCACCGGGGCGCTGAACTATGGCGTGGGCGAGAACTGGGAGCTCACCCAGGCCCTGCTGAACTGGAAGGCCGCCCAGGGAGAGGCGCGCGCCCAGGCCGCTCAGGCGCTGTGGGCGCGGTTTGTGCAGGACGTGCCCTTTGCCCCGGTGTGCTTCCAGCGCGGATCGCTGCTGGTGCGGTGGGGGATGGCGTCCAACCTCCAGCCCACCCGGGCGAACCCCTTCTACCGCATGGAGGAGTGGACCACCGCCGGGCGCTATTGAACTGATTTTTCCGGCGCAGGGCGCCGGGTGAAGGAGAAATAGACATGAAAAGCCAAGTATTTCGCTGCTATGTCCATAAGCGCCCCGGCTTCGACGTGGAGGCCGCGGGGCTGTGCCGGGACCTGCGGGAGCAGCTGGGGATTGAGGGCCTGCGCGGGCTCACCATTCTGAACCGCTACGACGTGGAGGGGATCGGTGACGGCGTCTATGAGCAGGCCAAGGGGACGGTGTTCTCCGAGCCTCAGGTGGACGCGGTGTACGACGAGGACTTCCCCCGCCCCGCCGGCAGCCACAGCGTCCTGGCGGTGGAGGCCCTGCCGGGCCAGTTCGACCAGCGCTCGGACTCCGCGGCCCAGTGCATCCAGCTCATGACCGGCGGGGAGCGCCCCCTGGTCGCCTACGCCAAGGTGTATGTGCTGGAGGGCGTGCTGTCCGTGCCCGAGCTGGAGCGGACCGCCGCCTACCTCATCAACCCCGTGGAGTGCCGGGAGGCGTCGCTGGACAAGCCGGAGACGCTGGCGCGCAGCTATGACATCCCCGAGCGGGTGGCCACGCTGGACGGCTTCACCGCCCTGGACGAGAATGGGCTCCGGGCCGAGCTGGACCGGCTGGGGCTGGCCATGGACCTGGACGACCTGAAATTCCTGCAAAACTACTTCCGGGACTGGGAGCGCCGGGACCCCACCATCACCGAGGTGCGGGTGGTGGACACCTACTGGTCCGACCACTGCCGCCACACCACCTTCTCCACCCACCTGGACGGCGTGGACATCGCGGACCCGGCGGTGCAGGCGGCCTATGAGCGGTATCTCGCCGCCCGTGTGGAGGTCTACGGGGAGGAGAAGGCCAAAAAGCGCCCCCAGACCCTGATGGACCTTGCCACCATCGGCGCCAAGGCGCTGAAAAAGCGGGGCCTCCTGCCCGAGCTGGACGAGAGCGAGGAGATCAACGCCTGCTCCATCCATGTCCCCGCCGTGGTGGACGGCGAGGAGCAGGACTGGCTGCTCATGTTCAAAAACGAGACCCACAACCACCCCACGGAGATCGAGCCCTTCGGCGGCGCGGCCACCTGCATCGGCGGCTGCATCCGGGACCCCCTGTCCGGCCGGGCCTATGTCCACCAGGCCATGCGGGTGACGGGGGGCGGCGACCCCACCGTCCCCCTGAGCGAAACGCTGGAGGGCAAGCTGCCCCAGCGGAAGATCGCCCAGACCGCCGCGGCGGGCTACTCCTCCTACGGCAATCAGATCGGCCTGGCCACGGGGCACGTGGCCGAGCTGTACCACCCCGGCTACATCGCCAAGCGGCTGGAGTGCGGCGCGGTGGTGGCCGCCGCCCCCGCCAGCCATGTCCGCCGGGAGCGCCCCGCCCCCGGGGATGTGGTCATCCTGCTGGGGGGCCGCACCGGCCGGGACGGCATCGGGGGGGCCACCGGGTCCTCCAAGAGCCACAACAAAAAATCCCTGGCCACCATGGCCAGCGAGGTGCAGAAGGGCAACGCCCCCGAGGAGCGCAAGCTCCAGCGGCTGTTCCGGGACGAAAACGTCACCCGGATGATTAAGCGCTGCAATGACTTCGGGGCGGGCGGCGTGTCCGTGGCCATCGGTGAGCTGGCCGACGGGCTGGCCATCGACCTGGACGCGGTGCGCAAAAAGTACGACGGGCTGGACGGCACGGAGCTGGCCATCTCCGAGAGCCAGGAGCGCATGGCGGTGGTCATCGCCGCCGAGGACGAGGAGCAGTTCATCGCCATGGCCCAGGCGGAGAACCTGGAGGCCTACCGCGTCGCCGTGGTGACGGAAAGCCCCCGGATGGTGATGACCTGGAAGGGCCAGACCATCGCGGATCTGAGCCGGGAGTTTTTGAACACCAACGGCGCGGTGAAGCACGCCCGGGTGTCCGTGCCGGAGCGGAACTTCTCTGTGGCCGGGCACGAGTTTGCCAGCCTGCGGGAGATGGCGTCCAGCCTGAAATGCGCCAGCCGCCGGGGGCTGGTGGAGCGGTTCGACGGCTCCATCGGGGCCGGATCGGTGCTGATGCCCTTCGGCGGCAAAACCCAGACCACCCCCGCCCAGGCCATGGCGGCGCTGCTGCCCACCATGCCCGGGGAGGAGACCGCCCAGGCCAGCGTCATGGCCTGGGGCTGCGACCCGGAGTGGCTGTCCGCGGACCCCTTCCGGGGGGCGCGGGCCAGCGTCACGGTCTCCCTTGCCAAGCTGGTGGCGGCGGGAGCGGACTACAAGGACGCATATCTCACCCTCCAGGAGTTCTTTGAGAAGCTGCGGGACGACCCAGCCCGCTGGGGCAAGCCCTTCGCCGCCCTGCTAGGGGCGCTGGACGCCCAGCTCAAGTACGGCTGCGCCGCCATCGGCGGCAAGGACTCCATGTCCGGCTCCTTCCTGGATCTGGACGTCCCCCCCACCCTCATCTCCTTTGCCATCGCCCCTGTGAAGGCCGGGGACGTGCTCTCCCCCGAGTTCAAGGAGGCGGGGCATCCGGTGTATGTGTTCGCGGGCGGCCCAAAGGACCAGACCGCCTGGGACGCCTTCCACCAGCTGGCCCAGGAGGGGAAGGTCAAAGCCGCCTGGGCGGTGGAGCACAACGCGGCCGAGGGCGTCATGAACATGTCCTTCGGCAACCGGATCGGCTTCCAGGCCGACCCCGAGCTGGAGCTGCTCTGGTACGCCCCCGCCCAGGGCAGCATCATCGCTGAGCTGACAGAGGACGTGGATATTCCCAACACCGTCCGGCTGGGCGTGACCACGGAAGAGCCTGTCGTCACCCTTTATCACAACGGGGATCTGCCCCCCCAGCACCTCAAGGGCGAGGATTCCGCCCCCATCGACGAGCTGCTGGCGCTCAACGAGGGCGTGCTGGAGGAGGTCTACCCCACCCGGGCGGGCACGTCCGAGCAGGTGGAGGCCGTCACCTGGGACCGCCGCTCCCCGGCGGTGTTCGACGGCGAGATCGCCCGCCCCCGGGTGGTCATCCCCGTGTTCCCCGGCACCAACTGCGAGTATGACAGCGTGCGGGCCTGCCTGCGGGCGGGGATGGACGCGGAGACGGTGGTCATCCGCAACCTCACCCCCGGCGCCCTGGCGGATTCCGCGCTGGAGCTGGAGCGGGCCATCAAAAACGCTCAGATCGTGTTCCTTCCCGGCGGTTTCTCCGGCGGCGACGAGCCGGAGGGCTCCGCCAAGCTCATCGTATCCTTCTTCCGCAACCCCCGTTTGTCCGACGCGGTCCACGACCTGCTGAAGCGCCGGGACGGGCTGATGCTGGGCATCTGCAACGGCTTCCAGGCCCTGCTGAAGCTGGGGCTGCTGCCCCATGGCGAGATCACCCCGGTGGACGGGAACAGCCCCACCCTCACCTATAACCTCATCGGCCGGCACCAGAGCCGGTACGTCACCACCCGGGTGGCGTCGGTGAAGTCCCCCTGGATGCTGCTCAGCCATGTGGGCGACCTCCACGCCATCACCGTCTCCCACGGCGAGGGCCGGTTCGCGGCCCCCCAGGGCGTGCTGGAGCAGCTCGCCGCCAACGGCCAGATCGCCACCCAGTACGTGGACGAGGCCGGCGTGCCTTCCATGGACATTTCGGTGAATCCCAACGGGTCTGCGCTGGCCATCGAGGGCGTGTTCTCCCCCGACGGCCGGGTGTTCGGCAAGATGGGCCACTCCGAGCGGCGGGGGGAGTTCGTGGCCAAGAACATTCCCGGCGACAAGCTCCAGCCCATTTTCGACTCCGGCGCGCTGTATTTTAGATAGAAGCGCGCAGCGCCCGGGAGCAGGGGCATAAGTCCGGAGCGGAGGAGAAAGCCCAAGGAGGGGGCCGGAGGCCGCCGGATGGGTTTGTCCGCAGTCGGAGGACTTATGGCCCGTTGCGGAGGGCGCGCAGCGTGACAGATAGAAGCCCGCGGTGCCCGCAGGTGAAAATGATTTGATTAGGACGGCGCGGCGTTTGCTGCGCCGTCCTTTTCCTGTTTTTTGCCTGCGGCGGCTGTCCCTTGATTACTCCCCCGCTTAGCGGTATAATTAGGCGAACGCCTTTTGGCCAACACACCTGGGATATAGGAGGGGGAAACGATGCAGAACACCAGAAAAGCCCCAAAGAAGGGAATACGGGTCCTGCTGATGGTATTGGGCGGCATCCTCGGGGTGATGCTTCTTGCGGTGGCCGCCTTGTTTGTGATCCCGCTGACAGAGCGGGTGGACGCCTCCCCTGTGGCCGGCTCCGCCGGCTGGATGGCAGGGCTGCCGGACGACGCGCCCCTGGGCGGGCTGTCCATCCCCGGCACCCACGACGCGGGGGCACAGTATGTGCAGCTCGGCTTTTTCTCAAAATGTCAGGCCCGGAGCGTCGGCCAGCAGCTGGAGGACGGCTTCCGCTACCTTGATATCCGCCTTGCGGTCAGCGGGGACGGGCTCGGCCTGAACCACGGCTTCTGCGAATGCCGGACCGGCGCCGCGCCCTGGTCCGGGCGGCTCATGCTGGAGGATGTGCTGGAGGACTGCTATGCGTTTCTCTCCGCCCATCCCACCGAGACGGTGATCTTCGCGGTCAAGCAGGAGCACGGGGACGAGAGCGTAGCGGAGTTTCAGCGCGTCCTGGACCGCTATATCCAGGCGGACATAGAGCGTTGGTATCTGGACAGCGAGCTGCCCTCTTTAGGCGAAGCCCGGGGCAGGCTCATTCTCCTGCGCCGGTATGACGACGAGGCGGAGCTTGGCACGAATGCCGGTATCGCGCTCATTTGGCCGAATCAGGACGGCTATGACGACCCCGGAAAGGCGTTTTCCGACCAGGATTGCTCTGTGGGCAGCCTGCCCCTCGCCGTGCAGGACCGGTATGAGTACGACGAGGAGGAGAAGTGGGCCGCGTTCTGCGCCGAGGCAGACGATCCCGACGCGGTGGTGCTGCGGTTCCTCAGCACCAAGGGGCATATGACGTTCGGGCACCCGTATCGCTACGCCAAAGAGCTCAACCCCCGGCTGCTTGCGCTTTGCGAGGGCCAGGATCTATCCCTGGGGTGGACGGTCATCGACTTTGGCAATGCTCAGCTCGCCGCGGCGATCTATGAGCAGAATTTCTAAGCGTTGTGTGGCAGCGGCAAGGCCAGGTACGGCGGCCGGCGTGGTGATCCCTCCTTGTCGTGACACACCATGCCGGGCAGGAATAGCGGTTGAATTTATCCTTCTATCGTGAAACGGAACATCCGACGCTGCGCCCGTTTGAGGCTTTTATGTGCCTGCGCAGGGGCGCCTCATGATGACTGACGGATAAAGTTTTTTCAGTTTGAATGATATCATGGAAACCGCTTGGGCCGTGGAGTATCGGATTATGCCGCCGAAATAAAATACTGGAGACGCGGCTATCTGCGTCTCCAGTATTTGTTCCACAGCGTGTTAATCCAGTCAGAAGGACACGCTCCCGTTGAACGTTTCGTTTACCACATAGTAGGCTGTGTGCTCCTCCGGCTTGACATACAGCTTCAAACCGGTGATGGGCGTGCGCTTTTTCTCCTGCCGGAAGCCGGCCTTGGCCGCCTCCACCAGCGTGTCCAGATCCACCTCGCTGCCCTGGAACTGTAGGATGACGGTGGGCTTGAGGCTGTCCGCTTTGGCCTTGATTTCGGCGCGGGCCTTGGCGGCGGACGCCTTTTCCTCCGCCGTCATGGGCTTTCTCCCGCCCTTCTTTTTGGCTTCGGGCTCAGTGGCCGAGCCGGCCGGTTTTTTCTTTTCCATGAATATCACCCTTATTTTATCATTCGCTGGTTTAAATTACCAAGTCCATTATATAGGATGATGCCCCAAAAAGCAAGGTTTTATGCCGCTTTATTTGCGTTCAGTTTGAACCCAGTCCACCGGCATCCCATTGACCTCCAGCCCCTCCCCGGCGGGGATGAGCAGATACCTCTTCCCGTCGATGATCCGCGTCTCCACCAGATAGCTCTGCTCCGGCGGCACGGCGATGGTCACATCGGCGGCCTTGACCTCAAACCGCCTGCTGTCGATGAGGTTGGCGGGGCTGAGCGCCGCCCCCTCACCGAACAACTCCCCGCACTTTGCGCAGAACGCCTCTGTCTGGGCGGCTTCTGCGCCGCAGTCCCGCAGAATGGCGGCCACGTCCTTGGCGGTGACGGCCAGGGGTTCGGGGTCTTTGGCTTCCCGGTGCTCCTCCATTTTGGCGGTCAGCCGCTCATGGACGGCCTGCACCACCTCCAGGCCGCAGGCCCCCTCCAGCCCCTCCCGCAGGGCGGTCTGGAACGCCTCCCGCTGCTCCCCGGCGGACATGGGCGGCTCGGTGTGGAAAATGGCGTCCAAAAACTCCTGGTGCAGCTCGTCCGGCTTGCGGGCGTAGGTGAGGGCATTGTAGATGTTGGCCGCCCGGTCGTCAAAGGCCGGGAACAGGAAGCCCAGCTCCGGCGGCGAGACGATTTGACTGGGGGCGCAGTTGTGGAACTCATTTTCGCCCGCGCAGTAGCTCAGCTCCAGTTTGCCGTCCTTCACGGGGCACACGCAGCACACAATGTAGGAGAACACCGTGTCGCCCTCATCCGCGCGATCCTCGCCATCTTTGCCCCGGTGGGGCACATCGTAGGCGTCGTGGGCCAGCAGGATCAGATAATTGCTCTCGCCCATGTCAAGGCTGTCGATGACCGTTTGATAAAACTCCTGGCGCACCTCGCCGTCCTTCAGCCCGGAGTCCCGCAGGGCCATGAGGCGGCGGTGCTCGTCGCTGTCCGCCACCTGCTGGGTGGAGAACACGATGTCGATGAGGTTCCGGCCCAGGGCCCCGGACAGGGTCTTTTTCAGCAGGGCTAAGTACTTCTCCCCCTCCTCCTCGGGCATCCGGTCCAAGGACTCGTCCAGGTAGGAGACGATCTCCTTTTGACTGTTCACATAGCAGCCGTAAATGCGGCCGATGGCGTTTTTGCCCAGCCGGAAGCGGCGCTTCAGCTCGCTGATCTCTTTCTGATTCATGGTGACCTCGCAGTTTCAAATGGATTTTGCGCGGCGCTCAGAATCCCGGGCCGCGCAATCAAAGCAGATGTCTTATTATAAGGGAGAGCGGCAAAACTTACAAGCCCTGCCCCCTCACCGCCGGAGGCGCAGGTCGTCCCCGTAGAAGGTGAGCTCCTGGTACAGCCCCCCGATGCGGGAGGCCAGCTGGGGGGTGTAGCGCTGGGCGATGTGGTCCATGGACAGGTTGGTGGAGATGATGGTGTGCCGCCCCGCCTGGATGCGGCTGTTCACCACCTCGTACAGGGACGCCTGGGACAGAGGGGTGGTGAGCTCGCTGCCCAGGTCGTCCAGGATCAGCAGGTCGCAGCCCAGGCAGCGCCGGGTGTCGTCCCGGGCCTGGCGCTCCTCCCCGGCGTCCCGGGTGAAGCGGCGGGTCTCAAAGGCGGCGAACAGACGGATGGCGGTGTCGTACACCACCGAGTATCCCCGCTGGGACACCTCCCGGGCGATGCAGCCGGACAAGAAGGTCTTGCCCAGCCCCGTCCCGCCGGACAGCAGCAGGTTTTTCAGCGGATAGCCGGGGAACTGCCGGGCGTAGCCCTCGCACACCCGGACCACCCGGCTCATATTGTCCCGGGGGGAGCGGGTCTGGCCCTGCCAGGGCTGGTCGCTGTAGACGTCCAGCCGCAGCTTGTCAAAGCTCTGCTCGTCGGTGAGGTTCAGCAGGGCGGTGAGGGCGCGCAGCTGCTCCTGGGCGCACAGCTGCTTCAGGCAGGCGCACATGCCCCCGGAGGTCCACCCCGTGTCCCCGCACAGGGGGCAGTCAGGGATGTCGTCCAGCGCGCCGGGGCCGTGGCCCAGCCCGGCCATCAGCCGGGTGCGCTCCGCCTGGAGCGCCTCGCTCCGGGCTCGGATGGCGGCGATCTCGGGGCCGTCGGAGGCCACGGGCCTCCCGCCGGTGGCCAGCCGGGCCAGGTCGGCCATGGTCCCCCGCAGGGCGGCGTCCACCTCCCGCAGCCGGGGCGCCTTGGCGTACAGCTCCCGCTCCAGGGCGAAGCGGCGGCGCTCCCGGCGCTCCCGGCGGCGCTCCAGCCGGGCCTGGGCGGTGCGCATCACAGTAGGCTCATAGGACACCTTCGCCCCCTCCTCTCTGCTGTTCCTCTAAGAATTGATCCAGCCAGTCGTTGTTTTTCTGAATGCGCTCCTGGCTGGGCTGGAAGTCCCGGGGCGGAGCCTTGACCCCGGCGGCGGACCGCCTGGGGGGCTTGTCCCCCGCCTCCACCTGCTGGGGGGTTTTGTACCCCGCCTGGTGCCAGGAGAGCAGGATTTTGTTCATATACGGCCAATTCATGGCCTTTTTCTGGTACACAGTGCGCTCGTAGGCCATGCGGATGAGCTCGTCGCTCAGCCCCATGCCCACCCAGGCGGCGATGTACTCCCGCTCCCGCTCCACGGCGGGGCGGCGCTCGGCCACCCCCACGGCCTGGAGCACGGCCCACTCCCGGCCGTCCACCGCCTCCTGGCGGCGCAGGTAGTCCTCCGCCCGCTCCAGGGTGTCCAGCCCCAGCCGCTTCCACTGAAAGGCCAGGCGCTGAATCTGGGGCATCCGGGGGCAGGCGGCGGGGCTGTTTTTGGCCCGGCGCTCCCGGCGGACGGCCCAGCCGGCGAGCAGCAAAATCACCTCCGGCGGCAGGCCCAGGTGGTCGTAGATGGTGTAGGCGCACCGCAAATCGCTGTCGGTGAACACCCGCCCCAGCATTCCCTCCAGCTCCCGGCACAGCCCCTGGAAGTCCGGCTCTTTTTCCAGGGCGGCGGCGACGTCCCCCCGGGTGTACTCGGGGGGGCGGTCGTCCTGCCTGGGGGGCGGGGGCGGGGCGCTGGACGGCGGCTGGGCCAGCCCCAGCCCGGCCAGCCGCTCCCAGGCGGGGCGCAGGCGGGCCTCCTGCCAGCGCAGGCGGGCGGCGGCCTTGTCCCCGTCCCCGCCGCACTCCAGCAGGGCCAGATATAAAAGCGCCCCGTCCCCGTCGCCGGACTCCACCAGCAGCCGGGCCGCCTGGGCGGACATGGACAGGATCTCGCTGGGCAGCAGCAGCGGGGTCAAGGGCGCTCACTTCCTCTCTTTTTCTCGGGCCTTTATTCTACCTGATTCCGGCAAAAAAATCAACCGCCCGGGGGCGGTTGATTTTCTGTTCCGTGTTTCAGCCTGTCCGCGCCGTCCGGGCAGACGGCCGCCTCCTTACAGCTTTCCGCCGGGCCGGTCCAGCTTCAGGCACCACCAGCTGTATACCGACTGGCCCACGCCCCACACGATGCACACCGCCAGGGCGGGCAGGAAGCCCCAGTTGAAGAACATCCCGCCCACGGCGAACACCACCCACAGCGCCATGCAGGTCCAGCACATGGCCTGATACGCCTGGAACGCGCACTGGCCGATGATGGCCCGCTCCGCCTCGTCGCAGCAGTCATACCACTTTTTCTGGAACTTGGGGTCGTACACCGAGCCCTTTTTCTCCGGGTAGAGCCGCTTGGTCAGGTCGATCAGCTTCTGCTGGAGCACCATGGGCACGAACAGATCCGCCAGGAAGGCGGCCAGCCCGCCGAAGAACATGGGAGCCGGCATCATCCGCTCCGTCCCCTTGTTGCCCACGAACCCGGCAAACATGGCCGCCAGCAGAAACAGCGCCGCCACGGTGCACAGCCCGGTGACCCATAGGCACACCGACAGCTTGACGTCAGTCTGGCCGCTCACCGTCTCGTCCTCCCCGTCCCAGCCGGCCAGCTGCTTTTTCGCGCTGAAGTAGATGGGCAGGCAGACGGCCAGCTCGGCCACCGGCAGGGCGATGAGCAGCCACGGCGCCGCGTGATTGGTGAAGAACAGCCCCGCGCCGTCCAGCGCACCCTGGAAGTCCTGCAAATTCAGCGTCACCAGGGCAAAGCCCAGCCCGCCGCCCAGCGCCAGGCTGAGCACCACGGTCAAAATAAACTTGGGCAGGGCCTTTTTGTTCTCCTGCCGCGCCGCGTCGTTATTGTTTTTCATCGTTCTCCCCCTCTAAACTGAAAATGTCCTCCACCGTCACCCCGCAGATTTTTGCCAGGGTGAGGGCCAGCGTCACCGACGGGGAGTAGTCCCCCCGCTCGATGAGGCTGATGGTCTGCCGGGACACCCCGGCCATCCGCCCCAGCTCCTGCTGGTTGACGCCCAGCGCCGCCCGGCGCTCCTTCAAACGGTTTTTCAGCACGGCCGCGCCTCCTTTTACTCCTGCGCCGTCCCCGGCTCCTCCGAGAGGACCCGCTCACAGGCCCCACGGAGCCAGCCCTTCTCTCCGTTCATGCGCTGGTAGGCCTCCCGAATCCCGTTGCGCACCGCCCACTTGATGACAAAATACAGCGCGCACAGTACGATCAGCGCCGTCCCGCCGCTTACACCCAGCTCGTTCCAAATCATAGTCCAGTCCTCCTTGACAGCTTTCTTTGTCGTTCTGACAACTAACCTTGTCGTTTTGACAATTTTATTTGTCATTTTGAGAATACCACACCCCACAACTCCTGTCAAGGGGTGTTTCACAAATTTTTCGAAGTTGTTAAATTTTCCCCGGGGCTTGTCATACGGCGTCGAATTATGTAAAATGGTACTCACCTACAAAACCGCCCCCGAGAGGAAAGGAGTCCCCATGAAAAAACGCATCGCCGTCCTGCTTTTGTCCCTGGTGCTGGCCGCCAGCTCCAGCACCACCGCCCTGGCCGCCCAGGCGTCCCCCTTCTCCGACCTGCCCCAGGACCACTGGTCCTACCCCTACGTCTCCGCCCTGCACCGGGAGGGCGTGGTGGGCGGCTACCCCGACGGCACCTTCCAGGGGGAGAACGACGTGACCTGGGGGGAGGTCTTTAAGCTGTTGCTGCTGGCGGTGGACGTGGAGGAGCCGGAGCGGGACCCGGAAAAGCACTGGGCCTATCCCTACATCCAGCTGGCCCTGGACAACCGCCTGGTCTACGCCTTTTTGGAGGAGTACCTGGACGCCGCCCCCGCCCGGCTGGACGTGGCCCGGATGGCCGCCCGGGCGCTGGACCTCACCGACATCTCGGGGGACACCCCCTACGAGGACTGCGCCGACGGCTACGTGGTGGAGCTGTACGAAAAGGGCATCATGAACGGCACGGTGGAGGCCGACGGCCTGCGCTACTTCTACCCCAGTCAGCCCATCTCCCGGGAGGAGCTGGCCGCGGTGGTGTGGCGGATGATGAACGTGGACTACACCCAGGGGATGTTCTGGTTCCCCAACTACTGGCTGGACGAGCTGGAGGGCGTGCCCCCCATCGCCTACGCCCCCGAGCAGTTCGTCAAGGATGAGCTCGGCCGGGTGGCCTACACCGGCGGCTACTTCACCCGGGGCATCGACGTGTCCGGCCACAAGGGCGAGATCGACTGGAACGCCGTGGCGGCGGACAATATCGACTTCGCCATCATCCGGGCGGGCAACCGCCTCTACGGCAAGGACAGCACCGGCGCGGTGCTGGAGGACTCCTGGTTCGACAAGAACATGCAGGGGGCCATCGCCGCGGGGCTGGACGTGGGGGCCTACCTCTTCTCCAACGCTATCACCCTGGAGGAGGCGGTGGAGGAGGCCGACCTGCTCATCGCCAAGCTGGAGCCCTACCGGCAGTACGTCACCTATCCCGTGGTGTGCGACTGGGAGTACCTGGGCGGCAATAAGTCCCGGGCCTACGGGGTGGACGCCAAAATCATCACCGACTGCATCGACGCCTTCTGCCAGCGGGTGGCGGCGGCGGGATACCAGCCCATGGTGTACTTCAACGACTACTGCGGCTACGTGAAGATGGACCTGAGCAAGCTCACCCAGTACCCATTCTGGTACGCTGAGTACGCCGACACCCCCGATTTCCGCTACCAGTTCCAGATGTGGCAGTACTCCTCCAAGGGCAAGGTGGCGGGCATCGGCTCGGCCGTGGATATGAACCTGTGCTTCATCCCCTTCCCCGGGGTTACCCGCCGCCCCGCGGGCATAGAGCCGCCCCTTCAGCCCCTCTGGCCTGCGCAGCCCGACCCGTCTCCGGAGGCTGCCCAGCCCGTGGACCCCGCCCAGCCCCTGCCCCAGCCCTGACCGGACGCAGAAACGGGAGGCATGGCCATTTGGCCATGCCTCCCGCTTTTTTCCTATGCCGCGCCGGCCGTTCAGCCGATAAACTCGTGGATCAGCGACTCCGGCGGCACCAGCTTGGGGTCGATAGGCTCGAACTGGTCCAGGGCGGTCACCAGCTGCAAAAGCTCGTGGCGGCGCTGGTTCTCCTGGGGCACCGCCGCCATGATGGGCTTGGCGTAGCTGGCCATCACCGAGGTCTCGTAGGCCAGGGCGGTGTCGAACTTGATGTGGGCGGTGTCCTTGTAGGGGGAGATATACAGCTTTTCCCCCCGGCGCACGTTGGCCCACATGTCCAGGGTGCCGCTCACGTCGGTGCCCCGGAAATTGTAGTCCCGCACCGCCCGCCGGGTGAGGCGCAGCCAGGTGCGCTTGAACATCACCCTGCCGTCCTCCCCCTTGATGTCGCTCCGGGCGGAGACGTACAGCCGGGTGGCGTCGGGGTGGCGGCTGGTCAGCTGGGTGTTCAGGGCGTGGATGCCCTCGAAAATGGCCACCTCGTCCTCCCCCAGCTTCAGGGGGGTGCCCCGGCTGTCGTTGCGCATCTGCCTGGCAAACTCAAACCTGGGCACCAGAATCCACTCGCCCCGGGTCAGCTTGGCGAAGTGCTCGTCCAGCAGCTTCAGGTCCATCATCTCCGGCGACTCGTAGTCGATGGCTCCGTCGGGCGTGCGGGGCATCCGGTCGGGATCGGGGCGGATGAAGTAGTCGTCCATGGACACCGCGTGGGTGCGCACCCCCCGGCGCTCCAGCTCCTGGCTGAGCTTCTCCGCCGTGGTGGTCTTGCCCGAGCCGGAGGGGCCGGACAGCAGCACCACAGGGCTTTTCTTCATGTTCTCGCAGATCTTTTCCGCGGCCCGGGCGATCTTGTCCTGATAGCCCCGGTCGCACTCCTCCATGAACCCCACCGGGTCCCGCCGCACGGCGGCGTTGATGTCAGCAAGTTTGTATGCCATGGTAGCGCCTCCTCATAAAAAATGGTGTATGGTAAAAAAGCGGGCGGATTTGCAGCGTCTGCTTGGTAGACGTTCCGGCTCCGGCCGGGTATCATTAGGGGAGCCAATCGAAAGGAGTGAATGGTATGAATTTAGGAAACAGCCTGTACCGCGCCCGGAAAAACACCGGCCTGTCCCAGGAGGCGGTGGCGGAAAAGCTGGGGGTGAGCCGCCAGACCATCTCCAAGTGGGAGACGGACGAGACCCTGCCCGACATCCGCCAGTCCAAGCGCCTGGCCTCCCTCTACAAGCTGTCGCTGGACGAGCTGATCGACTTCGACCTGGACGTGCAGGAGGTGCAGCACGCCATCGAGCGCACCAGCGACGCGGTGACGGACAAGATCGACTGGACCAAGGCCTGGGGGAAGAAGTACCCCGTTCTGCTGGCCTACCGGGAGCAGGTGGACCCCGCCCCCTATGTCCAGGGGCTTACCCAGCTGCTGGACCGGCTGAAGGCCGAGCACGGCTACAGCGAGCTGGACGCCTTTCTGGTGCTCAAGGACATCCTGGCCCAGGTGTGGCGGGAGAGGAAAAAGGGATAGCCTTCCTCAAAGCCGGAATTCCAGCTGCACGTCGCAGGGCTCCGCCGCCGCGTGGCGGGGGTCGATCTCCTCCGCCTCCACGCAGCCCATGGCCCAATAGGCGGCCATAACCTCCCGGGCGGAGTGGGCGGAGATGTAGAGCTTCTCCGCCCCCATCTCCCGGGCGGCGGAACAGGCCAGCCGGAACAGCGCCCCGCCGATCCCCCGGCCCCGGTACGGCTCCGACACGTAAAACAGCGACAGGTCGGCGTACTGTCCCCGGCTCCCCAGCCGCTCCCCGGCCAGGGCGGCGAAGCCCGCCGCCGTCCCCCGGCAGAACGCCCCGAAGGCCGCGCCGCCGTGTTCCGCCGCCTGGAGCACCTGGGCCGCCGTTTCCCGGCGCTCCTCCAGCGTCCAGTCCTCTAGGTACTCCACCGGGCGCAGCGCCAGCGCCCCGTCCACCCGCCGCCAGCACTCCCGGACCTGCTGCCGGCGGACAAAGCCGTCCAGAGAAAGGGTGTTGAAATTCTCCGCCGTCAGGGGGCGGTAGGTTATCTCATCCATAAGCGCGCCCTCACACCCGCCGGAACTGCTTTTCCAGCTGTTTTTTGGTCAGCTCGATGGCCACCGGCCTGCCGTGGGGGCAGTACTTCACCGCCCCGGACATGACCATGCGGGCCACCTCCTCCAGCTCCTCCCGGCCGCTGCGCCAGCCGCCCTTGATGGCCGCCTTGCAGGCCATGGTGTGCAGCAGCTCGTCCCGGGCTCCGGCGGGGTCGGCGGCGCCCGTCACCCGCAGCCGCCGGGCCAGCTCGCCCAGCGCCCCCTCGATGTCCCCGGTGTCCAGGTAGTCTGGCGCGGAGCGCACCGCCACCGCCCCGGACCCAAATTCCTCCACCTCGAAACCGAACTGGGCCAGCAGCTCCCCCTGGCTGAGCAGCAGCTCTCGCTCCTCCGGGGCAGGGGAAAAGGTCACCGGGGTGAGCAGCTCCTGCACCATGGGGCGGTAGTCCGCCGCCTTGAGCCGGTCGAAATTGGCCCGCTCATGGGCGGCGTGCTTGTCGATGAGCAGCGCCTTGTCCCCCTGCTCCACCACCACGTAGGTGTGGAACAGCTCCCCCCGGACCACCCAGGGCTCCTGGGGCGGCTCCGGCTCCGGCTGGGGGGGCTGGACCGGCTCTGCCTCCGGTTCCGCTTTTGGGGCGGACCGCTCCGGCCCGGCCTTTGCCGGAACGGGGGCGGGCCTCTCCGGCGCCCGCTCCGCCGGAGGCGGGGGCTGGACCGCTTTGGCGGGGGCCGGTTTCTCCGCGGGGACGCGCTTTTCCGGCAGCGGCTCCACCCACTGGAAGGGGGAGTCCTTCTTTTTTGGCGCCGGCGGGGCCGGTGGGGGCTGGGGCGCGGGGATTTCCCGGGCAATGGGCGCGCTCTCCCGGGCCTGCCCCGCCAGGGGCCGGAAGCGGGCGGAGGCCATGAACTGCGTCCCCGCCGCCCCGTCCCGCAGGGGCAGGGCGGTCTGGTTGGGGGTCACGGTGTCCGCCGGCTTCACCCCCGGTATGACGGCCTGGGGCCGGGAGTGGTCCCGGTCCAGGGCGGAGAGCACCGCGTAGTACACCGTGGAAAACACCGCCTGCTCCCGCTGGAACTTCACCTCGGTTTTGGCGGGGTGGACGTTTACATCCACCTCGCCGGGCTTGGCCGTCAGGTGGATGACGCAGCCGGGGAATTTGCCCACCATCTTCTGGTTTTTATAGGCCTCCTCCACCGCCGCGGTCATGATGCGGCTTTTGACGTACCGGCCGTTGACGAAGAAGTGCTGATAGCTCCGGCTTCCCCGGCAGCAGGTGGGCAGGGAGGCGAAGCCCGCCGCCTCCATCCCCTCACCCGAGCCCTTCACGGGGAGGAAGCCCAGGGCGATGTCCCGGCCCATGACGGCGTAGACCGCGCTCTTGAGCTGGCCGTCCCCCGGGGTGAGCAGCTCCTGCCTGCCGTCCCGGATGAACTTGACGCTCACCTCCGGGTGGGACAGGGCGGTGCGCTGCACCGCGGCGAACACGGCGGCGCCCTCGGCGGCGTCTTTTTTCATGAACTTCAGCCGGGCGGGGGTGTTGAAAAACAGCTCCCGCACGCTCAGGGTGGTGCCGCGGGGGCAGCCCGCCTCCTCCCGGCTCACCACCGCCCCCGCCTCCAGGGTGAGGGCGGTTCCCAGCGCCTCCTCCTCGGTGCGGGTGAGCAGCTCCACCCGGGACACCGCCGAGATGGCTGCCAGCGCCTCCCCCCGGAAGCCCAGGGTGCCGATGGCCTCCAGGTCCCGCTGGGTGGAGATT
Organism: uncultured Oscillospiraceae bacterium; assembly: GCA_949841355.1. Lineage (GTDB taxonomy): Bacteria > Bacillota > Clostridia > Oscillospirales > Oscillospiraceae > Enterenecus. Next base: position 26,688 of record CATKZP010000018.1, read on the forward strand.
TTGGACGTGGCGTGGCGCAGAAAGGCGGTGGGGGCCTGGTCCGCCGGGATGCCGCAGCCGTCGTCGGCCACCCGGATGAGGGACATCCCCCCGTGGGCGATCTCCACGGTGACGGCGCCTGCCCCGGCGTCGATGGCGTTTTCCATCAGCTCCTTGACCACGCTGGCGGGGCGCTCCACCACCTCGCCGGCGGCGATGAGGTCGGCCACGTGGGGGTCTAATTGTTTTATTGCCGCCATGTTATACCTCTAGTAATATGGTGATGGGTCCGTCGTTCTGGGAGAACACCTGCATCTCGGCGGCGAACTCCCCGTGCTCCACCTGGAAGCCTCTGTCCCGGCAGGCGGCCATGAACCGCTCGTACAGCGGAACGGCCAGATCGGGCTTGGCCGCGTGGGAGAACCCCGGGCGGCGGGAGGAGGTGTCGGCGTACAGGGTGAACTGGCTCACCACCAGCAGCGCGCCCCCCACCGCGGCCAGATTGAGGTTCATCTTGCCGTTCTCGTCGTCGAAAACCCGCAGGCCGCACACCTTGTCGGCCAGCTTATCGGCGTTGGCCTCGGTGTCGTCGGGGCCAACCCCCAGCAGCACCAGGAAGCCCTGCTCGATAGCCCCGTTGATTTTGTTGTCGATCTCCACCCGGGCATTTTTCACCCGGGTCACCACTGCCTTCATGGCGCGGCCCTCCTTATCTTCTGTTTCCGTTTTGATCGAAGGCGTTCTTCAGCGCCCGCACACCTGATGGGCGAATTCCCAGGTATCCCGGTTCTTCATGGATATAGGGGTATTATACACCGGAAAACGGCGCTTGTCACCCGTCTATTTCCCCACGCAGAACCGCTCGAAGATCCGGGCGGTCACGTCCTCGCTCACCGTGCGGCCCGTCAGCTCCCCCAGGGCGGACATGGCCTGCTCCACGTCGGCCACCACCGCGTCGGGGGACAGCCCGGCGCTCAGGGCCTCCGCCCCCCGGCGGACGGCCTCTCGGGCCCGCCCCGCCGCCTCCGCCTGCCGGGCGCTGGTGAGCATGGCCCCGGCCTCCAGCTCCTCCGGCGGGGGGAAGAGGGCCGCCACCGCCTGTTCCAGCTTGTCCATCCCGTACCCGGTGCGGGCGGACAGGGAGACGCAGGCGGCGGCGCCGCCCTCCGGCGCGGCGCTCCACAGGGCGCACGGCCCTGTCAGATCCTGCTTGCTCATCACCCAGACCCAGGGCCTGCCCGAAGCGGCGGCCAGGCGCGTTACCTTCGCGTCCTCCGCCGTGAAGTCCGCCGACCCGTCGGTGACGGCCAAAATCAGCTCCGCGCCCTCCATGGCCGCCCGGGAGCGCTCCACCCCCAGCCGCTCCACCGCGTCCTCGGTGTCCCGCAGGCCGGCGGTGTCGATGAGCCGCAGCACCACGCCGCCCAGGCTCACCCGCTCCTCCACCGTGTCCCGGGTGGTGCCGGGGATGTCGGTGACGATGGCCCGCTCCCGGCCCAGCAGGGCGTTGAAGAGGGTGGATTTGCCCGCGTTGGGCCGTCCCACGATGGCGCAGGGGACGCCCTCGTTGAGAAGCCGCCCCCGCCGGTAGGTGGCGGCCAGCCCGTCCAGCTTATCCGCCGCCCGGTCCAGCGCCGCCGACAGCTCCGCCGCCTCGAAGGGCTCGATGTCCTCGTCGGGGTAGTCCAGCACGGCGTGGAAGTGGGCGCACAGGTCGGCCAGCTCCTGGTAAATGCCGTCCGCCGCCCGCTCCAGCGCCCCCCCCAGCTGGCCCGCGGCCTGGCGGACGGCGGCGGGGGTCTCGGCGTGGATGAGATCGGCCACCGCCTCGGTGCGGGTGAGGTCCAGCCTGCCGTTCAAAAACGCCCGCTTTGTGAACTCCCCGGGCAGGGCCTGGCGGGCCCCGGCGGCAAACAGCGCCTCCAGCCCCAGCGTCAGCGCCGCCGGGGAGCCGTGGCACTGCAATTCCGCGGTGTCCTCCCCGGTGTAGCTGCGGGGGGCGCGGGACACCGTGCACAGGCAGTGGTCGATCACCCTGCCCTCCCGGTCCCGGAGGGCGCCGTACACCAGCGTCCGGTCCGCGCGCCGGGACATAGGCCCGCCGTGGAAGGGGGTAAAAACCCGGTCCACGGCGGCGGCGGCCCCCGGCCCGGACAGGCGCAGTATGCCGATGGCGGAGGGGATCATGGGGGTGGCGACGGCGGCGATGGTATCGGTCATGGCGGTTCACCTCAAAGCTGGTTTTGCTCTATCTTACCACACCCCGCGCCCCGTTTCAATGCGCGCTTTGCCCGCGGCGGCCGTGGGGACGAGCCCGGACGGCGGCTGAAAAAAACGCTCCCCGCCGTTAAGACGGGGAGCGTTTTGCGCTTCTTGCCGGGCGATTCCTGGTTTGCGTCCCTCGCTGCGGTCCATCCGGCGCGGCGCGCCTAGGCTCGCGCTTCTGTGTTCAGCTCTTCTCCTCAAACACCGCGCCACAGGACCGGCAGTGGACGGTGATGCGCCCCTTGCCCCGGGGCACCCGCATCTGCTGGCCGCAGTTGGGGCACTTGAAGTAGCGGTGCTCCTTGTCGTGGGCCCGGGCGCGGAAGGTGTTCCACCGGCGCAGCGCGGGCCGGACGGCCTGGAGGAACCGGGCGTTCTCCGCCCGGCGGCGGTCCAGATTGCGGGACAGGGAGCGGTACAGGCTGGCGATCACCAGGATCAGGGCGAGCAGCTCGAATATCAGCATCCGGGTGAAGAGAAACACCACGTAGAGGATCACGTACAGCGCGATGAGCAGCACATTCAGTTGGTCGCCTCCGTAGCGCCCCGTCATAAAGCGGGTCATATAGCGGCGGATCATGGGCGCTCACCTCCTACCGGGACCGATTCTCGGAATTTTGAATAGTATTATGATAGCGCTCCAAAATGTCCTAGTCAATGGGGTAACCGTAAACAAAATGTGAATTTCACCGGCCTCCCCCGCCGGGGAGCGGCGAATACTTTCTTGCGCGGCCGGGGAAATCATGCTATACTGGTCCAAAACAGCCATACCCGGCCGCCAACTGTGGGAAATCCCCCCGGCCTGGCATGGCGCAGAGAGGTGACGTCCATGGCCCGCATTGATAAGACCAACTACTACTTAGACATCGCCGGCACCGTGCTGGAGCGGTCCACCTGTATGCGCCGCCACTACGGGGCCATCATCGTTCAGGACGATGAGATCGTGTCCTCCGGCTACAACGGCGCGCCCCGGGGGCGCAGGAACTGCGGCGACCTGGGCTACTGCGCCCGGGAGGCCATGCACATCCCCTCCGGGGAGCGGTACGAGCTGTGCCGTTCCGTCCACGCCGAGGCCAACGCCATCATCTCCGCCCCCCGGCGGGAGGTGCTGGGGGCCACGCTGTATATGGTGTGCAGGGACCCGGAGACGGGGGCGCTCATCCCCGGCTCCACCTCGTGCTCCATGTGCCGCCGGCTCATCATCAACGCGGGCATCGCCAAGGTGGTCATCCGGGACACCGCCCGGGACTACCGGGTGGTGGACGTGGAGCGGGAGTGGATCGAGGGCGACGACTCCATCCCGGAGCACCTGCGGTGACGACCCCGTCCGGCGGGCCTTGGCCCAAATTGTTTCACGTGAAACGCTCGTTTGTTTTTCTGCTGGCGCTGGCCCTGCTCCTGACCGCGGGCTGCGCCCCCGCCCAGCCTGCGGAGCGCACCTTTTTCGCCATGGACACGGTGATGACCCTGCGCCTCTACCAGGGCGGCGGGGAGGGGGCGCTGAAGCAGGCCGAGGACCGGGTGCGGGAGCTGGAGGCCCTGCTGTCCGTCACCGGCGGGGACAGCGAGGTCTACGCCCTCAACCACGCCGGGGCGGCGGACCTCTCGCCGGACACGGCGGAGCTGCTGGGCGCGGCGCTGGATCTGTGCCGGCGGACGGACGGCGCGCTGGACGTCTCCATCTACCCCGTCCTGCGCTCATGGGGCTTCACCACCGGGGAGTACGCCGTCCCGGACGACGAGACCCTCGCCGCCCTGCTGGCCCGGGTGGACTACGCCCAGGTCAAGCTGGACGGCTCCGCCGCCGCCCTGCCCGAGGGTATGGAGATCGACCTGGGCAGCGTGGCCAAGGGGTATGCCGGGGACGCGCTGGCCGCCCTGCTGAGAGAGAACGGCGTGACCTCCGCCCTGCTGGACCTGGGGGGGAACATCCAGACGGTGGGGAGCAAGCCAGACGGCTCCCCCTGGCGGGTGGCCGTCCGGGACCCGGCGGGAGATGGGACCATCGGCGTGGTGGAGGCGGAAAACCAGGCGGTGGTCACCTCCGGCGGGTATGAGCGGTACTTTGAGGAGGACGGCGTGCGCTACTGGCACATTCTGGACCCGAAAACCGGCAGGCCCGCCCGGAACGGGCTGGCCTCCGTCACGGTGGTGGGGGCGAGCGGGCTGGTCTGCGACGGGCTGTCCACCGCGCTGTTCGTCATGGGGCTGGACGGGGCGCTGGACCACTGGCGGGCCCACCGGGATTTTGAGGCCGTCTTGGTCTCGGAGGACGGCTCCGTGACCGTCACCGCCGGGCTGGAGGACCGCTTCACCCCGGCGGACAGCGCCGGGGCCCTCACCGTGGCCGCGCCTTGACAGGGCGCTGGCCCAGTGCTATCATAAAAGCCGCAGGAGAACGCGGGCGCTGATTCCGAGGGGAGCGCCCGGGCTCCGGCGGCTTTTGTTTGTCCTGAAATCTGACACGAAGGAGCGTGGTTTTTATGAAAACAAACCGTGAGTGGAGGGACCACGGCATCTGACCCTCCAATCTGATTAGGAGGATGTCAAAATGAGCGAAATCACCATCAAGGAGCTGACCACACAGGAGGAGACCGCCCGCTTCTGGGATAGGCTGCGCGCCTACTTCCGCCGGGACATGTTCCTGGACGGGGAGGAATCCCTGGACTACTTCCTGGGAGAGGAGTACCGCGAGGTCATCAGCAAGCACCATGACCGGCCTGTGGACCCGCTGTACTATCTGGCCTTCCTGCGGGACGGCGCGGAGATCGGCTATGCCATGCCCGCGTCCTACCCCAGCGAGGACGGCAAGTGGTTCATCATGGAGTTCTGGGCGGAGCCGGAGTTCCGGGGCGGCGGCACGGGCGCGGCCTGCGCCCAGGTCCTGCTGGACTGGGCCCGGGAGCGGGGCGCCGCCTACTTCGAGCTCAACGCCGAGGGAGCGCCGCGCCGGCGGTTCTGGGCCCGCCTGGGCTTCGCGCCCAACGGGATGGACGAGTGGGGCAATCCCTGTATGCTGCTGCCGCCGGAGGAGGCGCTGCCCCTCCGGGTGGAGCGGCTGACGGATCCGGACGGCCCGGAGCTGGGCTGGCAGCTCCTCAAGCTGGAAAACAGCTTTCTGGCCGAGATCGGGGAGGACCCCCTCACCGAGGTCAAAAAGGAGCGGCTGGCCGCCGCCGTCCGGGAGGGGCGCATCGCCTTCTTCCTGGCCCTGCGGGGGACCCGGGCGGTGGGCATGTGCTCGGCGTCGCCCTGCTTTTCCACCTTCGCCTGCGGCGAGACCGGGGTGTTCGACGACTTTTATGTGGAGCCGCCCTTCCGCCGCCGGGGGGCGGCGCGGCTGCTGGCGCAGGCCGCCCGGGACTGGTGCCGGGCGCGGGGGATGGCCAGCCTGACGGTGGGCTGCTCCGCCGGGGACGTGGGGATGTACCGCGCCCTGGGCTTTGAGCTGGAGCTGGGTACTATGCTGGCCTGCCCGCTGGAGGGCTGAGCGATCATCGGGGGCCCCGCGGCGCAGGCCGCGGGGCCCTCTCCATCTTGCACAGAAAAATTTTGGAATGTTCACGGAAGTTTCACATTTCCACTTGACAGGAAAGCACGCGGCCTTTACAATAAGTAAGGATAATTTTGAAAAGCCGCCGTGCTTTTTTGCCGTTTTGAGCGTTTGCCGCGCCCCTTGGGCGCATTTATATAATCTATCGAGCTTCCCGCGTTCTTTAGATCATATTGACTCTCAAATACTGCTCTTATGCCCCAATTGCGGGCGGTTTTTCGGTTATCGCGGTGCGTCTGATCACGCATCGCGTCTTATTTTGCTTATTTCATCAGACAACAGAACAAACAGGAGGTGTGGAACCCAACATGCAAGTGCCAGTCTTTGTCACCGTAATCATCGCCGTCGCCGCCGCCCTGGTGTGCCTGATTGTTGGCGCGGTGGCGGGTTATCAGCGCCGCAAGTCCTTCGCTGAGCGGGAGATCGGCTCCGCCGAGGAGGAGGCCCGCCGCGTTATCAACGACGCCATCAAGTCCGCCGAGAGCAAGAAGCGCGAGGCCACCGTGGAGGCCAAGGAGGAAATCCTCAAGGCCCGCAGCGAGTTCGACAAGGAGGTCAAGGACCGCCGCAGCGAGATCCAGCGCCAGGAGAACCGCCTCAACTCCAAGGAGGAAAACCTGGACCGCAAGCTGGAAAACCTGGAGCGCAAGGAGGAAAACGTCAACGCCCGCATCGCCCAGCTGGAGGCGGAAAAGCAGGAGCTGGACAAGCTGAAGGACAGCCAGCTGGAGCTGCTGGAGCGCATTTCCGGCCTGACCGTGGAGGAGGCCAAGCGCTACCTCATCGACCAGCTGGCCGACGACGTCACCCACGAGCAGGCCCTGAAGCTCAAGGAGATCCAGGCCCGCTACAAGGAGGAGGCGGAGACCTACGCCCGGGAGCAGATCGCCCTGGCCATCCAGCGCTGCGCCGCCGACCACGTGGCCGAGGCCACCGTGTCCGTGGTGCCCCTGCCCAACGACGAGATGAAGGGACGCATCATCGGCCGGGAGGGCCGCAATATCCGCACGCTGGAGACCATGACCGGCGTGGACCTCATCATCGACGACACCCCCGAGGCCATCACCGTGTCCTGCTTCGACCCGGTGCGCCGGGAGATCGCCCGGCTGGCCCTGGAGAAGCTGATCCTGGACGGGCGCATCCACCCCACCCGCATCGAGGAGATGGTGGAAAAGGCCAAGCGGGAGGTGGACGCCACCATCCGCGCCGAGGGCGAGCGCGCCGTGTTCGAGACCAACGTCCACGGCCTCAACCCCGAGCTGGTCAAGCTGCTGGGCCGCCAGCACTACCGCACCAGCTACGGCCAGAACGTCTTGAACCACTCCATTGAGGTGTCCCAGCTGGCGGGCCTGCTGGCCGCCGAGATCGGCGTCAACGTGGCCGAGGCCAAGCGCGCCGGCCTGCTTCACGACCTGGGCAAGTCCATCGACCACGAGGTGGAGGGCTCCCACGTGCAGATCGGCGTGGAGCTGGCCCGGAAGTACCGGGAGAGCGAGAACGTCATCCACGCCATCGAGGCCCACCACGGCGACGTGGAGGCCAAGACCATCGTGGCCTGCCTGGTGCAGGCGGCCGACGCCATCTCCGCCGCCCGCCCCGGCGCCCGCAAGGAAAACGTGGAATACTACATCAAGCGGCTGGAGAAGCTGGAGCAGCTCACCTCCGCCTTCCCCGGAGTGGACAAGGCCTACGCCATCCAGGCCGGGCGCGAGGTGCGCATCATGGTCAACCCCGAGGCCATCCCCGAGGACCAGATGGTGCTGCTGGCCCGGGAGATCGCCAAGAAGATCGAGGACGAGTTGGAGTACCCGGGGCAGATCAAGGTGAACCTGATCCGGGAGACGAAGGCGATTGAGTACGCCAAATAGCGCGACGATAGACCCATAGGGGCGGATGGACCGGAGCGAAGGGCGCAAACCAAGGAAGGCCGCAGGCCCGGATGTTTGTGCCCTGAGTCGGAGGGAAGCCGCCCCGTAATGGGTCCAATCGGAGCGTGAATACAGCGGCGCGCCGCCGGGAGGCCCCCGGCGGCGCGCTTTTTCCCGTTGCGTTTTAACTGCGGCTGTGATATGCTGATACGCGTTCAACAGATCCGAGCTGGAAAGAGAAAGAGGAGGTTCTGAAATGAAAAAGAAAGGTATCATAGCAACGGTGATCGTTTTGATTGTTGTGACAGCAGGCGTTTATCTGCTGTCGCGCCCTAAGCCATTGGGCAGTATGCACAACAGCTATTCAGAACAGACCACGACGGTTTCTGATATTGCGTTTTTGGGAGATGCAAACCAAAAAATCAGATTTTCATTTCGTTCTGACATTGTAAGCGGAGATTTAGACATCATTCTGTCTGATTCGGCTGGTAATGAAGTATATGTGCTGGATCAGGCGGATGCCTTGGAAAAACTGCTCGCTTTAGACCGTTCGGATACCTATACTTTGACAGCTAAATGTACCAATTTTGTTGGGAAATATGAGGTTTCCGTTTACAAGGCGGACTAAACTGTTTTTTACAACATAAACATAATAATATTTGTACTCCGAGAAAAGGAATGGATAATATGCTCACCTTTGAAAGCCCCCAGTTTGAGGACCGCCAGTGGGCTCAGCCCCTGCTGGACGCCCAGGCCAGCCCCGCCTGCGAGTACAGCTTCGCCAGCATCTACCTGTGGAGCCGTGCCTGGCCCCAGAAAATCGCCCGGTGCGGCGGCCGCCTGCTGGTGCAGATTCAGGGAAAGCTGGGGCTGAGCTATCTCTGCCCGGCGGGCAGCGGGCCGCTGGCCCCCGCGGTGGACGCCCTGGCGGAGGACGCCGCCGCCCACGGTCTGCCCCTCACCCTGGTGTGTGTCACCGAGGAGCAGCGGGCCGCCTTGGAGGAGGCATGTCCGGGCCGCTTCGCCTTCGAGGAGGACCGGGACGGTTTCGACTACCTCTACGACATCAACCGCCTGGCCGACCTGCCGGGGAAAAAACTCCACGCCAAGCGCAACCACATCCGCCGCTTCGACGACCAGTTCCCCGACTGGCTGCTGGAGGACATCACCCCCGCCAACGTCCCCGAGTGCGTGGAGCTGGAGCGCCAGTGGGCCGCTATCCGCCAGGAGGAGGCGGGGGAGGACGTGAACGCCGTGTCCGAGGAGACGGTGGCCGTCATCGAGGCCCTCTACCACATGGACAAGCTGGGGCTGGAGGGGGCGCTCATCCGGGCGGACGGCTCGCCGGTGGCCTTCTCCCTGGGGGGGCTCATCACCCCGGAGGTGTTCGGCGTGAACTTTGAGAAGTCCTTTGGCGACATCCAGGGGGCCTACCCCGCCATCAACCGGGAGATGGCCCGGCTGGTCCGCGCCCGCCACCCCCAGGTCAAGTGGCTCAACCGGGAGGACGACCTGGGGCTGGAGGGGCTGCGGCGGGCCAAGCTGTCCTATTATCCCGATCTGCTGCTGAAAAAATATACGGCCCGGACCGTTTCCAGCTGAGGAGGGCGCCCGCTGCGCCCCTACGGGGAATTTGCATAAAAATGTATACTTATTCCTCGATCCTCCGTCACAATTCATGAAAAACAGGCTCTTTCCCGGTTTTGACGGATTTCCTCTTGCATTCTTTTTGCATATCGCTTATAATCCACACACTGGGAGAGCTCATCCAAAGCGTACCAGCTGGGCGCTTTGCCAGCCTCCTCCCGGCTGCAAATTGAATGGAGATGAATGAATATGAAAAAAACGCAGAAATTGGCCGCCCTGCTGCTGGCCCTGGTCATGGTCTTTGCGCTGAGCGCCTGCGGCCAGCAGGCCGGTGATCCCAGCGCCGACCCCACTCAGCCCGCCTCCGAGCCGGCTCAGGACAGCGCCGAACCCACCCAGAACGCGGAGCCCGCCGCCTTTACCACCCTTCAGGAGGGCAAGCTCATCATGTCTACCAACGCCGAGTTCCCCCCCTACATCATGACCGCTGACGACGGCGGCTACGAGGGAATCGACGCCGAGATCGCCCAGGCCATCGCCCAGAAGCTGGGGCTGGAGCTGGTCATCGACGACATGGCCTTCAACGCCTCCCTCACCGCCGCGCAGAACGGCGAGAGCGACTTCGCCATGGGCGGCATCTCCGTCACCGAGGACCGTCTGGCGGTGATGGACTTCTCCGACAGCTACGCCACCGGCGTGCAGGTGGTCATCGTCACCGAGGACTCCCCCATCCAGACCCTGGACGACCTGGCCAACGCCCAGATGATCGGCACCCAGGCGGATACCACCGGCTACATCTACGCCTCCGACACCCCGGAGAACGACGGCTACGGCGAGGATCACGTCACCGCCTATGACAGCGGCGCCCTGGCCGTCATGGACCTGGTGGCCGGCAAGATCGACGCGGTGATTATCGACAACGAGCCCGCCAAGGTGTTCGCGGCCCAGAACCCCGGCCTGAGGATTCTGGAGGCCACCTGGCTGGAAGAGGATTACGCCATCGGCTTCGCCAAGGGGAACGACGCGCTGCGCGAGGCGGTGAACGCCGCCGTGGCCGAGCTCAAGGCGGACGGCACCTTCCAGAACATTCTGGATCAGTACATCAAGGCTGACTGAGCCGCTGGGAGCAGCGAACGAAGCTCGTAGTTACAATGACAGCGGATTGATCCGTTTTTATGGATGATGAGGAGGGCGGCCCTATGGCCGCCCTCCCTTCCCCGCATTGAGGAAAGGAGGGCGGCTGCGCCATGCCCACACCGTTTACCGACTGGCTTTATAACTTCCCGCCGGTCAAGTGGCTCAACGCGCTTGGCCCCCGGTTTTACGCCTCCTTTGTGGAGGCCGACCGCTGGAAGCTCTATCTGAAGGGGCTGGGCGTCACCTTCCAGATCACCATTGCCGCCATCTCCCTGGGGCTGGCGCTGGGGCTGCTGGTGGCCATGGTCCGCACCGCCCACGACCAGCAGCTGCCCGGACGGCGCAATCCCCTGCTGGGGCTTGTCAACGCCGTCTGCAAGGTCTACACCACCGTCATCCGGGGCACCCCCATGATGGTGCAGATCCTGATTTGGAACTTCGTGGTGTTCAGCACCCGAAACAAGATCCTGGTGGGCATGGTGGCCATGGGCATCAACGCCGGGGCCTACATCTCGGAGATCATCCGGGGCGGCCTGATGAGCGTGGACCCGGGGCAGAGCGAGGCGGGACGGTCCCTGGGCCTGTCCTACGCCGACACCATGCGCTTTATCGTCATTCCCCAGGCGTTCAAGAATATCCTGCCCTCCATGGGCAATGAGCTGGTGACGCTGTTCAAGGACACCTCCCTGGTGAACGCCATCGGTGCGGCGGAGATGACCTACTACGCCAGCCGGATCGGCGGCAAAACCTACGACTATATGCCGCCGCTCCTCATCATCGCCGCCATCTACTTAGTATTTGTCATGGGCCTCACCTGGCTCCAGGGCAGGCTGGAAAGGAGGCTGAGGCAGAGTGATCGACGTTAAACATCTGTCCAAGTCCTTCGGGGACAATCTGGTGCTGGACGACATCTCAGAGCACATCTTCCCCGGGGAAAAAGTGGTCATCATCGGGCCGTCCGGGTCGGGCAAATCCACCTTCCTGCGCTGCCTCAACCTGCTGGAAACCCCCACCTCCGGCGTCATCACCTTCGACGGCGCGGAGATCACCCACCCCAAGGCGGACATCAACGCCATCCGCCGCCAGATGGGGATGGTGTTCCAGCACTTCAACCTGTTCCCCAACATGACCATCCGGAAGAACATCACCCTGGCCCCCGTGCAGACCAAGCTGATGAGCCAGGCCGAGGCCGACGAGGAGGCCGCCGCCCTGCTGCGCCGGGTGGGGCTGGAGGAAAAGGCGGACGCCTGGCCCGCCCAGCTGTCCGGCGGGCAGAAGCAGCGCATCGCCATCGTCCGGGCCCTGGCCATGAAGCCCAAGGTGCTGCTCTTTGACGAGCCTACCTCCGCCCTGGACCCCGAGATGGTGGGCGAGGTGCTGGAGGTGATGAAGGAGCTGGCCCGGGAGGGCATGACCATGGTGGTGGTCACCCACGAGATGGGCTTCGCCCGGGAGGTGGGCACCCGGGTGCTGTTCATGGACGGGGGGAAGATTGTGGAGCAGGACGAGCCCCACGCCTTCTTCGCCCACCCCAAGGAGCCGCGCACCGTCGAGTTCCTCTCCAAGGTGCTGTAATGGTAAGCATACGAAAACCGCCCAGGACGCTTGGGCGGTTTTCGTGCAAAATCCCAACTTGCAAACCATCCCCGCGTCTGATATCATAGACGAAATGCAAAAGGAGGGGAACGATATGCGCCAGCTCACGCCGCTGTTTTTCAACGCGCCCGGCCTGGGGGCGTATCGTTTCTATTTCCCTTTGTAAGGCAATCGCCGTTTTGGTGATTGCTTCTTTTTTTGTCCGCCCGCCGGTTGTACCACAAGTGAAAGGGAGAGTGTTAGAGTATGAACAATCAAGAACCCATCCGCGACGCCCGCACCCTGGGCGTGCCCAAAATGCTCATTCTGGGCTTGCAGCACATGTTCGCCATGTTCGGGGCCACCGTGCTGGTGCCCATCCTGGTGAATAACTACGGCCTGCCCTTAAGCATCCAGACCACCCTGTTCTTCGCCGGAATCGGCACGCTGTTCTTCCACGTGTGCACCCGGCTGAAGGTGCCCGCCTTCCTGGGCTCCTCCTTCGCCTTCCTGGGCGGGTTCGAGGCGGTGTCCAAGCTGGACTCCGGCAAATACGCCGCCATGGACGCCGCGGAAAAGCTCCAGTATGCCTGCGGCGGCATTGTGGTGGCCGGCCTGCTGTACGTGGCGCTGGCCCTGGTCATCAAGGTGGTGGGCGTGAAGAAGGTCATGCGCTTCCTGCCCCCGGTGGTCACCGGCCCCATCATCATCCTCATCGGCCTGAACCTGGCCCCCTCCGCCGTCAACAACGCCAAGACCTGCTGGTGGCTGGCCCTGGTGGCCATGGCCATCATCGTGGCCGCCAACATCTGGGGCAAGGGCATGATTAAGATTATCCCCATCCTGCTGGGCGTGGTGGGCTCCTATGTGGTGGCCGTCATCGCCAACGCCTGCGGCGTCCAGAATGCCGCCGGGGAGGCCCTCATCGACTTTACCACCGTGGCCGCCTCCAGCCCCATCGGCCTCCAGCCCTTCTTCACCAACTTCACCGGCTCCATCGCCAAGTTTGACCTGACCTCCATCCTGGTCATGGCCCCCATCGCCATCGCCGCCATGATGGAGCACATCGGGGATATGTCCGCCATCTCCGCCACCGTGGGGGAGAACTTCATCCAGGACCCGGGCCTGCACCGCACCCTCATCGGGGACGGCATCGCCACCTCCCTGTCCGCCCTCTTCGGCGGCCCCGCCAACACCACCTACGGCGAGAACACCGGCGTGCTGGTGCTGTCCAAGGTCTATGATCCCCTGGTGATCCGGCTGGCCGCCATCTACGCCCTGGTGCTGTCCTTCAGCCCCATGTTCGCCGCGGTGGTGAACTCCATGCCCGCGGCCATCGTGGGCGGCGTGTCCTTCATCCTGTACGGCATGATCTCCGCCATCGGCGTGCGCAATGTGGTGGAGAACCGGGTGGACTTCACCAACTCCCGCAACCTCATCATCGCCGCGGTCATCCTGGTGTGCGGCCTGGGCTTCTCCGGCGGGCTCACCTTCGAGGTGGGCGGCGCCTCCATCACCCTCACCGCCCTGGCCATCGCCGCCATCGCGGGCATCGCCCTCAACGCCATCCTCCCCGGCAAGGATTACGAGTTCGGATCCGATGTGACCCAGGGCCGCTCCGGCGACTTCGGTCGGTACTGAGAAGAAGCGCCGAGCCGTCGTAAACAGGCGAAGCGTGAGAACTTGAATACGATAAAGGCCCTCCCCGCGCCGGCGGGGAGGGCCTTTATCGTTTATTCGCACATGTCGATGATAATGTGGGCGAACAGCTTGGCGCTGAGCATCAGGTCGCTCACCCGCACCCGTTCGTCCGCGCCGTGGAGGTGGGTGTCAAAGCCGGGCAGGGTGCAGCCAAAGGCCACCCCGCCGGGGATGTCGTGGACGTAGGTGCCGCCGCCGGTGGACAGGCACTCCCCCTTGAGCCCCGTGTACTCCTCGTACCGGCTCAGCAGGGTTTTGATGAAGGGGCTGTCGGCGGGGACATGGTGGGGCGCGCCCTGCTCGCCCTGGAAGGTGAAGCCCCGGCTCTCAAAGGCGGCCTTTGCCACGTTCAGGCAGTTCTCCTCCGTGGCGCACAGGGGCACCCGGCTGTCGAAGAAGCCCTCCAGCCCCGTTTCCGTCACCTCCAGCAGAGAGAAGGCCACAGTGAGCGGCCCGGCGATGGGCTCCTCCTGGGCGATGCCCAGCGCCCGGCCCTTGCAGTCCCCGTGGGGGATCAGGGCGTTGAGATCGTGGAGGGCGTCCTTGCAGCCCCCATCCGCCAGGGGCAGGGCGCACAGCAGGGAGATGAGCCCGGTGATGGCGTTGTTCCCCCCCTCGGGGTAGGCGGCGTGAGAGGCCTCCCCCTTGGCGCGGATGACGGTGACGCCATTCTCATGGGCAAAGGTGAACTTGATCCCCGTGCGGGCGGTGATATCCCGGGCCACGGGCTGGATGTCGTACATGGTCAGCCCCTCCACCGCGGCGGAGGCGTCCCCCGGCAGAACGTTCCCCCGGATGCCGCCGTGGAGCCAGTTCACCCGGGGCAGCTCGGACTGGGCGGGCCAGCTCCTGGTGAAGATGGGCCGGGGCTTTCCATTTTCAGAGCCGGCGGGCCGGATGTTCCCCTTCTCCGTGTTGATAACGGGGAAGCCGGAGTCGGGGGAGAAGGTGGCGGGGGCATAGGGGTGCCGGGCAAAATACCAGGCGATGTCCCCGGAGCCGCTCTCCTCGTTGGTGCCCATGATGACCCGGCAGTTTTTGCGCAGGGGCACGCCCAGGTCCTTCACCGCCTTCATGGCCAGCAGGGCGGCGGCCACCGGGCCCTTGTCGTCGTCGGCGCCCCGGCCGTAGAGCAGGCCGTCCACCAGCTTGGGGGTATAGGGCTGGGTCACGGTCCAGCCCTCCCCGGGGGCCACAACGTCCAGGTGGCCCAGGATGTGCAGCGCGTCCTCGCCGCCGTTCAAGTCGGCGGTGCCCACGTAGCCCTCGTGGTCCTGGGCGGCGAGGCCCCACTCGGCGGCGATGGCCAGGGCCTCCTTCAGGGCGGCGGCGGGGCCGGGGCCGAAGGGCGCGCCGGGGGCGGGTGCGCCCTCCACGCTGTCGATGGCCACCAGGCGGCTCACCGCCTCCACCAGCAGGGGCTCTTTACCGGAAAAATATGCCTCAATCTGTTCTCTTTTCATATGTAAACACTCCTGTCTCCCCGCGGCACCTGGGCGCGGCCCCGCGGAGCCGGCGGTCTGACCGCCGCTTTGATCTTGTCCATTCTACCGCATTTCCCTGTCAAATACAAGAGAAACGGGGCGGGTTACTCCGCCCCCTCCCGTTCCAGCTCGTCCAGGTATTTATACACGGTGTACCGGGACACCCCCAGCCGCCCGGCGATGTAGGGCACCGACTTGCGGTAGGAAAAGGCGCTGCGCCGCCGCAGAAGGCCGATGACCTTCAGCCGGTCCGCTTTGGTGAGGGCCTCCAGCGGCTTGCCCAGCTCGGCCACGCACTGCTCAAACAGGTCGGCCAGCTGCCGGGAGTCCCCCGGCTGCCACAGGGCGGAGCGCAGGTCGGACTGGGCGCTCATCAGCTCCCCCAAAATGCGGTTGGCGAACACCAGAGAGGTGTAGTCGAAGTTGATGCCCAGGGCCAGGTTATAGTCCTCCCCGATCATGTGGAAGGTGGAGGATTTGGTCTGGCGGCCGTCGGGGGTGACGGCGGCCAGATTCACCTGGTCGGTGGTGGCCGCCTGCTCGTCCAGCGTCAGGCCGATGCCCATGATGTCCATGGTGGAGCCCACCTCCCGGCCGGAGACGTGGCCGTTGTAGATGGACAAAATGGGGTGGGTGGGCACCCCCATGTCGTGGACCAGCGTTTCACAGGAGGAGCCGAACATCTCGGCAATCCCCCGGGCGGTGCGGTCCAGAAATTCAAAGGCCTCGTCGCGGGTCATGGCTGACAGCTCCTCTCGCGATCTGCCCCGGCGGCGGGGCGCTGCCCCCATTATAGCCGCTTTTCGGGGAAAAGACAAGCCCCGGGAGCGCTCGGGAACGCCTCCAAACGGGGCGGCGAATATTTGCCGCCCGGCAGAAAATAATTATTTACTTTATCCCTTTCGTGTGCTAAAATATAGGCGATTGAGGAGCAGGAGGGACCGTTTATGCCAAAAACTACCAACAAAGAGCGGAGTATGGCGCTGTATGAGAGCATTTTGCAGCTGAAAAACCTGGAGGAGTGCACCGCCTTTTTTGACGACCTGTGCACCGTGGG
This sequence comes from uncultured Oscillospiraceae bacterium, assembly GCA_949841355.1. Taxonomy (GTDB): domain Bacteria; phylum Bacillota; class Clostridia; order Oscillospirales; family Oscillospiraceae; genus Enterenecus. Next base: position 42,894 of record CATKZP010000018.1, read on the forward strand.
CGAGCTGCGGGCCATGGAGCAGCGCTACGACGTGGCGCTGCTGCTGGACGACGGCCTGGTTTACACCGAGATTCTGGAAAAGACCGGGGCCAGCTCCGCCACCATCAGCCGGGTGAACCGCATCTTTTCCTTCGGCGCGGGCGGTTTTCGCACCATGATTAACCGCCGGAAAAAGAAGGGCTGACCGCTCCGGCACGCGGCCGGACCGGCAGGCAGAAGCGCGTCCGGGCGTGCCCGGGCGCGCTTTGTCTACGCTGCGTAGGTGGACAGCGCCCCGCCCCGCGTGGTATGGTGTGGGGGAAAGGCAGGGAAATCATATGAATCACTATGTCACAGGAGAGACCATCAAGCGCCTGCGCGCCCAGCGCCGCATGACCCAGGAGCAGCTGGCCCAGCAGCTGGGCGTCACCGCCAAGGCGGTGTCCAAGTGGGAGACCGCCCGGGGACTGCCCGATGTCACCCTGCTGGAGCCGCTGGCCGGGGCGCTTCGCATCTCGGTGCCCGAGCTGCTCAGCGGGGAGCAGGTCATCAACTCCAACCGCGCGGCCAACATTCTGCGCTCGCCGCTGTACGTGTGCCCGGTGTGCGGCAATATCATCCACTCCAGCGGCCCGGCGGTGGTGTCCTGCTGCGGGGTGGCGCTGCCGCCCCTGGAGGCGGAGGAGCCCGACGAGGCCCACAGGCTGGTCCGGCAGAGCTTTGACGGGGAGTATTTCCTCACCGTCCCCCACGAGATGCGCAAGGACCACTTTATCTCGTTCATGGCCTATGTCACCACCGGCCGGTTCGACCTGGTGAAGCTCTACCCCGAGGGCCAGCCCGAGGCCCGGTTCTATCCCTGGGGCGGCGGCTGGCTGTACTGGTACTGCAACCGCCACGGGCTGTTCCGGGAAAAGCTGTAGGCCCTGGGCTTGTTTGAAAGTTGTCAACATATAGAATATAGAACGCCGGCAGAACGGCGGCAGGGCTGAATCTCAGCTCTGCCGCCGTATATCTTTGCCGCGCGTCATGACCGCTTCGGTGCGGCAATGCTCTGCGGATCACGGGCCTGCCGCCGTCACTCCACCAGCACGGCGGCCTCGTAGTCTCCCAGACAGCCGGAGAACGGAGCCCCCGTCACGAGATTTTCCCGCCCGTACAGCTCCGGCAGCGCGGCGGCGCCCTCCCGCGTGTGGAACAGAATGGTCACGCGCTGATTTCCCATCTCCCGCTCCATGCGGATGAGCCCGGTTTCGTCGTCCGCATACGTCTCGATGAGCTCCCCCTCTGTCAATGCCGGGTACCGGCGGCGAATCTGGATCAGGGTTTGATAATAGGCAAAAAGCGCCCCGTTTCGCCTGCTTTCCGCCCAGAGCATCCCCCTCCGGCAGTCGGGATCGGGACCGCCCCCCAGGCCCGCTTCGTCGCCGTAGTAGATCATGGGCATACCGGGAAGCAGAAGCTGAAGCGCTGCGGCCAGCTTCTGCTTTTTGACGCTGTTCCCGGCGCTGTGCAGGAATCTCGCCGTGTCGTGGCTGTCGATGAAATTCCACAGGTATCCGTCCAGGGCGCGGTTCAAATTGCCCCGCATAAAGCCCAGGTGATCCAGAAACGCGCTGGCACGCATGGTCCCGGCGGCGGCCAGCTCCAGCGCGGCGAAATAGAACGGGTAGTTCATCACGCTGTCCCACTCGTCGCCCGCCAGGAAATCCCCGGCGAAATGCCAGATTTCGCCCACAATCAGGGCGTCCCGCTTCACCGCCTTGATCTCCCGCCGAAACCGCTTCCAGAAGGCGTGGCTGATCTCGTCCCCCACGTCCAGCCGCCAGCCGTCGATATCGCACTCCCGAATCCAGTAGGCGGCCACGCTGATGATGTAGTCCGCGGCGGCCCTGTTTTGCAGGTTCAGCTTCGGCATATCTCCGTAATATCCGAAGGCTTTATAACCGTGGGTTATGCCCCGTTCGGCCTTCAGCGGCAGCTCACGGGGATAGTACCAGTCCAAATATGCGGAGCCGCCCTGACGCGTCAACACGTCCTGAAAGGCAAAGAAGTTGACCGACGTGTGGTTGAACACGCCGTCCAGGATCACATACATCCCCAGCTCGTGGGCCCTGCGGACGAGCTCCTTCAGGTCCTCCTTGGTCCCGAAGGAGGGGTCGATGGCGTAATAATCGTCGGTGTCATATTTGTGGCTGGATCTGGATTGGAACACAGGCGTCAGGTAGAGGATGTCCGCGCCCAGCGCTTTGATATAATCCAGGCGGCGGACGACGCCCCGCAGGGAGCCCTTCAGATCGGCGTGATGGCTGATGGGCGCCTGATACCACACCTCTTCCGGGACATCCTGGTCCGCGGCAAAGCGGGAGGGGAAAATCTGATAGACCACCTTGTTTTTTGCCCAGCCGGGCAGCGCAAAACGCTCCTCCTCCCGGAGGGTCTGCGGGCAGTCGTACATTTTGTCGATGTCCGTGACGGGCTGGTGGTAAAAAGCGTGGCCGCTGTAATAGACCACGGCGCCCGCTCTGTCCTCGATCTCAAAAAAATATCGAAGGCAGATCACGTCGATCTCCACTTCTGCCTCATAATAATCCCGGCAGCCGTCCGAATGCGCCGGCTTCATGGGGTAGGCGCGGCGGGTGTCCGCCAGCCGGAGGGGCAGGTATTTGTCCTGCGTATGGAGGACCACCCTGGCCGCGTCGTCTTTTTTCACCTCGAGCCTGATGAGAAAACGCCCTTGCTCCAGCGCGAAACAATAGTTTTTGTCCGCAAAATGCCTGATCGCGGCATATTCCATCCGCTATCTTCCTCCCTTCTCCGGCGCCAGCATGAACCTTACGCCGCCTGATACAGCCGGACCCACAGCGCCATCAGCGCCAGGATCAGCGGATAATAGGCGTAGTAAGCGTATTTGGCCAGCCGGCTGTCCCCGGCGGTGCGCTCGCCATTGCACAGGGAGATGAGGATAAACCCCATGGAGGCGGTCATGTAGACCAGGCTCGCCCCGACTCCGGCGATGAGGCTGACGGTCCGCCGCCCGCGCAGGAGAAACAGCACCGAGGCGATCAGGACAAACCCCCAGCCGAATTGACAGCGGATGAGGACCGCCCACAGGCACCCGCCCACTGCGGCCAGCGCACTGAACACGTAGGTTTTGATCCCCCGGCCCTCGGTGCGCTTCATCAGCCACAGGGTAATGAGGGCGATGAATACGCCCCATAGGGTGTTTTGAGAGCTCCAGTCCCACGGCCGCCCCAGCACGGCCAGATCGTAGGGGACCTCGGAGATCAGGGCAAAGGCCAGCACCGACAGGGCGTATTTCCCCATGCTGGAGGTGTGCTCCACCCCCTGCACCAGCAGATAGGCGTAGATGGATATGGCGATCATGCCGATGATTTCCGCCATGGAGGCGATGCCCGCCCACAGCATGGCCTCGGGGTCCCCGCCCAGCAGGTCGCTGAGCTGCTGAGGGGTGTAGCTGGGCACGTGGAGAATGCCGTTCTGGATCACCGCGGCGCTGAAAAAATACAGGGTCAGCAGAATTGCCCCGGCGATTTTCAGGGTGTTGATGGAGATTTTGGGGAGCAGGGATTTCGGCCGGCGCAATGCGTTGTCATATTCCATTGACATCGAGGGGGTCCTCCTTCGACGGGGTGGGGGGAGCTGCGTCATGCCCCCGGGCGGGGCCGGAGGAGCCGCGGACGATCAGCGGGGCCCGCAGGTGGATGGAGTCGATGGCCACGCCGTTGAGCAGGCAGGACAGGGCGTAATACCCGCACTTGCCCAGGGCGAGCCGGTCCTGCCGGACGGTGGTGAGGGGCGGGGTCATGTAGGCGGCGATGGGCTGGTCGTCGAAGCCCACAATGCTCACGTCCTTGGGGATGTTCAGGCGGCGGTCGTAGCATTCCGTATAGGCCGCCACAGCCCGGCTGTCGTCGGAGCACAGAATGGCCGTGGCCCCCTTTTCGATGAGCTTGGGCAGGTACTTCCGCGTGGATTCCGCCACGTAGTACCCCATGCCGATGAGCTCCTCGTCCAACGGAAGGCCGCACTCCTCCAGCGCGCCGCAATAGGCGCTGTACCGCTCCTTCAGCACGTAGGACTCCAGCGGCCCGCAGAGCAGGCCGATGCGCCGGTGGCCCAGGCTGTAGAGGTGGCGCACCGCCGCCGACAGCCCGCCGGCGTTATTACAGCTCACCGAGGCCATGCAGGGGTTCTCCTTAATGCAGTTGTCATAGAGGACGGTGGGGATGGGGGCGGTGCGGAATTCCTCCATCCAGGGGTCCAGCAGGGAGAAGCCCAGCACGAACGCCCCCCGCCAGCCCCCGTGGGACATGAACTGCTGATAGGTGACGCCGCGCTGGTATTCCTCGGTAAGGGGCACCACGTCAACCGCCAAGCCCTCCGACCGGGCCATCTCTTGAAAGCCCACGACAAAGTCATAGCCGAATTGGTTGGGGTCCTGGTATCCCATATTCTCAATGAGGATGCACAGCTTTTTCAGTCCGCGCCGGCTGGAATAGCCCAGCTCGGCGGCGGTTTCCAGTATCCTCTGACGCAGCTCCTCGCTCACGTCGGAGGCGTTGTTCAGTCCCTTGGAGACGGTGCTCTTGGATATTCCCAGCTTGGCCGCAATGTCGTTTAAAGTGACCATGGAGACCTCCTGACCCGCAGGCTGCCCGGGGACGGCCGCGCCACGTTCTCAATCATAGACTTTGGTACATGCAGTCATTATACCAGCGCAGAAGCGAAAAAGCAACGGTTGTTTCGAAACTTCCGAAAAAACCTGGGGCGGGCGGAGGTGCGCCAAAGCGGCGCTTCTCGCCGGGGATTTCGAAAATATCAATAAATAAGTTTCGATTCTCCTCTTTTGGAGCTGGAAGAATCGGCGTTATGCACAAAGGAAAAAAGAGGAAAGCCAGATGATATTTAGAGTTATTACGAATTTTCTCCTTGACATTCCAGGTCCGCTGTGCTACTCTCGTCATTAGCAAAACTTTCCGAAATATTGTTTGAACGGCTGTAAATCCGGGGGGAAATCCCCTGCGGACGAAAAAGTTTCGAAACTTTGTGGAGGAGAGTGAGCGTGAAATGAAAAGGAGGAATTTTCAATGAAAAGAAAAACATTAGCCCTGCTCCTGGCTGGAGCGATGGCCCTGAGCCTGCTGGCAGGCTGCGGCAGCGGCGGGGATGACAAGAACCCCGGCGGCGCCCCCTCTGACGGCGGCAGCTCCAATGGCGGCTCCGGCGAGGTCACCGACATCACCCTGAAGGTGTGGTGCCCCTCCAACCAGATCGACACCGGCATCATGGCCGAGCAGCAGAAGGCCTTTGAGGCGGAGCACCCCGAGTGGAAAATCACCTGGGACACCACCGCCGTGGGCGAGGACACCTGTAAGGACGAGGTGCTGAAGGACGTGGAGGCCGCGGCCGACGTGTTCTTCTTTGCCAACGACCAGCTGCCCGACCTGGTGAGCGCCGGCGCCATCGCCCAGCTGGGCGGCTCCGCCGCCGAGATGGTGAACACCACCATGGCCGAGGCCGTCATCGACACCGCCATGGCCGACGGCAAGCTCTACGCCATCCCCTTCACCCACAACACCTTCTTCATGTATTACGACAAGAGCCTGCTCAGCGACGACCAGATCAAGTCCATGGAGGGCATCATGGCCGCCGAAACCCCCGACAACGTCTATAACTTCTACTTCGAGTCCTCCGGCGGCTGGAAGCTGGGCGCCTGGTACTACGGCGCCGGCCTGCCCGTGTTTGGCCCCGACGGCAGCGATCTGAGCGCCGGTGTGGCCTGGAACAACGCCACCGGTCTGGCCGTCAGCAACTACCTCATCGACCTGATTAACAACCCCAAGTGCGCGTATGACGGCGAGATCGCCGTGTCCGAGCTCATCGGTGACCACCGCCTGGGCGCTTGGTGGGACGGAGCCTGGAACTACGACACCTACCACAATGTGCTGGGCGACGACCTGGGCATGGCCGTGATCCCCACCTTTAACCCCGACGGCACCGACTACCAGCTGCTGAGCTTCTACGGCTCCAAGTGCATCGGCGTCAACGCCAAGTCCAAGAACCCCGCCGCGGCCGTGGCCTTCGCCGCCTTCCTGGGCAACGAGGAGAACCAGGTCCTGCGCTTTGAGAAATCCGCTCAGATTCCCACCAACATGGCCGCCGCCGAGACCGAGGCCGTGAAGGCCAACGCGCTGGCCACTGTCCTGGTGAACGAGTCCAACAGCTGCAGCGTGATGCAGCCCGTTAATACCACCTTCTCCGCCCGGTACTGGACCTATGCCGGCGCCATCCCCACCGAGATGCGCAGCGGCGCGATCAACAAGGACAACGTGCAGTCCAAGCTGGACACCTTTGTCGCCGCCATGACCGCGGAGTAAGGCTCCCCGTTATGAATTCTATATCAGATGGAAACGCCATGGCGTTTCCATCCGTGTAGGCGGGCCTACACGGAATACCTGATACAGACAAGATCCGATGTCCATAAAGCGGCGGGGCGCCGTCTCTGCGGCGCCCCGCCGCGATCAAAAAAACAGGGGGGAGCGAGAAAATCTATGGAGACTATAAGCAAGAATCCGCGCACTGACGCGCCGGCACTGCGAGCCGTGCTGCCAAACACGGCGCGTCCCTTACAGGTGATCCGTGAGAGCGACGCCATTTCCAAGCTGTCCCTTCTCATCTTTGGTCTGGGCAACCTGATAAACAGGCAGATCGGCCGCGGCCTGCTGCTGCTGGCAATCGAGATCGGCTACATCGCCTATATGGTTACCTTCGGCATCGGGGCCATGGGGGATTTCTTCACCCTGGGCACCGTGCTCCAGGAGGAGGTCTGGGACGAAGCCCTGGGCATCTTTGTGTATACGAAGGGCGATAATTCCATGCTGTGCATGCTGTACGGCGTCATTACCATCGTGCTGACGGCCATTGTCATCGCCGTGGCCTACATGTCGCTGAAAAGCGCCTACTGCACCCAGAAGCGCAAGGAGCGGGGAATGCATATTCCCACGCTCCGGGACGACCTGCACTCCCTGCTGGAGGAGAACATCCACGGCCTTCTGATGGCGTTCCCCTCCTTCGGCATCCTGGCCTTCACCATCATCCCGCTGATCTTCATGATCCTCATTGCGTTCACCAGCTACGACCGGGACCACCAGCCGCCCGGAAACCTGTTTGAGTGGGTGGGCCTGGCCAACTTCGCCCAGCTGTTTTCCAGCGGCAGCCGCCTGGCCGCCACCTTCTGGCCGGTGCTGGGCTGGACCCTGATCTGGGCCGTGTGCGCCACCTTCAGCAACTTCATCCTGGGTATGCTGCTGGCCCTGCTGATTAACCGCAAGGGCACCCGCATCAAGGGCTTCTGGCGCTTTGTGTTCGTGCTGTCCATCGCCGTGCCCCAGTTCGTCACCCTGCTGAGCATGAGCACCATTTTCAACGCCAACGGTCCGGTGAACGTCATGCTGCGGGCCATCGGACTGCTGGGGGCCACGGAATCAATCCCATTCTTCACCGACGCCACATACGCCAAGATTACCATTATCGGCATCAATATGTGGATCGGCATTCCGTACACCATGCTGTCCACCACCGGCATTCTGCAAAACATCCCCGTTGAACTGTATGAGGCCGCCCGCATCGACGGCGCCAAGCCGCCCACGATCTTCCGCAAGATCACCCTGCCCTACATGATGTTCGTGATGACGCCCACCCTGATTACCGCCTTCACCGGGAACATCAACAACTTCAACGTGATCTACCTGCTGACGGGGGGCGGGCCGGACTCCCTGGATTACTACTTCGCGGGTAAGACGGACCTTCTCATCACCTGGCTGTACCGGCTGACCATCACGCAGAAGGACTACAACCTGGGTTCGGTCATCGGCATTATGACCTTCCTTGTGCTGGCGGTCACATCGCTGCTTACCTACCACCGGACCGGCGCATACAAGGATGAGGGGGCGTTCCAATAATGAAACAAAGACGACTGGTTTCCAACACGCTTTGCCACGTGCTGCTGGCTGTGCTCGGCTTCATCTGGGTGCTGCCCATCTTCTACGTCGTTTTGACCGCGTTCCGGGCGGAGGAAGGCTCTTATAAGAGCTATATCTTCCCCAAGGGCTATACCTTCGACAACTTTGTGAACCTGTTCAACACCAGCAACAGCATGATCGACTTCAAGCGCTGGTTCCTGAACACCCTGATTATCGCCATTTTCAGCACGCTCATCGCCGCGTTCTTCACCGTCTGCGTGGCCTACTGCATGAGCCGCCTGCGCTTCCGCCTGCGCAAGCCCTTCATGAACCTGGCCATGATCCTGGGGATGTTCCCCGGCTTCATGTCCATGATCGCCGTGTACTACATCCTCAAGGGCCTGGGCTTTTTGGAGACCGGCGCGCTGAAACAGGTGGCGCTGGTTCTGGTCTACTCCGGCGGCGCCGGACTGGGCTTCTACATCGCCAAGGGATTTTTGGACACCATCCCGAAGGCCATTGACGAGGCCGCCTATATCGACGGCGCCACCAAATGGCAGACCCTGATCCACATTACCCTGCCTCTGTCCAAGCCCATCATCACCTACACCCTGCTGACCGCCTTCATGGCCCCCTGGGTGGACTATATCTTCGCCAAGGTCATTATGGGCAGCGACACCCAATACTACACCATCGCCATCGGGCTGTGGACCATGCTGCAAAGGGAGCATATCGAGACCTACTACACCCAGTTCTACGCCGGCTGCGTCATGATCTCCATTCCCATCGCCATCCTGTTCATCCTGACGCAGAAATATTATGTGGAGGGCGTGTCCGGGGCTGTGAAGGGCTGACGCCGCCCCGACGTCCCGCGCCCCGCGCAAAGGCGGGGAATCCCCCGACAACCTACGGGCATGGCCCGCGCGCTCCCGGACCGCGGTATAATCATTCAACTTTCGACCTTGTGAGTTTTTGACTATATGGCGGCCACCTCCATGGAGCGGCGCGGGCCGTGCCCTCTTTCTATGCGCCGGCAAGGCGAGGAACGGAGGCAGATTGTGGAAGCGATGAAACAGACCGCGTATGACAAGCGCTTTGACGCGCTGTACCGCTATGACGGCGGGGACCTGGGCTGCCTGTGCGGGCCGGGCCGCACCGTGTTCAAGCTGTGGAGCCCCGAGGCCCAGCGGGTGGAGCTGTCCCTGTACCGGGACGACGTGTCCGGCGCGTATGAGGTCCTGCCGCTGTCCCGGGGGGACCGGGGCGTCTGGCAGGCGGCGGTGGAGGAAAACCTCCACGGCACGTACTATGATTACGCCGTTTGGACAAACGGCGTTTGCCGGTCCACCGCCGACCCCTATGCCACGGCCTGCGGCCGCAACGGCGCGCGCAGCATGGCGGTGGACCTGTCCCGCACCGACCCGGAGGGCTGGGACAGGGACCGCCCCCCCGCCGCCCAGCCGGAGCAGATCATTTATGAGCTGCACGTAAAGGACTTCTCGTTCGACCCGGACAGCGGGGTGCCCGCCCGGTACCGGGGGAAGTTCAAGGCGTTCTCCTGGCGGGACGAGAGCGGCCGGCTCCCGGTGTGCATGGAGCACCTGGCCGGCCTGGGGGTGACCCACGTCCAGCTGCTGCCCATGTTTGACTTCGGCTCGGTGGACGAGGGGGGCAGCGAGGAGCAGTTCAACTGGGGCTATGACCCGGTGAACTTCAATGTGCCCGAGGGCAGCTATGCCACCGACCCCTCCGACGGCGCGGCCCGCGTCCGGGAGTGCAAGGAGATGATTCAGGCCCTCCACCAGAACGGGCTGCGGGTGGTGATGGACGTGGTGTATAACCACACCTACCGCGCCGACTCCTGGCTGGAGCGCAGCGCCCCGGGATATTATTACCGCAGGAACGAGGACGGCTCCCTGTCCGACGGCTCCGCCTGCGGGAACGATATCGCCGCAGGCCGGGCCATGGCGGACAATTACATTGTCCATTCCGTGCTGTACTGGGCCATGGAATACCATATCGACGGCTTTCGCTTTGATTTGATGGGTCTGCTCACCGTGGAGCTGATGAACCGCATCCGCGCCGAGCTGGACGCCGCCTTCGGCCCCGGCGAGAAGCTCATGTACGGCGAGCCATGGCGGGCGCAGGAGTCCCCCATGGAGCCGGGCTCGCGCCCCGCGCTGAAAAACGCCCTGGCCCTGCTCCACCCCGACGTGGGGGTGTTCTGCGACCTGACCCGGGACGCCATCAAGGGAGACGCCTTTCTCGAGCGCGCGCCCGGCTTCGTCAACGGCGGAGAGGGGTTGGAACAGGATATCCTCCGCGCCGTCACTGGCTGGCGGGAGGGCTGGGGGGACTATACCCCCCGGAGCTGTTCCCAAATTCTCAATTACGTTTCCGCCCACGACAATTTCACCCTGTGGGATAAGCTGGTGATGTGCCTGGACGTGAACGGGGACGGGGCCGGAGCGGCGGACCTGGATGGGCTTTGGGCGGATGTGCTGGCCCAGAATAAGCTGGCCGCGTTCATCTGCTTCACCTGTCAGGGCAGGCTGTTCTTCCAGGCCGGGGAGGAGTTCGGCCGCACCAAGCTGGGAGAGGGGAACAGCTTCCGCTCCCCGCCCCGGCTCAACATGCTGAGCTGGGAGCGGGCCCGCCGGTTTGCGGGGCTGACGGACTACTACCGCCAGCTCATCCGGCTGCGCAAGTCCCTGCCGGGGCTGTGGGACAAATCCCCCGCCGCCGCGGAGCGGATCACCGCCCGGACCATCCACCGGTCCAAGGTGGTGTCCTTCCAGGTGGAGGGGGGCGGCCCCCTGGGAGAGCGGCTGCTCGTGGTTTACAACGCTTCGGACCAGCCGTTTTCCCTCCCCCTGCCCCCTGGGCGGTGGACCATCCGGGCGGACGGCCAGAATGCCGATCAGCGCCGCCGCGTGGAGCAGAAGGATGCCGCCGTTCCCCCGTGCAGCGGCGCGCTGCTCCTGCGGGAGGGAGATTGAAGCAAGGGGTGCTTGTATGAAATTTATCTACGGAAAACAGGACTGGCTGACCTTCGAGCGGGGAGAGGAGACCTGCTTCCTCATGGCCAACGGGCTGGGGGGGTTCTGCTCCCTCACCGCCATCGGCTCCTGCGCCCGGAACGAGCACGGGCTGCTGATGGCCTGCGAGCGCGCCCCCAACCGCCGGGTGCAGATGATCCAGCGCCTGGAGGACACGCTGACGCTGAACGGCCGGACGATCCCCCTGTCCAGTCAGGATTTTGAGGACCGCGCCCGCCGGGCGGACGGGCGGGCTTATCAGGCGGCATTCACCTTCCGGGATTATCCCCAGTGGACCTATCAGGTCCAGGGGGCGGAGGTGGTCAAGCGGGCCGCCCTCATGCCGGGGGAAAACGCCGTGGCCCTGATCTACGAGATCAATAACCGGGGCCGGAGCGAGGCCGTCCTTCGGGTGACGCCCCACCTGAGATTCGTCCCCAAGGGGGAGGCGCTGCTCCCCGGCCAGCAATTCACCCTGGAGGGGAAGCGGATCAGCTCCAACGGGCGGACGCTGTACTTCCAGACCAACGGCCAGGCGGTTCCCCTGCCCCAGGCCCTGCGAGGGCCATTCCAGTTTGCCCAGGACGCCATGGACGGCAAGCCGGCCGCCGGGTGGGCCGCCGTGAACCACTGCATTGAGCTGTCCGTCCCCCCGGGGGAGAGCCGGACGCTGGAGGCGGTGTACGCCACGGCGCACACTCTGCCCGGGGCGGCGGAGGCGTTTTCCCGGCTGGAGGCCCAAAACCGGGCGCTGGAGCGGCGGGCGGGCTTTACGGACGGGGCGGCGCGGGCGCTGGTGCGGGCGGCGGGACAGTTTCTCTCCCGCCGGGAGTCCACCGGGGGGCATACCATCCTGGCGGGCTTCCCCTTTTTCGAGGACTGGGGCCGGGATACCATGATCGCCCTGCCGGGGTGCCTGCTGGCCGCCGGGCGGTGCCAGGAGGCCAAAAGCGTGCTGGAGACCTTTTTGGCCTACGAGCAGGACGGCCTGGTGCCCAACCTCTTTCCCGAGGGCGGCGAGGAGCCCCGCTACAACACGGCGGACGCGGCGCTGCTGCTGGTGAACTGCGTGTGGCTGTACTGGGAAAAGACCGGGGACGCCGCCTTTGTGAAAAAGGCGTTCCCGGTGCTGGAGCGCATTGCCGCCGCCTATCAGCGGGGCACCCGCCACGCCATCCGCATGGACGGCGACGGGCTCATCTCCGCCGGGGAGGGGCTGGATCAGGTGACGTGGATGGACGTGTGTGTGGACGGCATCCTCCCCACTCCCCGCCACGGCAAGCCGGTGGAGATCAACGCCTACTGGTATAACGCCCTGCGCATCCTCCAGGAGCTGGCCCCCCTGGCCGGGGCGGATGGGGCGGAGTACGCCGCTCTGGCCCAGCGGGTGAAGGAGAGCTTTAACCGGGCCTTCTGGATGGAGGACAAGGGGTATCTGCGGGACGTGATCTCCGGCACGGCGGCGGACGGGCAGCTGCGCTGCAACCAGATCTGGGCGGTGTCCCTGCCCTTTTCCGCCCTTCCGCCGGAGCGGGAGCGGCAGGTGGTGGAGGCCGTGTTTGAAGCGCTCTACACCCCTTACGGCCTGCGCACCCTGGACCCCGCCGACGGGGAGTTCCAGCCCTTCTACGGCGGGGACCGGCTGAAGCGGGACCTGGCTTACCATCAGGGCACCGTGTGGGCCTTCCCCCTGGGGGGCTACTATCTGGCCTACCTGAAGGTAAACGGCGGCTCCCGGCAGGCCAGGGACACGGTCCGGCGGCAGCTGGAGGCCATTGCCAGCGCCCTGCGGGAGGGCTGCGCCGGACAGCTGCCCGAGATCTACGACGGCGGCGACCCCGTAATGTCCAAGGGCTGCTTTGCCCAGGCGTGGAGCGTGGGGGAGCTGCTGCGGGTCTATGAAGCGCTGGAGGCGCTGGAAAAAGGAGGAGCATCCACATGAACTATGGCGCGTTGAAGGGGTATACCCTGTCCAGCCAGACGGTCAACCTGCGATTTGAGGGCGGCGAGGCGCGGCTGGAGCTGATCGCCCCCGGCATCGTCAATGTATTCGCCCCCCTGGCCTCCCAGGATCACCGCTCCAAGGCCATCGAGGGGGATAAAACCCGGCCCGTGCCCTTTACGGCGGAGCGCCGGGAGGACGGGCTGTGGGTGGAGGCCGGCGAGGTCAAGGTCCGGGTGAGCGACGGGTTCTGCGTGGACTTTTTCGATGCCGGGGGCAATGAGGTCTGCCTGGATTACCGGGGGGCGCGCCGCCCGCTGGAACGGATCAGCCCCGAGCGGGCCAGGCTGCTCATCGCGGAGGGCCACGGGGCCGAGCTGGAGGGCGCCGCCCACGCCTTTGAGGTGGTGAAGCAGATTCAGGGCGGCGAGCATTTCTACGGCCTGGGGGACAAGACGGGGTTTCTGGACAAGCGGGGCTACGAATACGAGATGTGGAACAGCGATAATCCCGATCCCCATGTGGACAGCTTCAAGGCGTTATACAAGTCCATCCCCTTCTTTATGGCGCTGACGGACCGCTGCGCCTACGGCATTTTCCTGGACAATACCTTCCGCTCCTGGTTTGACATGGGCAAGGAGTCGGAGGATTACTTCTGGTTCGGGGCCGCGGGGGGAAACCTGGATTACTACTACATCGCCGGAAGCGGCCTGCCCCAGGTTCTGGAGCGGTACGCGTATCTGACGGGGACCTGTCCCCTGCCCCAGAAATGGGCGCTGGGCTACCATCAGTCCCGGTGGGGCTATATGACCCAGGAGGACGTGCAGGCGGTGGCCGACGGCCTGCGGGACCACGACATCCCCTGCGACGCCATCCACTTCGACATCGACTATATGCAGGATTTCAAGGTGTTCACTTGGAATCAGGACCGCTACCACGGGGACCCCAAGGGCTTTCTGTCCAAGCTGGCCGCCCGGGGTTTTAAGCCGGTGGTCATCAACGACCCCGGGGTGAAAAAGGAGGCGGGCTATCCCATCTACGAGGAGGGTGTGGAGCGGGGGTTCTTTGCCACCGCCCCGGAGGGCGGCGTGTATATCAACGCCGTGTGGCCCGGGGACGCCGCCTACCCCGACTTCGGAAACCCCGCCGTGCAGGCGTGGTGGGGGGAGCGTCAGCGGTTTCTGCTGGACCTGGGCGTGCGGGGAATCTGGAACGACATGAACGAGCCCGCCAGCTTCAACGGCCCCCTGCCGGAGGATGTGGCGTTCTCCGACGGGGCGCGGGAAACCACCCACGCCGAGCTCCACAACGTCTACGGCCACTTTATGGCCAAGGCGAGCTATGAGGGGCTGAAAAGGCTGGACGGACGTAGGCCCTTTGTCATCACCCGGGCCTGCTACGCCGGGACCCAGAAATATTCCACCGCCTGGACCGGGGACAACCACAGCATCTGGGCCCATCTGCAAATGCTCATACCCCAGCTGTGTAATCTGGGGCTGTCCGGGTTCCCCTTCGCGGGCACGGACCTGGGCGGGTTCGGGTCGGACGCCACCCCGGAGCTGCTGGTCCGGTGGGTGCAGGCGGCCTGCTTCTCGCCGCTGTTCCGCAACCACTCCGCCCTGGGCACCCGGCGGCAGGAGCCGTGGCAGTTCGGGGACGAGGTGCTGGACATCTACCGCAAATACGTCAAGCTGCGCTACCGCTGGCTGCCCTACCTCTACGACCTGTTCTGGGAGGCGGCGCGTACCGGCGCGCCCATACTCCGCCCCCTGGTGTTCCACTACCCGGACGACAAAACCGCCCGCACGTGCAATGACGAGTTCCTGGTGGGCGAGCGGGTGCTGGTGGCCCCGGTGGTGCAGCCGGGGGTCCGGCAGCGTCTGGTCTACCTCCCCGAGGGGGAGTGGTACGACTATTGGACCCGGGAGCGTCTCAGCGGCCCGGCGTCCATCATTCGGGAGGCCCCTCTGGACCTGTGCCCCATCTACGTGAAGGCGGGCAGTGTGATCCCCATGGCCCCGCCCCAGTCCTACGTGGGCGAGCGGGAGGTGGACACGCTGCTGCTGGACGTTTACCCCGGCGAAGGCGTGTGGGACCACTACCTGGACGACGGCGAGAGCTTTGACTACCAGGAGGGGAAATACCATCACTACCGCTTCACGGTCCATGGGGACGGGGCGGTGGAGACGGAGCTTGTCCACGACGGCTACCGGCCCTACCGCGAGATCAAGGTGATTGGGAGCGGCGGGGATTCATGAGATACCGCCACTGTATTTTTGATCTGTACGGCACCCTGGTGGATATCCGCACCGACGAGCGCTCCCCCCGGCTCTGGGTGCGCATGGCGGAGCTTTACCGCCGCAATGGGGCCGGCTATTGGCCGGGGGAGCTGCGGGAGGGCTACTTCCGGCTGGTCAGGGAGCTGGAGGGGGTTGGCCCGCCGGGGCGGGACGCCCATGAAGCCCACCCGGAAATTCAAATTGAGCAGGTCTTCCAAGGACTGTATGCGCAGAAAGGCGTAGAGGCCGGAGACGGGCTTATCCGGCGCACCGGGCTGGCTTTCCGTGCCCACTCCACGGAGTACCTGCGCCTGTACGAGGGGGCGGCGGAGCTGCTGCGCCTCCTGCGGGCCCGGGGCTGCGGGGTGTGGCTGCTGTCCAACGCCCAGGGCCTGTTCACCCGCTGGGAGCTGGAGCGGCTGGGGCTGGACGGCCTGTTCGACGGCGTGTACCTCTCATCGGACTACGGCTGCAAAAAGCCGGACCCCCGGTTTTTCCAAGCCCTGCTCCAAGAGCGGGGCATCGACCCGGGGGAAGCCGTCATGACCGGCAACGACGGGGTATGCGACATCAAAGGGGCCAAGGCCGTGGGCCTGGCCGCGGTCTACATCCGCTCCAATCTCTCCCCTGACGAGCCCCTGCCCGACGCGGACTACGTGCTGGAGGAGATGGACTGGAAGCGGGCGGCGGCCATTCTGACCGGGGACGGCGGCCCCGGATCACATCCGGAGGGACACGAGGAGGAACGACGATGAAACGAAGCGCAGGCATATTGCTGCCTATTTCCAGCCTGCCGTCCCGGTACGGGATCGGCTGCTTTTCCCAGGAGGCGTTTGACTTTGTGGACTGGCTTCGGGACGCGGGGCAGAGTTATTGGCAGATCCTGCCCCTGTTTCCCACCAGCTTTGGGGACTCCCCCTACCAGTCCTTCTCCACCTTCGCGGGCAATCCCTATTTTATCAGCCTGGAGGCGCTGATCGACGAGGGCGTCCTCACCCGGGAGGAGTGCGATGCTGCGGACTTCGGCACGGACGCCGGACGGGTGGACTATGAAAAGCTGTATGGCGCCCGCTATCCTCTTCTGCGCCTGGCTTACCAGCGCAGCGATATCTCCAGCGACCCGGAGTACCAGCGGTTTCTGGCGGAGAACGGCTGGTGGCTGTCCGACTACGCGCTGTTCATGGCGGTGAAGGAGCGCTTCAACGGCGCGCCCTGGACCCAGTGGGCGGAGGATATCCGCCTGCGCTGGGGGTTTGCCCTGGACTATTACCGCCGGGAGCTGTACTTCGACATTGAGTTCCAGCAGTACCTGCAATTCAAATTCTTCCAGCAGTGGCAGGGGCTGAAGGATTACGCCAACGCCCAGGGGGTTCAGATCATCGGTGATATCCCCATCTATGTGGCCATGGACAGCGCCGACGCCTGGGCCCATCCGGAGCTGTTCCAGCTGGACGGGGATAACCTGCCCACGGCGGTGGCGGGCTGCCCGCCCGACGGCTTTTCCGCCGACGGCCAGCTGTGGGGAAATCCGCTCTACCGCTGGGACTATCACCGGGACACCGGGTACGCCTGGTGGATCGACCGCCTGGGCCACTGCTTCAAGCTCTACGACGTCACCCGCATCGACCACTTCCGGGGCTTTGACGAGTACTACGCCATCCCCTGCGGGGAGGAGACGGCGGTGAACGGCCATTGGGAGAAAGGCCCCGGCATGGACCTGTTCCGCCATGTGGAGCGGGCGCTGGGCCGCCACGAGGTCATCGCGGAGGATCTGGGCTATGTCACGGACAGCGTGCGGCAGATGGTGCGGGAGAGCGGCTTCCCCGGCATGAAGGTGCTGGAGTTCGCCTTTGACAGCCGCGGCTCCGACGAGGCCAGCGACTACCTGCCCCACAACTATCCGGAGAACTGCGCGGCCTACACGGGCACCCATGACAACGAGACGCTGGCGGGCTGGCTGGACAGCATCACGGCGGGGGACCGGGCGCTGGTGCGGGAGTATCTCTGCGACCATAAGACGCCGCAGAAGGAGCTGTACCGCGCCCTGATTGCCCTGGTGCTGCGCAGCGCGGCCAGACTGTGCGTGATCCCCATGCAGGACTACATGGGCCTGAACAACCGCAGCCGGATGAACAAGCCGTCCACCGTGGGCACAAACTGGCTGTGGCGGCTCCAAACGGGTGAGCTCACCCCCGCGCTTCAGCGGGAGATCCTGCGCGCCGCGGTTCTCTACGGACGGACGGAGCGGCCCTGGACGCCCACCCCATCAAACAATGGCGAGGAGGATACGGAACATGCAGCAATTACGCAATAAGATGCGCCGGAAGCTGGCGCTGATGCTGGCTCTGTTGGCCCTGCTGGGCTGCCTGACCGCCTGCGGTGCGGAGCAGGGCTGGCGCGCCAGGGAAATCGCGGTGATCGACGACAATTACCGCACCTGGTATGAGATCTTTGTCTACTCCTTCTGCGACAGCGACGGCGACCGGGTGGGCGACCTTCAGGGCGTCATCTCCAAGCTGGACTATATCCAGGAGCTGGGCTTCAACGGGATCTGGCTGATGCCGGTGATGCCCGCCTCCTCCTACCACAAATACGACGTGAAGGACTATCTGGACATCGACCCGGAATACGGCTCCATGGCCGACTTTGAGCAGCTGGCGGCGGAGTGCGAAAAGCGGGGGATCAAGCTGATTATCGACCTGGTGCTCAACCACACCTCCTCGGAGCACCCGTGGTTCACCGCCGCCTGCGATTATCTGGAGTCGCTGGGGGAGCAGGAGGAGCCGTCCGCCCAGGAGTGCCCCTACTACGAATACTATCACTTTGTGAAGGGGGACCCCAAGTCCGATACCTGGTATCAGGTGGGCTCCAGCGACTACTATTACGAGGGCGTGTTCTGGAGCGGTATGCCCGACGTGAATTTTGAGAGCCAGGCCCTTCGGAGGGAATTCGAGGCGGTGATGGACTTCTGGCTGGAGAAGGGCGCGGGCGGCTTCCGGCTGGACGCGGTGAAGGAGTTCTACAGCGGCGCGGTGAACAAAAATGTAGAGGTGCTCTCCTGGATCAACGACTATGTGAAGGCCGCGAAGCCCGACGCCTACCTGGTGGGCGAGGCGTGGGAGGGGCTGCTCACCTACGCCCAGTACTACGCCAGCGGCATTGACAGCTTTTTTGATTTCGAGTTCGCCGGTCCCACGGGGGTCGTCTCCAAGACGCTGACCTACAGCGGGGAGGAAAACAGCGCCCAAGCCTACGCCAAGGCGCTGTGCAGGGTGCAGAACGCCATCCGGGAGTACCGGGAGGACGCCATTGACGCGCCGTTCTTCGTCAACCACGACATGGCGCGGGCGGCAGGCTATATGTCCTATGACGAGCGGAAGGTCAAGATGGCGGCGGCCCTGAACATTCTGATGAGCGGCAGCGCCTTTGTGTACTACG
This sequence comes from uncultured Oscillospiraceae bacterium, assembly GCA_949841355.1. Classification (GTDB taxonomy): domain Bacteria; phylum Bacillota; class Clostridia; order Oscillospirales; family Oscillospiraceae; genus Enterenecus. Next base: position 61,555 of record CATKZP010000018.1, read on the forward strand.
GGGAAGAGATCGGCATGACCGGCAGCGGGAAGGACGAGAACAAGCGCGCGCCCATGTACTGGTCCGCCGACCCCGGCGCCAAGGGCATGACGGCGGGCCCCCTGGACATGGAGCCCCAGGAGAACCGCTTCCCCAGTGCGGAGGAGCAGAGGAAGGACAAGGACTCCATTTACAGTTTCTACAAGGACACTATTCTGCTGCGCAATCAGAACCCGGAGATTGCCCGGGGGGCCGTGGCCCGGCTGGAGGAGATCGAAGATCCGGATATCGCGGCGGTCTCCAAGACCTATGAGGGCCAGGTGATCTATCTGCTCTACAACCTCTCGGAGACCGAGGAGAAGCAGGTGGATCTGGGCGGATACGGCGCGCTGGAGCTGATGGGCTATCTGTCGGCGGACGGCGCGGCGGTGACTGTGGAGGACGGCAAGGTCACTCTGCCCGCCTACAGCGTGGCGGTCCTGAAGTGACCGGCATGGTTCGCGTGCAGCAGACGATTCCAAGCAGTTTCAAAAATACGGGAAAAGAAGGGAGCAGATCCACATGAAACGAAGGATAAGCGCATTCCTGGTGGCAATGGCGCTGCTGGCCGCGCAGCTGCTGGCCGGTATGCCCACGGCCATGGCCGCGGAGGCGGGGGGAGAGCTGACCCTCAAGGTCCACTACCACCGGGAGGACGCCAACTACGAGAATTGGACCGTCTGGCTCTGGGAGCTGGGCGGCGGCGACGCCATTGACGCGCCCCTTGTGGAGGAAGATGGGGACATGGTGGCCACCATGACGGTGACGCCGGGCGTCGCCAGCGTGGGCTACATCGTCCGCCAGCCGGACTGGACCAAGGACGTGGACATGGACCAGTTCATCGACCTGTCGGAAATGGTGTCCGGCACGGTACATATCTATGTGGAATCCGGGGTGGAGGGCCATACCAAGGAGTACGGCGACGACGCGGTGCTGGGCACCAAGCCCCGCTCCGCGGTCTACAACCACGACGGCACCATCACCGTCACCATGACCGGCAAAATCGAGGGAAGCCTGGACGGCGTGTTCACCGTGGAGGGCAAGGACGGCGGCGTGGCCGTGTCCGGCGCGGCGGAGGGGGCCGAGGAGTTCACCTACCTGGTGACCCTGGCCCAGGAGCTGGACCCGTTTAAGAGCTACTTCATTACATATGACGGCGCCCAGTACAAGCTCAGCATACCCAGCGTCTACTCCACCGAGGACTTCGAGAAGGAATACACCTATACCGGGGACGACCTGGGCGCGGTGTGGACCAAGGAGGCCACCACCTTCCGGGTGTGGGCGCCCACCGCGGAATCCGTCACGCTGAACCTGTACGCCTCCGGCAAGAGCTATCAGGACGACAAGACGGAGGAGATCAAGATGGCCCCGGACGTGAACGGCACCTGGGTGGCCTCCAAGAGCGGCGATCTCAACGGGGTCTACTACACCTACACCGCGGTGATCGACGGCGTGGCGGCGGAGGCCTGCGACCCCTACGCCAGGACCACCGGCGTCAACGGCGTCCGGGCCATGGTCATCGACCTGGACGGCACCGACCCGGAGGGCTGGGAGAGCGACGCCAACCCCCACGCGGGAGAGAGCATCAACGACGCCATAATCTATGAGCTGCACGTCCGGGACCTGTCTGTGGACCCGAACTCCGGCATCCAAAACGCGGGCAAGTTCCTGGGCCTGACCGAGACGGGCACCAAAACCCCCGGCGGGGTTTCCACCGGCCTGGACCACATGAAGGAGCTGGGCATCACCCACCTGCATCTGCTGCCCATCTATGATTTCGGATCCGTGGACGAGACCCACACCACCGCGGCTTTCAACTGGGGCTACGACCCGGTGAACTACAACGTGCCGGAGGGCTCCTACTCCACCGACCCCTTCAACGGCGAGGTCCGCGTGAAGGAGCTGAAGCAGACCGTCAAGGCCCTGCATGAAAACGGGATCAGCGTGGTGATGGACGTGGTGTATAACCATGTGCAGGACGCGGGGAAGTTCTGCTTCAACCGGCTTGTGCCGGGATATTTCTCCCGCATCAATGACGACGGCTCCTATTCCAACGGCTCGGGCTGCGGAAACGACACCGCCTCCGAGCGCTCCATGGTCAGACGGTTTATCGTGGATTCGGTTAGCTACTGGGCGGACGAGTACCATATCGACGGCTTCCGCTTCGATCTGGTGGGCCTGCTGGACACCCAGACCGTCAACGAAATTGTGGCCGAGGTCCACAAGGACCACCCGGACGTGATCTTCTACGGCGAGGGCTGGACGATGTCCACCAACGTGACCAAGGAGGGCTATACCATGGCCACCCAGCTCAATTCCCAGCAGACGCCGGGCTTCGCCTACTTCAACGACACCATCCGGGACGGCCTGAAGGGGAGCGTGTTTGATGATACTGACCCCGGCTTCGCCTCGGGAAAGCCGGGCATGGAGGAGACGCTGAGCCGCTGCTTCCTGGGGGCGGACGCCTGGTGCGCCAGCCCGTCCCAGACGGTGAACTACGCCTCCTGCCACGATAATCTGACCCTGTTTGACCACCTGCAAACCGCGCGGCCCGAGGCCGGCCGGGAGGACCTGGTTCGGATGAACAACCTGGCGGCGGCGTTTTACATGATGGCGGAGGGCGTGCCCTTCCTCCAGGCCGGCGAGGAGATGCTGCGCACCAAGGTCAACGATGACGGGAGCTTCAATTCCAACAGCTATAACGCCAACGACCAGGTGAACTGCCTGAAGTGGGGCGATCTGGACGACGAGGCGTACCGGCAGGTCTTTGAATACTACAAGGGCCTGATCGCCTTCCGCAAGGCCCATGGGGCGCTGCGCCTCGGCACGGCGCAGGAGGTGTCCGACGCGGTGTCCGTGGTGAGCGGGCTGGACGCCAACGTGATTGCCTTTGACATCAAGGGCGGCGTGAACGGCGAGACCGCCGAGGAGATGTATCTGATCTTCAACGCCAACGAGACCAGCGCCACCGTGAGCCTCCCGGAGGGGAACTGGAATGTCTACATCAACGCGGAACAGGCGGGCACCCAGGCCCTGGCCAGCATTGACGGCGGCAGCGCTGTGGTGGAGCCCGTTTCCGCGATGGTGCTGGTGAAGGAGGACGCCGCTGCGGCTCCCAGCACGCAGGACGGCGGCGCCCAGGAGAGCACGGGGCTGGCCGCGGGGCTCGCCGTGGCGGCGGTCCTCGCCTGCGGAAGCGGTGCGTTTGCCGTCCTGAACAAAAAGCGTAAAGCGTAAGCAGAGACGCGCGCATGTAAAAAACCCATCGGGCCTCCGGGACAATCCCGGAGGCCCGATGCAAATTTTTGATGCCCTCACACGCCGGAGTAGGCGGCGAAGCCTGCGTCGATGGGCAGCACCACGCCGGTGATGGCGCTGG
>CATKZP010000019.1 GCA_949841355.1 uncultured Oscillospiraceae bacterium
CCTCATCCTTACCAACTGATACCCCACCCTCGAAACGCCTCCATTTGGCGCTTTGGGGGCGTTTTTGTTCCAGAAAGTCGGGCGCAATGGTGCTTTCCGTTCCATTGCCTCCGCCCGCTTGTTTCCTATTGTGGGTCAGGTTGTGGGTCAAGAATAACAGCAGGATGCGAGCACCCAACAAGGTTGCCCGCATCCTGTCCCCTTTCGGGGTATGTGAATGAAAAGAGGATAGCAATACCAAGGAGCGTTTAAGATCACTCTTCAGGCGCAGCCGGTTCCGTCTCCGCCCCTTCTGTCGGCGCATTCCCAACAAAAGGCTGATCCTCACCATCGGGCATCCCGGCCTCAGGGTTTTCGCCCGCTTCGCCGCCGGACTCATCCCCGGCATCCTCGCCCGGGCCACCCATATCCCCACCGGGGAAGGCGGTGAGCGAAATGATCGCCAACGCGCCGCTGCGGGCGCTTGCGGGGCTGGGCATGGCAACAAGCGCCGATGTGGACGGGCTGGCGAAGCGGCTGAACGAGGTCTTGACAGGGGAGAAGCAGGATGAAGCGGAACAGGAAAACTGAGGGATTTCAAACCACCTTGGCGGAGCGGAACGCCTACGGTGCGTATTACATCGGGTAGAATATGATCTATATGCTGGTCACCGGCTATAGACGGCGGCCTCCATCCGCTCCTCCGGGGTCAGCCCCCCCTGGTGGAGGGCCAAAATATAGGCGTTATTGGCGTCGTTGACAGCGTTCAGTTCCGCGCACCGGCGGGCGATGTCGATGGTCTGCATAGCGCGGTATCCTTTCCATATGTGAATTCATCAAAAAGGGGGCCGGGCAAAGCCCGGCCCCCGGTTGGGTCATGCGGTTTGTGCCAAAAACAACTCGCGTGGCGTTATCACGCCTCGCCTGTTCGCGACGCGCGGCTTCCCTTCGACTCGGGCTGGTCTGCGGGCCGCTGCGCGGCCCTGCGCTCGCCCTCGCTCCGGTCCATCCGCGCTGCTCACCACGGCTCGGACGCTTACTGCAGCAGCTGCAGCACGCCCTGGGGAACCTGGTTGGCCTGGGCCAGCATGGCCTGGGCGGACTGGATCAGGATGTTGTTCTTGGTGTAGGCCATCATTTCCTCGGCCACGTCCACGTCGCGGATGGTGGACTCGGCGTCCTGGATGTTCTCGGTCATGACGCCCAGGTTGTTGATGGTGTGGTCCAGACGGTTCTGGGTAGCGCCCAGGGTACCACGCACGTCGGACACCTTGTTAATGGCCGCTTTGATCTTGTCAATGGCTACGGTGGCGTCGGCCTGGTTGCCGATGGAAATTTTGTCGATGCCCAGGGACTTGGTGTGGCAGTCGTCAATGGACACCCGAAGCTGGTTGTAGCTGTCAGCGGTGTCACCGATCTGGAGCACCAGGCCGCCGGAAGCGCCGGGGCCCTTGCTCAGGCGGATGCCCTCGTTCGCGTCAGCCCCCACATTGCCGCCCGATTCCGCAATGGAATTGGTGACGGTAAGACCGGTGACCTCGCTGATCTTTTTGATGTTCTGCGCAAAGTTGGCCGCGTCCTGGTCAGCCTTCAGGCCGTCGGCGCCGCCCACCAGAATGGTGACGTCGGAGCCCAGGCCAAAGGTGGCGTTCATGTCGGCGCCGTCCTTGCCCAGATCCGCGCCGTCAAAGCTGTCCACCAGGAGGACAAACTTCTTCCCGTTGATGGTAAATACTGCGTCATCGTAGTTCTGGCCGTTGTAGAGGGTGATATCATCGGCCTTAATCTCGCGGCCCTCGTCCAAACCGGCCACGCACTCCTTGGCGTTGGAGGCCGTGTCGGTCCAGGCGGTAGCTCCGTTCCACTTGGTGTGGATATCCACGCCGTTCACCTTGGGGGTGTCGGTGCCGGCCTGCTTGGCGGAGAATACCAGTGCATTAGCAACGGTGCCGGTGGCGATGGTGTTGGCGGTGGTGCCCTCTGCCTGAATGGTGAACATATCACCCAGCTTGGTTTTCCGCAGCTCAGCGATTACCGCGTTGTTCAAATCCGCAATTTCCGCCTTATCCTTCGCGGCCAGCGTATATTGCGTGCCGTCGGCGGCCTCCAGAATTTGAACGTTGCCCGCGTCGTCTTTTTTCGCGGTGAAGGAGACTTCGTAAGAGGTGCCGTCATCCAAGGAGACGGAGTATTTGAACTGGTCGCCTTCTTTCACTGCCGCAGCCGTCGCATTGGCCACAGTAGCACTGTAGACCGCCTTCGCGGATGCGGAAGCATTGCTGTTCACACCGATGATTTTGGCCTCGGTGACGCCGCCGGTGGCGGACATGGAGCCGTCCAGCAGCTTGATGCCGTTGAAGTTGGCGCTGTCGGCAATGCGGTTGATCTCGTCCCGGAGCTGATCAACCTCCTTCTGAAGCTGGAAGCGGTCGGTGGTGTCGTCATAGGTGCCGTTGGCGGACTGAGTGGCCAGCTCCACCATACGGTTGAGCATGTCGTGAACCTCAGTCAGAGCGCCCTCGGCGGTCTGCACCAGGCTGATGCCGTCCTTGGCGTTCTTCTGGGCGGTCTCCAGGCCGGTGATCTGAGCGCGCATCTTCTCGGAAATGGCCAGACCGGCGGCGTCGTCGCCGGCGCGGTTGATCTTGTAGCCGCTGGAGAGCTTCTCCAGGTTCTTCTTCATGGCGGAGACGTTGTTGGTGTAGTTGCGGTAGGCGTTCATAGCCATGATGTTGTGTTGGATCCTCATGATTCTATTCTCCTTTAGATAATTATTTTTTGTGTTTCGGCAGTCCCTCGCCTCCACACATTCAGAGCTGGGCGCTTTCGCTCCGGCCATCCGGCCGGACTGTCCAGAGCTTGGGCGCTCATATTATTTCAGCCGGCTCGTCAGCCGGGTGAAACCGTTTTGTCCGCGAGGCAGCCGGGGCGCCGCGCGCCCTCCCGCTCCAGAACCTTGCCCCGCACGATGGAGACGCTGCGGTCGGCGTCAATGGAAATGCGGCACTGATTTTTGGAAATCTGATAGATCTGCACGACGATGTCGCCGTTGATGGTGAGATAATCCTTCTCGTGCATGGTCAGCGACAGCATGGGAAACCTCCTTGTTTCGCCCTGCGCGGCAGGCCCGCGCGTTTTCATCGTCATAATATTTTGGACAGCCCCGGAGGGCTTTCAGGTGTGCGCACACACCCTCTCGTTTCCCACTTTTCCGCTTGGAAACGCTGATCGAAAGGAAAACGGAACTTTACCCTTCGATCAACGCCTCCGGCATGGAATCATGGGCGCGAACCGCTGTCCCGGGCGGCGTATCGGTCATGCGCAGAGCTGCGCCAAACCTTCCAGTTTGATGTTGCGGGCGGCGTTGACCTCCCGGTTGTGGGCCGCGCCGCACTTGGGGCAGACCCAGGTTTTCGCCCTGAGCGAAACCTCGTCCCGCACAAACCCGCAGGCGGAGCAGGTCCGGGTGGTGGGCCGGCAGCGGCTTACCTGGATTAGCTGCTTGCCCTGGCGCGCCAGCTTGTAGCGGAGCATTTCCCGGAACAGCCCGAACCCGGAATCCGGCACGCTGCCCAGCTTGATCTCCCGGGCCATCTCGTCCAGCGCGTCCGCCCTCACGCACACGGCGTCCCAGCTGTTGGCTATCCGGCTGGACTGCTTGTGGATGAAGTCGCGGCGCTGGTTGGCGATGTGCTCGTGGAGCAGGCGGTACGTTTGGACTGCTTCCTCGTAATTTTTGGACCCGGGCTGCATCCGGCTGAGCCGCTTTTGCAGCGCTGCCAGCTTTTCCTGGGACTGCTTCAGCCAGTGGGGGGCGTCAGCCGCCTCCCCGTTGTCCGCCACGTAGAAATGGGCCAGGGAGTATTTCAGGCCCAGGGTGGTCTCCGGCGCGGGGGCGACGGCCTCCGGCGCTTTTACCGGGCATTCGTAGACGATGGAGCAGAAATACTTCCCGGTCTTGGTTTTCTCCACGGTGATCCGCCGCAGCTTCCACCACGCCTGGGGCCGGCGGGAAAACTGGGCCTTGACGACCCCCGCCTTGGTCATGCGGATGCCGTCCCTGGTGGTGTAGATGGTGGGGCCGGACTCAAACACGTGGTTACAGGCGGTGAAGGAATCCCTGCCGGTCTTTTTGCGCTTGAATCTGGGATGATGGAAGCTCTCCGGGGTTTTGAAGAACACCCGGAACGCCTGGGCCAGCTTGTTGTGCTCCTGAATCAGCGCCTGATTGTCCACGTCCTTCAGAAAGGGCGCTTCCTTTTTGTACTTGGCGGGCGTGGGGATGAAGTGCTTGTCGGTCTCCAGGTAAAACCGCTGCTCGTCGGCCAGCATCCGGTTCCAGACGTACCGGCAGCAGCCAAAGGTGTTCTCGAACAGCTCCGCCTGGGCCTGGGTGGGGTAGAGCCGAACTTTGATGGTGGTGTATTGGATGGCGTTGCCGTCCGCAGTGTCACGCTTCTTCCAGGCCATATCTGCTCCACCCCTCGCGCCCCTTCAGCCTGCCCTTGTCCCGAAACGGTGGACGAGGTTGTATGCAATCTCGTCCAAAAAAATATTTTCGAGAAAGTCTTAATTCTCCTGGAAGAGTGCCGACAAATAAAACAGAACACGGAATAAAAAAGCTCAAAAAAGTCCTGGACGAAGTAGTATACTACTTCGTCCAGGACTTTTCGATTTGATTCAGTTCGAGCTGGCTTCCGCGCGGACTGCGGCGTCGCGGAAGGTGGATTTGGGAATGCCGCACAGTTCCGCGGCCGCGCGCAAGGTGATTTGGCCGTCTCGCCAGGCGCGCCGCGCGGCGTCAAAATGGTCCGGCAGCGCCCGGGGCAGCGGGCCGAAACGGACGCCCCGGTCCTTGGCCGCGGCGATGCCCTCCGCCTGCCGCCGGCGGATGTTTTCCCGCTCCGTCTGGGCCACGTAGCTGAGGAGCTGAAGCACGATGTCCGCGATCAGGGTGCTGGTCAGGTCCCGCCCCTGGCGGGTGTCCAGCAGAGGCATGTCCAGCACCACGATGGCGGCCTCCCGCTCCTTTGTGATGATGGCCCACTGCTCCAGAATTTCCGTGTAGTTCCGGCCCAGCCGGTCAATGCTCTTGATCACCAGCACGTCCGACCGCCGCAGCGTCCGCGTCAGCCGCTGGTAGCGGGGGCGGTTGAAGTCCTTTCCGGACAGCTTCTCTACAATGATGTTTTGCTCCGCCACTCCAAAGCTCCGCATCGCCGCAAGCTGCCGGGCCTCGTTCTGCTCCTGGGTGGATACCCGGACGTAGCCGTAAATTGTTCCCTTCATGGGGCGTCCTCCTTCCATTTGTTAGCAATCCTATTTTACAGGAAACGGCAAATACCGCCCAGCCAAAGCTGCCGGCGGCCTGGAAGCGGATGGAGAACGGCTCCGAAGGCTGTCCAATCGTGAAGCCGATTGACGCAAAATACCCGGGCGGACCGCTCACGCAGAGCGGTCCGCCCGGGTCCTTGCGATTGAAAGAGTGGAGCTGCGTGTCCGCCGCGGGGCAGGAAAGGATTACTGCGCGGCGGAGTCCTTGCGCTTCTTCATCCAGCGCACGACCACCAGCGCCTCAATGCCCAGCGCCAGCGCCACGGCAGCCACATCCACCAGCACGAACATCCGGGTCATGCCGCTCATGCCGCCCTGGCTGGCCGCCGCGTCGGCGTAGTAGCCGCTGTTGGCCACGGTGTATAGGATGTTCTTGCAGGCCTGACGCATGGCCAGCACGCAGGTGGCGGCGTCGGTGTCCTCCAGCTTGTTGCTGTCCGCCATGCCGTAGCCCAGCATCAGGTCGTTGCCCGCGCGGATGGCCGCGTCGGTGAGCTCAAAGCCGTAGGAGCCGTTGTAGTCGGAGATGACCACGCCCTGGAAGCCCCACTCCCCCCGCAGCACGTCGGTGAGCAGCTCGCGGCTGCTGATGGCGGGGACGGTGCCCAGCCAGTTGTAGGCGGTCATCATACCCATGACGTAGCGGTCGAAGTCAAAGTTCTTCACCACCATCTCGAAGGGCTTCAGGCAGGTCTCCCGGAAGGTCTGCTCGGTCATGTAGGTGAGCAGGAAGGCGGTGCGGTTGGTCTCCTGGTCGTTGGCGGCGAAGTGCTTGATGTAGGAGTACACGCCGTACTTGGCCGCGCCGTTCACCTCCTGGGAGGCGAACAGGCCGGAGAGCACCGCGTCCTCGGAGTAATACTCGAAGTTGCGGCCCGAGAAGGCGGAGCGGTGCAGGTTCATGGCGGGGCCGTACCAGCCGTAGTTGTTGGCGTTGGCGAACTCCTGGCCCATGGCGTCACCGATCTTCTCTGCCATCTCCTTGCTCCAGGTCTGGGCCATGAGCACCTCGGTGGGGAACTGGGTGCCGTTGGAGCCGGTGACGTAGTTGGACAGGCCGGAGGGGCCGTCGCAGTCGGAGGTGGCCACCTTGCCCACCGAGTCGATGGCCGCGGTCTGCCAGCCGCCGGTGTTGATGAGGGTGGTCATGTCCTCAATGGACATCTGATCCAGCAGCTTCTCCCAATTGGCGTCGTCGTAACCCTTGCCCGCCAGGTCGGCCAGCTTCAGGCTGCCCTTGGCCCCGGTAGTGGGCATCACGTCGTCGGGGTTGTCGTAGTCGGTGGGATCGTACTTCACCACCGAGATCTCCCGGATGGTGTTCTGCTGGTCCTTGGTCAGCTCAAACTCCTCCGGGCCGGGGGCGGCGGCGGCCTCGTCATAGTTGGCGAAGCCGTCCTTCCGGGACAGGGTGGGGTGGCTGCTCTGCATATAGTCAAATCGGTTCACCGCGGGGGTCTGGTCGCTGGAGCGGCCGGAGCTGCTGTAGTCCTTGTCGGCGCTCAGGGTAAAGGTGCGCTCGTCGATGACGGTGTGGGAGTCGGAGCGGATGGAGACGGCGTACTCCCCGGCCTCCAGCACGTAGCCGCCGGCGGCGGTCTTAACACAGGAGGAGTCGTAGGAGGCCATATCCTCCAGGGGGATGCGGAAGGACAGGGTTTCGGACGCGCCGGGCTCCAGCAGCCCCGTTTTGCCGAAGTCGATGAGGTTGACGCTGGCCTTTTCGATGCCGCCGTTGGTGTAGGGCGGCGTGTAGTACAGCTCCACCACGTCCTTGCCCGCCGTGCTGCCGGTGTTGGTCACGGCGACCTCCACGTTCACATAGTCCCCGGACTGGTCGAAGGAGGCGATCTCCTGGGTGAAGCTGGTGTAGCTCAGGCCGTAGCCAAAGGGGTACTGCACCGTCTTTTCAAAGTCCAGAAGGCCCTCTTCCGCCGCGGTCTCGTAGAACTTATAGCCCATGTAGATGCCCTCCACGTAGTCGGTGAAGGACACCACGCCGTTGAAGGTGTTGTCGATGCGGGCCAGCTGCTTGGTCAGGTCGCCCACGTTGGTATAGAGGTGGTTGCCGGAATTGCCGGTGTGGTTCCAGTTGGGGGCGGCGGTCAGGTCGTACAGGTAGGTGTCCACCGTCTTGCCGGAGGGATTCACCGTGCCGTTGAGGATCTCGCCCAGGGCCTTCATGCCGGACGCGCCGGTGCCGGGGGCCAGGATGACCGCGCCGATCTGCTCATAGTCCTCCACCCAGCCCAGCTCCATGACGTTGTTGGCGTTGACGACCACGATGACCTTGTCAAAGCTGGAGCAGACGGTGTCCACCAGGTTCTTCTCGCTCTGGGACAGCTGGAGGTAGTGGTCGCCCTCACCGAACTCGTCGTATTCCTTGGTGTTGTTGTAGAAGGTGGCCCGGGTGGAGTTGTAGTTGTGGGCCACGGACTGCTGCACCGCCTCGGTGGCCGCCACGTCGAAGGTGCCGTCAATGACCGCCTTCATATCGGAGGGCAGGTCGGCGTTCTCGCCGCCGCTGCGGCCGATGACGATGACCGCCGTGTCGGAGAAGGCGGCGGCGTTCATGACGCCGTCGGTGTAGTACTCCGGCGTGGGCTCAGGCAGGGACCAGTCCTGGGAGGTCATGCTGATGACCGGGCGGTTGCCGCCCCAGTAGTCCTTGCCGTAGTCGGCGTACATCTGGGTCAGGTCCTGGTTGGTGGAAAAGCCCGCCTCGTTCAGCGAGGTGATGATGTCGGTCTGGGGGATGCTGGCGTCGCCGCTGGCGGCGGAGCCGGTGCCGCTGAACACCGGGTGGGCGGAGGCCCAGCCGAACACGTTCAGCGCGGACACATCGGAGCTCAGGGGGAGCAGGCCGTCGTTTTTCAGCAGCACCATGCCCTCCTCGCCGGTCTCCTGGACCACGGCCAGGGAGTTGGCCACCACGTCGTCGGAGATCTCCGCCTTGGAGGCGTTGAGCACGCCGGACACCATGGCGTACATGGGGCCGAAGCACACCAGGTTGACCACCAGCACGACGGCCAGCACGCCGGCCAGGGCGGCGGTCCAGCGCACCACGTGGCGGGTTCCCTTTTTGACCACGAACTGGGCGGCTACCATGACGGCGACCACCGCCGCGAGTATGCCCAGGATGGCGTACACATAGCCGCCCGCGGCGCGCACGTAGTTGGCCACGTCCGCCGCGCTGGCGCCCATGGACACAAATACCGGTGTCAGCAGGTCGATCAGGATATCGAGCATAAAGATTCCTCCAAATCAATTCAGGTGAATGCGGCGCGGGGAGCGGAGACGTCCTCCGCTCCCCGCATCGGTTGCTTACAGCAGCTTAGTCGGCGTAATGGAATTCAATGGTGCTGGGCGTGGTGAGAGGCTCGGCGGAGTAGGTCTTGACGCGCTCGTCGTCGATCTTGCCGGACCAGTTCAGGCCGTAGGTGAAGTCGTAGACATTGCCGTCGGCGTCCACATAGCACTCCAGATCGCGGGGCACGTCCTCGTCCTGGGCCTCGACGGCGTCCATGGAGGCGGGCATCTGGAAGGGCAGCAGGCCGGAGGGCTCAACAGCGCCGCTCACGATGTCCAGCAGGGTCTCCTCGAAGAACCAGCTGGTGGAGCCGTAGTAGAACAGGATGGCGTCGGCCAGGGGCTCAACCTCGGACCAGACCATGACGGACGGGCCGGAGGCCTTGGACATCATGACGACCAGCTTGGCATTGCCCTTGATGCCGTTCAGGTACTGCAGCAGCTCCAGTTGGGCGTAGTTCTTGTCCTGACCCACGGTGTTGCCGGCGTAGGAGCGGTTCTCCTTCACGTCCTGGCTCTTGGAGCCATAGTAGCCGTCGTTGATGGTCTCGGTGGTCACGGTGCCGGCCAGGGACTCCCGCCGGGCGTTGGTGGCGGTGTACTCGCCGTACTGGAGGGAGGCGGGCAGCCAGGTGCCGTCCTCAGTCTGGGCGGAATCCTGACTGGGGGCGTTCATGTGCATGAGGATCAGGTCGCAGGCGGCCACGTCGGAGGCCTTGGCGCGGATGATGTCGTTGGGGGTGTAGGTGGGATTGCCGTCCTCGCCGGGCTCGCCGGAGGGCTCGCCCACGGTGTCGGTCACCACGTCGAAGTATTTGCCCGCCACATCCAGGTCAAAGACCGGCTCCCACTGGGGCGGGGTGGCGTCGCTGGAGGAGCTGGCGGCGGAGCCGGAGTTGAAGGCGTAGGGCACGTAAACGGTCTTTTTGGAGCCGTCGGACTGGGCGATGACGTTGCCGGAGTTCTTCAGCATGATGACGGACTTGAGCTGCTGCTCCTTGGCGGCGGCGTCGGTGTCGTTGTTCCAAACGGTGTCAATGGCGTTGTCCAGGCTGATGTAAGCGTTCTCGTACAGGCCGCACTGGAACTGGCTGAGCACGAAGTGATACACGGCGTTGCGCAGGATCTTCAGGGCTTCCTCTTCGCCCAGCTCATCCACCACCAGCTCATAGCCCTCGGCGGCGGCGGCGTTGTCGGCGGTGCCGCCGATCTGGTGCATGCCGCTCTTATACAGCGCGGCGAAGCGCTCGGTCATGGTCAGGTCCTCCACGCCGAAGCACTGCTGGCCGTCGTTGGTGATCTGCCAGTCGGTGAGGATGAAGCCCTGATAGTCGTTGTCATACAGGAAGCTCATCTTGTAGGTGGAGTAGCCGCCGCCCACCAGCTCGCCCAGGGAGCCGTCGCGGCTGTAGGAGATGGCGTAGTTGGGCATCACGCCGCACTCCTTGGTGGAGCTCATGGACAGGTTGAAGGCGCCGTCATGGAAGGGGATCAGATGGGCGGCGAAGTTGTTGCCGGGGAACACGTCGAACTTGCCGGCGTCCATGTGGTCGTTGCGGCCGCCCTCGGGGGCGCCGTCGCCCACGTAGTGCTTGGCGATGGCGTAGACGGAATCCTCGCCCCAGCCCAGGTCCTTGCCGCTCTCGTCAAAGGTGGACTGAAGGCCGGAGATGTAAGCGTCCGCCAGGTCGCGCCCCAGGGCGGGGTCCTCGGTGAAGGTGCCGGTGGCGCGGGTCATGGTGGGCTGGGTGCCAATGCCGATCTGGGGGCCAAGCAGCATGGTCACGCCGGTGGCGCGGTACTGCTTGCCGTGCTCCACGCCCAGGGCGAAGGCCTCATCCTTGCTCATGATGGCGGCCAGGGAGTTCTGGTCGATGGTGTTGGAGATGTGGCTGGGGTCCACGGAGATGGTGGCGGGGATGCCCCAGCTGCCGGTGGCCTCGCACAGGGCCTGGAGGGCGTTGGTCCAGTCCACCGCCATGGTGGTATTGCCCTGGTTGATGGCGGAGCGGGTCACGCCGCCGCGGCCGCCCTCCTGCACGTAGGTCAGGTCGTCGCCCTCGATGGTGGAGCCGAAGCTGCGCCAGCCGCCGTGGGTGAACAGCGGGGTCATCTCCTCCACGCCCATCTGGTTGGCCAGGTCGCGGGCGCGGTCCTCGTTGGAGTTGCGCCAGTCCTCATAGCCGTCCAGCACGCCGTCCCGGTCCAGGTCCTTGAAGGCAAAGCCGTCCACCTGGATGAGGGCGACGCCGGAGTCCTTGGAGTAGCCCAGGGTCTTGCCGCCCTCGTTGGTCACCTTGTACCAGCCGTCGGCGGTCTTTTCCTCGGTCCACTTCACGGTGCCGCTGCCCAGCTCCTCCGGGGTGATGGGGGCGATGACGCCGTCCTCAGAGGTCACGGCCTGGCTCGGCGCCGGCTCGCCGGAGGCGGCGGGATCGCCGCTGGGGGCGCCGGAGGGATCGGAATTCTCTCCCGTGGTGCAGGCCGCCAGACTCAGGACCATGGCCAGAGCCAGCATCAGTGCAAGCAGCTTCTTCATCTTTTTCATTTCTGTTTCTCCTTTCATCTCATCTGATTTGGGTTCCCCAAAACCAAAGCTCTGTTCTGGGGAGTTGCTGGCGATATATTAGACCTGCCCAATTTTCTTTTCAAGTACCCCTGGATATTCGTCATTTTGATTGGACAAACGGCGCTGCGCCCAGGACAAATGACAGCGAAACGGCGAAAAGAGCGGCGTTCGTCCTGGACGAACGCCGCTCTTTCCAGCGTGGCCCCGGGCTACGACTCGCCCAGGATGGAGAGGTATTTGCTCTTGACCTCGGCGGCCTTGCTGCGCCCGATGGGCAGCTGCGTGCCGTCCAGCAGGGTGACGGCGGAGGCGCTGATGCGCTGGATGCAGCGGTAATTGACCAAATACCCCTTGTGAATGCGGATGAAGCTGTGGGTCCGGGTGGCCTCCTCCAGCTTATCCATGGTCATTTTCACCTCGGTGGGCTCCTTCTGCCCCTCCAGGTAGAGCAGCTGGTAGTTGCGGCTGCCCTCGATGTACCGGATCTGCCTGCTCTTCAGGGTGAGCAGCCCCGAGCGGGTTTGGAACTCCAGATAGTCCCCCCGTTCGTCCTGAGAGCAGGTTTTGACATACAGCTCCACCACGGCGGCGATGTCGTTGAGGAAATTGCTCTTGCGCACAAAGCCCAGGGGCTGCACCAAAAAGGACTCGAACACCCGGCTCTCCGCCTCGGAGACGTAGACGATATGGGTGCCGTCCCCCAGCTCCCGGAGACGCTTGCCCACGGCGATGCCGTCCATGCCGGGCATCTCGATGTCCAGCAGGACGATGTGGAACCGGGTCTGCTCCATGGCCTGCAGCAGCGCCTTGCCGGAGTTGAAGCGCTGTATGTCGGTGTAAATCCCCTTTTCCTGGAACGCCGATTCTGCCGCTCCGGCAATGACCGGCAGGGCCTTGGCGTCGTCGTCACACAGCGCGATCTTGATTTTCATAGTCTTTCCTCCACTGTCATATCCAGCAGCAGCTTGGCCACAAACATCCCGCCCGACAGGCCGAATTCCGCGCAGCCGTTGTAGGTTTCCGCGATTTTTGAGATGATGCGGGTGCCGTAGCCGTGCAGGCGCGCGTCTCCCTTGGTGGTGCGCAGCCCCTGGCCGGACCGGGCCAGCTCGGTGCGGCTGGTGGTGTTGCGGCACAGTACGAACAGATAGCTCTTCTGGGGATAGATCTCCAGCCGGAAGCAGGCGTCCTCCTGTCCCGCCCGGATCAGGCGGGCGCACTCCTCAATGGCGTTGTCCAGCAGGTTGGTGAGGACCGCGCACAGGTCGTCGTGGCTGAAGGGGAGCACGGGGGGCACCACCAGCTGGTGAGTGAAGGCCACCCCTTCCTTTCTGGCCTTGGCGAACTCCATGTTCAAAATGGTGCTCACCGTCCGGTTGCCGCAGTCGATGAACTGGCCAAGCTGGGGGAGCATGTGCTCCGAGGTCTGGCGGAAGTATTCCTCCAGCTCGCCGTACCGCTGCTGGGACAGTAGAATCTGCATATAGGAGTACTGATTTTTCAGGTCGTGCCGGATGCTGCGCAGATCGTCCAGGTTATCCGCCGTCAGCCGGGCCAGCTCCCGTTCGCCGTGCAGGCGCTGGCGCTCGGTTTGCAGCTCCATGATCTTGTTCTGCTCCGCGCACATGTCGTATATGCCCTGCATGGCCGCCACCACCATGAGGAGGATGAACACATAGGCCACCAGGAAGGTGATGGTGATGCGGTAGTCCACGTTGGCCCACAGCACCTCCAGGCCGTTCATGGAGATGATGCAGACGTCCCCGATCAGGATGGTGGCCAGGCCGCTGGCGGGCACCTGCTCGTATTCCTGAAAGCCGAAGGAGTGAAGGTACACCGACAACGGCAGCGCCAGCAGGGAGATTGCGGAGCGTATGGCGCCCTCGGCAAAGCCGGCGGCCAGAAACTGCCCCACCAGAAAGCTGCACTGCCCGCCGATGGAGTTGATGGCGCAGCCCCCCGCCAGCATGGAGCACCACATCACCAGCTTGGCCTTTTTGCGGCTGTCGGAGCAGAACCGCAGCAGCAGCGCCCCCACCGTCCCCAGCAGGAGGATCTGAAGCAGCAGGTAGGGGCCTCTGGACCCCGCCAGCAGAATAATCAGCAGCCGCCCCGCCGCGACGGCTGCGCCGGCGAGCAAAAACTCCGCCGCCGTCCGCCCGGGCCGCCGCCAGTCCCGCACCGGCCCCCGGGCCAGCGTCACCCAGGAGAGCGCGGTGACGGCCACATCAAAAAACCAGGCGAGGTCCAGAATTTTGATGATAAACTGTATGCTTTCTTCCACCAAATCCCCTCCTTTTTCCACAATCACAGCGGTATTGTAACAGACGGCCGGAATAAATGCAATCATGGCGGAAACCGCCATTTGTCACATTGCAATACCCGGAAAGCTGTCGTTCGTCCGCGAATTTCAGCCGTTCGTCCGCGGCGTCCTGCCATTCATCCAGGATAGCCGCTGTTTGTTGTAAATATCTTGCCGGACGCCGGGTTTTTTGCTAAATTTTTTGTGAAAAACACACAAGGAGCGGATGATTATGAACGCGGCCATCCACACACTTTGCTGGTATCTCCATAGTCTGGCGATGGAAAAGCCCTGCATGCCCCTGCTGGGGGACGAGGGGGGCTGGCTGACGGCGGAGCAGACGGAAGAACTGGTAGAAGCCGGTGCGGGCCTGCTGTACGCCAGCGGGCTGCGGCCCGGGACGCTGGCCCTGCTGTCCGCCGGGCGCACGGTGAACACTGTGCTGGCCCTGCTGTGCCTGCAGCGGGTGGGGGCGGCGGCCGTCCTGGCCGACCCCAGGGAGACCCCGGAGCAGACACTGGGGAGCTGTACGCCCCCGCTGTCCGTCCCGTTTTTGGTAAAGGCGGGGGGAAGCCTGCGCCGTCCGGCCCTGCTGCTCACCCGGACGGAGGATCACACCTGCCTCAATCTGCCCTTGGCCTCCTCCGGCGGCACGCCCGCCCCGGCGGCGGACGATCCCCACGCCCCCGCCTTTTACATCTTTACCTCCGGCTCATCCGGACAGAAAAAGGCGGTGATCCTCAGCCAGGGCAATCTGGTGAGCAATCTGCTGGACTCCGCCCCCCTGGGCCGCTACGCCGAGGACGACGTGGCCCTGGGGGCGCTGCCCCTGGACCACGTATTCGGCCTGGCCCTGCTCACCGGGGCCATCGTGCTGCGCCACCGGCTCTACCTCACCGCGGCCACCGCCCCGGAGGAGCTTTTGCAGATCATTTCCCGGGAAAAGATCACCCGGATGAACGGCGTGCCCTCCCTCTACCTGGCCATGGCGAAAAAGGCCCGGGCGGGGGAGGCCCGCACCCTCCGCGCGGGGTATATCGGCGGCGCGCCCTGGACGGCGGAGCAGTTCCGCCACATCGAGTCCGCCCTGGGCATGACCCTGGTGCCGGTGTACGGCATGAGCGAGTGCATCGGCATCTCCTGCGCCCGCTGGGACGCCCCCCAGGAGGAGCGCATGGCGGGGGTGGGGCCGTTCTACCCCGCCAACTGCGGCAGGCTCCTCCGGGAGGACGGCGCCCAGGCCCGTCCCGGGGAGGAGGGCGAGGTGTGCGTGCGCGGGCCTATGCGGATGCTGGGCTACCACGACCCCGGCCAGACCGCCCAGGCCATCGACGCCGAGGGCTTCCTCCACACGGGGGACCTGGGGTATGTGGATGAGGCGGGGGTGCTCCACCTCACCGGGCGGAAGAAGGACATCATCATCCGCAACGGCACAAACCTAGCTCCCCGGTGCATTGAGGAGGCGCTGCTGTCCCTGCCCGGGGTGCGGGCGGCGGCGGTGGTGGGCCTGCCCGACGAGCTCCAGGGCGAACAGCCCTGGGCGGCGGTGGTGTGCGAGACCCAGGAAAAGCCCCGCGTCATGGACGGCCTGCGCCCTCTGCTGGTGAAAAACGAGCTGCCCGCGGGGATTATGTGGATGGACGCCCTGCCCATGACCGGCTCCGGCAAGCCGGACAAGCAGGCGGTGAAGGAGCTGATCCGGCAATGGCGCAGTGCGTGATCCTGGAGCTGCCGCTGGCGCTGCTGCTGTATGGGGCGGCCCTGTTCTTCTGCCTGTTTGAGCGGCGGTACCGGGCCACCCGGGGGATATTTTTCCTGCTGTCTACGGCGCTGGCCCTGGGGGCCAGCGCCTATGCCCTGATCTGGGGCGCGGGGCTGTGGGAGACGGCGGCGGCGCTGCTCCCCTTCCTGCTGCTCAACCTGGGGGTGGGGGTATGAACTTCAACTCGGGCGCGTTCCTCCTCTTCCTGCCGGCGGTGACGGCGGTGTACTGGCTGCTCCCCCACCGGGGGCGGAGGTACTGGCTGCTGGCGGCGTCCTACTTCTTTTACATGTACGCCAACCCCGCCCTGATTCTGCTGTTGCTGGCGTCCACGGCGGTGGACTACTGCTGCGGCCGGGGCATTGAGCGCTTCCGGGGGCGGCGGTGGGTGATGCGCCTGCTGCTGCTGGTGAGCGTGTGCGTCAATCTGGGGCTGCTGTTCACCTTCAAATACTTTGACTTCTTCGCCGGGACGGTGAACAGCCTGTGCGCCGCCGCCGGGCTGCCCTACCGCGCGCCGGAGCTGGGGCTCATCCTGCCGGTGGGCATCTCCTTCTACACCTTTCAGACCATGAGCTACACCATCGACGTGTACCGGGGGGATTTCCGCGCGGAGGAGGACTTTGTCACCTTCGCCCTCTACGTCACCTACTTTCCCCAGCTGGTGGCGGGGCCCATCGAGAGCCCGGGGAGCCTGCTGCCCCAGCTCAAGGCGGAGCACAGGCTCTGCTGGGACGACTTCACCGCCGGGGTGCGGCTGCTGCTGTGCGGTTTTTTCCGCAAGTGCGTGGTGGCGGACTTCTGCGGCATTTTTGTCAACGCGGTGTTCTCCGCGGCGGAGGCGGCCGGGTCGCTGGCCATTTTCTGCGCGGGGGCGCTGTTCTGCATCCAGATGTACTGCGACTTCGCCGGCTACTCGGAGATCGCCGCCGGCGCCGCCCGGCTGATGGGGGTGCGGCTCATGCGCAACTTCGACCGGCCGTACCTGTCCCAGAGCTACACCGAGTTCTTCCGCCGCTGGCACATCAGCCTGAACCGCTGGTTCACCAGCTACGTCTACATCCCCCTGGGGGGCGGGCGCAGGGGGAAGGGGCGCAAAATCCTCAGCATCCTCGTGGTGTTCACCCTGTGCGGGCTGTGGCACGGGGCCCGGTGGACCTACGTGCTGTGGGGGCTGTACGCCGCCTTCTGGCTGTGCGTGGAGAGCCTGCTGGACGTGAAAAAGCGCTTCGGCCCCCGCTGGGACTGCCCCTTGGGCCGCCTGGCGCGGCGGAGCGTGATGTTCCTGATCTTCGTCCCGGCGGCGCTGCTGTTCCGGGCGGAGTCGGTGGGCCAGCTGGGCGTGATCTTCCGGCGGCTGTTCACCGCCTGGGGCTTCGGGGGGGCCTACCTCCAGGAGACGCTGGACCAGCTGGGGCTGAGCGTGCCGTCCCTGGTCCAGCTGGTGCTGTGCATTGTGGCCATGGCCAAGCTGTACGCCTGGGGGCAGTACGACCTGCCCGCCGCCAAAACGGACAGCCAATCCGCCGCCCGGCTGTCCTCCTGCGTCTACCTGGCGGCGGTGTCGGCGCTGTGCTGGCTGGCCCTGCTCCAGACCCAGGACGCGGCCATTTTCGCCTATTTTCAGTTTTAAGAGGGGGTGCCGGCGTGAAAAGAGCGTTTTGGGCGGCGCTGTGCCTGGCCTGCCTGGTCGCCCTGCCCGCCTGCGGGGAGCGGGCGGAGCCGGACACGGTGCTGGTCTTTTTGGAGGAGGCCCAGGGCTGCGCCGTGGAGGATAACGGCCGCCGGGTGGCGGTGGGGGAGGACGTGGTGTTCACCCTCCGCCTGGACCGGGGCTGGTCGCTGACGGATACGGATTACGCCGGGGCGTTCGACATCAGCGCGTCGGAGCGCGCCGCCACCCTCACCCTCCGGGACGTGCGCTATCCCGCCCGGGTGCGGCTGCGGCTGGCCAGCCGGTACTGCACCGTCACCTATGAGGCCAACGGCGGGCAGTCCGTCCGGGGCGGGGCGCTGCGGGAGAGCAGGACCTATGACCTGACCGGCCACGCTAGGCCCAACACCGCGCTTGGCTCCGACCTGTTTTCCAGGGAGGGCTATACCCTCACCGGCTGGAACACCAGCAGCGACGGCTCCGGCGAAGCGGTGGGGCTGGGCAGCCGGGTGAGCGCGCCGGACAGCGCCGTCACCCTGTACGCCCAGTGGGCGCGGTGGAGCGACGCGGACGATTTCACCTGGCGTCAGACCCCGGACGGGACCGCCATTACCGGCTACGGCGGGTCGGACGGCGTGGTGGTTATCCCGGAGGTGCTGGACGGAAGGCCGGTGACCTCGGTGGAGGCGGGGGCCTTCGACGGCTGCGGGGCGGCGGCGGTGGTCCTGCCGCCCACCATGCTGGACGTGGCCCCGGGGGCGTTCCAAAACTGCGCCCTGCGCACCCTCACCCTGTTTGACAGCATTCGCAGCGTGGGGGACGGCAGCTTCCAAAACTGCCCGGAGCTTGCCACCCTGCGCATCAACGCCGCCGAACCCCCCTTCGGCTACGTCTGGCGCAAGGAAAGCTGCTACGCCGACAAGATCGACCGCCTCATCCTCACCCAGGGACAAAAGCGGGCGGTGTTCTACGGCGGCTGCTCCATGTGGTATAACCTGGACGGCGTCCAGGCCCAGCAGGCCCTGGGAGCGGGCTACGCGGTGGTGAACCTGGGGCTGAACGGCACGGTGAACTCCCTGGTGCAGATGCAGATTATGGGGGCCTTTCTGGGGGAGGGGGACCTGGTGATCCACACACCCGAGCTGTCCAGCCGCCAGCAGATGCTCCTGCGCACCGCCATGGGGGAGGAGGACGACAAGCTGTGGTGCGGCATTGAGAACAATTACGACCTGTTCGCCCTGGTGGACCTGACCACCGTGGAGGGGGCGCTGGACAGCCTGTGCGGTTACCTGTCCCAGAAAAACGCCCGGGCTACTTACGCCCAGGTCTACCAGGATGAGTCCGGCCAGCCCTATATGGACCGCCTGGGCTGCATTCCCTTTTTCCGCTCGGGCACCCAGGACGACCTGCCTGACCGGGTGGGCCTGGACCCGGCCTATGTGGATGGGGCGGCCATGGAGCGGCTGGGGGAATACTACGCCTGGTTCCAGTCCCGGGGGGCCCGGGTATACGTGTCCTGCGCCTGCGTCAACCTGGACGCGGTGCCCGAGGGGCAGCGGGGGAACGCCCCGCTGATGGACAGCCTGCTCCGGGAGGCGGTGGGGCGGATGGAGGGGGTGGCCCTCATCTCCTCGCTGGAGGACTACCTGTACGAGAACGGGGACTTTTTCGACACCAATTACCACCTGGTCACCCAGGCGGCGCGGGAAAATACCGCCCTGTGGCTCCGGGACCTGCGGGCCCAGATGGAGCGGGACGGCGTGTGGGAGGGCGTATGAGACGGCGCGTGATTCAAATTGCGGCGGCGCTGCTGCTGCTGGCCATGGTGCCGGCGGCGCTGCTGGGGGTGGGGGCGGCCCTGCCCGCCTGCTATCAGGACAGCTATTACGCCCAGCTGCCCGCGCTGTATCGCCGCCTGAAGGACAGCCCGGGAAAGCGGCTGATTTTGGTGGGGGGCAGCAATGTGGCCTTCGGGGTGGACACCGGCCTTCTGGAGGGCACGCTGGCCCAATACGGCCACGAGTATACGGTGTGCCCGTTCGGGCTGTACGCCGCCGTGGGCGCCGCCGCCATGCTGGAGCTGTCCCGGGACCAGCTGCGGGAGGGGGACGTGGTGGTGCTGGCCTTCGAGCCCGCCGATGAGGCGCTGTCCGCCTACTTCGGCGCGTCCGCCTTCTGGAAGTGCGCGGAGGAGGCGCCGGAGCTGGCGGCCGCCGTGAGCCGCAGCCACCAGGCGGCGCTGGCGGGCAATTACGTGAGCTTCCTCCAGGAGCGGGCGGCCGTGTGCCGCAGCGGGGAGCTTCCCCGGGCCGACGGGGTGTACGCCAAGGCCTCCTTTGACGAGGACGGCAATATGACCTTTTACCGGGCGGGGAACGCCATGGCCCTGGGCTGGGACACCGGCGCGCCGGTGGACCTGGCGGCGGTGACCATCTCGCCGGACTTCGCCCGGCAGGTGAACGAATACTGCCGGACGGCGCGGGAGCGGGGGGCGCAGGTGTATCTCAGCTTCAGCCCGGTGAACCGCTCCGCCCTGACGGGGAATGGGGAGTCGGGGGCGGCGGCCTATTTCAGCGCCTGCCTGGACGCGTTCGACTGCCCCGTCATCAGCGACCCCAACCGCTACATCCTGGACAGCGGCTGGTTTTACGACTCCAACTTTCACCTGAACTCCGCCGGAGCGGTGGCGCGCACCCGCCTGCTGGCGGAGGACCTGCTGGCCCAGTGGGGCTGCTATGAGGCGCTGGAGCTGCCCATGCCCGCCATGCCGGAGCCTATCCCCCAGGAGGTGCTGGACGCGGAGGACGGCGGCTGCTTTCTGTTCGCCCCCGTGGACGGCTCTGGCTCCGGGTATCTGGTGTCCGGCCTGACGCAGGCGGGGCTGGAGCAGGCCGCGCTCACCGTTCCCGCCAGCTTTGAGGGCAGGCCGGTGGTGGGGCTGGAGTCCCACGCGCTGGACGGCGCCCGGAACCTGGAGGAGCTGCGCCTGCCGGACTGCGTGGAGAGCCTGCCGGACGGGGCGTTCGCGGGCTGCCCAAACCTCACCCGGCTGGTGCTGGAGCACACGCGGCGGCTGTGCCGCATCACCCAGCATACCTTCGACGGCGCGCCCCAGGTGAAGTGCTATGTCCCCGCCGCGGCCTACTCCCTCTACCGGGACGGGGACGGCTGCGAGACAAACCAGTGGGCAGCGCTGCTGGAGCGGATCTTTCGGTATTGAGAGGGCCTGCGCGGAGACGCCGCCCGGAATAATGCCCGCCGCGCCCCTTGCAATGGTCTGACTTTTGTGCTATAAATAAGTTCATAACATATGTAACACACGTCGGACTGAAGGAGTAGCCTTGTGGAGCTGAGCCTGGAGAAGCAAAAAAAGCTGGCCTACGTGGCCAGGCGATACTATTTGGACGACCAGAAGCAGAGCGATATCGCCCAGGAGCTGGGGGTGTCCCGCCCGCTGGTCAGCCGGATGCTGTCCGAGGCCCGGGAGCTGGGCATTGTGGAGATCACGGTGCACGAGCCCGGCGCCCAGTCCGCCCGGCTGATGGACCGGCTGCGGCTGGCGGGCTCCATCCACGGCGGCGTGCTGGTGGAGGACGGCGAGGACAATGACGCCACCAACCGCTGCCTGTCCCAGGGCGCGGTGGAGCTGCTGGGCCAGCTGGGCACCCGGCGGCTGGGGGTGGGCTGGGGCTACCTCATCGGCCAGCTGGTGACCTGGCTGGAGGAAAACCCCCAGCCGGACAGCGCCGTCACCGACATCTGCCCCCTGGTGGGCAATGCCAGCATCCCCGCCCGCAATTACCAGTCCAATGAAAACGTCCGGCTGATGGCCCAGCAGCTGGGGGCGACGCCCCACTTTCTCTACCTCCCCGCCCTGCCGGAGAGCCTGGAGGAAAAGCAGGTGCTGTGCTCCACCGAGGTCTACCGCCAGATCTACCAGCAGTGGGAGCGGCTGGACACCGCCCTGGTCAACATCGGGGACTACCCCTCCAGCCCCGACTTTGCCTCCCTGGTGCGGTACGGCGGCCTGCTCCAGCGCCAGCGGGCCTGTGGGCGGATGCTGGTCTACTACTTCAACCAGGCGGGAACGGTGATTCAGTCGGACCAGGACTTCGCCATCCAGGTGCCCATCGACACCCTGCGCCGGTGTCCCAACATCATCGGGGTGTGCTCCGCCAACACCAGCGCCAAGGCGCTGGAGGGCGCGCTGAAAACCGGCATATTCACCCATCTGGTGGCCCGGTCGAAGCTGATTAAGGCGCTGTTTGATGAAAAATAGCATTTGTAACTCCCTGAGCCGCGACCGGCGGTTCAGGGAGTTTCGTTTTGTGCATTTCACATAATTTCAAAGAATGGAAACTGTGAAAAACAGGAAAAGATGCTCTGTGGGATTGACTTATGTTACCATATGTGTTATTGTTCTTGCACAGACGTAACAAATGTGAGCGTTTGCAGGAGGTGAAAGCACAAATGACAAAAACCGAACTTGCCGCCCGGCTGAAGAACGCCTGCGCGGCGGTGCTCGCGGCGGAGGATGAGCTGACGGAGATCGACTCCCGGTTTGGCGACGCCGACCACGGCCTGACCATGGCCAAGATCGCCGGGGCCATCGGCGGCGCGGCGGACCAGCCGGAGGGAGGCATACGCGCCATGCTGGACGGCGCGGCCATGGCGGTCATGACGCTGAACGGCGGCAGCGCGGTTCCCCTGTGGAACACGTGGCTGGACGGGCTGCAGGAGGACGCCCCGGAGGGGGACGAGATCGGCGTGGCGGAGCTGAAGGCCATCTTCGCCCGGGCGCTGGAGGAGCTTAACGACATGTCCGGCGCCAAGGTGGGGGACAAGACCATGATGGACGCGCTGATCCCCGCCAGCCAGGCCATCGCCGCCTATGAGGGAGAGGATGAGGCCGCCCTGTTTGCCGCCGCCGCCCGGGCCGCGGCCCAGGGGGCGGAGGACAGCAAGCAGTTCGTGTCCAAATTCGGCCGGGCCAAGAGCTACGGCGCCCAGACCATCGGCACCCCGGACGCCGGAGCGGTGTCCATGTCCTATTTCTTCCAAGGCCTGGCGCGGGCCTGAAATCCTGAAGGAGAGGTATTCCTATGAAAATGAAGAAGTTTATCAACGCCCCCGAGACCATCACCGACGAGGAGCTCACCGGCCTGGGCCTGGCCTATCCCGACATCCTGGACGTGGACGGCCACCTGGTCATCAGCAAGGACTTGGCCAGCGCCGACCGGGTGACCATCGTCACCTACGGCGGCTCCGGCCACGAGCCCGCCCAGGCCGGATTTGTGGGCCGGGGTATGCTGGACATCCAGGCCGTGGGCGACATTTTCGCCGCCCCCAACGGCCAGCTGGTGTTCGACGCCATGAAGATGGCCGACAAGGGCCACGGCGTGCTGCTGCTCACCCTGAACTACGCCGGCGACCAGCTGGCGGGCAAGCAGGCCATGAAGCTGGCCCAGAAGGCGGGGCTCAACGTGCGCCAGGTGGTCACCGGCGAGGAGATCCAGTACGACCCCAACGGCGAGGACAATAAGCGGGGGCTGGCCGGCGCGGTGGCCCTGTACCACATCGCGGCGGCGGCGGCCCGGGAGGGCAAGAGCCTGGACGAGGTGGCGGCCATCGCCCAGCGCTACGCCGACAGCATGGCCTCCGTCACCGTCAAGTCCACCGACGCCACCCACCCCCAGAACGGCATGTCCTTCGGTGATCTGGGCGAGACCGACCTCATGGAGATCGGCGCGGGCCAGCACGGCGAGGGCGGCGGCGTCCGGGTGCCCATGATGTCCTCCAAGGACACCGTGGCCACGGTGGCGGACGCGCTGTGCAGGAAGCTGGAGCTGACGGCCGGAGACAAGGCCTTCGTGATGATTAACGGCTGCGGCGCCACCACCATGATGGAGATGCTGGTGCTGTTCAAAGACACCGTGGAGTTCCTCAAGGCCAAGGGCGTGGAGGTCGTGGCCAGCATGGTGGGCGAGATCCTCACTGTCCAGGAGGCGGGCGGCTTCCAGATGAACCTTGCCAAGTGGGACGAGGAGTTCATCCGCCTGTGGGGCGCGCCCTGCCACACCCCCGCCTACAGCAAGGAGTAAGCCATGGCGGACAACATCGGCAACAAGGCGGCCCACGACTACCACCTGGACGTGCCCGCCGCCCAAGAGGGTTTCTACGTCAAGGGGAACGCCCACTGCTCCTGGGGCATGAAAAACCGGCTGGCCCGGATGTTCCGCCCCCAGTCGGGCAATACGGTGATGCTGGCCTTCGACCACGGCTACATCATGGGCCCCACCGCCGGGCTGGAGCGCATCGACCTGGTGATTCCGCCCCTGATCCCCTATGTGGACGTGCTCATGGGCACCCGGGGGATCATCCGCTCCTGCGTCTCCCCCGCCGCCCCGGCGGCCAAGTGCGTCCGGGTGACCTATGACTCCACCGTCCTGTATGACGAGATGTCCAACGGCGGCGGCATCGCCTGCGACATCAACAGCGCCGTCGAGATGAACGCCGACTGCATGGCGGTGCAGACCTTCATCGGCGCCCCCGGCGAGAGCCGCTCCCTGGAGCTGCTGGCCCGGACCGCCGACGCGGGCAGCCGGTGCGGCATCCCCACCCTGGGGGTGGTGGCCGTGGGCAAGCAGATGGAGCGCACGGAGAAGTTCTTCCTGCTGGCCACCCGGGTGCTGGCGGAAAACGGGGCCAACGTGGTGAAGAGCTACTACTGCGACGGCTTCGAGCGGGTGGCGGCGGCCTGTCCCGTCCCAATCGTCATCGCCGGGGGCAAGAAGCTGCCCGAGCTGGAGGCGCTGGAAATGGCCTATAAGGCCATCCAGGAGGGGGCCCATGGGGTGGACATGGGCCGGAACATCTTCCAGTCCGATTCCCCTGCCGGCATGGCCCAGGCCATCGGCAAGGTGGTCCACGAGGGCTATACCCCCGCCCAGGCCTACGAGGTCTATCAGGACGTGAAAAACCAGCGGTAAGCATAAAAAGGGAGGGCCCCGAAGGGCCCTCCGCACAGCGCGAAAGACCGAAGCCGCTCCCATCGGGCGAGGATGGGAGCGAGGTCCCCCGCGGCAGCTATTATACACCATTCACACCGCGATTGCAACGCGGGGGACCCATTTTATTTTGAGAAAGGGGTCCATCCCATGAACGCGAAAAAATACCTGCCCATCGCTCTTTTCATCGGCCTTCAGGCCGCCGCCCTGCAAGTTCTCGATCAGGCCGTCTGCGCCAACATCCCGCCCCTGGCCGCCGGAGGCGGCTGGATCTCCTTCCAGGCCTGGGCCATGTACTTCCTGGGCGGCTGCACCCCCAAGGGGGGCCTGCGCGCGCTGATCGGCTACGTGATCGGCATGGGCGCGTCCATCGCCATCATGGTGGGCGGCGGCATGCTGGGCGGGCTGGGCTTCTGGGCCATGCCCGTCATCCTGCTGATCCTGGTGCCCATCATCCTCTACCTGGACATCGCCCCCGAGATGATTAGCTTTGTCCCCGCCGTGTTTGTGGGCGCGGGGGTGTTCTTCGGCGTGATGAGCTATATCCCCGGCGCCGAATTCGCCAACGCCTTCCTTGCCGAGGGCGTGTACTGCGTCATCGGCCTGCTGTTCGGCTTCGTCACCATCACCTTCCGGGGCTGGTACGAGAAGAAGTACGTCAATCAGTAATACGCAGGCGCTGCCTGTTATTAAGGAGGAAAAACTATGTCCGCTGAGTACATGCACATCGGCATCCCCATCACCAACCGCAAGCCCAACATGGTCTATAACGAGGGGGCCAAGTTCTGGGTGAGCAATGTGGACGACTACGACTACAAAATCGAGTACCTGAAGTTTGAGGAGGGCACCCCCTTCCCCGAGGAGATCCATCGCCATCCCCATGTGGCCTACAAGGTGGACGACCTGGAGAAGTACGTGGCCGACGCGGACAGCGTGATCTGCGGCCCCATGCAGGCCAACGAGAAGGGCGACCGGCTGGCCTTCGTCTGGAAGGACGGCGCGATTCTGGAGCTGTACCAGGAGGCGTGACGGCGCCGCGCCGGGCGGTTAGAAGCAGGAATGACGGATGCCTCCGGCTGTGAGCGGCCGGGGGCATCCGTGTTTTGTGAGGTTGGGCAAAAAAATATGAAAAAAACTCTTGACATATGTGGAAGAAGATATATAATTGAATTGTAGCAATGTGACTGGAATGGGAGATTAATGTGAAACTAACAAGAAGCGAATTGGAAATTATGGAAACCCTTTGGCAGGCGGAACGCCCGCTGGCGCGGTTCGAGATCCTGGAGCAAAGCGTCGCGCCCAGCTGGAGTCCGAGCACAATTCACATTCTGCTGAACGGTTTGCTGAAAAAGGGGGCGATACGTGAGGCAGGATTTATCAAGAGAACCAAAACGTATGGGCGGCTGTACGCCGTGAATCTCTCCAGGGCGGAGTATTATTCCGATATTCTATTCCGGGGGAAAGACGCGCAGTCCATCCCGGCATACTTTTCCATGCTGCTGCAAAGCGACGAGCTGACCACGGACGTGGTGGACGAGCTGGAAAAGCTGCTGGCTGAGCGGAGAAAGGAATTAGAATCCGGGGAATGATTTCCACTGCCTCCGTACTCAGCGCGTTGGTTCTCTACAGCGCCGTGCTGGCCGGTGTGTGTCTGCTGCGCCGGCAAACCTTTTTTCTGGAAAAGTGCGGCGTTTCCTTTTTGATGCTGGCGTCCGTGTTCGCAATCGGACGGCTGCTCCTGCCAATTGAAATTCCGGTTACCTACGCGGTCCGCTCGTGGAGCGTGCTGGGCGTTGTCCAGCGATTTCTTCGTGATCACCCAGCTGTGGAACAGGGCTTGCTGGCCATATGGGGCGCCGGCGCGGTTGTGGCGGTGGGATGGGACGTTTTCGTCTTTGTCCGCGCCCGCAGAAGATGCCGGACCTACACCATTGTGGACGACGAGACTGTGCGCAGGGCCGCCGCGCGGCTCAATGTGGACTGCCCGGTGATGGTGACGCCCGACGTGGAGGTGCCTTGTGCGGCGGGGATTTTCCGGCACGTCATCTATCTTCCCCCGGCGGAGCTGCCCGAGTGGGAGATCGAGATGATTTTGGCCCATGAGGCCCAGCATATCCGCAGCCACGACGGGAAAATCAAGCTCTTCGTGGGCCTTTTGACGGCGGTGATGTGGTGGAATCCTATCGCCCAGATCTTCCGAAGAGAGGCCGGGAGGCTGCTGGAGCTGCGCTGTGACGCAAAGGTCACGCGGCACATGGATAAGCGTGGGCAGACTCAGTATCTGACCATGCTTCAGCACATGGCCGATCGGATTGTGTCCAAGCGGCGTACGCCCGCGCTGGCGCTGGACGAATCCCAGGCGGTGAGCAGAGACACGTTCATCAAGCAGCGCTTCAAGGTAATTCTCGCCTACGACGGCAAGCCTCCGCGACGCGTGAGTGTTATGACGCGGGCTGCGATGCTGGCCGTATTTTGCGTATCCTATCTAGTCATTGTTCAACCGGCGGAGCTTGCGCCGGCTGAAAATTTTCAAAACGATTCAAGAACAGTTTACGAAGAAGAATATGAGGGCCCTGAGAATTATACGGGGAAGTACAGTAGCTTTATTATTAAAGGGTCCGATGGTCGATACCAATTATTTGTTAACTATGAATTCAGTAGGTACATTTCTGAGGACGAACTCGATTCAGAGAAGTATAAGGATTTGCACCAGTTCGAGGAGGCTATGCAAGAGTGAAGCAACGCATTCTGAGATCAATCGCAGCACTGCTGTGTGCCCTGACCCTGTTTGCGACGGGCATTGCTCCGGCCTATGCCTATACGCCCCCCAGCGATGAGGGCGGGATATCCACCCATGCGGAGCAAGTGTGCTGGTATTTCCGTACCAGGGACGGCGTGCGGGAAATGCGCCTGTGGTCCATTACAAACGGGAGATGGATCACCGACTGGGTTCCCTGTCCGGAATAAGTCGATACGAAACCTTTAGTCCGGCGGCATTTTTAAAATGCCGCCGCTTATTTTTGCGAAACCGCTTGACAAATTTAAAACCAGGAAGTAAAATTTATTTGCAGATTATACAATTATAATCTGTTTGATATGCACACGGCTGCCTTGCAGCCAGGGAATTGGACCGGACGGGTGGAAACTGCATCCGTCTGGCTGAAATGGGGCTGGTACAAAGCCTTCGGAGCACAGTGATATGGATGGAATGCAGCAGGCCAGACCTAAGGAGAACTAGGTCCGGCCTGCTTTTGCCATTTTCCAGGGGGTCGGAATTTGGATGATAAAATCGAAATCCGTATTGCAGTACGTGGCATGATGAGCTTCTTTTGTATATGATCTATCAAGAGGGGTTTAAAAATGCCTGAAACAGACGTGTTAGCAAAACGGGTAAAAGCATATCGAAAAGGACGCTCGAAAAATCAGCCCGACCTGGCGTGGGAGATGGGACTAAGCACCGAGGAAATCAGCCTAATTGAACGAGGAAAGACCGATCCAAAACTGAGCACGCTGCAAAAAATCGCGGCCCACATGGGCATTACGGTGTCCAGTCTGCTGGAGACCGAACAACAGGAGAGGCGGTAACCAGGATGGAGGAACGGCTTTTTCAGGCGGGGGACCTGCTGCGCAGGCTTGGAGTGACGGCAAATTATAAGGGATTTCCCTACACGGCTTACGCCGTGGCGCTGTGCGCGGAGCGGCCCGAGCTGCTCCTGCTGGTCACCAAGGACCTTTACCCCCAGGTGGCCCGGCAGTATTCCACAACATGGCAGGCGGTGGAGCGGAACATCCGCACCGTGGTGGGAGTGGCTTGGAGGCGCAATCCCGAGCTGCTGGGCCGCATGGCGGGGGTCGGGTTGGAGGCGAAGCCCCGGTCCGCGGAATTTCTCTCCATCGTGACCGCCGGGCTGCAGCGCGCCGGAAGCGGAAAAATCGGCCTCAACGGGGCCGGAATCATATAGACCGACGAAATTGGAGCGGAAGGGAGCACTTCCGCTCCAATTTTTTGCGCGGGGAGCCCCCGTAAAAACAGACTATATTTCTTGACATCATGATAAAAATGTACTATTGTTATGGATGCAAAAAACTGCCGCGCCCCTTTTCCCGCGCGGGAGGGGAAGTGTGCGGACAGGGGAAGATGAAATGGTAAACTTTGTGATTTTGCTGGAGTGCTTCGGCATATGCCTGACCTTTGTGGCGCTGCTCTTCCTGCTCAACGGGGACGGCGCCCGGGAGCAGAAGCTGCTGATTTTCATTATGTGCGGCTCGCTGGTGCAGAATGTGGGCTATCTGCTGGAGCTCACCGCCCCTACCGTGGAGGCGGCCGTGGCGGCGGTGACGGTGGAAAACGTGGGCTCGGCCATGGTCCCGCTGTGCTATTGCTGGTTCACCTACACCTATTGCTACGCCCGCCCGCCCAAAAAACTGCTGCGGGTGCTGGGGGCCATCAACTTCCTGGTGCTGCCCACCGTGTTTTTCAATTGGAACGGCCTGTTCTACCAGGAGTTCCAGTGGCTGTCCACCCCGGACGGCTTCCACTATGTGAGAATTTCCTACGGCCCGCTGTATACGCTGTTTATGATTACCCGCATAGTGATTCCCTATATCCTCGTCATCCACACCCTGGTGCGGGCGGTCCGCCTGCGCTCCGACCAGCAGGTCAGCCGCCAGTATTGGACGATCCTGGGCATTACCTGCCTGCCCATGGTGGTGCTTATCGCCTACGTGTTCAAGATCTTCGTGGTGTTTGACCTCACGCCGGTGACGCTGGCCATCTCCATGTCCATGGTGGTCATCGTGGTGTGGAGCCGCCGCAACTACGATTTCCGCCACCTGGCTGCGGAGAAGGTGCTGGAGAGCCTGGGCGACGGCGTGATCGCCCTGGACGACCACGACCGGCTCATCAGCTACAACCGGGCTGCGGCCAACATCTTCACCAGCCTGCCCGCCCACAAGCTGGGGGAGGACGTCCGGGTGCTGGAGGACTTTCGGGAGGAGATGCTCAACGAAAACATCCCCTGGAGCTTTTCCATCAACGGGCAGCACTATGAGTGCCACAGCAAGCAGATCATGGACGAAAACGGCCGGAAGCAGGGCTGCGTCATCCTGATTCTGGACATGACCGACATCAAGGCGTACATCAACGAGATCAAGCGGGTGCGCCAGCAGGCGGAAAAGGCCAACATCGCCAAGAGCGAGTTTTTGGCCAACATGTCTCACGAGATCCGCACTCCCATGAACGCCATCATCGGGCTGAACGACATCATCATGGAGGAGTGCGGGGACTCCCCCATCTACGCCCACGCCAAGGACGTGCAGTCGGCGGCCAGGAACCTGCTGGCCATCATCAACGACATTCTGGACCTGTCCAAGGTAGAGGCGGGCAAGATGGAGCTGGTGAATGCCGACTACCACCTCAAGACCGTGGTGGACGAGGTGGTGGGGATGATGGACATGGCCGCCTCCAAGCGCGGGCTCATCATGAAATACGAGTGCGACAAGGACCTCCCATGCCGCTACCACGGCGACGAGGGGCGGATCAAGCAGATTCTCATTAACATCCTCAACAACGCCATCAAGTTCACCAAGGAGGGCTATGTGCGGGCCGTCGTCACCGGCGTGCCGGGCCCGGGGGAGGATGAGGAGCTGCTCACCTTCCGGGTGGAGGACACCGGCTGCGGCATCCGGGAAGAGGACCTGGAAAAGATTTTCGAGGACTTCCGCCAGGTGGACTCCAAGCGCAACCGCAGCGTGGAGGGCACCGGCCTGGGGCTGGCCATCGTCAAGCATCTGGTGGAGCTGATGGGCGGCGGCATCAACGTGGAGAGCGTCTACGGCCAGGGCACCACCGTGTCCATCACCATCCCGCAGAAGATCGTGGACCGGCGCCCCATCGCGGAGATGCCGGAGGCCCCCCAGGCGGAGCTGGGAGGGGCGGAGCAGTTTACCGCGCCCGGCGTGAAGGTGCTGGTGGTGGACGACAACGTCATCAACCGCAAGGTGGCCCGGGGCTTTTTGAAGAACTACGCCTTCGATCTGGACGAGGCGGGCAGCGGGCCGGAGGCCATCGAGCTGGTGCGGGGAAAGCGGTACGACATTATCTTCATGGACCACATGATGCCCATGATGGACGGCATCGAGGCGGCGGAAATCATCCGCCGGGACTGCGGGGAAAACGGGACCGCCCCCGCCATCATCGCCCTCACCGCCAACGCCATGGAGGGGATGCGGGAGCGGTTTTTGGACCGGGGCTTCCAGGATTTTATCGCCAAGCCGCTGGACCGCAGGGAGATGGGGCGGCTGCTGGCGCGCTGGGTGCCGGAGGAGCGCCGCCAGGCCGGGGGCGGACGGGAGCCTGCCGCCGCGCTGGACCCGGCGATATTCCGGATTGAGGGAATCGACATAGACGCCGCGTCGCGCTATTTTTCCGGCGATGCGTCCGGCTTCCTGGAGCTGCTGGAGCTCTACTACATCGACGGGCGGCGCAAGACGGAGCTTTTGCGGGAGCTGGCCGGCTCCAACCTGGCGGACTACCGCACGGAGGTGCACGGCCTGAAGAGCGCCGCGGCCAATATCGGGGCCATGGAGGTGTCCAACATGGCCCGCGCCCAGGAGAACGCCGCCGCCCAGGGCGATACGGAGTTCATCGCCCGGCAGTTCCCCCGGCTGCTGGAGGAGCACGAGGCGCTGCTGGAGCGCATCGGGGCGTTTTTGGAGCAGCGGCGGGAGAAGGAGCCCCAGCAGGAGAAGCTCCCGCCCCTGTCCGCCCAGGAGCTGCGGGAGCGGGTGGCGGAGGCGCTGAGCGAGCTGGAGGATTTTCGCTCCAGGGAGTGCGCCGGAACGGTGGAGGCCCTGCTGCGCTGCGCGCTCCCCGGGGACGTGGAGGACAGCCTCCGGGAGATACAGGGACAGCTGAAGCTCTATGAGGACGACAATGCCGAGGCGCTTTTGGGCAGGCTCCTGGGCAGGCTTGAAAAGGAGGAAGGCGAATATGATCCAATCCCGTGAGAGGCCCGGCAGAAAACGCATTCTGGCGGTGGATGACGCGGCCACGATTTTATTGCGGATAACGGATGCCTTGGAAAAATATTATGACGTGATCACGGTGAACTCCGGGGTGCGGGCCCTGCGCTACCTGGAGCGGGTGAAGCCCGACCTGATCCTGCTGGACATCCGGATGACCCCCAAAAACGGCTTTGATACCCTGCGGGAGATCCGCGACATGAAGAGCCGGGCCGACATCCCGGTCATCATGCTCACCGCCATGGAGGACAAGGACTCCGTGCTGGAGGGCATCACCCTGGGAATCAGCGACTATATTTTGAAGCCCTTTGCCCCCGACGACCTGCTCAGCCGAATCCGGCGGGTGCTGGAGAGCGGGGAGGGGGACGGCGCGCAGCCGCAGCAGAGCGGGGAAGAGGAAGGCCCGCGGCCGCAGCAGAGCATAGGGGGCGTTGAGGAATGAATACCGCCATGACCAGAGAGGAATTGGAGAAGATTCTGGACCAGGCCCTTCAGGATGTGACGGAGCGGACCGCCGGCGTGCGCCTTTCCCAGGGGGAGCAGCCCCTGGGAAAGGACCTGTGCACCGTCCACATCACCTTTGACAAGGGCTTCGGCACCAGCCTTACGCTGTGCGCCGACACCGGGCTGCTGGTGCGCATGGCCCGCAACTCCTTTCACGAGGAGGCGGTGACGCCGGAGGACCTGGAGGAGTTCAGCAAGGAATATCTCAACGTGCTGTGCGGCAAGATCACGGGGGCGATGTTCCGGGCGACCCAGGTGCCCGCCCATTTCGGCACCCCGGTGTTTTACCACGGGCGGTATGAGCCGGAGGGACAAGAGGCCCAGTTCATTCTCACCTATTCTGATGAGCACAGTGAGGGCGCGCAGCTGATCCACCATGTGCCCTGCGCCCAGGAGGACGCAGGCGCGCCAAAGCAGACCGAACAGGAAGGGGATTTGATCAGATGAGCAAGCGAGTGATGGTAGTGGACGATTCCCGGCTGGTGCGGGTCCAGTTAGAGGATGTGCTGGCAGGGACGGATTACGAGGTCGCGGCCTACTGCCGCAGCGGGGAGGACGCCATCGAGCAGTACGCCTCGGTGCAGCCCGACCTGGTGACCATGGATATTATCATGCAGGGCATGGACGGGCTGGACGCGGCGAAGATCATCCTGCAAAACCACCCGGAGGCCAGAATTGTGATGGTCTCGTCCCTGGCCTACGACGACACGTTCGAGCGGGCCAAGGCCATCGGCGCCAAGGGCTTTGTGGATAAGCCCTTTCACCAGGAGCAGCTGCTCAGGGTGTTTGAGCAGGCGCTGGCCTAGGGCTCGTTTGAAAATTGCCAACATGCCCAAACGACAGGTCTTTTTCCGCCATATGTCGTTGATTTGACTTGAAATACACAAAGTATTTCCGCGTCAAATCGCCTTGTCTGGCGAAAAAATCCCTTGCCGCCGGGCGCATCGTCAATTTTCAAACAGCGCCTAGGGAAGGCCCCCTGCGGGACAGTTCAAGCAAAATAAAAGCCGGGCGGGAAGCGTGAGCTTCCCGCCCGGCTTTGCGCTGCTTGGGGTGTCAGGAGCGGCCCCGCTGCTGGCGCTGGACCGCGAAAATGTTCTGGGTGATTTTCTCTTGATCGTCCTCGGTCAGCTCCAGGAACTGGCAGCCGTATTCAAACCTGCCGTCCTCCTTCTCCACAATGCGCATCACCTGGCTGAAGATGGCGGACACCGGCCGGTCCTCCAGGAGCTTGACCTTCAACAAAAATTTGTCGCCGTGGTGGTACCGGCATTCGGAGCCGATGCTGGCCCCGCCCACGCTGATGTTCAGCAGCTTGCAGGGCTTTTCCCCCATCTCCAGGCCGCTGAACATGGTGGCGGTGGCGTCGAGATTGGTGGCGAGGCGGAAGAAGGCGCGGTCGTTTCCGGTTTTGCAGACCGTCAGCTCCTCAACCGACCAGGTGTTTTTGGGCGCGGGGGAGATGACGCCCTCCATATAGACGGCCTTGCGCTCCCGGTCGCTGTACCCGCGGATGCGGACCCGGAGGGGTTCGCTGTCCTCGGGGAGCTCCGTTTGGGAATACTGGTGGAGCTGGGCCTGACTGCCGTGAAGGCCCAGCAGCTTTGCCACGAACAGCAGCTGCCCCTCGAAGGTGGTCACCTCCACCCGCATGCCGGAATAGACCTCCAGCTCCTGTGGGTCGTCGGCCTGCGCGGGGGGCTGGGCGGGACGGTCCTTTGCGTGCTTGGAAAATAAACCGAATAATTTCACAAATATACCTCCAGGTTGAGATGACGGCCGGGCGTTATGCCTCCCGCAGCTGCCTCATCTGCTCGTCGGTCCAGACGACCCGGTTGCGCCCGTGCTTTTTCGCGTCGTAGAGCATGGTGTCCGCAATTTTCAAATAAAATGCATAGGAGCTGTTGGCCGGCGGGACGACGGTGACGCCGCCGACGCTGACCGTCACCCACGGGGAGACGGACGGGTCGTGGGGGATGTGGAGGTCCTCCACCGCCTGGCGGATCTTTTTCAGGTGGCCGAATATATTTTCCGCCCGGTCGCCCATGGACAGGGCCACAAATTCCTCCCCGCCGTAGCGGGCCACAAAATCCGTGCTGCGGTGCAGGTGGGAGGATATGGTTTTGGCCACGGCGGCGATCACCTTGTCCCCGGCGGGGTGGCCGAAGGTGTCGTTATACACCTTGAAGTGGTCGATGTCGAACATGCAGATGGACAGGGGGACCTGAAGCCGGACGGCTTCGCGCCATTTGGTGGCGCTGTGCCGGTCGTACCTGCGCCGGTTGGCGATGCCGGTGAGCTGGTCGGTCATGGACTGCTGCTCCACCTGCCGGCGGTAATTGTAGAGCTTGATGTGGGTATTGACCCGCGCCTTCACGATCAAGGGGCTGAAGGGCTTGGCGATATAGTCCACCGCCCCCAGGACCAGTCCGCGCTGCTCGTTGGCCACGTCGGACAGGCTGGTGATCAAAATGACCGGGACGCTCTGGGTGATGATCTCCTCCTGCAATTTTTTCAGCAGGGTGAAGCCGTCCATTCCGGGCATCACCACGTCCAGCAGGATCAGGGAAAAGTTTTCGCCGCTGGCACGGCGCAGCCCGTCCTCCGCGGTCTGTGCCACGGCGACATCGTATTCGTCGTCCAAAATGGCTTTGAGCTGGGCGGCCTGGACAGCGCTGTCGTCAACAATCAAAATTTTTTCCATTTGTGACACTCTCCTCATCGGGATAGCTCAAGCCGGCGGACAGACGGAACACGATCTGCCTCTGCGGTTCCGGCCAGCGAACGATTCTCCCAAATTTGCTAAGGGTCTTTTAAAAATTCGATAACAAACGCAAAAGGGTGGTTAAAACGATGATTTAGTCGGTATTTCCGCCGGTTTGCGGAGCTTGAACGAAGAAATATCGCGGGGCTGGGCAGACTTCTGCGCAAGGCCCCTAATCCATTTATATGTGCCGGACACAAAACGGGCCGCAGGGGCGTAAAATAGAAGAATAGCGCGGCAGAAGTAAACGTTTATTTGCAGTTGAGGCCAAACGCATCACCAATTGCATCAAATTGCCCGCGCCAAACGTGCGGCGCCACGAGGCGCGGGCCTCTTTTTCACGCCCTTGTTTCAGCGGACTCCAGCCGCAGGCAGCCGCTCAAGCCCAGCGTCAGGAATTCAAATACGGTGTCCTCCGTCTCCTGCGTGTTGGGCAGCAGCCCCTCCACCACATACTTGGCGTACATCACCGTGCCGGTGAGCACGTGGAGCCACAGCAGGTCCTGATTGACCCGGCGCAGGCTGGGAAAGGTGTGCATGAAGGCGCGGACCATATGCGCGAAGGAGGCGAAATAGCTGAAATCCCGGGACTTATCGTACTTGGGGAAGGCGGCGCTGTCCCGGAAGCGGTGGTAGAACACCGTCTCGTCCGGGTGGGTGACCCAGAAGCGGAAATAGGGCAGCCAAAGGCTCCTCACCGCCTCCATGGGATCGGTGAGCATGGTGAGGGGGTCGAACTTCAGATGATCGAAGATGGCTGCGGCCTGCCGGTCCACATAGTTAAAGCATTCCGCAAGCAGCTGCTCCTTGCTGTCGAAGTGGCGGTACAGCGCGCCGGGGGAGATCCCGGCCAGCTCGCTGACGTTTTGAATGCGCACGCCCTCCAGGCCATATTGCCGCACGGCCTTCATCGTGGCGTTTATGATCCGCATTTTGGTGTCATCCAAACCATCCACTTCCCTCCCCAAAGCCCGCCGCATCCGGCACGGCTCTGAGCCTGTATTATACACCGTTTTTCCGGCGCTGACAATACCGATTTTTCGCCTCCGGCGGAAAGATGAACGCCGCTTGACAAGGGGCGCGCCATGGCATAAGATAGGAGCATCTTTGCGAAATGTGGGTGATTGAGATGATAAAACGTGTTTGGGCGTTTCTGCTGGCCCTGGCGCTGGCGCTGGGGCTGTCCGCCTGCGGCGGCCCGGCGGCGCAGCCCACCCTTTCCACCCCCAGCGCGCCGGCGGTCCAGGAGCCCTCCGGCGCGCCGGAGACGTCCCCAGCCGAGACCCAGCAGCCTGCTGACCCCGCCCCAGAGGCGTCGGAGGAGGCGTCCTCCGCTCCCAGCCAGGAACCCCCGGAGGAGTCCGCTCCCACCGTGGCGGAGGACGGCTGGTACAGCTCCAAGGAGGAGGTGGCGCTGTATATCCACCTCTACGGCCATCTGCCGGACAACTACCTCACCAAGAAGGAGGCCCAGGACCTGGGCTGGACCGGCGGCAGCGTGGAGCGCTACGCGGGCGAGGGGACGGCCATCGGCGGCAGCCGCTTCGGCAACTACGAGGGCCTGCTGCCCGAGGCCAAGGGCCGGGTCTACACCGAGTGCGACATCGACACCGTGGGCGCCTCCTCCCGGGGGGCGAAGCGGGTGGTGTTCTCCAACGACGGGCTGGTGTATTACACCGGGGACCACTACGAGAGCTTTGAGCTGCTCTACGGAGAGCCGTGACCATGGAGACGGTGAAATTGGACGGCGCCCGGCTGTGCCGCCGGGAGGAGGCCATGGAGCTGCTGGGCGGGGCGCTGGCCCTGCCGGAGTGGTGGGGGCGCAACCTGGACGCCCTCCACGACTGCCTGACGGACCTGGGCCGGCCGGTGCGGCTGGAGCTCTCTGGCCGCGGGGCCATGGAGGGGACGGGCTTTGGCCGGCTGCTGCTGCGGGCGATGGAGGACGCGGCGGCGGAAAATCCCCGGTTAGAATTGGCATTGGAGCAGGAAGAAGGCTCCCGCTGAGGCGGGAGCCTTCTTTTTGTCTAACCGCTCTCCTTCTGCATGAGCCGCCAGGAGACCAGCTGGGAGGAGCAGGCTTTGCCGTCGATCCGCTCCAGCAGCAGCTGGGCGGCCAGCTCCCCCATTTTGTGGGCCTCATGGGCCAGGGAGGTGATGCGGACAGGGCAGAGGTCGCTGTAATAGCTGTTGTCGATGCTCACCACGGCGATGTCGCCGGGCACCTTCCGGCCGGCGCGGAGCAGGTGCCGGATCAGCCGGTCAGCGATCTCGTCGTTATAGCAGACCACCGCCGTGCAGTCCCGCAGGTAAAAGTGGAGGAAGTGCTCCAGCATTTCCGTGTGGCCGTAGTCCAGCAGGAAGCGGCGCTCCTCGGTGGTGTACCAATAGGTCCGGTCGTCCTGGATGCTCAGCCCGGCGTCCCGCATGGCGGCCAGAAAGCCGGCGTAGCGCTGGTGGCCCTGGATGTCGTCGCTTTTGAAAATGCCGGCGATTTTGGTATGGCCCTTTGCCAGCAGGTGCCGGACCAGCAGGTACCCGCCGCCGAAGTTATCGTCGGAGACGCACACCGCGTCCTTCAGCTCCCGATAGCATCCGTGGAGGAAGATCACCGGGATGCCCGCCCGGTCCAGCCGCTCGTAGCAGTCCAGGTTGGGGGTGGGGAGAGCGGTTTTGGCGCCCTCCACAATCAGTCCGTCCACGTTCTGCCGCAGCAGGTTTTGGAGGATGTCGCGCTCCAGCGCGGGCCGGTTCTGGGTGGCGTAGAGCAGGGCGGAGTAATTGCGCCGGGTCAAAATGTTCTGGATATCCTGGAGGATGGAGGGGAAAATGTAATTGTCGATGTAGGAGGTGACGATGGCCACCCGGCTGCTGCCGCCCGTCCGGGCGCCGCTCAGCACCCAGGAGCCGCTGCCCTGCCGCTTTTCGATGAAGCCCAGGCTCACCAGGTGGTCCAGGGCCTGACGCACGGTCTGACGGCTGACCCGGTGGGCCTGGGCGAGCTCCTTTTCGGTGGGCAGCTTGTCGGGAAAGCTGCCCATAGAGATCTCGGCCTGGAGCGCGGCGGCCAGCTGAAGATATTTGAACGCCATAGGAATTCCTCCCGTCTGTGCCGCGAGATTTACGGACAAATTGATGTGCAGCCGCCCGATAAAACCAGGACAAATTGAAAATCACGGGTGGACTGCAACAAAATAACAAAAAGTATTATAGAAAAATTATACATAATAATGTGGAAAAAGTCAATATTTTTTCAGATAAGAAGTAAGTTGTATTTATCTTGTGGAAATTTCAACAAATTTGTACTGTATAAAATGTAAAATACGCGCATTTCAAAGATAAATCGCTTGCGGGACATCCCAATTGCTGGTAATGTGATGACATCAGATACCAGAGAGAGGGGGGCACGTGAACACCGCGGGCAAACCGTGTTTGATACGATTGTGTCCCGCCTGAAGCAGACGGTCCGGCCGTGAAATAGAGAAAGGAAGGTTTGTTATGTCCAAAAGCAAGAAACGGAGTTTTATCGCGCTGCTTGTGTGCGTGGCGATGTGCCTTGTCAGTATGATTGGCACACAAGTCATGCTGACGGATCACGGAAAGTTTGAGCTCAACGATTTGAAGATATCCATTGCCAGCGGCGATATCGTGCGCTTTTTGGAATATCGCCCTGTAAATGCTTCTGCCGACAATCCGGTACCGGCGGTCATCTACAGCCCGGGAAATGACAGCACGGCGGAGAGCGTAAGACTGTGCTCCGCGGAGCTTGTGCGCAGAGGGTTTGCGGTGTATGTGCTGGACCTTCTTTCAGGTGGGCATTCCTCTGAATCCACCGGCGCATCGCCTACCTTCGGCTTTTATGAGCTGATCGACTATGTTTATTACAACCTGCCCTATATCGACAGCAGCCGCATCGGGATCGCCGGCTATTCCAAAGGAGGCGGCAATGTGGTCCGGGTGATGA
Source organism: uncultured Oscillospiraceae bacterium (assembly GCA_949841355.1). Lineage (GTDB taxonomy): Bacteria > Bacillota > Clostridia > Oscillospirales > Oscillospiraceae > Enterenecus. The sequence continues at coordinate 38,172 of CATKZP010000019.1, forward strand.
CCGAATATGGTGATCAGCAGCGGGAGCATCCGGATACCTACGAGAAAAAGGTGGCGGCCGCATTGATTCTGGCGCCCCCCTATTCCCCGCTGGATGCCCTGGCGACGGACATCAATTTGGGCTTTGGCGCGGGTCTGTATGATCCCTACTCCCGTTTGGGCTTCAAGCCTGTGGAGGGGTACTGGCCGGGCGATCTGAGCGTGAAGCGGGAGATGAAAGAGGTCGTCAACCTGGGAGTGCCCGGAACCTTCTCGGAGGCGGATCTGGACGATCCCAGCGTCAAGGTTGAGATTGGCCATGTTTACGGGAGCTTTGCGGAAAACAATGGCCGGGTTATATACAATCCCGCCGACTCCACCCACGGTTCCGGCATGGTCAGCAGCGCGTTCATCCGGGATACGGTGAGCTTCTTCTCCCAGACTCTGGGCGCGCCGAACGCCATTGATCCGTCTAATCAGACCTATCTGTCCTTGATGCTGCTCTCAGCCCTCGGGCTGCTGGCGATTTTGGGCCTTACCGTGCCGCTGGCGGTGCTGCTGCTGGACGTGCCCGTGTTCTCCGCCCTGAACCAGCCTGCGCAGGAGCCGGTGTCCGGCCTGAAAACGCGCAAGGATTGGGCGATCTTCCTCATCGCATCCTTGATCGGAGGCTTTGTGCCGCCTATTATGGCGCCAATCATCATTCAGCAGACCAGCAAGATATTCTCGCTTACCGGCCAGGGCAATACCGGCAAGGTTTTTGTGTACGGCGTGGCCAACAACGTGGTGGTCTGGATGTTGTTCAGCGGGCTGTTCCTGCTCACGATGTTCTTCCTGTTTTACAACCTGATCCACAAGAAGAATGGAGCGAAGCTCTCGGACTATAACCTGAAGATCAGCTTGACGAATGTTGGGCGGACGGTGCTTCTGGCAATGTGCGTTGTGCTCCTCTGCCGCAGTGTGGTGTGGTTTGCGGACTATTTCTTCAAGGTGGACTTCCGCCTGGTAGACCTGTCCATGGCGATGATGAAGTGGTCGCATCTGAAAGTGTCCCTGTGCTATGCGCCGTTCTTTATCCTGTACTGGTGCATCAATTCGCTGATTATGAACGGCTGCAACCGCTTTAAAGATATGCCGGAGCGCGTGAATCTTTTGATCTGTGTGCTGTGCAATGTGCTGGGCACCGTCATCGTGGTTATCGTATATTACACCAATCTGGCCCGGACCGGAGTGGGCTTCGGCAGCTTCTCCAACTGGAAAGCCTATATGATGCTGTCCTACATGATCCTGTCCGCGACAGCCGGCACGATCATCAACCGGAAGATCTACAACGCCACCAGTAACCTTTATCTGGGACCGGTGATCTTCGGTACACTGAACGCCATCATCAACACAGCGGTGTATACTCTGCCGGCCTGATATAAGCTGCTGTTACGGGCCGCTCCTTAACGGGTTTGAGGGGCGGCCCGCCCATTGGTGTTGCAAGCCCAAAGGCGGAGATCTGGCCTGACGCGCAGCGCAGGGCTATAGATGGCCGCAGGTCAAAAAATTAGGAGCGGGTATCATGGAAAATTATGAATTTTGGTTTGTGGTGGGCAGCCAGTCCCTGTACGGCCCGGAGGTGCTGGAGACGGTGGAGCGCCGGGCCAGGGAGATGGCGGCGGAGCTGGCCCAGGCGCTGCCCTTTCCCCTGGTATACAAGGTCACGGCGAAAACAAACGGGGAGATCAGCGCCCTGGTGCGGGAGGCCAACTACCAGGAGCGGTGCGCCGGCATTGTCGCCTGGTGCCACACCTTTTCCCCCAGCAAGATGTGGATTAACGGCCTGGCGGGGCTGCAAAAGCCGTACTGCCACCTGGCCACCCAGTATAACCGGGAGATCCCCAACGACGAGATTGACATGGACTTCATGAATCTCAATCAGGCCGCCCACGGCGACCGGGAGCACGGCTTTCTCGCCGCCCGGCTGCGCATGCCCCGAAAGGTCATCGCGGGCCACTGGCAGGACCGGAGCGTCCGGGACCGGCTGGGCCGCTGGATGCGCACAGCGGTGGGCGCCGCTGTGTCCCGGGGCATGAAGGTGATGCGCTTTGGCGACAACATGCGGGAGGTGGCCGTCACCGAGGGGGACAAGGTGGAGGCCCAGATCAAGCTGGGCTGGCAGGTGAACACCTGGGCGGTGGGCGACCTGGTGAGGGAGATGGACGCCGTTACCGAAGCGGACACCGGCGCGCTCATGGCGCAGTACCAGAGCCGGTACGACATGGCCACGGACAAGCTGGACCACGTGCGCTATCAGGCCCGGGAGGAAATCGCCATCCGGCGTATGCTGGAGCGGGAGGGCTGCCGGGCCTTCACCAACACCTTCCAGGATCTGTACGGCATGGAGCAGCTGCCCGGCCTGGCCACCCAGAGCCTGATGGCCCAGGGCTACGGCTACGGCGGCGAGGGGGACTGGAAGGCAGCCGCCATGACCGCCGTCATGAAGGCCATGGGGGAGGGCGGAAACGGCGCGTCCGGCTTCATGGAGGACTATACATACCATCTGGCGCAGGGCGGGGAGTACAGCCTGGGGGCCCATATGCTGGAGGTCTGTCCCTCCCTGGCGCAGGGCAGGCCCCGGATCGAGACCCACCCCTTGGGCATCGGCATGAACGAAAAGGACCCGGCGCGGCTGGTGTTCGAGGGGAGGGCGGGGGACGCGGTGGTGGCCAGCCTCATCGACATGGGGGGCCGCCTGCGGCTGATCTGCCAGGACATCCACTGCGTCAAGCCCATTCTGCCCATGCCCAACCTGCCGGTGGCCCGGGTGATGTGGCGGCCGGAACCCTCCCTGACCGCCGGAGTGGAGTGCTGGATTACCGCGGGCGGGGCGCACCACACGGTGCTGTCCTACGACGTGGACGGGGAGATGCTGCGGGACTGGGCGCGCATCATGGACATTGAGTTTGTCCATATCACCAGGGACACCACGGTGGAGGGGCTGGAGCGGGAGCTGTTCTGGAACGATCTGGCCTGGAAACTGAAATGAGGTCCCGGGTATGAGAGATCACGATATGGTCCTGGGGGTGGAGCTGGGCTCCACCCGGATCAAGGCCGTGGCCATCGACGGCCGGCACAAGCCTCTGTCCGGCGGGGACTACACCTGGGCCAGTTCCTATGAAAACGGCGTGTGGACGTATTCGCTGGACGAGGTGTGGACAGGGCTGAAAGCCGCCCTGTCCGGCGTGGAGGGCCGGGAGAACGTCCGCGCCATGGGGATATCCGGCATGATGCACGGCTATCTGGCCTTTGACGCGGACTGGAACCTGCTCACCCCCTTTCGCACCTGGCAGAACACCGTCACCGGCCCCGCGGCGGGGCTGCTGATCAAGCTGTTCGGCTTCAACATCCCCCAGCGGTGGAGTATCGCCCACCTGTATCAAGCCATTCTCAACGGGGAAGAGCACGTGCCCCGTATTGCCCACATCACCACCCTGGCGGGGTACGTCCACTACCGGCTCACCGGCGTGAACGCCGTGGGCGTGGGCGAGGCGTCCGGGATGTTCCCCATTGACAGCGGGACGCTGGACTATGATGGCGAGATGCTGCGCAAATTCGAGGCGCTGACGGAATCCCAGCCCTGGAACATCCGAAACGTGCTGCCCAAGGTGCTCCCGGCAGGGGCGGACGCGGGCTGTCTCACGGAATCCGGCGCGGCCCTGCTGGACGGCCTACTCGCCCCCGGCATCCCCTTCGCGCCCCCGGAGGGCGACGCGGGCACCGGAATGACCGCCACCAACGCCGTGGCCCCCCGCACGGGAAATGTGTCGGCGGGCACGTCGATTTTCTCCATGGTGGTGCTGGAACAGCCGATGTCCCGGGTTTACGAGGAAATCGACCTGGTCACCACCCCCACGGGAGCCCCGGTGGCCATGGTCCACTGCAATAACTGCACCGGCGACACCAACGCCTGGGCCGGGGTGCTGAAGGAAACGGCGGAGCTGTTCGGCGCAAGTCCGGATTCCGGCGAGCTTTACACTAAGCTCTACGAAAAGAGCCTGGACGGCGACCCGGACTGCGGCGGCGTCACCGTCTGCAATTACCTGGCGGGCGAGGGCGTCACCCATATGGACGCGGGGCGTCCGCTGGTGGTGCGCGCGCCGGAAGCCCGGTTCACCCTGGCAAATTTCTTCCGTGCCCAGCTCTACGCCACCCTGGCGACGCTGAAAATCGGCATGGATATTTTGGCCTCCGAGGGCGTGGCCATCGACTCCCTCACCGGCCACGGCGGGCTGTTTAAAACGCCCCTGGTGGGCCAGAAGTACATGGCCGCGGCCTGTAACGCCCCCGTCGCCTGCCTGGACACCGCCGGGGAGGGCGGGCCCTACGGCATGGCCCTGCTGGCCGCCTACCGGGTGTGGAGGGCGGACGGCGAGACCTTGGAAGCGTACTTAAATGACCGGGTGTTCGCCGGGACGTCCGGCTCCACCGTCCAGCCGGACGGAGAGACGGTGAAGGGGTTCAATGCCTACATGGAACGCTACCGCGCCCTGCTGGACGTGGAGCGCAAGGCGCTGGAGGTGCTGTAAATGCTGGAAGAATGGAAGCAAACAGTGCTGGAGGCCAACCTTCTGCTGCCGAAATACGGTCTTGTCACCTTCACCTGGGGGAATGTGTCCGGGGTGGACCGGGAGCGGGGCCTCATGGTCATCAAGCCCTCCGGGGTGGAGTACGACGGCATGACGGCGGATGACATGGTGGTGGTCTCCCTGGACACCGGGGAGCGGGTGGAGGGCCGCTGGAAGCCGTCCAGCGACACCAAAACCCACATTGAGCTGTACCGGGCCTTCCCCGGCATCGGCGGCATCGTCCACACCCACAGCCCCCATGCGGTGGCCTGGGCCCAGGCGGGGGAGGACATCCCCTGTTTCGGCACCACCCACGCGGATTACTTCTATGGGCCCATCCCCTGCGCCCGGCACCTGACCCCGGCGGAGCTGGAGGAGGACTACGAGCGCAACACCGGCGCGGCCATCGTGGAGACCTTTCGGGAGCGGTGTATGGAGCCGTCCGCCGTCCCGGGGGTGATCTGCGCCAGCCACGGGCCCTTCACCTGGGGGAAAGACCCGGCCCAGGCGGTGTACCACGCGGTGGTGCTGGAGGAGGTGGCGAAAATGGCTCTCCTCACCCGGCAGGTGCGGCCCTCCGCCGTCCCCGCGCCCCAGCGGGTGCAGGATAAGCACTACTTCCGCAAGCACGGGCCTGGGGCCTACTACGGGCAGACCTGACGGAGCGATTGGCGGCATGGCGTCCGGCCCCGCGCATATTAATAAAAGGGGACCGGCGGGCCGGTCCCCTTTCGCTGTTTATGATTGGCTGGAAAAAGCGCGTCAGGACGGCTCGTCCTCCTGCTCCGAGAGGTGCTTGCGGAAGGCGCGCTCGGCAAAACCGGAGTGGGCCAGCGCCAGCAGGCAGGGCAGAAAGAACACGGGGAACAGCAGCTGGACGCACAGGTGCTCGCACACCACCAGCAGGGCGGTCATGGCCAGGGTGGAGGGCAGGTGGGCGAACCAGAATTGAAGGGCCGTCCGGTTCAGCGCCAGAAAGCCGTACTCAAACCGGGAGATCAGGGGGAACAGCCAGCACAGAAGCCCGGCGGGGATGACCATGAGCACCAGATAGGCCGCGGCCAGCACCAGCATGGCCCGGGACTGGTGGGCCAGCCCGGCGGCGGCGCGGTACCCCAGGTACAGCAGGGCCAGGGCCGTCCCCCAGGCCAGCCAGCTCAGGCCGGCGCACTTGAATTCCCGGCGGAAGGTGCGCAGAAACCGGCCGTAGAGGCCGGGCTCCCCGCATCGGACGCAGTGGAAGGCGGCGTCGTACAGCGCGGCGCAGGCGGGGCCGGCGGTGACCACCGGCAGGGAGCACAAAAGCCACAGCAGGCTCAGCCCCAGCACGTCCGCCATTTTGTCAAAGCACTGCCAGAAGAAATTGTCCGGGTTAAAGACCTGCCTCATAACAGCTGGGGGACCAGGGGGGTCAGCAGGGCGGCCAGCTGGGCGTGGCCCTGGCGGGTCAGGTGCATGCCGTCCACCCGGTTGAACTCACACCCGGCGGCGTCCAGGTAGTGGGCGCCCACCAGCCGGGCGGTCTTTTCCAGGTAGCCGGGCAGCTCCCGGGATTTCTCAATACAGCCCCTGCCCATGGCCGCGCCGCAGGGGTTGACCTCCATCAGGGGCAGGATGGCGGGGGGGCACACGATGAGGATGTTGGGGGCGTGATCCCCCCAGCAGTCCACGCTTTGGGCCTTGCGCACCAGCCGCTCCATACCGATGGCGATGCAGGCGGCGTTGGCTCCCAGCCGCTCCTTGGTGTCGTTGGTGCCCAGCATGATGACCAGCAGGTCCACCGTCTCGTGGCTCTTGAGCAGGGCGTAGATGACGCCCAGCGCGTCCATGGACTCGTGGAGAGGGTCGGGGAACACGGTGGTGCGGCCGCCCAGACCCTCCTCCGTCACCAGGTAGTCCGCCCCCAGGGCCTTTTGCAGCAGGCAGGTCCAGCGCTCGTCCTCGTTGAAGCGGATGCCGCCGTCGGCGCAGTCGGCCGGGTCGGCGCAGTAGCCGTGGGTGTTGGAATCGCCAACGCACACAATATGTTTTTTCATAGAAAGCCTGACCTCCAGTTTCAAAATTGTGATGCTGTCATGATACCACGAGCGGGGGCGGCTGTCACGCCTTTTCTCCTGAAAATAGAAAGAATTTTCAGAAAATATACTTCTTGAAAAATTCTGCCCGAGATGGTACAATGCGGGTGGGAGCTGTATCAATTCCACAACTGATTGGAGGCGCCGGGGCGCTTGTCTGCGCACGGTGCACAAAAGGAAAGGACGGAGATAGCCAATGGACCGGGTAAAAATGGAACAGACCCGCCAGTGGGTGCGGGAGGAGCTGGACCGCTGCGCCGCCTTCTGGCTGGAGCACGGCATGGACAGGGAGCACGGCGGGGTATACACCTGCCTGGACCGGAAGGGCGAGATCTATTCCACCGACAAGAGCGTGTGGATGCAGGGGCGCTGCGGGTGGATTTACGCCTTTTTGTGCCACACCTACGGGGTGAAGGAGGAGTGGCTGGCGGCGTCCCGCAGCTGCCTGGACTTCATGGAGGACCACTGCATCAACCGCGCCGCGGGGAATCGCATGTACTTCACCGTAACGGAGGAGGGCAAGCCCCTGCGCCAGCGGCGCTACTGCTTCTCCGAGGCGTTCTACGCCCTGGCCAACGCGGAATACTATGGCGTCACCGGCGAGGAGGTCCGGCTGGAGCGGGCCAGAAGGGCCTATGACCTCTACTGGGACCTGAACCACGGCATGGCCGACCCCACCGGCCTGGGTCCCAAGACCATTCCCGAGACCCGTCAGGGCCGCTCCTTCGGGGGGCCCATGATTATCCTCAACGTCACCGGGGTGATGCTCCGGGTGGACCCGGCCCGGAAGGACCTCTATGAGCAGCGGGCCCAGCAGTGCGTGGACGAGATCTTCCGCTACCACGTCAAGCCCGAGCTGAAGTGCGTGCTGGAGAACGTGGACGTGGACGGCACCCCCCGGCTGAACTACACCGAGGGCCGCACCGTCAACCCCGGCCACGACATCGAGGGGGTGTGGTTCCTGCTGGAGCACGCCCAGCGCACCGGGGACAAGGAGCTGGTGGCCAAGGCCGCCCAGATTTTCGACTGGGCCATCGACATGGGCTGGGACGACGAGTACGGCGGGCTGCTCTACTTCACCGACTGCCTGGGCAAGCCCCCCGAGGCCTATGAGCACGACATGAAGCTGTGGTGGCCTCACAACGAAATCCTCATCGCCTCCGCCATGCTCTACCGGGACACCGGGGACGAGAAGTACCTGGACTGGTTCTACAAGACGGCGGACTACTGCAAAGCCCACTTTGCCGACCCGGAGTATGGCGAGTGGTACGGCTACCTGCGGCGGGACGGGCTGCCCACCATGCCGTCCACCAAGGGCTCCACCTTCAAGGGGCCGTTCCATGTGCCCCGCTCCCTCATCCTGGTAGACGGGATTTTGGGCGAACTGCTGGAAAAATGAAAATTTTTTCAGGCAGATGGTAGAATAAAAAATAATTTGCACATCCATATTGACAAGCGCTGGAAATCATTATACAATCTTCACAAGAGCCTGCGTGAGAAGCAGGCTGGAATTATTGAAAATGAGGAGGATATCAGAATGAAAACAATTCGGAAGGCCCTCGCGCTGGTGCTGGCACTATGCATAGTGCTGTCCCTCGCTGCCTGTTCCACCGGCAGCGAGGACCCTGACCCCACCAAGGCTCCTGATCCCACCAAGGCCCCCGATGCCGCCCAGTCCGAGCCGGTCAACGAGCCCGCCGGCAACGACCTGACCGCCAACCTCACGCTGGCCACCTACCCCGTGGGCAAGATGACCGATGAGGCCACCGTGAAGGCGCTCATTGCCGACTTCAACGCCGTGTACCCCAACGTGAAGATCGATCTGGTCTATCTGGACTACAGCAACGGCGACCAGACCGTCAACGGCATGATCGAGGCCAACAACGCCCCCGACCTGATTTTCGAGGGTCCCGAGCGTCTGGTGGCCAACTGGGGCGCCAAGGGCTACCTGGTGGACCTGAAGGACCTGCTGCCTGCCGGCACGTATGACGTGACCGTCGGCTCCTGCACCAACGCCGAGGGCGCTATGTACGAGCTGCCCGTCTGCCAGACCGCCCACTGCATGGGCATCAACAAGGACCTGTTCACCCAAGCCGACGCCATGCAGTACATCAATGAGGATACCCACACCTGGAAATCCACCGCCGACTTCCTGAAGGCCGTTGAGGCCGTGGCCGCCATCCATCCCAACGTGGGCGTGGTGTTCTGCGGCGGTCAGGGCGGCGACCAGGGCAACCGCGCCCTCGTCACCAACATGTACGGCGGCCAGTACACCAACCCTGAGTTCACCCGCTACACCGGCAACTGCGCCGAGAACGTCAAGGCCCTCCAGGCCCTGGTGGACGTGAACGGCATTGAGTTCGACCCCGGCATCGCCGGTTCCGAGGAGATCCAGCTGTTCTGCAACGGCACTCTGGCCATGGCCACCTGCTGGAACGTGGGCGCCGCCAAGAGCGACACCCAGGGCAAGACCGCCAACTTCGAGATCTTCCCCATGGCCTTCCCCACTGAGTCCGGTGATCCCGTCCTCCAGGGCGGCATCTGGGGCTTCGGCATCTTCAACAACGGCGACGAGACCAAGATTGAGGCCGCCAAGGCTTTCGCGAAGTTCATGACCGAGGACGAGGCCCAGTACAAGAAGATCGTGGAGGCCACCGGCTACTGGGCTACCCGCGACGTGTCCGGCCTGTACGAGGGCGACGAGATCATGACCGAGTACGGCAAGCTGGTTCCCTTCATGGGCCCCTACTACCAGATCACTCTGGGCTGGCCCGAGGCCCGCACCGCTTGGTGGAACGCCCTGCAGCGCATCGGCAACGGCGGCGATGTCCAGACCGAGCTGGACGCCTTCGTGGCCGAGGCCAACGCGGCCGCTGAGGCTGCCGAGGCGGGCTGAGTCTCCGGCGATTGAACGCCACCGGCATTTAGGGTAATGCGCGCCCTCCCTGCGTTTTGGCGCGGGGAGGGCGCTTCCCCTTTTCAGAACTAGAGAGGAGGTCTGCACCTTGGCAAAGTCCAAACCCGGCAGCATGAGCCGCGCCCTCGTGCGCCGCGAGACCATCGCCGGCTATCTGTTCTTGCTGCCCAGTCTGGTGTTTTTCCTGACGTTCGTGGTCTACCCCATGGTCATGTGCGTGGTCACCAGCCTGACCAACGCCACCATGACCGCCAGCGGGACCAGCGATTTTATCGGCCTGAAAAACTACATTGACCTGTTTCAGGATAAAACCTTCCTGAAGGCCCTGCTGAACACCGTCATTATTGTGGTGGTGTCCGTCCCCACGGTGTGCGTGTTCTCCCTGTGGGTGGGCGCGCGCATCTATAACATGAAAAACTGGGCGTGCTCCGCCTTCCGCGTCATCTTCTACCTCCCTGTCGTCACCGGTTCCGTGGCCGTCACCGTGGTGTGGAAGTGGATCTACCACTACTACAACGGCGTTTTGAACTACGTGGGCACCAACCTGGGGCTGTGGGAGAAGAACATCAACTGGCTGGGCGACTCCAAATTCGCCCTGGGCTGCATCATCCTGATCCTGTTCACCACCTCGGTGGGCCAGCCCATCGTGCTGTACGTCTCCGCCCTGGGCAATGTGGACCAGACCCTGGTGGAGGCCGCCCAGGTGGACGGCGCCACCGACCTCCAGGTGTTCTGGCAGGTGAAGTGGCCCCAGATCATGCCCACCACCCTGTATATCCTGGTCATCACCACCATCAACAGCTTCCAGTGCTTCGCGCTGATCCAGCTGCTCACCTCCGGCGGGCCCGAGCACGCCACGGACACGGTGATGTACTACATCTACTACAGCGCCTTCACCCTGTATAAGTACGGCTACGCCAACGCCATGGGCGTCGTCCTGGCCCTGTGCATTGCGGCGCTGTCGGCGGTGCAGTTCAAGCTGGCCAAGTCTGAGAGCTGAGAGGAGGGGAAGATATGAATACAGGCGTCAAACGCACATCCGTCTATCGGACCATTACGTTAATCCTGATTATCGTGATCGCGGCGGTTATCTTCCTTTTCCCGCTGTACTGGATTCTCACCGGCGCGTTCAAAACGCCCGGTGCCGTGAACAGCTCCACTCCCGAGTGGTGGCCCAAGGAGTGGACCTTGCGCAACTTCGAGACCCTGTTTGACAAGCGCAGCGCCCCCCTCTGGGAGTTCCACATCCCCCTGAGCGAGTGGTTCACGGAGGATCACAGCCAGGTGGTGTTCTTCGCCGGGCCGGTGCTGCCCGCGGCCTTCCGCTGGCTCATCAACACGGTGTTCATGTCGGTGGCCGCCATGATCCTCACCTGCGGCACCGCCGCCCTGGCGGGGTACGCCCTGGCCAAAAAGCGATTCATCGGCCGGGCGGTGCTGTTCTCCCTCATCGTGTGCGCCATGGCCCTGCCCAAGCAGGTCATCCTGATCCCCCTGCTGCGGGAGATGGACGGCCTCCACCTGACCAATACCCTGTGGTCGGTGATTTTCCCGGTGGTGGGCTGGCCCTTCGGCGTGTTCCTGATGAAGCAGTTTGCCGAGGGCATCCCCGGCGAGATTTTGGAGGCGGCCCGCATTGACGGCGGCGGCGAGCTCAAGACCTTCACCACCATCGTGTTCCCCATGATTAAGCCCGGGGTGGGCGCGCTGGCCATCTTCACCTTCATCAACACCTGGAACGACTACTTCATGCAGCTGCTGATGCTCACCGGCACCAACGTGCTGTCCATGCCCCTGGGCATCTCCAAGATGATGGGCGAGTTCGGACAGGACTACGGCCTGCTCATGGCGGGCGCGGCGCTGGCCTCCGTCCCCATCATCATCGTGTTCCTGGCGTTCCAGAAGTACTTCACCAAGGGCATCACCATGGGCGCGGTGAAGGGGTGAGGACATGATTCTGGCTTCCAATTCCACCGCCCTGGACTACCGGGGCATCCACCCCAATCTGGACCTGGCCCTGGAGCGCATCACGCCGGAATTTCTCTCCTCCCTGGGGGAGGAGCGGGTGGAGCTCAAGGGGGAAGAGGTCTACTGCACCAAATTCACCTATGAGACCATCGCGGACAGCGAGGCGTTTTTCGAGGCACACCGCCTCTATCTGGACATACACCTGATGCTGTCCGGGTCGGAGCGGGTGGAGATCGCCTCCCCCGCCGCGCTGGAGCAGTTCGACCACCAGGGCGACTTTTACGCCTACCACGGGGAGGGGCGGCACAGCCTGATCCTCTCCCCGGGGGACTTCCTGGTGGTGTTCCCCGACGACGCCCACAAGATCAAAATGCAGGTAGGTGGGCTCGAGACCGTGAGCAAAGCGGTGTTCAAAGTGAAAATCAACGAAGGAGCATAACCGATGAAAGACTTTACCAAATACCAGGGCGTCATCCCCGCGTTTTACGCCTGCTATGACGAGGATGGCGCCGTCTCCCCGGAGCGGGTGCGCGCCCTGGTCCGCTATCTGGCGGACAAGGGGGTGAAGGGGCTGTACGTGGGCGGCTCCTCCGGAGAGTGCATTTACCAGAGCGTGGAGGAGCGCAAGCTGGTGCTGGAAAACGTGATGGCCGAGGCCAAGGGCAGACTCACCGTCATTGCCCATGTGGCCTGCAATAACACCGCCGACAGCCGGGAGCTGGCCGCCCACGCCCAGCAGCAGGGGGTGGACGCCATCGCCGCCATCCCGCCCATCTACTTCCACCTGCCCGACCACGCGGTGGCCAAGTACTGGAACGACATCTCCGACGCCGCGCCGGACACCGACTTTATCATCTACAACATCCCCCAGCTGGCGGGGGTGGCGCTGTCTGTGCCCCTGCTGCGGGAGATGATGAAGAATCCCCGGGTCATCGGCGTGAAGAACTCCTCCATGCCCGTGCAGGACATCCAGATGTGGAAGGACGAGGGGGCCATCGTGTTCAACGGCCCCGACGAGCAGTTTGTCTCCGGTCTGGCGGCCGGGGCCATCGGCGGCATCGGCGGCACCTACGCCGCCATGCCTGAGCTGTACCTGAAGGCCCGGGAGCTGTTTTACGCGGGCGCGCTGGAGCAGGCCCGGCAGGTGCAGAACGACTGCTGCCGCATCATCTACAAGATGTGCTCCGCACGGGGCAATCTGTACGCCGTCATCAAGGAGATCCTCCGCCGCACCGGCGGGCCGGACATCGGCAGCGTCCGCGCGCCGCTGGCCCCCCTGGCTGAGACGGACGGGCCCGTTGTGGACGAGTGCGCGGCCATGATCCGGGAGGCCATTGGGAAGTACTGAGAAAAGACGAAAAGAGCCGCCGCTCCCACTGGGAGCGGCGGCTCATCTTACAGATAGCGCAAGGTCTTTGCCTGGGTGTCCAGCCGGGCCGCCCGCCCGATGGGGAGGACGGCATGGTGGGCGCCGTGGCCGAAATCGTCGCAGCAGGCTACGGGGATGCGGTTGTGCGCCCCGAAGCGCTCCAGAAGCTCCAGCAGGGCTGGGGGGACCTGGTCCGCGTAGTGGCCGAACAGCAGGCCCGTCACCTGCTCCATCAGGGGGTGCTGCTGGATGCAGGTGAGGAATATGCCGGTGTCCGGCACGTTGTGGAACTGCTCCGACTCCTCAAGAAACAGGATGTAGCGCCGGTCCCGGGGGAAGGGGAAATAGGGGCTGCCCAGGGACAGGGCGAAATTCATCAGGTATCCGCCCAGCAGGCAGCCCTCGCAGCGGCCCGGGACCAGGGTGCGCCACGGGCCGCTCTCGGCGTGGGAGGCGGGGGCGGGCCGGAGGAAATGGGCGGCGAATTGGTCCCGGTCGTACCCGCTGACGGCGGCGTACAGCCCGGGGGACTGCCCGTAGTAGGTGATAAGGCCGGTGCGGGCGTAGATGGCGTCCAGGATGGACGTGCCGTCGCTGTAGCTCAGATAATACTTGGGGCGGCGTTGGATGGCCCCGTAGTCCAGGAGGGGAAGCAAGTCCGCCGCCCCCTGGCCGCCGCCGAAGAACACCATGCGAACCGTGTCGTCCCGGACCATGGCGTTGAAGTCGCAGGCTCGCTCCTGAGCGCTGGCCACATAGCCCCAGGTGTCCCGGTAGATGTACTCCCCCAGCTTGACGTGCAGGCCCAGCGCCTCCAGCCCGCGCGCATAGGCGCGGTACTGCTCCCGGTCCGCCACGTGGCTGGGGGAGACGATGCCCACGGTGTCGCCGGGCTTCAGCGGTCCCATGGCGTCAGCCCCCTTCCGGGGACGGGGCGGGGCCGTCCGCAAAGCAATAGCGGATGAACTGGACCAGCGCGTCGCCGTGGGGGGCGTTATAGGGCACGAAGAGGTAATAGCTGTCCTGGGGCAGGCCGGAGCCGCGCAGAAACCGGCTCTGGGACAGCTCGAGGACGCCGGGGACCGCCTCCCCCGTCCCCGTGGGGTCGGGGACGGCCACGGCATAGGGGGCCACCTGCTGCCAAAGGTCGGGGGGGAGGAGCTGGGACAGGTCCCGCAGGGGGACGTCCTGGGTGAAATGCCGGCAGACCTCCCCGGTGGTGATCACAAAGTCCAGGCTGGCGGTGGAGATGTAGGCGATGATCTTGCCGCTGCTGGCGGCGGTGTACTCGGTGGCCTCGCCGTGCAGGTCCACGTAGAGGTCGTCGTCGAGGACGATCCGCTGGTTCTGTTCCAGCCCCAGGCAGTCCGCCACGTCCTTTTGCAGCTGGCCCGCGGGGAAATAGTCCCGCTGGTCGTTGGTGAAAAAGCCCAGAAGGACTGTCTGCTTCCGCCCCTGGATCACCACATCGGCGGCGTAGCCCAGGAACAGCGCCGCCACCAGCAGCCCCAGGAACCAGCCCTTGTAATAGGCGGCGATGTAGCCCAGCTTTTTGGGCAGGGTCATCCCCCGCAGTTTTTCCGCCTCCCGCGCCCGCCAGCGCCGGAAGCGCTCCATGAAGCTCCTCATATCATCCACTTCTCGTCGCCGCCGGGGAGGGACTGGGGCTGGGCGTCCTCCGCATCCCCGTCCTCCTCTCGGCCCGCGGCGGCCAGCGGGGGGAATTTGAGGAACGCGCCGTAGATCAGGTAGGAGGAGAAAAAGACGTACAGGCCGATCCACAGGAAGAACAGGCCGCTCAAAAAATAGAACAGCGCGAGGCAGGCCGCCAGGAGCAGGGCCAGGGTGAGGGTGACGTGGAGCCGGGCCACCGCCAGCAGAAAGCTGTTGACGATGACCTGCCTCACGGTCAGCTCGTACGCGGCCAGCACCGGGTAGGCGTAGAGGCAGCAGCACAGGAAGGACAGCGCGCAGAAGCCGCACACACCCAGCAGCGCCACGCCCGCCGCGCCTCCCTGGGACAGGAAGAAGCTCCACGCCGCCCACAGGTCGGCGGCAAAAAAGACGGCTCCGGCCACCTGGAGCAGCCACAGCAGGGTGGCCCGCTTGAAGTGGGCGCGAAAGGCGGAGAAATAGCTCTTGACCAGCGAGCCCTCCTGGTCGGTGACCTGTTTGAGGGCATAGCTGTAGAAGGCGGCGGTGGACGCCCCGATGGTGACCAGCGGCAGGGAGGTGAGCACCCACAACAGGCTCATCAGCGCGGCGTCCGTGGCCTTGGTCAAAAACTGCCAGAATTTATTTTCCGGGTCAAACAGCCTAATCATGGCTCACTCCAGGATGTTGGTGGTGATATAGTCCACCCCGGCGTCTATGACGGCCTGGGCGTCCTCCAGAGTGTTCACCGTCCAGCAGTTGACCTCCTGGCCGATGCCGTGAACGGCGTCCACCACCTCCCGGGTCACGGCGGTGTAGCGGATGTCCAGCCCCAGGTTATTGTCCCGCAGGAAGGCCAGGCCGTCCGACGGCCACTCCTTGAGCAGGAACTGGGCGGGGACGTCGGGATAGCGGCGGCGCAGGGCGGTGAGATTGGCCCCGCAGAAGGAGATAAAGACCACGTGGTCCAGATACTCCATCTGCCGGTAGGTGTCCGCGATGCGGTACACGTCGTCCGGCTCGAACTCGTTTTTCAGCTCGCACACGCACATCTTCTCGTAGCGCTTGCAGATGCCGATGTACTCCTCCAGGGTGGGGATGACCAGATCGGTCCGGCCCCTGACGCCGTCCAGGTCGGTGAGCTGGAGGGAGCGCAGGGACTGGAAGGTGCTCTGCTCCAGCACCAGGCGGTCCAGCCCCACCCGGGCGGTGTCGTCGTCGTGGAACACCAGGAAGCGCCCGTCGGCGGTCCTGTGCACGTCGGTCTCGATGCCGAAGTATTTGGCCCGGTTGCCCGCGGCCACAAAGGCGGCGCAGGTGTTCTCCTGCTCCAGCCCGCTCAGCCCGCGGTGGGCGATCATTTTGACCCGTCCGCTGTTCAGCTTGATGGTATCCATAGGTTAAAGACCTCACTTTTTTCTAAGGTAGCCGCCCGGGGGCGGCGTGCGGGGCGGACGCCCGCGCCCGTTTTCCATGGGAGATAGTATAACACAAAGGGGATTTTTTGCAAGGGGCAAAACCGAGCGGGACGCCATGCGGGCTGGCGTTTTCCATAAATGCGCGTGGCGCAGACAAATAATTTTTCAAATATTTGCACAACTGCCTCTTGCAAGTGGCGGGCCGGTGTGGTAGAATGGCGACAGCGCTAAGCCCAAGGACAGTGGCCGAAAGGCCTCGATGAACCCTGGGCCGCATTTTTTTAGAAAAGGAAGGACGGATCCAAATGAAAAAGACGATTTCTCTGCTTTTGGCGCTGGTCATGGCGCTGAGCCTGTGCGCCTGCGGCAATAGCACCGGCGGACAGACCTCTCAGCCCCCCGCCCAGTCCAACGCCCCCGCCGACCCCGGCGCCTATGAAGTCACCGAGCCCATCACCATTACCTGGTGGCACGCGCTGGAGGACCAGTACTCCGCCGACGTGGAGCGGATCGTAAAGGGCTTCAACGACTCTCAGGACCTGATTACGGTGGAGGCCCAGTACATCGGCGCCTATAAGGATGTGAACGAGGCCCTGGTGTCCGCCCACGCCGCCGGCTCCGGCCTGCCCGCCGTGTGCGTGGCCAACACCGACTATGTGGCCCAGTACGGCGCCAACGGTGTGTTCGAGAACCTGGACGCCTATATCTCCGGCACCGGCTACGACGTGACCGACTTCTCCACCGGTCTGCTGCTCAGCTCCCAGTACGAGGGCAAGCAGGTGGCCATGCCCTTCCTGCACTCCACTCAGGTGATCTACTACAACAAGACCATGGCGGACGAGAAGGGCATCACCATCCCCGAGAAGATCGAGGATTTCGAGGCCTTCCTGAAGGCCGGTGCCGAAGCCTGTGGAGGCTACGGCACCATGATTCCCGGTTGGGACCAGTGGTATTTTGAAACGCTGTACCTCAACGAGGGCGTGAAGATCATCACCGACGACAATACCTGCGACCTGAACAGCGAGGCCGCGCTGAAGATGACCAACCAGTTCCACGACTGGTATGAGGCCGGCCTCATCGCCTGGCCCTTCGGTCCCGACGCCTCCTCCGGCATGCGCCAGACCTTCTATGAGGGCAAGACCTTCTCCGTGATGCACACATCCTCCCTGTATAATAACTACGTGGACAACTGCGACTTCGAGGTGGGCATGGCGTGGTACCCCGCCGCCTCCACCGGCGACAAGTACTCTGAGGTGGGCGGCTGCGTGCTGGGCATCCCCGCCAAGAACGACCAGGCCACCAAGAACGCCGCCTGGCAGTTCCTGCAGTACCTGGTGGGCAAGGAAGTGAACATGGACTGGGCCAAGGTCACCGGCTATATCCCCACCCGTAACTCCGTGCTGACCACCGACGAGGGCGTGAAGTTCCTGGAGGAGAAGCCCGCGTTCAAGTGCGTGTTCGACAACCTGAACCTCATCAACCCCCGCATCCAGAACGCCGCGTGGAGCGAGCTGGCCACCACCTGGAAGAACTACATGGACAACATGATGAACCAGGGCGGCGATATCAGCTCTGAGTCCGAGGCTATGGTGGAGGAAATCGACGAGATCCTGGCGGACCGCGGCTAAAACGCCGAGAGCCGATTTGCGAATCCCCGGTCCCCAGCTCCGCACCGCTGGAGCTGGGGGCCGTCCCCATCCCAATCTAGAAGAAAGGAATGGTTACTATGACCGACTCCCCAGCAAGGACTCCGCAGTCCGGCCAGACGGGCATTCAGGAGAAAAAGCCGCTGCTCACCGCCCGCACAAAGTCCAAAATTGTGGACTTTCTCTTCGTCGTCCCCGCGCTGGCGCTGCTGGCACTGTTCACCTACTACCCGGTGGCTAAGCTGGTGCAGATCAGCTTCACCGACTGGAACCTGCTCAGCCCCACGTGGGACTGGGTGGGGCCGAAGAACTGGATCTGGCTGTTCACGGGCAGCGGTGCGAAATACCTGTGGAACTCTTTGAAGATCACGTTCCTGTACTCCCTGGGCGAGATCTTTGCGACGCTGGTGGGCGGCATGATCCTGGCGCTGATCTTCAGCCGCATGACCCGCGGCTTCAGCGCCATGCGGGCCATCCTCTTCGTACCCAAGTATGTGGCCATGTCCTCCTGCGCGGTAGTGTTCATGTGGATTCTGAACACCGACTACGGCGTGCTCAACTACTTCCTGTCCCTGGCGGGGGCGGCGCCGGTGGATTGGCTGGGGCAGAAGTCCACCGCCCTGATTTCCGTGCTCATGACCACCTGCTGGCGCGTGTTGGGCTACGGCATGATGATCTACCTGTCGGCCATGATCGGCATATCGCCCCAGTACTATGAGGCGGCCGCCCTGGACGGGGCCACCAGGACCCAGCAGTTTTTCAGCATCACCCTGCCGCTGCTCTCCCCCACCACCCTGTTCCTGCTGGTGACCACCTTCCTGTCCTCCATGAAGGTGTTCCAGTCGGTGGACATTCTGACGGAGGGCGGGCCGTCCCGGTCCACGGAGGTGTTCGTCTACCTCATCTACCGCTACGCCATGGTGGACTTCCGCATGGACCGCGCGGCCACCTCGGCGGTGATGTTCTTCGTCATCCTGCTGGCCATCACCGTGGCCACCATGAAGTATTCCAACAACAGCGTGAACTACGATTCGTAAGGAAGGGGGAGGAAAAGCGTTATGACTATCGGAAGCAGAAAGCATGGCGTGGGCTATTATGTCATCACCGTGGTGGCAGTCCTGATTACCATTGTCATGATTTTCCCCCTGTATTGGATGGTGGCCACGTCGGTGAAGTCCGCCGCCGAGTCCCAGCTCATCATCCCCACCCTGTTCCCCCGTGAGTTCCACTTTGAGAATTACCTCAACGTGCTTACCCGGGCCAACTTCCTGAAATACTACTGGAACACCATCGTCATGACCGCCGGCGTGCTCATCCTCCAGATCGGCACCGGCACACTGGCCGCCTATGGCTTCGCCTTCGGCAAGTTCAAGGGCCGCGACATCATGTTCTACATCGTGCTGGGCGCGCTGATGATCCCCCTTCAGGTGACCTTCATCCCCATCTTCATCATGTGCTCGGGCTGGGGCCTGCAGGACACCTTCCTGGGGCTGATTCTGCCGGAGGCCGTCTCCGCCTACTACATCTTCATGATGCGCAACTCCTTCATGGCGGTGGACCAGAGCTACGTGGACGCCGGGCTGATCGACGGCCTGAGCCGGTTCGGCACCATCCAGCACGTGCTGGTGCCCATGTGCAAGGCCACCATCTTCACCGTCACCCTGGTGACCTTCTCCAACGGCTGGAACGCCTACTTCTGGCCCAAGATCATCGCCAAGAACGAGGTGCGCCGGGTGCTCACCGTGGGCTTGGCCCAGCTGAAGCAGACCTTCGCCGGGCAGGCCGTTTCCAACTACCATGAGATCATGGCCGGCGCGGTGCTGGCAGTCCTCCCCCTGGTCATTCTGTTCATGATTTTCCAGAAATACATGATGACCGGCTACTCAAAGGCTGCCATGAAATAATCGGCAAAAGGGGCGGACCGGGCGGTCTGCCCCTTTTTACCGCCCGCGGCGCCCCGCAGAAAGGAAGCGCGATATGGATTTTATCTCACCCGGTGCCCCCCAGTACAAGGCCAACCTGCACAGCCACTCCAACCTGTCCGACGGCAGGCTCACCCCGGAGGAGCTGATTCGGGCCTACCGGGAGGCGGGCTATTCCATCCTGGCCATCACCGACCACGAGGCGTCCTATGACCACACGGCGGCCTCCGGCCCCGATTTTCTCATGGTGACGGGGTATGAGGCGTACATACGCCCCTCCCCGGACTGCCGGCTGGACAGCTACGGCCCGGAGATTCACCTGAATCTGCTGGCGAAGGAGCCCCACAACACCACCCTCATCGGGTTCGACCCCAAATTCTGCAAGTACATGCCCCCGGAGGAGGCCGCCCGCCGGGAAAAGGCCGGGGAGCTGGGTCCCCGGCGGTATGACCGGGCCTATATTCAGGCATTTATCGACCAGGCCCGGCAGAGCGGGTATCTGGTGACCTACAACCACCCCTGCTGGTCCATGGAGAGCCAGGAGGACATCCTGGCCTATTCCGGCTGCTTCAGCCTGGAGGTGTTCAACACCGGCTCCATGAAAATCAGCGGCGCGGAGGACAATGTGGCCCTCTACGACCGGATGCTGCGCATGGGCAGGCGGCTGTACGTCCACGGGGCGGACGACAACCACAACAACCAGCCCTTCGGCTCCCCGCTGTGCGATTCCTTCGGCGCGTGGACCATGGTGATGGCGGACGAGCTGAGCTACCCGGCGGTGATCCGCGCCCTGGAGGAGGGGCGGTTCTACGCCAGCACCGGCCCGGCCTTTACCCGGCTGTCCTTCGAGGGCAGCGCGGTGCGCATGGAGTTTTCCGGCGCGGACCGCGCCATTATGCACATGAGCCCCAAGTGGGCGGTGAACGCGTGCGCCCAGCCCGGGGAGCCCTTTGAGCGGGCGGAGTTTGCGATCCCGGACCAGGCGCCCTACGTCTATTTTTCCCTGCTGTCGGAGGGCGGCAGGCGGGCCGTCACCCGCGCCTTTACCCGGGCGGAGCTGGGGATCTGAACATCAAGGAGGAGGCAGTAAGTTATGGAAAAGCGTTGGTTCCGGCCGGCGGCGGCGCTGCTGTGCGCCGCGCTGTGCGCGTCGATGTGGGGCTGCGCCCCGGCGGAGAAGGACATGGAGCCCGGGCAGAGCTCTCCCGCCCCGTCCGCTCAGACGGGGGCGGCGTCCCCCTCGGAGCAGGGCGGCGAGGGGGCCTTCCGCATGACCCAGGAGAGTTCCGTGCGCAACGAAAAGTTCCGGGAGCGGGAGGAGTTCGCCGGGTTCATCGGCCGGGCGGAGTCCAAATTCCTCATCGCCGGGCTCAACCAGGCCATGACCCCCCAGGGGATCAGCTACAGCGAGGACACGGGCCTTGCGTATATCACGTCCTACGCCATCACCGACACGCCGTCGGCCATCACCGGCGTGTCGCTGGAGACCGGGGAGTTCGCGGCGGAGTACTACCTGTTCAACCCGGACGGCTCCCCCTTCACCAGCCACGTGGGGGGAATCGCGGTGGTGGGCAATACCGTCTACGTGTCCGCCAAGCTGGACTCCGACGGGAGCTACAGCGTGGCCGTGCTGCCCCTGGACCAGCTGCCCGTCTCGGGCAGCCACGACGTGACGGTGGAGCAGACCATCCCCGTGCCCGTCTCCCCGTCCTTCCTGAACTACTCCCGGGGGACGCTGTGGGTGGGCAATTTCTACCACCCCAAGGCGGACTATAACCTGTCCCCGGAGCTGAACTTCACCACCCAGACCGCCGACGGGGAATACGGCTGCTACATCCTGGGCTACAGGATGGAAGAGGACGGGACGCTGTCCATCCCCGACGGGGAGCGCTACCCCGTTCCGGACTGCGCCATGGCCGCCCCCGACCGCATCCAGGGTGTGTGCTGCTTTGGGGACGAGGTGGTGCTCAGCCAGTCCTATGGCCGCGGGGCCAACTCCACGCTGCTGTTCTACCGGCTGCCGGAGGGGGATGAATTTGACGGCACGCTGGACGTGTGCGGTCGGGATATCCCCTGCTGGGTGCTGGACAGCGCCCGGCAGAACGAGGCCATGAACGTGATGCCCATGACCGAAGGGCTGTGCCTCAGCCCCGACGGGATGCTGGTGCTCTTTGAGTCGGGCTCCAGCCGGTACAGTGACGGCAAGTACCGCACCGACCACGTGTGGGAGCTGAAGGGCCAATAAGCGCGAAAAAGCAGAGGGGGCGGCCGCCCCCTCTGCTCTGATTCTGTGGTGTTTACAGCTCCTCCGCCACCTGCACGCCCTTGATGTCGTAGAGCTGGGCCAGCATCTGGCTGATTTCCTGCTTGTCGCTGCGCTTGCTCAGGCGCAGGGTGAGGATGACGCAGGACACGGATTTGTCCCCGGAAGCGCCCCGGGTGATCTCCATATCCAGCAGCTTCATCCCCCGCTCCCGGCAGAACTTGAACACGTTCTCCAGGCAGGGGCGGCCGCTGTACTCCATATACAGATTGATCTCCGGCGCGCTGTCCATCAGCCGGTACTCCAGCTTGGCCAGGCAGAATTCCGCCAGAATGATGATGAAGGTGGTGATGAGCCCACCCGCGTAGAAGCCCGCCCCCAGCGACAGGCCGATGACCGCCGCGACCCACAATCCGGCGGCGGTGGTGAGCCCCTTCACCCGGTTGCGCCGGGTGACGATGATGCACCCCGCGCCGATGAAGCCAACTCCGGCTACCACCTGGGCGCCCAGCCGGGCCATGTCGGTGTAATAGCCCAGATTCAGGTAGAGGTACTGGCTGGTCAGGGTGGTCATGGCCGCCCCTAGGCAGATCAGGATATGGGTGCGGAAGCCCGCCGCCCGCCGCTTATAGGTCCGCTCCATGCCGATGATGCCGCCGCACAGCACCGCCAGCAGCATCCGTACCGCCGCCGACGTGAAGTTGACCTCCACCAGCCTGTCAAAGAAAGTCAGCATTTCACTCCACCCCCACTATACCTCGTCAATGGTGATAACCCGGTCCAGCTCATAAATGGCCATAATCATCCGGCCGTGGGTCCGCGGCTGGCTCAGCCGGATGGAAAACACCGCGCAGGGATACAGGGCGGATTCCTTCCGGTCCTGGATGATGTCCACCTCATAGATGCGGGCGCCCTGCTCCTTGATCTTCCCGATGATGGAGCCCACGTCGTCCAGAGAGGTGAATTCCACATAGATGTTCATGTTGCGGGCCCGGGACACGATCACCGCGTCGATGTAGGGCAGCAGGCAGATACACAGCAGGATGAGGCCGAAGGCCAGGAACATGCACTCATAGAAGCCCGCGCCGATGGCCAGCCCCATGCAGGCGGAGGCCCACAGCCCCGCCGCGGTGGTCAGGCCCTTGACCTCCTGCCGGTCGGTGACCAGAATGGTGCCCGCGCCCAGAAAGCCGATGCCGTTGATGACCTGGGCCCCGAAGCGGGACACGTCGGTGCGGATGCCCACCTCGCCGGCGGCGTCCGCCCAGCGGCCGGCCAGCATGGCGCTTTCGTACTGGCTGAGGAGCATGGCCAGGGCGGCTCCCAGACAGACGAACATATAGGTGCGGAAGCCCGCCGCCCGCCCCTTTTTGGCCCGGTCGATGCCCAGCATCCCGCCAAAAAGCATGGCGGCCAGGAGCCGGACCACCACGGAGAGCAGATTAAATTCCCGCAGGTAGGCGAAGAGATCCGCCAATGGAAACATCCCCTTTACAGTTGCTGGACGCGATGGAAGGCCCAACTAATGTGACGGCAGACCACACCCCCGCGAGTGGAAGGTGGTCTGCTTCGTTGGACGATGTGCAGTTGCGGCACGCGGACCCCGGTGGGGGTCCGTGTGAGATGAGACTAGTTTACCCTATACCAGGCGGTTTGTCAATGGGGATTTGTGAAAAGTGACGGAAACAGTGGAGGGCTGTCCGGGAGTTTTGAACGTTCTTGCATAGGGACGGCTCTTCAGATGGCCGGACGGTTTGGATTGGGCAAGGGGGCAGCCTTAGGGCTGGGCACTCGCGGCATGTGTGCAGGACAGGCTCGCCCAGGGGGGATGATAAGGTACAATAAATTGCGCAAATAAAAAGGACAAGGTTTGCAGTCTCAAGTAGAATGGAGTTGAGGAACCACATTCAGAAAGGAGACAGCAAACCATGTCGGAAAAGATTGTACAGCTAAAT
>CATKZP010000020.1 GCA_949841355.1 uncultured Oscillospiraceae bacterium
GGCTCCCACCGATTTCTCCACGTATGAATTTGTGCCCCAGGACCTGCCCATGCTGATTTCCACGACCCTCTTTGTGCTGTATGTGCTCTATCTGGCAGTGCTGATTCTGAGGGCCGCCTTCGCTGAGAAGCGCCGCCAAAAGACGGCCAACACCACGCGCAGGCTCAATCCCAAGCTGGGTCTGCTGGGCTTCACCGGCTTTCTGGGCTTTGGGGGCTTCTGGAGCTATAGCGCATATGAAGTGGTTTTTCCCTTTATCTTTTTCGCGTTTTTTGGGTTATTTGGCTTCTTTTATGAGGGAAAAATGTCCAACACCTTCATGGACGAGCGGTATGTGGAAAACAGGACCCGGGCGGAGCTGACTGCCCATCGGGCGACCGTGGGGATTCTCTTTGCGGTGCTGCTGGTGGTGGGCCACGGCCGCGGGGCGCTGCTGGGCAGCTTGGATTACACCCTCATCGCCGTGCTGATTGCGCTCTCGCTGACGGTGGCGCTGGATCTGTTCCTCAGCGAGTACCTGCTCTACCGCTATGACCACTCCGACCAGCTGGACGGCGATGGGGAGGAGTGACTATGCCGGAGTTTGAGTGCAGACTGAAAAAATACCGCCAGCTCAAGGAGCTGACCCAGGAGCAGCTGGCCCAGCAGGTGGGGGTGCGGCGGGAGACCATCATGCGCCTGGAAAAAGCCCAGTATAACCCGTCTCTCAAGCTGGCGGTGGATATCTCCCGGGCGGTGGACGCCCCTATTGAGGACATTTTCCTCTTTCCGTGACGAAAAACAGCCCCTGGGCCGCGGCCCAGGGGCTGTTTTGGGCAAAAGGTGAGCCGGAGCGTTTCCGCCCCGGCTCAAAAGGATGGAGGATAGAATGAAAAAGAAAAGCGTCTCTTGCAAGTATTAGAATAGAGGACAGTCATTACAAAAGTTCGGGTCAATTTGTTACAAAAGCATTAAATCTTCCCAGCGGGAGGAGTTTATCTGTCGCTTCCTGGAAGCTCATCCAGAGTCAGGGAGAAATCGAAGCGCTCCGAGCCGTCCTCGCCTTCGCCCCGGGCGAAGAGGTGGTCCCCCTGGACGGCGGTGTCCACCCACAGGGTCTCGCCCGCCTGGCACTCGCTGACGTAGCCGATCTGGAAGGAGCGCACAAACTTGCCCCGGCCCAGCCGCTCCAGGTGGAGGCTGTCACAGGCGAAGTCGGCGTAATGGGCGTTGTTCACGTGGCCGTTGATGTCGGTATCGGAGTAGCCCAGCTCCCGCCGGGTGCGGCCGCTGAACTGCTCCGGCATGGCCGGGCGGCGGAGCTTGACGGATTTGCAGAGCTGGCCGCCGTCGGTGCCCTGGAACTCCGTCAGGCTTTTCATGCGGAACAGCCTGCGCTCGTCCACGTCCACCATCACCCACACCGAGGTGCCCTGGCCGATGGGGACGCCCTCCCGGAACAGGTCGAAGTCCCGGTAGGAGGAGGCGCCGGACGCCCCTCGGTGCCAGGTTTTCACGGTGATGAGGTCGTTCCACCGCAAGGGCGCGTCCAGCTCCACCCAGTTGCGCGTGACCATCCACAGGCAGTTATACTTTTCCTTGATCTGCGGCCCGGCCACCCCCAGCTCCATGGCGGCCTGGGTGGCGGCCTCCTGCAAACATCCCAGCACCGCCGACGGGCGGCATTGGTTGAACAAATCCACGTCCCGGGAGTCCACCCGGAAGCTCGTCTCATAGATCACGCTCACGTTTTACTCCTTCTTTCCTGGAATGGTAAGGGTGTCCCGGGCGCACAGGCTGTCCAGATCGTCCGGCCCGGCGGCGCTCAGGCGCAGGACCGCGCCGCACTGGGCGCACACCAGGTCCACCGCGGAATAGCCCACCTTCATGCCGTAGTCGGCGCTGCCGCAGGCGCAGCGCACGCCCCCCCGGGCGGCGATGTCACGCAGCTCGCCCAGCACCTCGCCCATCACCGGTTCGTTCAGGAAGGCCCCCCGGCTGTCCGTCTGGTCGTCCAGACGCAGCTTGTCCACCGCCGCCTCCAGCTTTTCCATGGCGCGGAACACCTGGCCCTCCTGGCCGACATAGCAGCACCCCAGCCCGGACGCCGGACAGGACAGGGCCAGAAGGTCCTTGCGGAGCAGCGCGTCGTTGGCGCACACCGCCCGGTGGTCCCTGGCGCAGAACAGGCAGGGCACGGTAATTTCGCACCGGTCCCCCAGCTGGCGGAAGCTCAGCTCCGACTTGCCGCAGGGGCAGGGGAGCGCGCTGTCCCCGGCGGCCAGCTGAAAAGCGGTGCGCTGGGCGATGACGGCGTTGCCGCACACGGGGCAGATATATCCTATGGTCCGGGGCTGATCGGGCATATGGGGTCCCTCCCAAAAATTTTCTGAAAGGCATTATACCACCATTTTGCCCGGTTGACCAGTCACAAAGTCCGTTTGCTGTCAAATCTTTCTGGACGCATGATTTTTGCGGCTTTGGCGCAAACTAAGGGCAAATCGCGGCCCCGCCCGCGAAGGAAAGGAAGTCACTTCCATGGAAAATCACAAGCTGGGGCGGCAGACCTTCCAGCCCGGGTCGCCCCCCGTCATCATCGGATACGGCTCCGCCGCAGGGAAAAAGGAGGCTGAGGGCCCCTTGGGCCGCCACTTCGACCACACCTGCCAGGACGACGCCTTTGGCGAGGAGACCTGGGAGAAGTCCGAATCCGCCATGCAGCAGCTGGCGCTGGACGCGGCGCTGAAGCGGGCGGGGCTCTACAGCCCGGACCTGGACCTGCTGCTGGCGGGGGACCTCTTGAACCAGTGCATTGGCTCGGGCTACGCCGCCCGGGCGGCGGCGGTGCCCTTCTTCGGGCTGTACGGGGCGTGCTCCACCATGGGGGAGAGCCTGGCGCTGGCCACGTTGCTGCTCAGCGGCGGGTACGGGAAGTACGCCGCCGCCGTCACCTCCTCCCACTTCTGCTCGGCGGAGCGGCAGTACCGCACCCCGCTGGAGTACGGCTCCCAGCGCACCCCCACCGCCCAGTGGACCGCCACCGCCTCCGGCGCGGTCATCGTCGCCGGCGATGTGCGCCCCGGTCCCCGGGTGGCCCGGGTGACGGTGGGCAAGGTGGTGGACAAGGGCATCAAGGACGCCAACAACATGGGGGCGGCCATGGCTCCCGCGGCCTATTCCACCCTGAAGGCCCACTTTGAGGACACCGCCCTCTCCCCGGACTACTACGACCTGATCGTCACCGGAGACCTAGGCAGCCTGGGCCACGAGATCGTGTGCGATTTCTTCGCCCAGGACGGGGTGGAGCTGGCCAATTACAACGACTGCGGCCTGCTCCTGTTCGACCGGGAGCAGCAGGACGTCCACGCCGGGGCGTCGGGGTGCGGGTGCTCGGCGTCGGTGCTGTGCGGCTATCTGCTGCCGGGGCTGATGGCGGGGCGGTGGAAGCGCATTCTGTTCTGCCCCACCGGGGCGCTCCACTCCCCCACGGCCACCATGCAGGGGGAGTCCATCCCCGGCGTGTGCCACGCCATCGCCCTGGAAGGAGGAAAATGATGGACTATCTGAAAGCGTTCGTGGTGGGCGGCCTGTTCTGCATCATCGGGCAGGTGCTCATCGACAAGACCAAGCTCACCCCCGCCCGCATTCTGGTGGCCTACGTGGTCTCCGGCGTGGTGCTGGGGGCGATAGGGGTGTACGGCCCCCTGGCGGAATGGGCCGGAGCGGGGGCCACGGTGCCCCTCACCGGCTTCGGCTACGCCCTGGCCAAGGGCGTGAAGGAGGCGGTGGCGGAGAAGGGCCTGCTGGGCGCTCTCACCGGCGGCGTGACCTCCACCGCGGGGGGCGTGGCCGCCGCCATCTTTTTGGGAGTGCTGGTGGCATTCCTGTTCAAACCGAAACCGAAGAGCTGACCAGAGGCGCCCGGCGGAAGCTGCCGGGCGCTTTTCCTGTGCTGCGAGCGGGCGACACCCATTGACAATAAAATCAGATTCCTCTATAATTACGTGTTACTGTAATTTGACGCGGCGGAGCGGCGCTCCGCGAAGAAAAAGGAGGAACCCCCTGTGATACGGCCCGAAGGCGAAAACAAAATGGGCGTTATGCCGGTGAACGCTTTGCTGCTGAACATGTCCATCCCCATCATGATCTCCATGCTGGTCCAGGCGCTTTATAATGTGGTGGACAGCTATTTCGTGTCCCAAATCAGCCAGGACGCCCTCAACGCGGTGTCTCTGGCCTTCCCGGTGCAGAACCTGATGATCGCTGTCAGCGTGGGCACCGGGGTGGGCGTCAACGCGCTGCTGGCCCGGAGCCTGGGCCAGGGCGACCAGGAAAAGGTGAACCGCTCGGCGGTGAACGGCGTCTTCCTGGCGGTGGTGAGCAGCCTGGTGTTCGTGGCGCTGGGCCTCACCTGCTCCCGGCTGTTCTACACGGTCCAGACCGACATACCCGGCATCATCGGCTACGGCGGGGATTACCTCACCATCGTGTGCGGAGCCAGCATGGGCCTGTTCGGGGCGGTGACCATGGAGCGGCTGCTCCAGGCCACCGGGCGCACCTTCTACACCATGATCGCCCAGGCGGCGGGAGCGCTGACCAATATCATCCTGGACCCCATTCTCATTTTCGGTCTGGGACCCTTCCCCCGGATGGAGGTGGCGGGGGCTGCCCTGGCCACCGTCATCGGCCAGTTTTTGGGCTGCGGTGTGTCCATCTTCTTCAACGCCACCCGGAATCCGGACATCAAAATGTCCTTCAAGGGCTTCCGTCCCCATGGCCCCACCATCCGGGAGATCTACTCCGTGGGCCTGCCTTCCATCGTCATGCAGTCCATCGGCTCGGTGATGGTGTTCGGCATGAACCAAATTCTCATCGCCTTTACCGACACCGCCACGGCGGTGTTCGGGGTGTACTTCAAGCTCCAGTCCTTCTTCTTCATGCCGGTGTTCGGCCTTTGCAACGGCATGGTGCCCATCGTGGCCTATAACTACGGCGCCCGCAAGCCGGAGCGCATCGTCAAGACCATCAAGCTGGCTGCGATGTACGCCACCATCCTCATGGCGGTGGGCTTCGCTGTGTTCCAGATCTTCCCCGGGCCGCTGCTGGATCTGTTCCGCTCAGAGGAGGACGTGGCGGGAAACCTCATCACCATCGGGATACCGGCCCTGCGCATTATTTCCTACAGCTGGCTGCTGGCGGGGTTCGGCATCGTGTGCGGCTCGGTGTTCCAGGCCATGGACCACGGCGTGCTCAGCCTCACCACCTCCCTGGTGCGCCAGCTGATCGTGCTGCTGCCGGTGGCCTTCCTTCTGTCCCGTCTGTTCCAGAACCTGGATGTGGTGTGGCTGGCTTTCCCCATTGCGGAACTGTTCTCCTGCGCGCTGTGCGCCGCCTTTATTGGCCGGGTGTATAAGCGGGACATTCTGCCCCTGCGGGGTGAGGCGGGGGGCTGAGGATAAAACTTTACGGTTTTGTCCCACTGCCCATTGACAGCGGCTCTGATTATGATATAATGGGGCCGTACAAGTAAATAACCCTTATCAAGAGTGGCGGAGGGACCGGCCCAATGAAGCCACGGCAACCTGCATTGCAAGGTGCCAAGTCCGGCGGAAACGCAAGATGAGGAGAGATCTGAACCATCCTGCCCCCGCCGATGTCCGGCGGGGGCTTTTTCAGCCTCTTCCCCCAAAAAGAAAGGAGAAACGACCATGGCAAAGCGCTTATTTACCTCTGAATCGGTGACCGAGGGCCACCCCGACAAGATCTGCGACCAGATTTCTGACGCCATTTTGGACGCTATCATGGAAAAGGACCCCAACGCCCGGGTGGCCTGCGAGACCGCGGTGTCCACCGGCCTCGTCCACATCATGGGGGAGATCACCACCTCCTGCTACGTGGACATTCCCAAAATCGCCCGCCAGGTGGTCCGAGACATCGGCTACGACCGGGCCAAGTACGGCTTTGACGGCGACAGCTGCGCCGTCATCACCAACATCGACGAGCAGTCCCCGGACATCGCCCTGGGGGTGGACAAGGCGCTGGAGGCCAAGGAGGGAGAGCTCAGCGACGGCCTGGACAACGGCGCTGGCGACCAGGGCATGATGTTCGGTTACGCCTGCACCGAGACCCCTGAGCTGATGCCGCTGGCCATCGCGCTGTCCCACAAGCTGGCCCAGCGCCTCACCCAGGTGCGCAAGGAGAAGCTGGTGGACTACCTGCGGCCCGACGGCAAGAGCCAGGTCACCGTGGAGTACGGCGCGGACGGCAGGCCCGTCCGGGTGGACACGGTGGTGCTGTCCACCCAGCACGCCCCCGAGGTGTCCCTGGAGCAGATCCGGGCGGACATGATCGAGCTGGTGGTGAAGCCCACCATCCCGGCGGGGCTGCTGGACGACAGCACCCGCATCCTGGTCAATCCCACTGGCCGCTTCGTGGTGGGCGGGCCCCAGGGGGACTCCGGCCTCACCGGGCGGAAGATCATTGTGGATACTTATGGCGGCAGCGCTCCCCACGGCGGCGGCGCCTTCTCCGGCAAGGACCCCACCAAGGTGGACCGCTCCGCAGCCTACGCCGCCCGCTGGGTGGCCAAGAACATCGTGGCTGCGGGTCTGGCCGACAAGTGCCAGGTCCAGCTGGCCTACGCCATCGGCGTGGCCCGGCCCGTGTCCGCGCGGGTTGACACCTTCGGCACCGGCACGGTGAGCGACGAGGCGTTGGAGGCGGCTGTGGACAAGGTGTTCGACCTGCGGCCCACCGCCATCATCAACCGTCTGGACCTGCGCCGGCCCATCTACCGCCAGACCGCCGCCTACGGCCACTTCGGCCGCCCGGAGCTGGATCTGCCCTGGGAAAAGACGGACATGACCGAGGTGGTCAAGGCGGCGCTGTAAGCACCGAAGGCGGCCGAACCCGCGCCGAATGGCGCGTACAAGGCTTTGGTGCAACCGAAGCCTTGCCGCAGGGCGGATTCACTCCGCCCGAGGATGTTCAATCCCAAGGGGTCCCCGCAAAATGGCACATTTTGTGGGGAGCGCCCGGAGCTGGACCTGCCCTGGGAAAAGACGGACATGATCGAGGCGGTTAAGGCGGCGCTGTAAATACCGAAGGCGGCCGAACCCGCGCCGCGATTGCGTCAAACAGACACTGGGCCGCCGCACTTTGTGCGGCGGCCCTTTCCCGTCTTTTCAAAATGTTAACATTC
Source organism: uncultured Oscillospiraceae bacterium (assembly GCA_949841355.1). Taxonomy (GTDB): domain Bacteria; phylum Bacillota; class Clostridia; order Oscillospirales; family Oscillospiraceae; genus Enterenecus. Next base: position 7,181 of record CATKZP010000020.1, read on the forward strand.
TTTTGAGAGATTTTTTATTGCATTATCCGCCAAGCTATACTATACTAAGTAAGCTGTGTTTTGAGAAAAGAGACGCCGAAGGGCGTGTGGAGGTATATATGCAGAATTTACGCGCGAAGATAGGAGATGGGGCAAAGGCCCGCCTGCCGGTGATTTTGGCCGTTTACATGCTGTGCCAGCCGCTGCTGGACGTGCTCACCGGCCTGGGGGCTGAATTTGAGCACCCCATCACAGTGGGCATCGTGGTGCGCGCACTGTTCATGGCGGCGGCCTTCCTGTATATGGTGTTTGTCAGCGATTTCCCGGGAAAAAAGCGGGTGATGATCTACACCGGGGCGATGCTGGCCTATCTGGCGCTGTTTATGGGCTATATGTTCACCCTGGGCGGGTTTTCGCTGTGCGTGAGCAATGTGAAGGACGTCATTAAGACCTTCTTCTTCCCCTTCGTGTTCCTCTTCCTCTGGTCGGTGTACCGGCAGTACGGATATCTGGTCACCGCCCGGGCCATCGCCCTGGCGGGAGGCATTTACACCAGCGTCATCCCCATCGCCGTGGCCACCGGCACCAGCTTCGTGTCCTACGGCAATGCGGGTATGGGCTTCCGGGGTTGGTTCTACGCCGCCAACGAGGTGGGCTGCATCATGGCCCTCACCGCGCCGTTCACCATGAGCTATTGCGCCCAGGCGCTCTCCGAGGTCACGAAAAAGACCTGGTGGAAGGGCGCGCTGGCGGTGTGGACCCTGTTCGCAGTGGCGATGAGCGCCAACTTCCTGGGTACCAAGATCGTGTTCGGCGCCATTGTGCTCTACGGCGTGGCGGCTTTCGTGTGGCAGACGGTCTATCTGGTCCGGGAACGCACCCGGGCGCGGCTGATCCAGACCGCCGCCATGGCCGGGGTGCTGGTGATGCTGGTGATTTTCTTCCTCAACTCCCCCCTGAAGGATTACCTGGACAACGTGTATTTCGCGCTGCTGGAGAATGACCCGGAGCAGACCCTGCTGTCCTGGGGCGAGGAGATCCAGCGGGCCGCCAAGGGCACGTGGCTGAAGGACCTGCTCAACAACAACGAGACCCTGGAGCGCATCGACCAGATTCTCAGCCGCCGCCTGCTGGGCTCCTGCCCCTCCGTCCAGGTATACACCGAGGGCGGCATTGCCGCCAAGCTGCTGGGCATCGGCTACGCCAACGTGGCCGCCTACGGCCGCGAGGTGCACTTCATGGTGGAGATGGACCCCCTGGCGCTGCTGCTGCGCCACGGCATTTTGGGCTTTGCGCTGTACTATCTGCCCTACCTGGCTTTCTTCGTGTGGGCCATCGTCCAGTTTTTCCGCCGCCCGGCCCGGCGGCTGGCCAGTCTGGAGTACTGCACCGCGCTGTACGCCGTGCTGATGGGCTTCGGCATCTCCGCCATCGCGGGCCACGCCCTGGTGTCCCCGGCGGTGGCCACCTTCGTGCTGGTCACCGGAATGCAGCTGTGGGACGAAACCCAGAGGCAGGATGAATCACTTAAAAAAGCCGCCGGCCAGTAGGCCGGCGGTTGGTTTTTGCCTCCCCATCGGTAAAATGCGCTAGCCGGCGGGGATACAGGGGAGGAAGATAGGGAAATCCGTGGATTGCTTTTTTCACGTCACTGTGCTAAACTGTGTTAGCATATCATATCGTGCTCAAGCGGGAAAGGAGACTGGACCATGATCGACAGCTGGCAGATCACCATACCCGAGCTCACCGGGGACGAGCCCCGCCGGGCGTACATTTACCTCCCGGACTCCTGGAAGATGGACCCGGATCTGCGCTACCCCGTGCTTTACATGTTCGACGGGCACAACGTCTTTTTCGACGAGGACGCCACCTATGGCAAGAGCTGGGGGATGGGCGAGTACCTGGACGCCACCCGGACCCAGCTCATTGTGGCCGCGGTGGAGTGTAACCACCACCCGGACAACGGCAGGCTGAGCGAATACTCGCCCTGGTCGTTCTCCAACAGCGGGACCGGCCGGGTGACGGGGCGGGGGAGGACCACCATGGAGTGGCTGGTCCACACCTTCAAGCCCCAGATTGACCGGGATTTTCCCACCCTCCCCGGACGAAACGACACCTTCATCGCCGGGAGCTCCATGGGCGGGCTGATGAGCCTGTACGCGGTGCTGGAGTATAACCGCTATTTCTCCCGGGCGGCGGCCCTCTCCCCGTCGCTGTGGGTGGTGCCGGGGAAGGTGGACACCCTGATCCGGACGTCCCGGGTGTCGCCGGGGACGGTGGTGTATATGGATTATGGCTCCCGGGAGCTCGCCAACCACGCCCAGACCTTTAAGCTGCTGGGGCGGACGGCGGCGGGACTGCTGGACCGGCGCATTCTGCTGAACTTCCGTATGGTCCCCGGCGGCGACCACAGCGAGGCCAGCTGGGAGCGGCAGATCCCGTTTTTCATGAACACCCTGTTCTACGGCAGGGACCAGTGACCGGAGGGAGGACGCAGAACATCCCATGCAGACACAGTATTTCAAGAACTACAGCCCGGCCCTGGGGCGGGATATGGAGTGCAAGGTCTATGGCCACGCCGGCCGGCCGGTGCTGTTCATCCCTTGCCAGGACGGCCGGTTTTTCGACTTTGAGGACTTCAAGATGGCCGACGCCTGGGCCCCCTGGATCGAGTCAGGCCAGGTGATGGTGTTCGCCATCGACACGCTGGACGCCGAGAGCTGGTCCAACAAGTGGGGCGACCCCTATTGGCGCATCCGGCGGTACGAGCAGTGGCTGACCTACATCACCGACGAGATGGTGCCCTTTATGCGCGCCATGGTGAACGAGCGCAGCGGCTGGAGCGGAGAGCCGGGGGTGATGGCGTTCGGCTGTTCCCTGGGAGCCACCCACGCCGCCAACCTGTTCTTCCGCCGCCCGGAGCTGTTCGACCGGCTGCTGGCGCTGAGCGGCGTCTACGGCGCGGAATACGGCTTTGACGGCTATATGGACGAGGTGGTCTACCGCAATTCCCCGGTGCACTACCTGGCCAATATGCCCAAGGACCACCCCTATATCCAGCTCTACAACCAGAGGAAAGGGGTCATCTGTGTGGGCCGGGGGCCTTGGGAGGTCCCGGGCACCACGCTGTGGCTGGCGGACATCTTCCGGGAGAAGAACATCCGCCTCTGGGTGGACGTGTGGGGCTGGGATGTGGCCCACGACTGGGACTGGTGGTATAAGCAGGTGGCTTACTTCGTGCCCTACCTGCTGGACCAGCGATGAGTTCCTTTTGAACCCGCAATCGCCCTTCGCCCGCAGGGAGAGGGGCCGATATCAGAAAGAGAGAAGGAACCCCATGAAAAACGTGATCTTCATTTCCCCCAACTTCCCCACCAACTACTGGCAGTTCTGCCGGGAGCTGCGGCACAATGGGCTCAACGTGCTGGGCATTGGGGACGCCCCCTACGACGAGCTCATTGACGAGCTGAAGGACAGCCTCAACGAATATTACAGGGTGGACAGCCTGGAAAATTATGATGAGGTATACCGGGCTGTGGCCTATTTCATCTTCCGCTACGGCCGGATCGACTGGTTGGAATCCAACAACGAGTACTGGCTGGAGCGGGACGCCCAGCTGCGCACCGATTTCCGCATCACCTCCGGCTTCCAGGCGGAGGACGTCCCCCGCATCAAGTACAAATCCAAGATGAAGGAGTTCTACCAGAAGGCGGGGATACCTGCGGCCCGGTACCATCTGGTGGACGGCCTCAAGGGCTGCGCGGCGTTTATCAAAGAGGTGGGCTGGCCGGTGGTGGTCAAGCCGGACAACGGCGTGGGCGCGTCCGACACCCATAAGCTGGCCTGTGAGGAGGATTTGACGCGCTTTCTGGAGACCAAGAACCCGGGTGTGGCCTACATCATGGAGGAGTTCATCCACGCCGAGGTCAATTCCTACGACGCCATCATTGACTCCCGGGGGGAGCCCATCTTCGAGACCGGAAACGTCACCCCCATGTCCATCATGGACATTGTGAACAACGAGGACAACTCCATCTACTACATCGTCCGGGATCTGGCCGCCGACACCCGTAGGGCGGGGCGGGCGGCGGTGAAGAGCTTCGGCGTGAAGAGCCGGTTTGTCCACTTCGAGTTTTTCCGTCTCACGCAGGACCAGGCGGGGATGGGCAGGAAGGGGGACATAGTGGCCCTGGAGGTAAATATGCGCCCCTGCGGCGGGTTCAGCCCGGATATGATGAACTATGCCAACTCCACCAACGTATATAAAATCTGGGCGGACATGATCGCCTTTGACCACTCCACCCTGGAGAGCGGGGAGCATTTCTTCTGCGCCTACGCCGGCCGCCGGGACGGCAAACCCTTCACCCTGCGGCATGTGGATGTCCTGGCCAAGTACGGCGAGCATCTGAAGATGGTAGGCCGCATTCCCGACGTGCTGGCCGACGCCATGGGCAATCAGATGTATGTGGCCGCGTTCAAGACCAAGCGGGAGATGGATGGGTTCTATAAGGACGTGCTGAGGGTGAAAAAGAAGAAGTGAGGATAGGAAAAAGCCGCCGGCGGCACCGGCGGCTTTTCTATGTGCTTTTCTTATTGTCCGCAGCATGCGGGCGTTGTCACGCTCCGATTGGGCGCACGGACGGGTCGGACGCGCTGTCACGCTCGGATTGGACCCATCACGGGGCGGCTTCCTTGCGACTCGGACGAAACCAAGCCCCACTGCGTGGGCCTTGGGCTTCCAGTCCATCCGCCCCGATGGTTTATCCTCGCGCTTCTTACGCGAACTTGCCGGGATTGAGCTTCACGCCGGGGCCCATGGTGGCGGCGGCGACGCAGCTCTTCACGTACTGGCCCTTGGCGGCGGCGGGCTTGGCCTTCACGATGGCGCCCATGAGGGCGTTCAGGTTGTCGCCCAGCTTCTCGGGGCCGAAAGACACCTTGCCGATGGGGCAGTGGATGATGTTGGTCTTGTCCAGACGGTACTCCACCTTACCGGCCTTGATCTCGTTGACGGCCTGGGTCACGTTGGGGGTGACGGTGCCGGCCTTGGGGGAGGGCATCAGGCCCTTGGGGCCCAGGACCTTACCCAGACGGCCCACCACGCCCATCATGTCGGGGGTGGCGACCACCACGTCGAAGTCGAACCAGTTTTCCTTCTGGATCTTCTCCACCATGTCCATATCGCCCACGAAGTCGGCGCCGGCGGCGCGGGCCTCGTCGGCCTTGTCGCCCTTGGCGAACACCAGGACGCGGGCGGTCTTGCCGGTGCCGTGGGGGAGGACAATGGCGCCGCGGACCTGCTGGTCGGCGTGGCGGGAGTCCACGCCCAGCTTGACGTGCAGCTCCACGGTCTCATCGAACTTGGCGGTAGCGGTCTTGATGACCAGCTCCATCGCCTCAGTCACATCATACTGGGCGGCGCGGTCGATGAGCTTGGCGCTGTCCACATACTTTTTCCCTTTGTTAGCCATTACTGCTTCCTCCTTTCCCTTACTCTTCCACCAGCACGCCCATGGAGCGGGCGGTACCGGCGATCATGCTCATGGCGGCCTCCAGGCTGGCGGCGTTCAGGTCGGGCATCTTGGTCTCAGCGATCTTCTGGCAGTCGGCCTTGGACAGGGTGGCCACCTTGGTCTTGTTGGGCACGCCGGAGCCGGACTCGATGCCGCAGGCCTTTTTAATCAGCACGGGGGCGGGAGGAGTCTTGGTGATGAAGGAGAAGGAGCGGTCGGCATACACGGTGATGACCACGGGGATGATCAGGCCCATGTCCTTCTTGGTGCGCTCGTTGAACTCCTTGGTGAAGGCGGCGATGTTCACGCCGTGCTGGCCCAGGGCCGGGCCCACAGGGGGGGCCGGAGTTGCCTGGCCGGCGGGGATCTGCAGCTTTACATATCCAGTGATTTTCTGTGCCATTTGAAACAGCACCTCCTACATGAAATGTGGTGGTGACGAAGCCTGCGCTGAGGCTTCTCCCACTGGCGGGTCTCACCCGCCTTGTTTTTTCTTCGTTGTCACGCCTCGCCTGTTCGCGTCGCGCGGCTCGGACGCTTAGATCGTCTCGACTTGATCCAGCTCCAGCTCCACCGGGGTCTCCCGGCCGAACATGGACACGACCACCCGGACCTTGCCGCGCTCGGTGTCCAGGTCCTCCACCGTGCCGATGAAGGAGGCCAGGGCGCCGTCGGTGATTTTCACGCTGTCGCCCACGCCGTAGCTGACCACCACCTCGCGCTTTTCCACGCCGAGGGCGGCGATCTCCTCCTCAGTGAGGGGGATGGCCTTGTTGGCCGCGCCCACAAAGCCCGTGACGCCCCGGATGTTGCGTACCAGGTGCCAGGTCTCGTCGGTCATGGTCATCTTCACCAGCACGTAGCCGGGAAAGACCTTGCGCTCCACGGTTTTGGGGCCGTTGTCGGTGATTTCGGTGACGGTCTCCAGGGGGATGGACACCTCGGTGATGAGGTCGTGCATGTTGCGGTTTTCCACAGCCTGCTCGATGGACACCTTCACGGTCTGCTCATAGCCGGAGTAGGTGTGGGCTACATACCACTTCAGTTCGTCAGCCATGCCGCGACACCTTAGCCCAAATGCTTAAACAGCGCAAACAGAGCCTGAATTACCGCACGGGCCAGGTAGTCGAACAACCAGATAAAGATGCCCACAAAAATGACGCACACGATGACCACGCCCACGTTCTTGATGGTATCCTTGGCGGTGGGCCAGGTGACCTTTTTCAGCTCGCCCTTCAGGTCCTTGAACCAGCGCAGGAGACGGTTGGGCTTTTTCTCCTTCTTCTTGGGGGCCTTGGCCTTCTTTTCGGAGCTTACGGACTCCTTCGGAGTGGCGGGGTTGTCCCGCTTTTCCTGTTCAGACATTTACGTTAACCCTTCTTTCCTTTGAGCGGCGCCCATTACTTGGTTTCGGTGTGCTTTGTGTGCTTCCTGCAGAAGGGGCAGTACTTGTTGAGCTCCAGGCGCTCGGTTGTATTGCGCTTGTTCTTCTTGGTGTTGTAGTTGCGCTGCTTGCACTCGGAGCAGCGCAGCACGACCTTGACACGGTTTCCGGCTTTCGCCATTCTCGGCACCTCCTTCTTAAATTGACCGGGCGGCAAAAAAGCGCCGGACCGGCCTTTGCCGACTCCAGCGCTTGAATGGGCGCAATACACCCATTGAAAGCTACGGGGGTCGGCCAATTGCCTCCCTGCGGTCCTCCGGGGAGGGTTCAGGGTTTTTGTGCCTATCCCGTAAAAATACGCACAAAAAGAAAGCCCTGCTCACAGGTGCTGATAGCATATCACACCGGGAGGGGCTTGTCAAGCGCTGTTTTATCATTTATAATGTGTGGCGCGGGATATTTTCCCTGGACCGCCTCTCTGCTGCGAGGCTGAAACCAGGTTTTCCATTATTTTGCGGGGAGGAAATTGATATGCGCGTTATGGCCATCGACTACGGCGACGCCCGCACGGGGGTGGCGGTGTCCGACGCCGCGGGGCTGCTCACCGGCTACACCACGGTGGTCCACAGCCGCAGCCCGGAGCGGACGGCGGAGGAGGTCGCCCGGATCGCGGCGGAGCGGCAGGCCCAGGAGCTGGTGATGGGCTTTCCCCGGAACATGGACGGCACGGAGGGCCCCAGGGCGGAGCTGTACCGGGCCTTCGCGGCGCTGGTGGAGGAAAAAACCGGAATGCCCGTCCGGCTGTGGGACGAGCGGCGCACCACCATTGAGGCCCACCAAATCCTCCACGCCTCGGGCAAGAAGATGAAGGCCCACAAGAAAAATGTGGACGCTGTGGCGGCGTCGCTGATTCTGGAGGGGTACCTCGCCTATCAGGCGCGTCAGACGTAAAAAGCGGCGAAGCATTGCTCCGCCGCTTTTGCGCGTACTTTTGTGGGTCGTTGTCACGCTGCGCCTGTTTGCGACGCGCGGCTTCGCGCTTCTTATACCAGTGCCGCGGTCTCCAGGGCGATCATCAGCTCCTCGTTGGTGGGGATGAGCAGTACCTTCACCTTGGAGTCGATGGCGGAGATGATGGCCTCCTTGCCCCGGATGCTGTTGGCGTCCGGGTCCATCCTGATGCCCATGAACTCCAGGCCGGAGGCGATGGCCATGCGCTGGTCGGCGTCGTTCTCCCCCACGCCGGCGGTGAAGATCACCGCGTCCACCCCGCCCATGGCGGCGGCGTAGGCGCCGATATACTTCTTCACACCGTAATTGAACAGATCCAGCGCCAGCGCGGCCCGCTCATTGCCCTCGTCCCGGGCGGCGCACAGGTCCCGGAAGTCGGAGGACACGCCGGACACGCCCTGGACGCCCGACTTCTTGTTGAGCACGCTGAGCATTTCCTTGATGTCCATGCCGTGCCTGTTCATCAGGTACTCCAGGATGCCCGCGTCCAGATCGCCGGAGCGGGTGCCCATGGGCACGCCCGCCAGGGGGGTGAAGCCCATGGAAGTGTCTACGCTCTTCCCGCCGGCCACGGCGGCCACGGAGGAGCCGTTGCCCAGGTGGCAGGAGATGAGCTTGAGGGATTCGATGGGCTTGCCCAGCATGTCGGCGGCCCGCTGGGTGACGTACTTGTGGCTGGTGCCGTGGAAGCCGTAGCGGCGCACCTTGTCCTGCTGGTAGTACTCATAGGGCAGGGCGTAGGTGTAGGCCACGGGGGGCATGGTCTGGTGGAAGGCGGTGTCGAACACGGCCACCTGGGGCACCCCGGCGCCCATGACGGCGGAGCAGGCCTTGACGCCCAGAATGTTGGCGGGGTTGTGCAGGGGGGCCAGAGGGATGCACGCCTCCATGGCGGCGAGCACCTGATCGTCAATGCGCACGGAGTGGGCAAAGGTCTCGCCGCCGTGAACCACGCGGTGGCCCACCGCGTCGATCTCCCGCATGGAGGCGATGACGCCGTTGCCGGGGTCCACCAAGGCGTCCAGCACGGCCTGGATGGCCTCGGAATGGGTGGGCATGGCCACGCTGCGGGCGTCTATGGTGGTTTTGCCGGGGGCCTTATAGGTGAATTTGCCGTCGATGCCGATGCGTTCGCACAGGCCCTTGGCCAGCACGTCCTGGCTGGCGGTATCCAGCAGCTGATACTTCAGGGATGAGCTGCCGGCGTTGATGACGAGAACTTTCATGTTCCGCACTCCTTTGGTTACGATTTCCAGCTTTGGGGATGAGCGCAACTGGGTATTTACTTTGGCCCGCCTTTGGGATTATAATAGCGGCAGGCGCAGGCCCGGCCAGGGATGGCCGCGGCTGTATTGCGGACATATTATACTACGAAAGACGGCATACCGCAAGCGGTTTTTGCGATTTTGCCGAAAAATAGTGGAGAGGAGCGGGACCATGACAGTGGCGGGTGTGGTGGCGGAGTACAATCCCTTTCACCCGGGGCACGCCCTCCACCTGCGGGAGACCCGCCGGGCGCTGGGGGAGTGCGCCGTGGCGGCGGTGATGAGCGGCAATTTCGTCCAGCGGGGGGAGTGCGCCGTGCTGGACAAGTGGACCAGGGCCAGGGCCGCCCTGGAGGGGGGCGCGGACCTGGTGCTGGAGCTGCCCACGGTGTGGGCCGTGTCGTCGGCGGAGGGCTTCGCCCGGGGAGCGGCGGAGATTTTGGCGGCCACGGGGGTGGTGACCCACCTGTCCTTTGGCAGCGAGTGCGGGGACGCCGGGGCGCTGGAGCGGCTGGCCGCCTGCCTGGACGAAGAGGCGTACCGGGTTCGGCTGCGGGGGTTTCTGGACCGGGGACTGCCCTTTGCCGTCTGCCGCCAGAGCGCGGCGGCGGAGCTGCTGGGCGGGGAGGCGGCCGGTCTGCTTGCCCACCCCAATAACAACCTGGGCGTGGAATATATCCGGGCGCTGAACGCCTTGGGCAGTGAGATCCGCCCCATCACGGTCCTCCGGGCGGGGGCGGGACACGACGGAGGGGACCATCCCCAGTACCCCTCGGCCTCCTTTTGGCGGGAAAAAATATGTTCCGGGGAGCTCCCCGCGGAAAACCCCGCTGGCCTGGCATACGGCGAGCGGGGGATGCTGGCCCGCCTGCGGGCCATGGACGAGGGGGACTTCGCCGCCCTGCCCGACTGCGGGGAGGGGCTTTCCCACCGGCTGTACCGGGCGGTGCGCCGGGGAAGGACGCTGGAAGAACTCTATGCCCTGGCCAAGACCAAGCGCTACGCCCATTCCCGCATACGCCGGGCGTTGCTGTGGGGAGCGCTGGGGCTGAAAATAGAGGACCGCCCCGCTCATCCGCCCTATCTGCGGGTGCTGGGGGCCAACGAAACGGGCCGCGCCCTGCTGCGGGAGATGAGGGACAGGGCCGCGCTGCCCGTGCTCACCAAGCCCGCCCACGGCAGGGGAGAGCCTCTGCTGGAGCTGGAGAGCCGCTGCACCGATTTCTACCAGCTGTGCCGCCGGGAGCCGGGGGAGTGCGGCGGGGAGTGGACCACCAGCCCGGTGATGCTGTGAAATTCAAAAAAGGAGTTTATCCAATATGAGAGCTTACGAGAGACTGCTGAAGTACGCGCAAATCGCCACCGCCTCCTCCGAGGAGACGGGGACCACCCCCTCCACCCCCGGCCAGTGGGACCTGGCCCGGGCGCTGGTAGACGAGCTGAAGGCGCTGGGGCTGGAAAACCCCAGCGTGAACCAGCACTGCATTGTCACCGCATGGCTGCCCGCCGCCCCGGGCTGTGAGGACGCTCCCGCCCTGGGCCTGCTGGCCCATATGGACACCGCGCCGGCCTTCTCCGGGGAGGGCGTGAAGCCCATCCTCCACGAGAACTACGACGGGGGCGATATCGCCCTGCCCCAGGGGGGCCGGGTCATCAAGGCGGCGGACTTCCCCTTTCTGGCGGGGCTCAAGGGCAAGACCCTCATCACCGCCGACGGCTCCACTCTGCTGGGGGCGGACGACAAGGCGGGCGTGGCGGAGATCATGACCCTGTGCGAGCGCCTCATCGCTGAAAAGCTGCCCCACGGGCGGCTGTGCGTGGCCTTCACCCCCGATGAGGAGATCGGGGAGGGCCCCGATCACTTCGACGTGGCGGCCTTCGGGGCAAAGTTCGCCTACACTGTGGACGGCTCCGCCGCCGGGTCCATCGAGTACGAGAACTTCAACGCCGCCGGCGCCAAGGTGGACATCACCGGCGTGTCCGTCCACCCGGGCACCGCCAAGGACGTGATGGAGAACGCCCTGCTCATCGCCCAGGAGCTCAACGCCCTGCTGCCGCCGGAGGCCATCCCCGCCAAGACCGAAGGGTACGAGGGCTTTTTCCATCTGGACGCGCTGTCGGGCACCACCGCCTCGGCCCATATGGAGTATATCATCCGGGACCACGACCGGACCAAGTTTGAGGAGAAAAAGGCGCTGATGGAGCGTGCCGCCGCCCAGGTGGGGGCGGCCCATCCCACCGCCAGGGTGGAGCTCACCATGAAGGACAGCTATTATAATATGAAGGAGAAGCTGGCGGACTGTATGCACCTGGTGGAGAACGCCAAAAAGGCGGCTCAGATGGCGGGGCTCACCCCGGCGGTGGAGCCCATCCGGGGCGGCACCGACGGCGCGCGGCTCTCCTATATGGGCCTGCCCTGCCCCAACCTGGGCACCGGGGGCTATAACTTTCACGGCCCGCTGGAGCTGGCGTGCGTGGAGGAGATGGACGCGGTTGTGGAGGTGCTGCGCCATATTGTGGAGCTCTACAGCAAATGATTCACAGTTTATTGATTATTTTCCAGTTCGATTGGGGTAGAATGGGGACAATGAGTAAAAAGGAGACTTGTCCATGATGTACCGAAACGACCATTACGGCCCCATCGACCGTTTTTGCGCCAAGCACCCCCGGTTCGGCATCGCCAACCTGGCCATGTATATCGCCATCGGCCAGGTGATTGTGGGTGTGCTCAGCCTGCTGCACCCGCTGCGGGGGCTGGCCGGCCTGCTGGTGTTCAGCAGGGTGAACATCCTCCACGGGGAGGTGTGGCGGCTGCTGAGCTTCATCTTTGTGCCCACCAGCATCAATCCCTTTTACCTGCTGCTGGGCTGCTACGTCACCTACTGGACGGGCCAGATGCTGGAGCGGGAGTGGGGGACGGCCAAGTTCAGCCTGTTCTACCTGGGCGGCGTGGTGCTGTCCATTGCGGGCGGCCTGATTTTGGGCGTGGCCGACATCTATTACATCCACCTGTCCTTCTTCCTGGTCATCGCCACCATGTATAGCGAGATGCAGGTGCTGTTCATGTTCGTGCTGCCCATCAAGATGAAGTGGCTGGCCCTGCTGGACGTGGCGCTCATCCTGCTGGAGGGGCTGGAGAACGGACCGTTCGTGATCCTGCTGGCCGTACCCAGCTTTGTCAACTACTTCATCTTCACCTGGCCCTTCTGGTCCATGAAGCTGGGCTTTGCCCGCCGCCGGGCGGACCCGCAGGTCATCAACTTCAAGCGTGCCCAGCGCCAGGCCCAGAAAAAGGCCAAGGAGACCGGCGGCTACATGCACAAGTGCGCCGTGTGCGGCCTCACCGACCAGGACGCCCCGGATATGGAGTTCCGCTACTGCTCGAAGTGTGACGGATATTACTGCTACTGCGCCAACCACATCAACAACCACATCCATATTCAAAACGGCTGAGCAAATCCCCTCGTCCAAAGACGGGGGGATTTTTCTGTTTCTCACAATTCGCCCCGTCCCGCCATAGGATAGCTTGCGGACCGTCCGCGGGGCGGTCCGCGCGGGAAAGGAGCTGTTCTGATATGTATGAAGCGCTGCGCTTGTCCGCCCTCCGGGAGGGAGAAAGCGCCTATGTGACTGAGGTGAGCGCGGGTCCCGCCATGGACCGGCGGCTTACCGACCTGGGGCTGGTGCGGGGCACCCGAGTGACCTGCGTGCTGCGCAGCCCCGCCGGGGACCCCTGTGCGTACTTGATTCGGGGGGCGCTCATTGCTCTGCGCCGTGCGGACGCCGACGGCGTGGCATTGGAGCGGCGGAGCCAGGAGGTGGCCGCCGGGGCGGTGGCCACATGAACCGGGTGGCGCTGGCGGGCAATCCCAACGTGGGCAAGTCCACCCTGTTCAACGCGCTGACCGGAATGCGGCAGCATACAGGGAATTGGGCGGGTAAAACCGTGTCCACCGCTCGGGGAGAATACGTCTACCAGGGGCAGGAGTACCAGCTGGTGGACCTGCCCGGAACCTATTCCCTGGCGACCCACTCCCAGGAGGAGGCGGTGGCCAGGGACTACATCGAAAGCGGCCAGGCGGATGCCGTGGTGGTGGTGTGCGACGCCACCTGTCTGGAGCGCAACCTCATCCTGGTCCTTCAGGTGATGGAGCTGACGGGAAAGGTGCTGGTGTGCGTCAACCTGCTGGACGAGGCCCAGCGCCTGGGGGTGGAGGTGGACCTGTCCGCCCTGTCCCAGCGGCTGGGAGTGCCTGTGGTGGGCACCGCCGCCGGGCGGCAGGAGGGGTTGGAGGAGCTGAAGGGGGCCATCGCCCGGCTGGTGCGGGCGGACGCCCCCGCCGCCCCCCGCCGGGAGCCCCGGGAGCGGGTCACCCTGGCCGAGCGGTACGCCGCCCAGGTAGTGCGGGGAGAGCGGGCGGACCGCCTGCGCCGCCAGCGGCGGCTGGACCGGTTGCTTACCTCCAAGACTACCGGCATCCCCATTATGCTGCTGCTGTTCGGGCTGGTGGTGTGGCTGACGGTGGCGGGGGCCAACGGGCCGTCCGCCCTGCTCACCGCCCTCTTTGCCCGGATCGGGGACGGGTTGGAGGGCCTTCTGGCGGGGGCGCCGGCATGGCTGTCCGGCATTCTGCTGGACGGGGTGTACCGGGTGACCGCCTGGGTGGTGGCGGTGATGCTGCCCCCTATGGCCATCTTCTTTCCCCTGTTCACCCTGCTGGAGGACCTGGGATACCTGCCCCGGGTGGCCTTTGTCATGGACCACGCCTTTCAGAAATGCCGGGCCTGCGGGAAGCAGTGCCTGACCATGTGCATGGCGGATATGACTTTGCGTCACAGCCGCCAGTAGATGCTCACCGAAAGGCCGTCCACCTCCACCCGCTCAATGAGGGAGGCGGCCAGCATCCGGCGGCTGTCCGTCCCGGAGGCGGCAAAGCCCGCCCAGAAGCGCCGGGCCCACTCCTCCGGCTGCTGGGAGGCGGGGGAGGGAGGCGGGGCGTCCAGCCGGGCCTGGAGCCGCTCCCGCTCCGCCCGCAGCGCCCCGGCCCGCCGCTCCACCTCCTCCAGGGGGAGGGCCTCCACCTGGTAGAGCTGGATGAGCCGGGCGGTCTGCCCATCCAGTCCGGCGATCTGCTTTTGCAGGGCCTGGGGGGCGGCTTCAGCGGCGGGCGGACCGCTCTGGGGGGAGAGAACGCCGGCCAGCACCTCCGGCGTGAGCAGGGCGGCCAGCTGCCCCTCCACCAGCCGGTCCAGCTCTCCGATGGGCCAGCTGTGGTTCCGGCAGTCCGGGTCCCGGACGAACTTGGGGGAGCACTTGGACCGGGAATAGCACCGGTAGCAGCCGTGGACGGCGCTGTAGCGCGCGCCGCACCGGGCGCACCACACCAGCCCGCTCAAGAAGTACCCCGCCCGGAAGGGGGACTTCAGGGGGGCGGTCTGGGCCGTCCCCCGGCCGCGGAGCAGACGGGCGGCGGCCTGGAAGTCGTCCGTGTCCACCAGGGGCGGGTGGATGCCGTCGTAGTCCTGCCCGCGGAAGTGGACCTTACCGGTGTAGACGGTGTTGTTTAGCACGCTCAGCACCTTGGCGGGGGTCCACTTGGTGGTGTAGCGGGCGCTCAGCTCCCGGCTGACGGCGTTGACGGAGCGCCCCGCCAGCAGCAGGGCGAAGGCTTCCCGCACCTGGATGGCCTCGTACTCGTTCACCTGTAAGAGCCCGTCCCGGTAATCGTACCCGGTGGGGGGGCGGGAGCCGCCGTGGTAGTACCCCGCCCGGCTGCGGCCGATGCGGCCCATGGTGAAGCGCTCGGTGATCTGGTCCTTTTCCAGCTGGGCAAAGACGGAGAGAATGCCGATCATGGCCCGGCCGAAGGGGGTGGAGGTGTCAAAGTTTTCGCTGATGGACACAAAGTCGGCG
Organism: uncultured Oscillospiraceae bacterium; assembly: GCA_949841355.1. Classification (GTDB taxonomy): domain Bacteria; phylum Bacillota; class Clostridia; order Oscillospirales; family Oscillospiraceae; genus Enterenecus. Next base: position 22,247 of record CATKZP010000020.1, read on the forward strand.
CCGTGGGCCAGCAGCTCGTCCTCAATGAGGGTGAGGGTGTCCTTCTGGGAGCGGGACAGCCGGTCCAGCTTGTAGACCACCACCGCGTCCACGCCGCCCCGGCGGACGGCCTCCAGCATCCGCTGCAGGGCGGGCCGTTGGGTGGTGCCGCCGGAGTAGCCCCCGTCCACATATAGCTCCCCCAGCGTCCACCCGCGGGCGGCGCAGAAGGCCCGCAGCCGTCCGGTCTGTTCCTCGATGGAGTAGTTTTCCAGCTGGTGCTCGGTGGAGACCCGGGCGTAGCCCGCCACCGTCATGGTCCGCTCCCGCATAGGCGTCCCTCCTCAAAAAGATGGGAGGGGAGGACGGCGGCGGGCCGTTCTCCCCTCTTGATCCCGCCGGGCTGAGGGCCGGGCGGGGGTTATCTGATTGGAAAGGCCGCCTGCGGTCACTCCACCACAGGGAGGCTGGCCGGGTCAAAGGTCATGGTCACGCCGGTTTCGGCGTCCCCCAGGAACTCAAAGACCTCGAACTCCACGGGGGAGGTGTCCTGGGGCAGCAGATAGGCGCGCTGGACGTCGGTGGTGGCGCCGGGGCGCAGGTCCCGCAGGGCGGTGCCTGCGGAGTACTGGGGGTTGGTGGACAGGATGGTGGCCGAGTCCAGCTGCACCCCGTCCTGGAAGGCCCGCTCAATGAAGGCGGACAGGGCGTTGGTGGTCTCCTGGCCGTTGTTGGTCCAGGAGTAGGTGATGAGAATGGCCTGATTGCCGCTGTGGTCGGTGGTGAGCACGGCGCTCTTGATCTCCACGTAGTAGTCCCCCAGGTCGCCGGCGGGACCGGCGGGGAGGGACTCGGAGGGCTGGAGGGAGGGGCTTGGCTCCTGGGACGCGGCGGCGCTGGGGCTGGGGGAGAGGGAGGGGGAGGCGGCGGGCTCCGGGTTCTGGCCGGTGGGGAGCAGGCCCCGGACCGCGAAAAAGACGATGGTGCCCACCACGGCCACCGCCACCAGGGAGAGCACGACGGTGATGACGGTCTGCCCCGCGGGCTGGTCGTCGTCGATGCCGGGGGGTTTGATGGGCTCCCGGTTCATGAAGGCGGTGACCAGCTGCTTGAGGTAGCTCTTGGCCTCCTTTTCGGGCAGGGAGTCGATGGCGGCTTCCCGCTTTTTTTTGTTGGGCTCCATGACCACGGCGCGCAGGGTGGGGGGGCCGGTGGGGGGGACGTGGGAGGAATAGTCCTCATAGATATTGTCGTCCTGGTTATAGGCCACCACGAAGTCCACCAGGGCCATGACGGCGCACAGGAAGCACCACAGCGCCCACAGCATCAGGTCGGCGTAGTTCCCCGACATGGTGAATCCCACCAGCGCGCCCACGCCGTACAGGGTAATCATGGCGATGTCGGCGCCCAGGCTGCCCCCGCTGGAGGCGATGGAGACGATGCCTCCCGCCAGCAGCATGGCGGCCACCACCAGTCCGGCGGCGCCCGACGGCTGATCCCCCGCCAGGAGGTTCAGCGCCCCGCCCCAAAAGGACTGGCAGACCACAAACAGGCTGACGGCGATGGACAGGCCGCCGGAAGCGATTTTCCAAATCTTCACGGGGATACCCTCTTTCTGTCTTGGACGGACTGCGGCGGCCGGAGCGGTCCGCCTGAAGCGGCAAAAACCGCGCAGGACCATCATAGCATGACCGGCGGTTTTTTGCAACCATTTTTGGGGCGCGAAGGCATAGGGCTGCCCCCGGCGCGCATAGCCATGGGCGAGGTGATGGAGATGGCAAAGGCACCGCCGGAGGGCGTAACGGTGCGCAGCGTCATGGCCGACGGCTCCCTGCGGGAGAGCCCGGCGGGCTGTGTGGAGCGGCCGGACCAGCTGCCCGGGCAGGCCAGGCGGATGATTATGGAGCTGGCGAGCCTGGGCGTGGAGCAAAATCATATCAGTCATATGCATGTCGATGGGCTGTAATGCCTGCGGAGTGACCGGCTGCCGCATCATCGACAGCCCTCGGGAGCGGCTCATCGCCATTCTCACCGCCTCTCTGGTGCCCTGCAACGGGAAATTTCCCACCCTCATCGCCCTCATCACCATCTTTTTTGTGGGGGGCAGGGCGGGAATGCTGGCTTCGCTGGAGGGGGCGGCGCTGCTGCTGGCCACGCTGGTGCTGGGTGTGGCGGGGACGCTGGGCTGCTCCCGCCTGCTGTCCGCCACGGTGCTCAAGGGGATGCCCTCCTCCTTCGCCCTGGAGCTGCCCCCCTTCCGCAGGCCCCGGGTGGGGGAGGTGGTGGTCCGCTCGGTGCTGGACCGCACGCTGTTTGTGCTGGGCCGTGCGGTGGCGGTAGCCGCCCCGGCGGGGGCGGTGATCTGGCTGATGGCCAACGCCGCGGTGGGGGACGTCTCTCTGCTGGCCCGCTGCACCGGCGTTCTGGACCCCTTCGCCCGGTGGTTCGGGCTGGACGGGGTGATTCTGATGGCCTTCATCCTGGGCTGGCCCGCCAACGAGATCGTCCTGCCGGTGATGCTCATGGCCTATCTGTCCGCCGGCAGCCTGGTGGAGTTTGACAGTCTGGCGGCGCTGGGGCAGCTGCTCACCCAGCAGGGCTGGACGTGGCTGACGGCGGTGTGCGCCATGCTGTTCTCCCTGTTCCACTGGCCCTGCTCCACCACCTGCCTCACCATCTGGAAGGAGACGGGCAGCGTGAAGTGGACGGTACTGGCCATCGTCCTGCCCACGGCGCTGGGGCTGGGGCTGTGCTTTGTGGTGACGGCAGCGGCGCGGCTGCTGGGCCTGGCCTGACGCGGAAGGCGGCGGGGGGGATGACCCCCGCCGCCTTTAAGGGGCTTGACAACCGTATGATATCGTACTATAATGACAAATCAGTACGATTTCATACGTTCCGCGGAGGTGCGCCATGGACCCAATTTCAAAGGCGCTTCGGCGCTTCAACTACCTGATCGGGGAGACCGACGCGGCTTACCACGAGGCCGCCCTGCGCCTGGGGCTGTCGGACAGCGCCATGCGGATTCTCTATGCCCTGTGGGAGGGGGACTGCCGCTGCTCCCTGCGGGAGGTGTGCCGCCGCAGCGGCCTGAGCAAGCAGACCGTCAACTCCGCCCTGCGCAAGCTGGAGGGGGAGGGGCTGGCCTTTGTGGAGCCCGCAGGGCGGAGGAGCAAGGATGTGTGCCTCACGCCGGCCGGCCGGGCGCTGGCGGAGCGCACCGTGGCCCGGCTCATCGCGGTGGAAAAGGGGATTCTGGCCGGCTGGCCGGCCCAGGACTTGGAGCAGTATCTGGCGCTGGCGGAGCGCTACCTCACCGCCCTGCGCAGTGGAATCGAGGACCTTCACACAGAATAGGAGCGCAAGAGACTATCATGATTCAGCTATCCGACCATTTTGACTGCAAGCGCCTGCTGCGCTTTACCTTTCCGTCCATCGTCATGCTGGTGTTCACCTCCATTTACGGGGTGGTGGACGGTTTTTTTGTGTCCAATTTCGCCGGAAAGACCCCCTTTGCGGCGGTGAATTTCATCTTTCCGGTGCTGATGATTCTGGGCTGCGCCGGGTTCATGTTCGGCACCGGCGGCAGCGCCCTCATCGCCAAGACCCTGGGAGAGGGAAACCGGGCGCAGGCCAACGGGATCTTCTCCCTGCTGGTGTACGCCGCGGCCGGGAGCGGCGTGGTGCTGGCGGCGGCGGGACTGCTCTTCATGCCCGCCCTGGCGCGGGCGCTGGGGGCCCAGGGCCAGCTGCTGGAGGACAGCGTGACCTACGGGCGGATCATCGCCCTGGCCCTGCCCTTTTTCATCCTCCAGTCGGAATTTCAGTGTCTGTTTGTCACGGCGGAGAAGCCCAAGCTGGGGCTGGCCGTCACCGTGGCGGCGGGGACGGCCAACATGGCGCTGGACGCGCTGTTTGTGGGGGCGTTCCGCTGGGGGCTGGAGGGCGCGGCGGCGGCCACCGCCATCAGCCAGCTGGTAGGCGGCGTGATACCCCTGGCCTACTTCGGGCGGCGCAACGCCAGCCTGCTGCGGCTGGGGCGGTGCCGGTTTGACGGCCGGACGCTGCTCAGAGCCTGCGCCAACGGCGCGTCCGAGCTGATGAGCAATATATCTGCGTCGGTGGTGGCCATGCTCTATAACGCCCAGCTCATGGCCAAGGCGGGGGAGGACGGCGTGGCCGCCTACGGGGTGCTGATGTACGTCAGCCTGGTGTTCCAGGCCATTTTCATCGGCTACGCTGTGGGCGCGGCGCCCGTGGTGGGCTACCATCACGGGGCGGGGGACCGGGAGGAGCTCAAGGGCCTGCTGCGGCGCAGCGGGATGCTGATTGCCGCCTTTTCCGTGGCGATGTGCCTGGCGGGGGAGGGGCTGGGCAGGCCGCTGGCCGTCCTCTTCGTGGGGTACGACCGGGCACTGCTGGACCTGACCGCCCAAGCCTTTTCCATCTTCTCCATCTCCTTTTTGTTCTCCGGGCTGGCCATTTTCGGCTCCTCCTTCTTCACCGCCCTCAACGACGGGCTGACCTCGGCGCTGATCTCCTTTCTGCGCACCCTGGTGTTCCAGTGCGCGGCGGTGGTGCTGTTCTCCGCCCTGTGGGGGCTGGACGGCATCTGGTGGTCCATCGTGGCGGCGGAGATGATGGCGGTGGCGGTGACGCTGGCCTTTCTGGCGGCCAAGAGGAAAAAGTACGGCTATCTCTGAGGGAGCGGTGATCCGCCCTTGCAATTCCCGGCGCGGTCTGGTATAATCGTGCCAATTCGGTCCGCCGGGGCTGTGTTGGGCCGCGCAATCAACCGAAAATGGGAGGTTTTGGCATGTCCATCAAAATTACCGCCACCAGCACCTGCGACCTGCCCGCCGAGCTGCTGGAGCGCTATCAGATCACCATGGTTCCGCTGTACGTCTCCTTCGGGGGGAAAACCTACCGGGACGGCGTGGACGCGGGCCCGGAGGATATCTTCCGCCACGTGGAGGAGGGCGGCCAGCTGCCCACCACCGCCGCCGTCAACATCGCGGACTATCAGGAGCTGTTCGCCCAGCTCTCGCCCCAGTACGACGAGGTGCTCCACATTACCATCGGCAGCGAATTTTCCTGCTGCTACCAAAACGCCCTGGTGGCGGCGGAGGACTACCCCAACGTCCACGTGGTGGACTCCCGAAATCTCACCGTGGGCCAGGGCATTCTGGCGGTGGCCGCCGCCGAGGCGGCCCAGCGCGGGGCGGACATCGGTGAGATCAAAGCCATGCTGGAGGAGATGACCGCCCGGGTGGACACCACCTTCGTGGTGGACAAGCTGGATTACCTGGCCAAGGGGGGCCGGTGCTCGTCGGTGGTGGCCCTGGGGGCCAATCTGCTGAAGCTCAAGCCCTGCATCGTTTTGTCCGACGGCCGGATGAACGTGGGCAAGAAGTACCGCGGCGCCTTCGACAAGGTGCTCTCCGACTATGTGTTGGACCAGCTGGCCGGCAAGGACGTGGACCAGGACCGGGTGTTTGTGGTCCATACCCGCTGCGACCCCAGCATTCCGGAGAATGTCTGCGATATGGTGCGGCAGTTCGGCTTCCGCGAGGTGATCACCGCCGTGGCGGGCTGCACCATCTCCTGCCACTGCGGGCCCAACACCCTGGGGGTCATCTTCCTGCGCAAGTGAGGGCGCTCATCCCAAAATGTTTCACGTGAGATGTATTGTGTAAAAGGTGGTTTCACCACCGAATACATTACATAGCTGACGGTTCATTTGTGGCAAAATGACACAGGCTGAAAAGGCGGTGTTCGACCAGCAGAAGGGAACCGAAGGCGGAGCGTCCGGGGATGACCTGGGCGCTCCGTTTTCTTTGTCGGCCCTCTGCTAAGGGCGCACTTACTCACCACCGGCCAAGGCCGTCGGTGGTACTGCCTGACGGCAGCCGTGCACCCACCGGGGCGGCTCCACCGGGGGCGTCCTTCCCTGCCGGTATATGCCAGCAGACGCCAACGGCGGCTTGTGCATCGGACGTAGCTGTGCCGATTACTGGGGGCTTGGAGCCTTCGGCCACCAACAAGCGGCACAGGGTATATACCTGTGCATTGCTTGCCACTACTATCAGCACCTATAAATGAGGGTTGAATGTCATTCCTATTGGTGGTATACTTGGCTCGTGACAAATCGACAAATCGGAATTTGAATGGGGGGTGCAAGATGATCAGATTAAAGCAACTTGATTCTGAGTACTTGGAAACAGTTATGGCTTTTGATAAGCTTAATTTTCCGACGGATTTCTGGAAAGCAGCGGACTGGAAAGACTTGATGGAGGATGAAAGAGCTTTATATTATGCATTTTTGGATGAGGAAAACTTAGTAGCTAATGCCTTTATCTATAATTGGAAGGGCGAAAAAGACTATATTAAGATCATGAATATCTCCGTCCATCCGAAATATAGAGGACACGGCCTGGCCTGTAAATTGATGAACCATGTTCGAGATGAGATGTCAGTGATAGGAATGAAGCGTTTTTGCGGAGAGACAAGAAGCTCCAATAAAGCAATGCAAACAGTCTTTGAAAAATGTGGCTATCACCTGGATCGGATCGAAGAGAAATATTTTCAAAACCCCGATGAAAGTGCATACAAATATGTATTGGAATTAAAATGAAAAGAAAACGTTTTGAAGTGCAACCATAAATGTAATAAATTATGTCTTATCAGAATTCCAGTTTATTGGGGGATTTCATCTTTTAGGTAAAGTCCCCCTTGACAAATGTTCTCCTGAAACAATGGTTTGATAATACGAACAGAAAGGACCGCCGCCGGATTGCCCGGTGGCGGTCCTGTGATTTTATCCGGCCCCGTCCGTGAGCAGCTCCACGGCCGCCTGGAGCTGAACGTCGTCCGCCCCGCCGATGGCCGCCCCCTCGGGCAGGGAGAGGGTGCGGTCGGGGGTGAGCCCCTCTCCGATGAGGGAGCGGCCGCTGCCGGTGCAGTAGGCGGCGGTGGACAGCCCCAGCCCGCCGCCGTTGGCCAGCGGGAAGGTGATCTGGGAGTACCCCTTGCCGGAGGTTAGCTCGCCCACGATGGGCGCGCCCGCGCTCTCGCGCAGCTGGGCGGCCAGCAGCTCCGCCGCGGAGTAGCTGTCCTGGTTCACCAGCACCGCCATGGGCAGGTCCACGCACGCGGCGTCCGACTGGTATACCGACTGGAAGCCCCACCGGGGTTTTTGGGTGAACACCGGACCCTCGGGCAGCAGGTAGTCCAGGATTTTTTCCAGCTCCGAGATGTAGCCGCCGGGATTGCTGCGCAGGTCCACCACCAGGCGCTGCGCGCCCTGGTCCAGCAGGGCGTCCACCTCGCGCTGGAAGCTGTCGGATGAGCCGGAATAGAAATTGTCCAGCTTGACATAGCCTGTGTTCTCCTCCAGCATCCGCCCGCTGGCGGAGGAGTTGCGCATGGTGGCCCGGGTGCAAATCACGTCCCGCGCGGCGCCGTCCTCGCCCAGCAGGGTGAGGGTCACCTGGGTGCCGGACTCCCCACGGATGAGGTCCGCGCCCTGCTCCCGGGCGTCCCCGGCGATGGACTGGCCGTCCACGGCGGTGATGACGTCCCCGGGGATTACCCCGGCCTTGTCTGCGGGGCCGTCCGGGGTGACGGACTGGACCAGCAGGCCCTCCTCCCGCTCATAGGAGACGGTGACGCCCACCCCCACGTAGTTGTTGGCCCGGCGCTGGTTGGTGGCCTGGTGGCGCTCCTGGTCCAGGTAGTACGACCAGCGGTCCCCAAGCCCGTTCACAAAGGCGTTCAGCCCCGCGTCCACCGCGCGGCCCAGGTCGGCGTCCTCCTCCACGAAGGCGAACCGGGCCAGCAGGTAGGTCTGCACCATGGCCAGGCCGCTGGGGCCCAGCAGCAGGCACCACGCCCCGGCGGATACCGCCAGGGTGAGCGCCACCGTGATGAGGATTTTGACCCAGCCCGCCAGCTGCCAGCCGCGGCGCCTGCGTGTGTGTACCGTCTGCTCGTTCATGATTCAAAACCTCCCTGCTGAAAATGGAACAGGGACGCGGGTTTTCCCCGCGCCCCTGGGTTTTATGTGTTTTGATCCGCGTCCCGCGCCGGCAGGGCTCAGCCTCCCTTCATCTTTGCGCCGCTGGGGGAGGTGAAGGTCATGCCGGGGTAGAGCTTGAGCACGTCGTTGCGCACGCTGTTGATGCGCAGCTCGAAGTGCAGGTGGTTGCCGGTGGAGCGCCCCGTGGAACCCACGTAGCCGATGACCTGGCCCTTCTGCACCGTCTGCCCCTCCTGGACGATGGGCACCTGGTTCTGGTGGGCGTACAGAGTGACGTAGCCGTTTCCGTGGCTGATGATGCAGTAGTAGCCGTAGGACGAGGCGTTCTGGTTTTTGTTCACCGTGGTGACCACGCCGGTCTTGGCGGCGTAGATGGGGGTGCCGCCGGGGGCGGGTATGTCGGTGCCGGTGTGATGGTCCCGCTTGCCGGTGAAGGGGTCGGCCCGGCTGCCGAACAGGGAGGAGATCTTATACCGGCCCGGCAGAGGCCAGTACCAGTCGCCGCTGTTCATGCTGGCGTTCTGCTGGGCTTCCAGGGCGGCGATCTGGGCGGCGTATTTGCGCTCGGACTCTTTCAGCTCTTTGTTGATCTTGGCCTCGCTCTCCGCCAGCTCCTTGGCCTTGGCGGCCGCCTCGCTCTCGGAGGCGGCGATCTTGTTGAGCAGGATCTGGGCCTGGGCGTGCTGGTCCTCCAGCTCGGCCTTCTTCGCTTCCAGCGCCTGCTGCACCTCGGCCTGGTCCGCCCGGCCTGCGGCCAGATCGTCCCGGGCGGCGCCCAGCTGGGCCTGGGTGGCGTTGAGCTGGTCGATGATGCGGTTGGAGTAGTCCATGATGTCAGCGATGAGCATGGCGTAATCCAGCATCTCGGAGAAGCTGGACGCCTCGAACAGGATGGACAGATAGGACACGCTGCCCGTCTCCTCCATCCAGCGCACCTGCCGGTAGAATTCCTGGTACTGCGCCTCCTCCTGCTGCTCCAGGCGCTGGATATCGGCCTCCTTCTGGGCGATTTGGAGGTCGTACTGGTCCAGCAGGGCCTGGCTGGTGTTGATCTCCTCCTCGGTGAGCACCACCTGGCCCTGGATGAGCTCCATCTGCTCCTCGGCCTGGCTGAGGTCGTCGCGGATCTTGGCCAGCTGGGCCTCGACCTCCTTTTTTTGGGCCTGGATGTCGCTGAGGTCGTTCTTGAGGTTCTGGATATCCTCCTTGGTCACGTCGGCGTAGGCGATGGCGGCCAGGGCGGACGCCAGCAGGGACAGCAGCAGCACCGCCGCCAGCACAATGACGATGATGCGCTGAGTTTTTTTCTTCATGCCGGTCCTCCTTTGTCAGCGGGGCGGGGTCAAACCTGAAGGAACTTGCGGATGGCGAAGCTGGAGCCCAGCATGCCGATGACGGAGCCGGCCAGCAGGAACACCTGGAGCACCCGGGTCCAGATCTCCCGGAAGTCCATCAGGGTGAACAGGGCGGTGGCGCCACTGTTCGTCAGGGCGCGGCACACGGCGGCGTACACCCCCCATTGGAGGAAGAAGGCGGCTACCGCCCCCATGACGCCCAGGAGCAGCCCCTCCACAATGAAGGGCCAGCGGATGAAGCCGTCGGTGGCGCCGCACATCTTCATAATGGCGATTTCCTCCCGCCGGGAGAAGGCGGCCAGCCGGGTGGTGTTGGAGATGATGAACAGCGACACCGCCGCCAGAATGCCGATGAGCACATAGGCCAGGGCGGTGACGGCGTTGCGCGCGGTTACGAAGCCCTCGGCCACCTCGCTCTCCGCCCGGTAGTTGGCCACGCCGGGCAGGGCGCGCACCGTGTCCACCGTCTCGGTGAAGCGCTCCAGGTCGGCCACGCGGACGGAAAGCCGGTCGCGCAGCACCTCGTCGGGCATGGTGGCGTACAGGCCGTTATTGCCGTATTTCCCCACCAGGGCGGCCTTGGCCTCCTGCTTGGTGATGAACTCCACCTCGGCCACGTTGTCCACCTGCCGCACCCGCTCCATGAGCTGCTGAACCTGCTGGAAGGAGAAGGACTCGTCCACGTAGACCAGGAACTCGTTTTCCTCCTCCAGCTGCTTGAGCTGCTCGTCCACGTTGATGGCCAGCAGGGAGAAGGAGCCCATGATGATGAGGCAGGCCACGATCATGCACACCGCGGCGAAGGACATCAGGCCGTGGGAGAAGATGCTCACAAAGCCCTCTTTGATGAAATAGCCCAAGTTGAATTTTCTCATGCTCTGTAATAGCCTCCCTGACCGTCCCGGATCATTTCGCCGTCCTTGATGGCCACCACCCGCTTGGAAAAGCGGTTGACCAGCTCCCGCGCGTGGGTGACCACCAGCATGGTGGTGCCCATGGCGTTGATCCGCTCCAGCAGGGTCATGATCTCCAGGGAGCGCCGGGGGTCCAGGTTGCCGGTGGGCTCGTCAGCGATAATCATTTTGGGGTTGTTCACCAGCGCCCGGGCGATGGCCACCCGCTGCTGCTCGCCGCCGCTCAGCTCGGTGGGGAAGGCGTCCTCCTTCCCGTCCAGGCCCACCAGGTCCAGCACGTAGGGAATGCGCTTGCGCATCTCCCGCGAGCTGGCGCCCACGGTGCGCATGGCGAACTCCAGATTGCCCTGCACCGTCTTTTTCTCGATGAGCCGGAAGTCCTGAAAGATGATGCCCAGGGTGCGCCGCATGTGGGGGATCTGCCAGCGGCGGATGTTGTTCAGGTTATAGCCGTTGACGATGACCCGGCCCTGGGAGGCGGTGACCTCGGCGGTGAGCAGCTTGACGATGGTGGACTTGCCCGAGCCGGACGGGCCCACCAGGAACACAAACTCCCCGTCCTCGATGCGCAGGTTGATTCCCCGCAGGGCCTTGGTGCCGTTGTCGTATTCTTTATGTACGTCGATCAATCGAATCATGGGCCCGCATCTCCGTGTTATACTCAAGGTCTCGCCCATCTGTGTGCGGACGGAATTGCCTTTTATTATACCGAGTTCCCCCAGGTATGTCAACCGGGAAGGGACACTTCCCAAAATTCCCCTGGGACTGTATGCCAGGGAATGTATGCCGGGGGCGGCGCATATGTGTGTGGGTGAGGTGGTGGACATGGTGGGCCGGCTGGTGCTGGCGCGGGAGCGGGGCCGCTCCCGGTTGGAGGAGGACCGCCTGGGGCCGCTCGCGGTGGTGCGCGCCGTGGTGTACGCGCCGGAGGGACTCTCGCCCTGGCGGCTCAGGCGGCGGCTGCGCCGGGCGGAGCGGATGCTGGCGCGGGCGGGCGCGGGCCGGGTGATCCTGGACAGGGACTTTCCCTGGCGGGAACGGCTCACGCTGCTGCGTCCGGTGGACCCGCTGCCCTTCTGGCGGGGGTGCGCCGACGTGCTGGCCCTGGGCGCGCTGGCGGCGGAGGGCGTGCCTCCGGGCCGGGGGAGGGTGGCCCTGTCCGCCCCCCGGCTGTGCGGGGAGCTGGAGCGGGCGGCGGAGCGGCTGTGCCCCCAGGTGCGGGGGCTGCTCATCGACGCCCCCGGCGGGGAGGATTACGCCCGGTATCTTCAGGCGAAGTGCGGCCTGCCGGTGACGCCCCGCCCGGCGGGGGCCCACGCCACCGTGGCCTTTGGGCCGGACGGCGGCCGCTGGGGCCGGCGGGTGGAGCTGTATGAGGGCGGCGGGCTGGGCGGCCTCGCCCTGACGGCGCAGGGGGTGGAGCTGCCTCCGGACTGCGCCGATCAGGTGCTGGCCCTGCTGTGGGAGCGGGGAGAGGTGGGGCGCGATACGCTTCGGGCGGGCCGGGTCAGCCCCCCATGAAGGCGTCGATTTGGGCCAGAATGGCCGGATCGGTTTGGTAGGAGAAGCCGGTGGCCTCTATGGTGAGGGTGTCCCCGGGGACCGGCTCCGCCCGGAGGTCCTGGGCCACCTGGATGAAGTCCTCCACCTCGTGGAGCGCGGCGACCAGATGGGTGGGATGGCGGTTTTCCTCGTGCATACGGTGCAGGTACCGGCGGTGCAGAACCTCCGGGCTGCCCCGGAGAATGAGGGTCAGCACGTCGTAGCGGTGCTCCGCGGCGGAGGCGTGCAGCGCCTCCAGCTCCCAGGTGTGGAAGTTCGCCTCCAGAATGAGGCTGGCGCCGGTGGGCGCGGTCTGGGAAAATACGTGGCACATCAGGTCCACAGCGGCGTAGGAGAGGGCCTGGTTGTCCTCCCGGCGGTGAAAGCTGAGACGGCCGCTTAGGACCTCTTTCACGATGTCCTTTTGAAATACGGCGACGCCGTACCGCTGGGACAGCAGCGAGGAAAACGTGGATTTGCCGGCGGCGATGTCGCCGGTGACGAGCAGCAGCTTGTTCATGGAGATGACCCTCCTTACAGTTTTTAGAATGGCGCTTCCCCGGATAAAGCGGCGCCCGCCGGGAAGTTTTTTCTTCCGGCGGGCGTCCTCACGCTCAAAACCTGGCCCCGCCGAACTCGGACAGGGTGATCTGCTTGTTGCGCTCCGCGGTCCAGCTGATGGACCACTGGGAGGCGAACAGCAGCAGCTGGTTCTGCCGGTAGTCCTCCACCAGCATGGCGTCCCCGGGGAGGGTGAGGTCCTCCGCTCGCAGAGGCTCGTCCCCGTCGTGATGGAGCCAGCGCAGGTACTCATAGGGCAGGCTCTCGGCGTACAAATCCACGCCGTATTCGTTTTTCAGCCGGTACTCCAGCACGTCGAACTGCAGGGTGCCGACGACGCCCACAATGACCTCCTCCATGCCGGAGTAAGGGGTTTTGAAGATCTGGATGGCGCCCTCCTGGGCGATCTGCTCCATGCCCTTGAGGAACTGCTTGCGCTTCATGGTGTCCATGGAGCGCACCCGGCGGAAGTGCTCGGGGGCAAAGGTGGGGATGGGGTCGAACCGGAACTTATGGGCGGCGGTGCACAGGGTGTCCCCGATGGAGAAGATGCCCGGGTCGAACACGCCGATGATGTCCCCGGCGTAGGCCTCCTCAATGATCTCCCGCTCGGCGGCCATGAGCTGCTGGGGCCGGGAGAGCTTGATTTTTTTGCCGCCCTGGACGTGGTAGACCTCCTTGTCCGCCTCAAATTTGCCGGACACCACCCGCATGAAGGCGATGCGGTCCCGGTGGGCCTTGTTCATGTTGGCCTGGATCTTGAACACAAAGGCGGAGAAGCCGTCGTCAAAGGAGTCGATGAGTTCCTCTCCGGCGGTGCGGGGGAGGGGGGCGGTGGTCATGCGCAGAAAGTCCTCCAGGAAGGGCTCCACGCCGAAGTTGGTCAGCGCCGAGCCGAAGAATACCGGGGAGAGCTGTCCGTGGCGCACCCGGTCCATGTCGAACTCGCAGGAGGCGCCGTCCAGCAGCTCGATCTCGTCGCTGAGCTGGTCCCGGAAGGACTGGCCGATCAGATTTGCCAGCTCCGGGTCGTCCAGGCTGACCTCGGTGGCGGTGGCGGCCTTGGACCCGCCGTTGGAGGTGAAGTGGATGATGCGTTTGCGCTCCCGGTCGTAGACGCCCTGGAACGCCTTGCCGCAGCCGATGGGCCAGTTGACGGCGTATGTGTCGATGCCCAGCTCGTGCTCCAGCTCCTGGCACAGCTCGAAGGGGTCCCGGGCCTCCCGGTCCATCTTGTTGATGAAGGTGAAGATGGGGATGTCCCGCAGGCGGCACACCTTGAAGAGCTTCCGGGTCTGGGCCTCCACGCCCTTGGCGGCGTCGATGACCATGACGGCGGAGTCGGCGGCCATGAGGGTGCGGTAGGTGTCCTCGGAGAAGTCCTGGTGGCCGGGGGTGTCCAGGATGTTGATGCAGAAGCCCTCGTACTGGAACTGCATCACGGAGGACGTGACGGAGATGCCCCGCTGCTTTTCAATCTCCATCCAGTCGGAGGTGGCGGCCCGGGCGTTTTTCTTGCCCTTGACCACGCCAGCCTGGGCGATGGCCCCGCCGTAGAGCAGGAATTTTTCCGTGAGGGTGGTTTTGCCCGCGTCCGGGTGGGAGATGATGGCGAAGGTCCTCCGCCGCTTAATTTCGGATTCGTATTGTGACATGACAGTCCCTCCAAAGGATGATTTTTGATTGGAAAGGGCTTTTTACATGGGGAAAACCTCCTAAAGAAAGCGCAGTTTTCATAGTATACCACAATCATCAAGAGAAGAAAAGACGCGCCGTTGGATAAATTTGATTTTAGCGCCCTACAGCACCGTATGGGCGTGCCGCGTCACGTGGCACCCCAGATTCACCGCGCAGGGCAGTCCCGCGATATGCGTCCCCTGGGTCAAAATCGCGGCGGACAGCGCCGTGGTCCGCCCGCCCAGCCCCTGGGGGCCGATGCCCAGGCGGTTGGCCCGGTCCAAAATCCGCTCCTCCATGGCGGCGTAGAAGGGGTCGGGGTGGCGCGCCCCGGCGGGGCGCAGCAGGGCCCGCTTGGCCAGCAGGGCGGCCGCCTCCGACGTGCCCCCCAGCCCCACGCCGATCACCACCGGCGGGCAGGGGTTGGACCCGGCCCGGGACACGCACTCCACCACGAAGTCCTCCACCTGCTCCGCGCCGGCGGAGGGATTGAACATGCGCAGCTGCGTCATATTCTCGCTGCCGAAGCCCTTGGGGGCCACGGTGATATCCACCCGGTCCCCGGGGACCATGCGCAGGTGGAGGATGGCGGGAGTGTTGTCGTTGGTGTTTACCCGCCGCAGGGGGTCGCCTACCACGCTCAGCCGCAGACGGCCCTCCAGATAGCCCCGGCGGACGCCCTCGTTCACCGCGTCCTCCAGGCTGCCGCCGGTGAGGTGGCAGTCCTGCCCCCAGTCCAAAAACACCACCGCCATGCCGGTGTCCTGGCAGATGGGCAGGCCCTTGGCCTGCGCGAATTCCCAGTTCTCCGTCAGATCCCCCAGGACGGCCTGTCCCACCGGGGAGGGCTCGGCTTTCCGGGCGGAACAAATCGCGTCCCGCAGGTCCTGGGGCAGGACGGTGTTGGCCTCGATGCACAGCGCCCGGATGGCGCCGGACAGGTCGTTCGCCTGGATTTCCCGCACCATTCAGACCACCTCCTGTCCGTCGATGAGCACGTGGGTGACGCGGGTGCGCCAGTGGAAGGGATGGCCGTCCATCACCACCACGTCCGCGTCCTTGCCGGGGGCCAGGGAGCCCATCCGGTTCCCCACCCCGCAGATGCAGGCGGCGTTGATGGTGATGGAGGCCAGGGCGTCCTCCTCGTCCATCCCCGCCCGGGCGGCCATGGCGGCGCAGAAGGGGAGCAGGGCGATGGGGGTCTCCGGGTGGTCGGTGCAGATGGCCACCTGCACCCCCGCCCGGGCCAGAATGGCGGTGTTCTCCATGGTGAGGTTTTGAAGCTCCGGCTTGCTCCGGTCGGTGAGGAAGGGCCCCGTGATGACGGGGACGCCCTCCCGGGCCAGAAAGTCCGCGATGCGGTGGCCCTCGGTGCCGTGGACCACGGCGCAGTCCAGCCCGAATTCCTTGGACAGCCGGACGGCGGTGGCGATGTCGTCCGCCCGGTGGGCGTGGAAGTGGGCGGGCAGGCGGCCGGTGACCACCGGGCGCAGGGCGTCCAGCCGGGCGTCGAAGTCCGGCTCGTCCAGGGCGGGGTCCGCTGCGGCCCGGGCGTATTTCGCCTCGTAGTTCAGCGCCTGGGTGAGCTGCTCCCGGATGAGCTGGGCGGCGGCCATGCGGCTGGCGCAGCCCGGCGTTCCGTGGTGCCGCTTGGGGTTTTCCCCCAGGGCGAACTTCATGGCGGCGGGGGCGCGCACCGCCATCTGGTCGATGAGCGTGCCCGCGGTTTTGAGCAGGACGGACTGCCCGCCGATGGGGTTGGCGGAGCCGGGCCCGGTGTGGACGCAGGTGATTCCCGCCTGCCGAGCCTCCTCAAAGTAGCGGTTGAAGGGGTCCGCGCCGTCCAGCGCCCGAAGCTGAGGGGCGCAGGGGGCGGCGCCGTGGTTGAGATCGTCCTCCCCCTCGCCGCAGCCGTACAGCCCCAGATGGCAGTGGGCGTCGATGAAGCCGGGCAGGACGTGGCCCCCGCCGGCGTCGATGAGGCCGGGCCCGGCGTCCTCCGGCAGCTGAGACATGGGGCCCGCCTGGGCGATGCGGCCGCCCTGGATGAGGACGAAGCCGTTGGGGATGGTGCCGTTTTCCATGGTGTGGACGACGCCGTTGACGATGAGCATGGGGATTCCTCCTTGTCCTGTGGGGAGCGCGCAGGGTTCGACGAATTTTTTCCGCCCGCCGTGGTATGCTGTAGCTGCGGCGCGAGGCCGTGGCATGGGAGCATCCCATGCGGTCATTCCATTCTCCCGCGCAAATATACCCTTGGGCTCTTTTCCCGGACGGGGAAAAGAGCCGTTTTTTATGAAGAAGGGCGGAGAAGCGCCGGGCCTGCTTCGCGGCGTGACGGCGGCCAGCTGTAAAAAAAGAAAGGGAGGACGCGGCCGCGTCCCCCCTTTTGGTGTCGGGTCTATTTTCTTCCGCCGCGGCGATTGCCCCGCTTTTCGTTCATGTGGAGCTCGGACAGCTTGCTGTCGGAGCTCTGCATAAACTGCTTCAGCTGGTCCTCAAAGCTGGCCGGTCCCCGGGGCTGGGCGGGTTCCGGGGTAAAGCCGCGCCCCGGAGCGGGACGGCGGCTGGGCGGACGGCGTTCGCCCTCGGGCCGGGGGGGGCGGTCGCCGGGACCGCCGGGACGCGGGCCGGGCCGGCGCTCAGGGCGGGGCGGCGGGGGCAGCGCCTGCTTGATGGACAGGTTGATGCGGTTATTGTCGTCAATGCCGATGACCTTCACCTTGACATCCTGACCCTCGCTGAGCAGGTCGTGCACGTCGTTGACATAGGAATAGGCGATCTCGGAAATGTGCACCAGCCCCGAACGGTTGCCGGGAAGGGACACAAACGCACCAAATTTGGTGATCCCCGTCACCTTTCCATCCAAAATAGAACCAACTTCAATCCCCATAAATCTCTTTTTTCCCTCTCAATATGTATTGGAATTTTGCGCTTCTCCGCGCTTCTTAATTGGAGGAGTCCACAAACTCGATCTCGCCGGGTTCCATCAGGCCCAGCCTGCTGCGGGCGATGTCGGCCAAATAGTCCGGATCACTGCTGCGGGCGATGCCTTCTTCCAGGGCGGCGTTGGCCTCCCGCTGGGCCTGGACCTGGCGGTTGAGCGCGTCCCGGTCGGCCTGGGCGGCGTTGAGCTGCGCCTGGGTGGACAGCAGAGCGGCGGCCACTGCGGCCAGCAGCACCAGCACGAGTATTTTTGTGGCGACGCCAGCGCGCTTGAGCTTCATGGTCTGCCGCTCCCTCCTTCCCGTTTCCTGAGAAACGGTATACTACATTCATTTTATACCAACCCAACCAATTTTGGAAGAGTTTTTTTTGATTTTCCAAAAATTTTTTCGCGCCCCTGGCCGCGGCCCGCGCCGGCGCGGTGAGCAGCCGCCAAAGCCTGCGCGCCAGCTCCGCCAGACCCAGCAGCGCGGGCAGCACCAGGCGGCTCAGGGTGAGGAAGTACGTTCCGCCCCCCAGGGCCACCGCGGCCATATGGTAGATGCGCACCCGCCCGTCGTCCCGCAAGAGGGTGAACAGGAACAGCGCCGCCGCGGCGCCCAGCCAGAACAGCAGGTCCAGCGCGAAGGCCAGGCCGGGCACCGGGGAGGTGCGCCGCAGGGTGCGCATCCCGTCGTAGACCAGCCCCAGCAGCGCCCCCAGCAGCAGCCCCTGCCCGAACACGGCGGCCTGGGCCGCGATGTCCACGTGCATGGCTCAGCGCAGCAGGCGGGAGAAGAAGCCGCCCCGGCCTCCGCTCTCCTCCTCATAGCTCACCGAGTCGATATCCCCGTCCACCTTCAGGTCGCCGCCGTCCAGGGACAGCTTTTCGATGTGCAGGTTTTCCCCCGCCACCACCATGGCCCCCCGGGAGGTGGACAGCACGATGGTGTTCTCATCAAACCGCTCCACGTCCTCCACGCCGGACACGGTGAGGCTCTTCCGGTCCTCAATTACCACGTGGTGGGGGGCGGACACGCCGCCTTCATATGCCATAGAACCATCTCCTTGATTCTCAGATGGTCCATCATATGGGGTTTGTCCGGGGAATATGTGTGGAAATCACTCCTGGCCGCCGGGGCCGGGCTCCTCGGGCCCGGCGGGGGCGGCCGGGACGGCCAGCCGGGCGCGCAGGTCGTTTTTCAGCAGGGTGTAGACCACCGCGGCGATGGGGACGCTCATGACCATGCCGATGAGGCCCAGCAGGGAGCCGCCCACCGTGACCGCCGCCAGCACCCAGATGCCGGGCAGGCCCATGGTGGTGCCCACCACCCGGGGGTAGATAAGGTTTCCCTCCAGCTGCTGGAGGGCGACCAGGAACACCAGGAACCAGAAGGCCTCCATGGGGCGGATCATCACCAGCAGCAGCACCGCCACGGCGGCCCCCAGATAGGCCCCCGCGATGGGGATAAGGGCGGACACGCCGATGATGACCGAGATCAGGGGGGCGTAGTCAAAGCGGAAGATGCACATGCCGGCAAAGCACAGCCCGCCCAGAATGCAGGCCTCCACCAGCTGGCCGTTGACGTATTTGGAGAAGGTGTCCACCGTCAGCCGGGCCACGGACAGCACCCGCGTGGATACCCGCTGGGGGAGATAGGCCCTCACCAGCCGGCGGCACTGGGCGGTGAGCCGGGGTGCGCCGGACAGCATGTAGATGGAGAACACCAGCGCCAGCACCCCGGTGATGACGCCGGACACCACCACGCTGGTCATGGTGACCAGGTGGGGCAGGGTGTTGGTCAGCGTGTCCAGCGCGCCGGTGAGCAGCTTTTGCAGGGACTCGCTGATGCCGGAGGACAGGTCCAGGCTGGCCAGCTGCTCCAGGTCCAGCTTGGCCACCACCCAGTCGTACAGGTCCTGGAAGTTGGCGGCGTAGGTGCTCAGGTTGCCGATGAACATTTCAATGCTGTGGGTGAGCTCGGGGACTACCAGGGCCACCAGCACGGCGATGAAGAGGATGACCGTGAGGTACGCGGTGACCACCGCCAGGGGCCGGGCGGCCCGCCGGACCTGGCCGGGGAGGAGCCGCTCATAGTGCCGGGCAAAGAAGTTGCAGGGCCGGTCCAGGATGAAGGCGATGACCAGGCCGATGATCAGCGGCTGAAACGCGCCGGCCACCCCGGCCAGCCAGCCGCCCACCGCGTCCAGCTTGACGATGACCGCCACCAGCACCACCGCGTAGGTGATGAGCAGAATCAGACTGCGAAACAGCTTTTTCTCCATAGAGTCATTCTCCTATTCCAATGTTTTTTCCCGATCTGCCATGGCGGGCGGCCCAGTCTGGCAGCCACGTGCGCGTGGGGGCGGACAGGTTGGGGGGCAGCTGGTCCCAGGGGAAGAAGCGCAGCTGCTCCACCTCGCCCGGCTGGCACTGGGGCGTGCCGGACCAGTCCCGGCAGAAAAATACAAAGTCCACGTTATATACCTCGTCGCCGTTGGGATAGACGTAGTGCTGGTCCGGCCCGGAGAGCACCTGCGTCAGCTCCAGTCGGTGGGCGGTCAGGCCGGTCTCCTCCAGCAGCTCCCGGCGGGCGGTGTCCTGAGCGGACTCCCCCGGCTCCATGGAGCCCGCCGCGGAGCAGTCCCAGCAGTGGTCGTCGCTGCGCAGCTGGAGCAGGACGCGGCCCTGCGCGTCCTCCAGAATGACGCTGGATCCCACCTGGATCAGGGGGCGGCGGCCCACCAAGGCGCGCAGGTCCATGATATAGCCCATAGAGCCTCCCGGCGGCTGTCAAATTTTTTCTCCGCAAAGCCGCGCCGCCCCTAGTATACCACCGGGGGCGGCCCGCGTCAAATGATTCAGAGTCAAATGATTCAGAAGGCGGGGCGCACATCGTCGCCCCGGACCCGTTCCAGGTTGATCTGTTTCTTCCGGCCGGAGGCGTGGGCCAGCATGGCGCGCAGGGCCTCCTGATCCCCCGCCTCGATGGCCAGGCGGTACTGGCGGATGCGCTGCTCCAGCTGGGCCACGATGCCGGACAGCGCCGGGGCGTTGAGGGTGAACAGCTGGGTCCACATGGCCGGGTCCAGCGCCGCCACCCGGGTGCAGTCCCGGAAGGAGCCGCCCTCGAAGCCCATGCAGGAGAACAGCTCGTCGTTGTCGCACACCGACACGGCGATGACGTGCATGAGCTGGCTGGTGTAGGCGATCATCTGGTCGTGGCGCTCAGGAGTGGTGACGGTCACGTCACCGAAGCGGCACCAGTCCGCCATCCGCCGCAGCAGGTCCAGGTGCTCCTGAGTGGCGCCGGGGCCGGGGGTGACGATGAAGTGGGTGTTGCGGAACAGGGTGCTCTCGGCGTTGTCGATGCCGGACACCTCCTTGCCCGCCATGGGGTGGCAGCCGATGAAGTCCACCCCCTGGGGCAGGCGCTTGGCCGCCTCCATCACCGCGGTTTTGACGCCGCACACGTCCCAGATGAGGCAGCCGGGCTTGAAGCGGTCCCGGTGCTCGTCCAGAAAAGCGATGATGCCCGCCGGGTCCTGGCACAGGACCACCACGTCCGCTTCGGGCAGCTCGCCAGCGGGGTCGAAGGTGAGCCGGTCCGCCGCCTGCCTGGCCGCCGCCTTGTCGAACGTGGCCTGGGAGCGCACCGCCCCCACCACCTCGAAGTCCTCGAAGCCCTGAAGGGCCATGGCCAGCGAGCCGCCGATGAGCCCCAGGCCCACCACTAGTATTTTTTTCATAGCGCACACTCCCGCGTATTGTTTCACGTGAAACATTAGTTTTAGGGTCTCGGGTCACAGGTGGAGCTGGAAGGGGCCGAAGTCGAAAACGCCGGCCCCCTGCCGGAGCTGACCGGATCGCTCCAGCCGGCACAGCCCCGCCTCCACCTGTGGGATAAGGGCGGCGGGGATGTCCAGCTGATGGTGGCCGGGCAGCACCTGCCGCACACCCAGGCGGCTGATCTTTCGGACCGAGGCCAGAAACTGCACAGGGTCCGTGGTGGGGTAGAACATGTCCAGACAGCCCTTGTAGATGAGGTCTCCGGCGTACAGGCGGCGGCGCTCCGGCTCGTAAAAGCAGCAGTGGCCCGGCGAGTGGCCGGGGGTGTGGACGGCTTCCACCACTCTGCCGCCCAGGTCAAACCGGTGCCCGTCCTGAAAAACCAGCTGGGGCGGGCCCTGGAATACCTGGTAGCCCGCCGGGTCAAAGCCATCCGGGAAGGGGCAGGGCCGGGCGGTCAGATTTTGCCGGACAGCCTGCGGAGGCAGGGGAAAGTGTCCGTCCAGCCAATTCCGCTCCAGCTCGTGGACGGCGAGGCGGTCAAATTCCCCATGCCCGCCGATGTGGTCCCAGTGAACGTGGGTGGAGGCCACGGTGACGGGCAGATGGGTGAGGATTTCGACCTGCGCCCGGAGGGAGGCCACCCCCAGCCCCGTGTCGAGGAGCAGGGCCCGCTGCGCGCCCAGCAGGAGGTAGCAGTGGGTCTGCTCCCAGTGGGCGTACTCGCTGATGGCGAAGGTATCCCCGTCGATCCGCTCGATGGTAAACCAGCCGCCCATGTTAGACTTCCCGGCCCACGCAGGCGGCCACCGCCCGCAGCTTGTCCATCATGGAGGCGAACTGGGCCGGGGTCACCGACTGGGCCCCGTCGCACAGGGCGCAGGCGGGGTCGTTGTGCACCTCGATGATGAGCCCGTCCGCCCCGGCGGCCACCGCCGCCATGGCCATGCGCTCCACCATCCACGCCTTGCCGCAGGCGTGGGAGGGGTCCACCACCACCGGCAGGTGGGACTGCCTCTTCACCGCCAGCACCGCCGACAGGTCCAGGGTGTTGCGGGTGTAGGTCTCGAAGGTGCGGATGCCCCGCTCGCACAGAATGACGTTGGGATTGCCCCCCGCCATGATATACTCCGCGCTCATCAGCCACTCCTCAATGGTGGAGGACAGCCCCCGCTTGAGCAGGATGGGCTTGTTGGTGTGGCCCACCTTCTTTAAAAGGTCGAAGTTCTGCATGTTGCGCGCCCCGATCTGAATGACGTCCACCGCCTCCTCAAAGAGGGGGAGCTGGTCGGCGCTCATCAGCTCGGAGACGATGGGGAGGCCGGTGGCCTTGCGGGCCTCGTCCAGCAGCAGCACGCCCTCCACCCCCTTGCCCTGGAAGGCGTAGGGAGAGGTGCGGGGCTTGTACGCGCCCCCCCGCAGGGCGGCGGCCCCGGACGCCTGCACCGAGCGGGCCACCTCCAGAATCTGCGCCTCGCTCTCCACCGAGCAGGGCCCGGCGATGACGGCGAGCTTGTCCCCGCCGATGCTCACCCCGCCGCCGATGGCGACGACCGAGTCGTCCGGGTGGTATTTGCGGTTGGCCTTCTTGTAGGGCTCGCTCACCCGCATCACCCGCTCCACGCCGGGGAGCTGGGCCAGCTGCTCCTGATTGAGGGCGCCCGCGTCCCCCTCCGCGCCCAGGATGGTGGTCTCGCTGCCCTTGGACACCATCACCCGCACGCCGCCGGCCTCCATGGCGCGGACGGCGGTTTGAAGCTGCTCGGGAGAAAAGTCCCGCTTCATAATGATTACCATAGTATTTCGCTCCTTTTTTGAGGTTTCAGGCAAAATAAGCGCGGCCGCCCTTCCGGCGGCCGCGCTTTACGGAAAAGACGCGCTGCACCTTCAAGGGCATGACAAAATGCCGCTATCGCAATAGCGGTAATAGCCATACCCATAGCTGCGGCAGTCCATGCGCGGTCCCTCCCTGTTCATGCTGGGGATACTCTATCACTTTTAATCATAAAAGTCAAGGGGAACTTTTCGTCGCCCGGCTGCCCGCAGACTTGGACACAGTTTGGCGCTGCGCACTTGCGCCGGGGGCTTTCATGGTGTATAATACCACCACAAATCCAATCAAAACTGGAGGATGGACAAATGACTAACAATATGCGTTCCACAGATATGAAACGGATCGACACCCCGGAGCTGGCCCAGGTATTCATCAATGAGCAGGTGCAGGCCGTGCGCGCCCAGGTGGGGAACAAAAAGGTGCTGCTGGCCCTGTCCGGCGGGGTGGATTCGTCGGTGGTGGCGGCGCTGCTCATCAAGGCGATTGGCAGACAGCTGGTGTGCGTCCATGTGAACCACGGGCTCATGCGCAAGGGAGAGAGCGAGCAGGTGGTGGAGGTGTTCCAGAACCAGATGGACGCCAACCTCATCTATGTGGACGCCACCGACCGGTTCCTGGACCTGCTGGCCGGGGTGGACGAGCCGGAGCGCAAGCGGAAGATCATCGGCGGCGAGTTCATCAAGGTGTTTGAGGAGGAGGCCAGAAAGCTGGAGGGCATCGACTTTTTGGCCCAGGGGACCATTTACCCCGATATCCTGGAGAGCGACGGGGTGAAGGCCCACCACAACGTGGGCGGCCTGCCCGACGACTTCAAGTTTGAGCTGGTGGAGCCGGTGCGGCTGCTGTTCAAGGACGAGGTGCGCTGTGTGGGCCACGCGCTGGGCCTGCCGGAAGAAATGGTGGAACGTCAGCCCTTCCCCGGCCCCGGGCTGGGGGTGCGCTGCCTGGGGGCCATCACCCGGGACAGGCTGGCCGCCCTGCGGGAGTCCGACGCCATCCTGCGGGAGGAGTTTGCCGCGGCGGGGCTGGCGGATAAGGTGTGGCAGTTCTTCACCGTGGTGCCCGATTTCCGCTCCACCGGCGTGCGGGACGGCAAGCGGGCGTTTGACTGGCCGGTGATTATCCGGGCCGTCAATACTGTGGACGCCATGACCGCCACCGTGCCGGAGATTGAGTGGGCGGTGCTCAAGCGGATCACAGAACGGATTTTGGCGCAGGTGCCGGGAGTGTGCCGGGTGCTGTATGATCTGACGCCGAAGCCGGTGGGGACGATTGAGTGGGAATAACTGACAAAACCCGCAAAGCCTTGAAAACACTGGGTTTTTGAAGCGGAAACGGGGCATTTGATAGCAAATTGATAGCAGATACCAAAACCGGATTTACTTTGCTCACTCCTGTATAGCGGGTGGCTTGCGGGTAAATCCTCCATATCCTAAGAAAAAGGTCTTGCTGACTTTCACCAGTCGGCAAGACCTTTTTTGCTATTTGTCTTTTCTCTGTTTCTTCAATCCTTTTATCAGAGCATCGCTTAATTCCTTCGAGGGGACTTTGGCCCACCGCTGGGTGGTGTCATACTTGGGGTAGTTGTACCGCCAGCGGTCATAGTCCTCCTTGGTGATCTCCCCGGCCTCCAACTTCGCCGCCTGTTCCCGCCACGCAATCAAGATTTTGTTCAACTCACTGGCTTGACGGCCTCCCTGGAAAATATCTGCTTGCAGGCAGGCACGTCCATCCGCCTCTATCACTTTCAGACTGTAAACATCCTCCAAGGCGAACAGCGTATGGGCCAAACCTATGTAGTTGTCTATGTCCGGGACGCTCAACGCCTGGGGCGATACATCTAAAGTATGAGCCAGGGCAGCGGTCAAATCGGCCTTCGGCGTCCGGGTGCCTGTTTCGTACTGTGCCAGACGAACATCGGCGGAACGCTCTGGAAAGCCCACCGCCATACCAAGATACTTCTGTGTCATACCCCGGAGGGTGCGGAAAAAATGGATGCGCTCTCCTATTGCCATAAATGCCAACTCCTATCTGGTGGTTTCTGTCGAAAGTAGTATAACATATTCGCTTAGTAACAGTCAAGAGTATCTTAAACAAAAAAGTTAAAAATTATTCCGCAAGCCACTTGACAAAGCAAATTTGCTTAGTTATAATAGGCTAAGCATAAAGGCTTAGTCCTGGAGCCGTGAAAGGAGGTGAGCGCACAATGGCAAGCACCATGTTCATGCGGGTGGACGAGGTAGCGGAGGAATTAGGGGTTTCTGTCCCCTATGCCTATAAGCTGATTCGTTCCATGAATGCGGAGTTGAAAAAGACGGGCTGTATTACCATTTCAGGCCGCATCGACCGCAAATTCTTCCACGAAAAATTTTATGGCACAAGAGGCCAGAGCGAAAGGAGTGATTAACCTATGGCGGCGTTTAAGAACAAGGCCAACGGCACTTGGTACGTCCAGTTCCGCTATACGGACTGGAAAGGAGAGCGCCAGCAGAAGTTAAAGCGTGGCTTTGCCACCAAAAAGGAGGCCCAGGCGTGGGAGCGGGAGTTCCTTATGCAGAAGCAGGCCGACGTAAATATGACCTTTGAGAGCTTCGCCCAGCTCTATGAGAAGGATATGAAGCCCAAGCTGAAACTGAACACCTGGCTGACAAAAGAGAGCATCATCCAGAAGAAAATCCTGCCGTATTTTGGAAAGCGCAAACTGTCGGAAATCACCGCCAAGGACGTGATGGACTGGCAGAACGCGATCCGAGGGTTGACGGACGCCAAGGGAAAACCCTATTCCCCTACCTATCTCAAAACCGTCCACAATCAGTTAAGTGCCCTCTTTAACCATGCTGTCCGCTACTACGGCCTCCAGGTCAATCCTGCGGCCAAGGCCGGGAACATGGGGGTGGAGGAACGGCGTGAAATGCTGTTCTGGACGAAAGATGAGTATCTGAAATTTGCCGACGCCATGATGGACAAACCCCTCTCCTACTATGCCTTTGAAATGCTCTACTGGTGCGGTATCCGGGAGGGGGAACTGCTGGCCCTCACCCCAACAGACTTCGACTTTGAGGCGGGTACAGTGTCCATCAGCAAATCCTATCAGCGGCTCAAGGGCAAGGACGTGATTACCACCCCCAAGACGAAAAAGAGCAACCGTGTCATTAAGATGCCCAAATTCCTCTGTGGAGAGATGGAGGACTACTTAAAGATGTTTTACAGCACCGGGGCAAATGAACGGATTTTCCCTGTCAGCAAGCACTATCTCCACCATGAAATGGACAGAGGTGCGAAAGCGGCGGGAGTGAAGCGGATCAGGATTCACGACCTCCGACATTCACACATTTCCCTGCTGATTGATATGGGCTTCACCGCCCTGGCAATCGCTGACCGGGTGGGGCATGAGAGTATCGACATCACCTACCGCTACGCCCATCTGTTTCCTACAAGGCAGACGGAGATGGCGGACAAGCTGGACTTTGAAAGGATGGGAACGTAACCATGTCACTGAAAAACCGAGACAACAAAAATCGCTGGAGGAACAAGACCGTGGCCTTCCGGGTGTCCCCGGAGGAAGATGAACAGATCGAGGCCGCTGTGCGGCTCTCCGGCCTGACAAAGCAGGACTACATCACAAGACGCCTCCTGTGCCGGGAAGTAGTGGTACAGGGTAATCCCAAGGTCTACAAGGCCCTGCGTGACCAGCTTGCCGCCGTTCTGGACGAACTGCGGCGGGCCGAGGACGGGGCTGGCGTGGACGATGAACTGCTGGACACCATTCAGCTAATCGCCGCTATCATGGGCGGCATGAAGGAGGAATGATAGATTGATGGATTCCAAGGAAACGAAAAGGACTGTCCCGGTTCCGTCTGTTGGCGCAGACGGGGAACAGCCCATTTCACAAACACCTACCGCAAGTATAACAGAGGAAACGACAGAAAACAATCCCCCTGAAAAAAATTATGCGAAACTGCTGCGGAAAATGCAACGCATGAACGACCCGGCATATCTCCCCACGATTTCCATGAATGAGTTGTACGAGAACGTCTATCAGAGCAGACCGCCCGTCATTGACGGTCTGCTCTATCCGGGGACGTACCTCTTTGCGGGAGCACCCAAGGTGGGCAAGTCGTTCCTGATGGCCCAGCTTGCCTACCACATCAGCATGGGCCTCCCCCTGTGGGACTATCCCGTTCACAAGGGGACTGTCCTCTATCTGGCGTTGGAGGACGATCATCGCCGTTTGCAGGAGCGGCTTTACCGGATGTTCGGCATGGACGGCACCAACGACCTTCTCTTTTCCATCTGTGCCAAACAGGTCGGCGCTGGGCTGGAGGAACAGCTAAAGCGATTTGTACAGGAACACCCGGACACCAAACTGATTATCATTGACACCCTACAGAAAATCCGGGAAGCTGGCGGGGATAAGTACAGCTACGCCAACGATTACGAGGTAGTGGGAAAGCTGAAACGCCTTGCTGACGCTTGCGGTGTCTGTCTCCTGCTGGTACATCACACTCGGAAACAGCAAGCCGATGACAAGTTTGATATGATCTCCGGCACCAACGGACTGTCGGGAGCGGCGGATGGGGCCTTTCTTCTTCAGAAGGAGAAGCGGACAGACGACACCGCCACCCTGGATGTGGTAGGACGTGACCAGCAAGACCAGCGGCTCTATCTCACCAAGGACAAGGAACACCTGACATGGACACTGGAGCGGATGGAAACGGAGTTGTGGGTAGACCCCCCCGACCCGGTGCTGGAGGCCGTAGCCGCCTTTATCACGGCGGAGAGGCCGTCCTGGGGCGGTACAGCCACGGAGTTGGCAGCGGTCCTGCAAGTGGATATGAAGCCTAACGCCTTGGCTATGCGGCTGAATGTCCGGGCTGGGAAACTGGCGACGGAGTATCATATCCGTTATGAGAACACCCGTACCCACGCCGGGAGAAGCATCAGCCTGACGCTGGAGCCTCCCCAGGCGTGACGACCGTGACGGCTGTGACGGCTTTTTTGAGAGCGGGGGCGGTGTCTAAAACATCGTCACGGTCGTCACGGCTGTCACGGGGAGCGGCCCAACCCCCACCGCAACCCAGCGGAGCGGTTGCGGTGGGGAGAGGAGGGGCAAGGGAACGGAGTGAGGGATGGCCGCAAGGCCGTCCCGAATGGAGTGGACTTTACCCCGACGAGGTGCAAGGTGCCCTTTTCAAAGGGCGGCCCTGCTGGGGGAGGCAACCGCAGTTGCCGGGGGCAAAGCCCCCGCACCCCCTCGGGAGAGCCCACGGCACTTTCGCACCAACGGGGCGAAAGTGTCATAGTGGGTTATTACACTTCCCGCAGGAAGTGACTCCCCCGAACCCCCGTCCATTTTCAACAACCAAACATCTGAAACAGGAGGATTTTTGCCTATGGCGAGAGGCGACGGTATTGACCGTACCAACGCAAGAAATATGAGGCTGACCGAAACCAAGATCGGCAACACCCAGCAGCACAAC
>CATKZP010000021.1 GCA_949841355.1 uncultured Oscillospiraceae bacterium
ACCCGCACAAATGGTGCTCGCACACAGTAGCGGAAATTCTGGACAGGCAGGAGTATGTGGGCGACACGGTAAACTTCCGTACTTACCGGCAGTCTTTCAAACTGAAAAAGCAGTTGGACAGGCCGCAAGAGGAATGGAAAGTGTTCCCCAACACCCACCCCGCTATCATCGACCGTGAAACCTTTGCCCTTGTCCAAACTCTCCGCCAGCACCGCCGCAGGCCCACAAGGACGGGCGCTGTGAGTATGTTCTCCGCGCTTCTCTACTGCGCCGACTGCGGGAGCAAACTGGGATACAGCGCCACTAACAACTACAAGCGGGAGCAAGCCTACTTTTTCTGTTCCGGCTACCGCAAAAATACCGACCTGTGTTCCGCTCACTACATTCGGGAAAAGATTGTAGAACAGCTTGTTCTCGAGGGACTGCAAAGGCTCTTGTGGTATGTCCAGATCTACGAAAAGCGGTTTGCTCAAGAGCAGATGGAGCGGTTCGGCTTGCAAGAGAAGAAAGAACTGACTGCCAAGCGCCGGGAGTTGGACAAGGTCAAACAGCGGGTAGCGGAGATTGACCAGCTTATCCAGAAAAGCTACGAGGACATGAGCAAGGGCCTTCTGTCCGAGGGACGCTTTGCCACGCTAACGGTATCTTTGGAAAACGAGCAGCGGCGGCTGAAAGAGGACATTCCAGCATTGGAGGACAGTTTGAACGCCACCACCGACAAAGCCGATGATTTACAGAAATTCATTGAGCGTGCCAAGCGTATAACCCGGCTGACGGAGCTGACGCCTGAAATCGTCCACGAGTTCATCAACAAAATTGTGGTGTCCAAACCCGACAAACTGAATGGCAAACGGCATCAGCGTGTGGACATCTATTACAACACCATTGGCTTGTGGACAGCGCCTGAGCCGGAAACGCTGGAACAGGAATATATTGCCTATTATTAGGCCACGCAAAAGCGCAAGAAAAAGACGGCGTAGCCGAAGCTACGCCATCCTAAATAGGTAACTTTTCATCTACGGCCCGCCGTTTGGGGCAACTTCCTTACGGGAGTCGCCCCAAACGCGGCGGTTTTTTGTTATGCTCCCGGGCGCTGCGCGCTTCTCACTTCCCCGCACAAATTTTCGGAGAACAGCCGGCGCACCTCCTCCACGCTGTCCGTCTGGCCCAGGGCCCACATCAGCTTGGTCACCGCCGCCTCGGTGGTCATGTCCCGGCCCTGAATCACCCCCTGGGCCAGCGCCTTCTGCCCCGCCTGGTAGAGGGTGAAGTCGCTGCCCTCGTACAGGCACTGGGAGCACACCACCACCGCCATCCCCGCCTGGGCGGCGGCGTGGAGCTTCTCGATGAGGTTGCGGCGGATGAAGTGCAGCCCTCCCGCCCCGAACGCTTCGATGACCACCCCGCGGTAGTGCATGCGCAGCAGCATGTCGAACACCTCCGGGTCCAGCCCCGGGGTGAGCTTGATGAGGAACACCTGCTGGCACAGCTCGTCCCGCAGCGCGCACCCACCCGACTGCGGCGGGATGGCCTCCTCCCGGATGGTAAGCCCCGCGCCGTTGACCACCGCCACCGCCGGCCAGTTCACGCTGTCGAAGGCGGCGAAGTCGGTGGTGTGGGTTTTGACCGCCCGGCAGCCCAGCATCACCCGCCGCCCGAAGGCCAGAAACACCCCCGCCCGCCCCGACGCGGCCATGGCGAAGGCGGTGCGCAGGTTGTCCAGCCCGTCGGTGAGGGGGTGCTCGATGGGCAGCTGGGCCCCCGTGAGCACCACCGGGACGCCGATGCCCCGCACCATGAAGGACAGCACCGACGCGGTGTAGGCCATGGTGTCGGTGCCGTGGGAGATGACGATGCCGTCAAACCCGTCCCGGGCCTCAAAGACGTGCCGGGCGATGAGCCGCCACTCCTCGGGCTGGATGTTGGACGAGTCCAGGTGGAGAATGTCCCGCACGGTGAGCTCGTAGCTGTCCGCCAGCGCCCCCAGGCAGCGGGCCAGGGCGTCGCCGTCCAGCCCGGGGGCCAGCCCCTCGTCGGTGAGCCGGGAGGCGATGGTGCCCCCGGTGGTGAGCAGTAAAATCCGCTTCATGAAAACCCTCCTCCACAAAGTCAGCCTGAGTATAACCGATTTGCCCGGCCTTTGCAAGTATTGCCAAAAGCCGGGCATCCTGTTATACTAAAGAAAACCATGCTTCTGGAGGGAAACGCCATGAAATACGACCTGCTTGTCATCGGCGGCGGCCCCGCGGGGCTCACCGCCGCCATCCACGCCCGCGCCCGGGACAAATCGGTGCTGGTCGTCACCAACCAGCCCACCGCCTCCCCCCTGTGCAAGGCCCCCGCCATGGCCAACTACCCCGGCCTGCCCGGCGTCACCGGGCTGGAGCTGGTGGAGCGGCTGGTGGAGCAGGCCCGGGACATGGGCGCGGAGTTCAAAACCGGCCGGGCGCTGTCCGTGATGCCCATGGGCGGGTCCGTCATGGTCAGCGTGGAAAACGACGTGGCGGAGGGCCGCGCCGCCATCCTGGCCCCCGGGGTGTCCCGGGCCGCCCCCCTGCCGGGGGAGGAGGCGCTGCTGGGCCGGGGGGTGAGCTACTGCGCCACCTGCGACGGCATGTTCTACCGGGGCAAGCGGGTGGTGTGTGCCGGGGACGCCCCCAACTTCGAGGAGGAGGCGGAATTTCTGCGCTCCATCGGCTGCCAGGTGGCGGTGAAGCGGCTGGCGGGGCTGTCCATCCTGGGGGAGGACCGAGTGACCGGCGTGCGGGACGCCGCCGGGGAGGAAACCCCCTGCGACGGGGTGTTCCTGCTGCGCGCCTCCATCGCCCCGGGGCAGCTGGCGCCGGGGCTGGCGCTGGAAAACGGCTATATCAAGGTGGACGGGCGCATGGCCACCAACCTGCCGGGCATTTACGCCGCCGGGGACTGCACCGGCCAGCCCCTTCAGCTGGCCAAGGCGGTGGGCCAGGGGCAGACCGCCGCCCACTTCAGCCTGGAGGGCGGTCAGGGATGAGCTGCCGCTTCGCCATCTGCGACGATGACCAGGACTACGCCCGGTATCTGGAGGGGCTGGCCGCCCGCTGGGCCGCCCGCGCCGGGACGCGGCTGGAGGTGGAGCGCTTCCCCTCCGCCCAGGCGTTTTTGTTCCGCTATGAGGAGCGGCAGGACTTCGACGTGCTGCTGCTGGACATCGAGATGGGCGGAATGGACGGGGTGGAGCTGGCCCGCACGGTGCGCCGGGAGAATGACGATGTGCAGATCGTCTTTGTCACCGGCTACGCCGACTACATCGCCCAGGGGTACGAGGTGTCCGCCCTGCACTACCTCACCAAGCCCGTGGACGAGCAAAAGCTCTTCCAGGTGCTCACCCGGGCGGTGGGGCGGCTGCGGCGCAACGAAAAGGCCCTCACCCTGACGCTGCCCGGCCAGACGGTGCGCCTGCCCCTGTCCCAGGTGCGCTATCTGGAGGTGCTACACAACTACGTCACCGTCCACGCCGGGCTGGACTACACCGTCAAGCGCCCCCTGAGCGAGCTGGAAAAGGAGCTGGACGGCCGGTTTTTCCGGGTGGGCCGGTCCTGCATCCTCAACCTGAGCTTCATCCGCCGGGCGTCCCGGACCCAGGCGGAGCTCACCACCGGCGAGCATATCCCCCTGCCCCGGGGGCAGTACGACAAGCTCAACCGGGCCATCATCGACCGGATCTAAAAGGAGGCGGACGCCATGGCGCTGCTGAGCCGGCTCATCGACAAACGCATCGCCGCCTATCAGCGGGAGCTCATCGAAATCCACTACGCCGAGGTGGAGAACATGTACCGCCAGATGCGGGGCTGGCGGCACGACTACCGCAGCCATATCCAGCTGCTCAAGGCCCACGCCGCCCAGGGGGAGTGGGGCGCGCTGGCCGCCTATCTGGACCAGCTGGAAACCGATCTGGCCACGGTGGACACAGTGGTCAAAACCGGCAACCCCATGGCGGACGCCATCCTCAACAGCAAGATCTCCCTGGCCCGGTCCAAGCGCATCCAGGTCCGGGCGGACGCCTGCGTGCCGGTGGCGCTGCGCATCTCGGAGCTGGACCTGTGCGTCATCCTGGGCAACCTCTTCGACAACGCCATCGAGGCCAGCCTGGCCCTGCCCGAGCGGGAGCGGCTCATCCGGGTGTATATGGAGATGAAGGGGGAGCAGCTCTACCTGTCCTTCACCAACTTCACCGCCGCGGGCAAGCTGACAAAGCGCGGCGGCCGCTTCCGCTCCACCAAGGGGGAGGGCCACGGCTTCGGCCTGGTGCGCATCGACGCCATCGTGGAGCGGCTGGGCGGCTGGCTCAGCCGCAACAGCGAGGAGGGGGCCTTCACCACCGAGATTCTGCTGCCCGTGGGCGGCGGCACGCGGTAGGGGCGCGCCGTTCATCCCCGACCCTGCAATTCAGCCCCTGAGCGCTGCAATTCAGCCCCCGGTTTACACAGCCGGGGGCTTTTGTGCTATCCTATGCCCCGAGGTGAGAGATATGGAACAACCGACAACCCAAGCACGGAAGCCCGCCTACGGCATGGCCTCCAACTGCGCGTTTATGATCTCCCGGGCGTGGCGCAGCGCCAAAAGCGTGCTGGCCGTCTGCGCGGGGCTGGTGCTGGCCGCCGTGGCCGCCAGCCTGCTGGAGCTGTTCGTCACCCCCATGATCCTGGACGCGGTGGAGCGGGGCGTATCCCCCGGGGAGCTGGCCGGACTCATCGCCCGGTTCGCCCTGGGGCTGGTGTGCGCCTACTCCCTTCAGATGTACCTGAAGGCCAACACCCTCTTCGGCCGGGTTCACGTGCGGATGAAGCTGGGCTTCGAGCATAACCTCCTGGAGTGCCGCACCGCCTACCCCCATATTGAGGACCCGGACTATCTCCAGCGCCTGGCCAAGGCCGGCCACGCCCTCAAAGACAACAACCAGGCGGGGGAGGCGGTATGGCAGACCATGACGGACCTGGCCGTCAACCTGGTGAGCTTCGCCATCTACCTGCTGCTGCTCTCCCAGGCCCAGCCCGGCATCTCCCTGCT
This sequence comes from uncultured Oscillospiraceae bacterium, assembly GCA_949841355.1. Lineage (GTDB taxonomy): Bacteria > Bacillota > Clostridia > Oscillospirales > Oscillospiraceae > Enterenecus. The sequence continues at coordinate 5,050 of CATKZP010000021.1, forward strand.
CACCGCCGCGCTGGCCGCCGTGGGCTACTTCGCCGGGGAGCGCATCCGCTCCTGGCGCTACCGCCACCGGGAGGAGGAGGGAAAGCTCGAGCACAGCTTCAACTATATCCTCATACGCAGCCAGGACACCAAGCTGGCCAAGGATATCCGCATCTTCGGCCTGGGCCCCTGGCTGGTCCAGCTCTACGACAAGCAAGCCCAGCTGTTTTACGATTTCAGCTCCAGGAGCTGGCGGCACTATCTGTGGGCCGACCTGCTGGACGTGGCCCTGGCCCTGCTGCGCAACGGCGCGGCCTACGGCTGGCTCATCGCCCTGGCCCTCCGGGGGGAGCTGTCCCCCGCCCAGTTCGTGCTGTACTTCTCCGCCGTGGGCGGCTTCGCCCAGTGGGTGACGGGCATCTTCCAGAGCCTGGGCGCCCTCCACCGGCAGAGCCTGGACCTGTCCACCCTGCGGGAGCACCTGGAAGCCCCGGAGCCCTTCCGCTTTGAGGACGGCGCGCCCCTGGCGGCCAAGCGCGGCCACCTGTACGCCATCGAGCTGCGGGACGTGTCCTACCGCTACCCCGGGGCGGACCACGACACCCTGTCCCACGTCAACCTCACCATCCGCCCCGGGGAGAAGCTGGCGGTGGTGGGCCGAAACGGCGCGGGCAAGACCACCCTCATCAAGCTGCTGTGCGGCCTGCTGGACCCCACGGAGGGTTCGGTGCTGCTGGACGGGGAGGACATCCGGCAGTATAACCGCCGGGACTACTACAAGCTGTTCTCCGCCGTGTTCCAACAGTTCGCCCCGCTGCCCGGCACGGTGGCGGAAAACGTGGCCCAGAGCGAGGACGTGGACCTGCCCCGTATGTGGGACTGCCTGGAGCGGGCGGGGATCGCGGACGCGGTGCGCCAACTGCCCCAGGGGGAGAACACCCATCTGGGCCGTCAGCTGTACCTGGACGGGGTGGAGCTGTCCGGCGGGCAGATGCAGCGGCTGATGCTGGCCCGGGCGCTCTACAAAAACGGTCCCGTGGTGGTGCTGGACGAGCCCACCGCCGCCCTGGACCCCATCGCGGAGAGCCAGATCTACCAGAAGTACAACGACCTGACCCGGAATACCACCAGCGTGTATATCTCCCACCGGCTGGCGTCCACCCGGTTCTGCGACCGGGTGCTGCTCATCGAAAACGGCGGCATTGCCGAGCAGGGCACCCACGACTCCCTGCTGGAGCAGGGCGGGCGGTACGCCTATCTGTTCGGCATCCAGAGCAAATACTATCAGGAAGGGGAGATGGAGGATGAGTGAGAAGAAAAGCCGCATGACCCTCAAGGAGGCCTTTGACGCCACCCGCCGGGGCTACTCCATCCTGTGGAAAACCATGCCGGAATTCTTCCCCGCTTCGCTGGCCAAAAACGCCCTCACCGCCCTGTCCCCCTATGTCCCGCTGTACTTCACCGCCCGGCTGGTGAACACGGTGGCCGGGGGCGGGGGCGGCGGGGAGGCGTGGCCCCTGCTGGCGGCGCTGCTGCTGTCCACGGCGCTGATGGGGGCGGCCCGGGCCGCCGCCAGCTGCCGGGCCAATGTCATCGAGGAAGCCCGCTCCATCCCCGTCCGGCTGCGCCTGCTCATGGAAAAGCTGCTGGACATGGATTTTCAGGACGTGGACGACTCTAAAACTAAGGACCTGCTCAACCAGATCATGGAAAACGAGCAGTGGGCCAGCTGGGGGCTGGTCAAGCTGCAATACCGCTTTAACGAACTGGCGGAGGCCGTGCTGCGCATACTGGGTGCGCTGGCGCTGTCGGTGAGCCTGTTCACCCTGCCCGTGCCCCAGGGCAGCCCCCTGGCGGCGCTGAACAGCCCCTGGTGCCTGCCGGCCATGCTGGCGCTGATGGGGGCGGCGGTGGTCCTGTCCGCGCTGTGCTACAGCCGGGCCCAGGCCTTCTGGTCCGCCATGGACGGCTCCTTCTTCAACCGGGCCTTCGAGGCGCTGAACTGCCACGCCCATTTTAACCGCTCCGCCTCCGCCGACATCCGCGTCTACGCCCAGGACCGATTCCTCTTCCAGAAGGCGGACGACCCCGCCCTGGACGGCTTCGGCCCCAATTCCGCCATCGGCCGGGCCAGCCGGGGCCCCCGGGGGCTGCTCATGGCCGCCTCGGTGGGCATCACCCGGGCCTACTCCGGGGCGGTGTACCTCTTCGCCGGACTCAAGGCCCTGGGGGGCGCTTTCGGGGTGGGGTCCATCGCCCAGTACGTGGGGGCGCTGGCGGGGCTGTCCAACGGCGCGGCCGACCTGCTGTCCGTCCTGGCCGACCTGCGGGAGAACGCCCCGTACCTCCTGCCCCTCTTTCAGCTGCTGGACATGCCCAACCGCATGTACCAGGGCAGCCTCACCACCGAAAAGCGCTCCGACCGAAACTACGAGATTGAGTTCCGGGACGTGGGCTTCCGCTACCCCAACACCGACGCCTGGGCCCTGCGCCACGTGTCCATGAAGTTCAAGGTGGGCGGTCGCCTGGCGGTGGTGGGGGAGAACGGCTCGGGCAAGACCACCTTCATCAAGCTGCTGTGCCGGCTGTACGACCCCACCGAGGGGGTCATCCTGCTCAACGGCATCGACATACGCAAGTACCGCTATGACGACTATCTGGCCCTGTTCTCGGTGGTGTTCCAGGACTTTAAGCTCCTGTCCCAGCCCCTGGGGAAAAACGTGGCGGCCTCGGAGGACTACGACCGGGCCCGGGCGGAGGACTGCCTGCGCCGGGCGGGCTTCGGGGAGCGGCTGGACCAGCTGCCCCAGGGGCTGGACACCTGGCTCTACCGGGACTTCGACGAGGGCGGGGTGGAGGTGTCCGGCGGCGAGGCCCAGAAGATCGCCCTGGCCCGGGTGCTGTACCAGGACGCGCCCTTCATCGTGCTGGACGAGCCCACCGCCGCCCTGGACCCGGAGGCGGAGGCGGAGATCTACACCAAATTTAACGACATCGTGGGCGACAAAACCGCCATCTATATCTCCCACCGGCTGTCCTCCTGCCGGTTCTGCGGCGAGATCGCCGTGTTCGACGGCGGCCGGGTGGTGCAGCAGGGCGCCCACGCCGGGCTGGTGGAGGCCCCGGGCAAGTACCGCTCCCTCTGGGAGGCCCAGGCCCGGTATTACGAGCGCCGCCGCCAGGCCATGGAGGCGGACATGGAATAAGCAGACGCGGCGGGGCCTGGTCCCCGCCGCGTGTTTGCGTTTTTTCTGGTGCAAAATGTTCGAAGGTGTGATATAATGCCAAAAACGCCCAATCGAAAGGAGTTCAACACTATGTCACAGCCTGTCACCTTCGCCATCTGCGGCTGCGGGGCCCGGGGGCTGGAGGCCTACGCCCCCTATCAGCTCACCCACCCGGAGGAGATGAAAGTCGTCGCCGGGGCGGACGTGCGCCCCCAGCGGCTGGAGCTGCTGCAAGCGCGCTTCGGCGTGCCCCGGTCCATGTGCTTCTCCTCCGACGAGGAGCTGCTGGCCCAGCCCCGCCTGGCCGACGTGATGATCGTGTCCACCCAGGACCGCCAGCACGTCTCCGCCGCCCTGAAGGCCCTGGACAAGGGCTACCACATCCTGCTGGAAAAGCCCATCTCCCCCGACCTGGACCAGTGCCGCGCCCTCCAGGACAAGGCCCGCCGGACCGGGCGGCTGGTGGTGGTGTGCCACGTGCTGCGCTACACCCGGTTCTACGCCGCGCTGGAGGATTTGCTGCGCCGGGGCGCCGTGGGAAAAATCGAGACCATCGACGCCATGGAGCACGTGGCCTACTGGCACCAGGCCCACAGCTTCGTGCGGGGCAATTGGCGCAGCTCCCAGGAGACCAGCCCCATGATCCTGCAAAAGAGCTGCCACGACATGGACATTCTGCGCTGGCTGGCGGGGACGCGCTGCCTCAAGGTGCAGAGCTTCGGCTCCTTGGACTACTTCACGGCGGAGAACGCCCCCGAGGGGGCGGCCCTGCGCTGCCTGGACGGCTGCGCCTGCAAGGACGCGTGCCCCTACGACGCGGAAAAGATCTACGTCACCGACCCCCGCACCGGCGTACGCGGCCGGGGCAGGGGCTGGCCCTGCGCGGTGCTGGCCAGCGACCCCGACGAGGAGAAGATCTACGCCGCCCTGCGCACGGGGCCATACGGCCGGTGCGTGTTCCACTGCGACAACAACGTGGTGGACCACCAGACGGTGAACCTGGAGTTCGAGCACAACATCCACGCCACCTTCACCATGACCGCCTTCACCCAGGACTGCCACCGCACCATCAAAATCACCGGCACCATGGGGGAGATCGAGGGGGACATGGAGAAAAACCTCCTTCACCTGCGCCCCTTCGGCAAGCCGGAGCAGACCATCGACCTGAGCGAGGCGGGAGGGCAGTTCTCCGGCCACGGCGGCGGCGACTTCGGGCTGATGTCCAGCTTCTGCAAGCTGGCGGCCTCCGGCGGCACCGGCGCCCTCACCGGGGTGGACGCCTCGGTGGAGAGCCACGTGATGGCCCTGGCCGCCGAGGCCTCCCGGCTGGACGGCGGGCGGACCATCACCCTGGCCCAGTTCTGAGCCGGACTCCTCAGCCGTTCCCCAGCGCCTTGAGCGCCTTGAGCGTATCGTCCAGGTTTTCCTTGTGCCAGTTTTTGAAGTAGCCGGCATAGATGCTGGCGTAGATGCCGGAACTGCGCAGGTCGCTCAGCTCTGCCTGCTGGGTGGTCAGGCGGATAACGTCCGACCCGGTGCGGATGGTGACGAGTGTGTTAAGCATAGCGTCCTCCAGCTCCACCGACTGGATGTCCCCATAGGGGAGGACCAAGGACACGTCCTTGCGCAGGTTGCCCCAGGTGGTGTTGAAGGGGAGCAGGACGATCTCGTGCTCACACATCTGGAGAACATAAAATTCCGAGTTAAAAAACGCCGCAAACTGTTCGCTCAGGTTTGCCGGGGCGTATTTGACGATGATGCAGCGGTCCTCCAGGGGCTGGTATCCCGCCTCCTGGACGAATTTCTGGACCTCTCTTGACATGGTATATACCTCCAAATCGTTCTCGCTCAAGTTTGGCGCGGGCAGGCGGGAGCCCTTCATGTTCCGCCGTGTGTTCCGGATTTGTTCAGCTGATGGGGGTGACGACGGGCTTGCCGTCCGCGTTCACCAGCACGGTCATCCCCGTGCCGCTTGCCTTATTGTGAGAGCCCAGCACATAATTCACGCCGGTCTCCGTATCGACGACGACTTTCATCACATTGATGATGCCTTGGTTATAGACCTCCACAAAGCGCTCCTTTGCCATTGCGTTTCCCTCCTTTCTCATCCCGCCTGCCTGCGAAAGGAAAGATACCACCCTCCCGGCCCGCTGTGGGCCGGATTTCCTGAACGGACAAAATTCTTCCTGAACGGCAAAAAGAAGCTGAGAAGGACCTCACAGGTTCCCTCCCAGCTTCTTTTTCAGCTCCGCTTTTCCGGCCCGGGACAGCAGGCATTCCCGGCCTCCCACCTGGACCCGGTTTCCCTTCCAGTCCACCGCCCCGATCTTATCCCACGCCGCCAGATAGGCCCGGTGGACCCGGACAAACCGCCCGCCCAGCTCCGTTTCCAGCTCGTTCAGGCTGCCCACGAAGTCCAGCCGGCTGTCCGCCGTGTGGAGAAATACGTGGTGGGCCTTGGGGGCGGTCTCAAAAAACAGGATGTCGGCCAGGGGGATATGGCGGGTTTCCCCCCCGGCCCGCAGGGAGAACACCTCCGCGGGGTCCCGGCGCTCGTCGATCAGCCGGGCGTGGACCCCCTCCAGGCACCGGGCTGCGGCGGCGCCGGTGCGCTCCCCCTCCTTCACAATGTAGTCAAACGCCTCCAGGTGGTATTGGAAGGTTTTCCAGGCCAGATCGCCATAGCTGGTGATGTAGACCAGGGTGCCGTGGGGGTCCCGCCGGCGCAGCTCCCGGCCCAGGGTGAAGCCGTCCCATTCCCCGTCCCTCAAGTCCACGTCCAGGAAGTAGACGCTGCGGCTCCCGTCCCGGGCGGCGGCCAGCAGCTCCCCGGCGGACGAGGCGGCGCAGGCCACCTCCATGTCATAGTTCTCGATGAAAATTTTCCACTCCAGGGCGGTCTTGAGCTGGTGGAGGACGGCCTCCTCGTCGTCGCACAGATAAATCCCGATCATGGCCTTCCCTCCACCGTCAGCTCCTGCACAAACACGCCCTCCGCCCAGCTGGTGGAGGCCGACGCGCTGGGGCAGCCCTCCACAATCCGCCGGTAGCCGCTCAGGCCCAGCCCCCGGCCCTCCCCCTTGGTGGAGAAGCCCTCCGCCCAAATTTTCTCCGGGTCAACCGTCCCGGCGTAGGGGTTGGCCAGGCGCAGGAACAGCCCCTCCCCCTGGGCCAGCAGCACAATCTCCACCCACGGCGACTGCGTCTCCAGCGCCCCCTCCACGGCGTTGTCCAGCAGGATGCCCAGGCAGCGGGTGAAATCCCACACGTCCATCCCCACCGCCTCCACGGGGTAGAGCACCTCCAGGCGGCAGTCCACCCCCTGCGCCCCCATAGCCGCCAGCTTGGACAGCAGCAGGCTCCTCACCTGGGGCACGCGCACATTGCCCAGCTGGGTGGACGCCCGGATCTTCTCCCCGATGCGCCGGTCAAAGCCCGCGTCCAGCTGGGCCAGGGATTCCAGCAAAGCGTCCGCCTCTCCCGCGTCCGCCTGCTCCGACAACCCCGCCAGCAGGTTTTTGTAGTCGTGGCGGAAGGAGCGCACCTCCCGGCGGATGTCCTCCAAATCCCGCTCGTAGAGCTGCTGCTGGGCGATGACGTCCCGCTGGGCCTCCATTTTCCGGGCGGCGTCGGACCACTGGGCCAGATAGAGCACCAGCCCCGTCGCCAGGCCCACCGCCGCCAGAACGATTAGGTAATACAGGGCAAAAAACTCCGAAGAAACCCCTCGGTGGAGAAAGTAGGACGCCTCTACGACGCAGGCCAAGGCGTACAGAAACAGGGCCATTCTGCGGGGCTGGGGGCCATCCTCCAGCAGAAGGCGGAACCTGCGGCCGAAGCCCAGGCGGTACAGCAGGGCGGTGCAGAGCAGCACGACGGCACAGGCAATGGATAGCACCACGGCAAACTGGAGACCCTCGTTATCCACGAATATGTTGTTGAACAAAAACTGAGTCAGGGTGGTAAGGGCAATCTGTAATATGCCCGCCATGGACACGGCGGAGAGGGCACGCCAGAACCCAAGCCCCCAGGCCCACCGGGTCCACAGCGTACAGCCCAGCGCGGCGCTGAGGGAGCCGGCCAGGAAGCGGACGAGAATACCCCCGCCGGGGATGGCGTAGTACAGCAGTGCGTTGAGCGTGCCGGCGGCCAGCGGGGATGGGAGCAGGGCGGGCAGCTTTTTCAGCCGCCGCCAGCTACGCTCATCCAAGACGGCGAACAGATAGGCCGCCAGCGCGGCGTGGGCCAGCGCGGAATCGAAGCATGCGGTTAAAACCATCACCTGTATGGGCATGGCGGTTCCCTCCCTATTCAAAGCAGCTGAACCAATATACCACACAGGGGGTTGGTTTGTCCACCGCCCTCAGCGCAAATCGCCGTTGAGAAAACCGGCACAGTGTGGTATGATAGGAGAATCACACCAAAAGGAGGGTGTTTTATGCGTCTGATCGCCCGGGCCATGGGCCGGTACAAGGGTGCGGTGGCCCTGTGCGTAGTCGTCAAGCTCTTCGCCACCCTCAGCGAGCTGATGCTGCCCTACATCCTGGAGCACATCATCGACACCGTGGCCCCCAGGGGGGACCTGCCTCTGGCGGTGTTCTGGGGGGCGCTGATGTTCGCCGCCGCCCTGGTGTGCCGCCAGCTCAACGTGGCGGCCAACCGCCGGGGCGTGCGCAACGCCCACAACGTCAGCTACGACATTCGCCAGGCGCTGTTTCAAAAGACCGCCAGCCTGTCCGGCAGCCAGTTCGACGCCTTTGGCCTGCCCTCCCTCATCAGCCGCATGACCAGCGACAGCTATAACGTCCAGTCCGCCGCCCAGCAGCTCCAGACCCTGTGCGTCCGTGCCCCCATGCTGCTCATCGGCGGGGTGGCGGTCACGCTGGTGATGGACGCGCCGCTGGCCCTGGTGCTGGTGGCCATGCTGCCGGTGCTGGTGGCGGTGGTGCTGGCGGTGTCCGCCCGGGGCCTGCCCATGTACCGCCGGGTGCAGCACAAGCTGGACGGGGTGGTGCGCATCATGCGGGAGAACATCACCGGCATCCGGGTGGTGAAGGCCCTGTCCAAAACGCAGTACGAGAAGGCCCGCTTCCGCCGGGCCAACGACGAGATGGCCGCCAGCGACATCGCCGCGGGCACCGTCATGGCCATCCCCTCCCCCTTCATGCAGCTGTGCCTCAACGGGGGGCTCACCCTGGTGGTGCTCATCGGCGCGGGCCGGGTGAACGACGGCACCCTGGAGCCTGGGGTGATCCTGGCCTTCCTCACCTACTTCAACATGATCGCCATGGGAGTGATGGGGCTGTCCCGCATCTTCATGACCATGAGCCGGGCCATGGCCAGCGCCGACCGCATCGACCAGGTGCTTCAGACCCCGCCCGGCCAGCGCGTGCTCTCCCCCGGCGAGGCCAAAACCCCCGCCGGGGGCGGCTTCATCCGCTTTGAGGACGTCAGCTTCAGCTACGGCGAGGGGGACGGCTCCGCCGCGGGCTTCGCCGGGGAGGAGCGGGAAAAGGCCCTGTCCGGCATCAGCTTCTGTCTGGAGCGGGGGGAGCGCCTGGGCATCATCGGCCCCACCGGCTGCGGCAAGTCCACCGTCGTCTCCCTGCTCATGCGGTTTTACGACGCGTCCGAGGGCGGGGTGTTCGTGGACGGCAGGGACGTGCGCGCCTACGAGCCGGACGAGCTGCGCCGGAAATTCGGCGTGTGCTTCCAAAACGACATGGTGTTCCAGGACAGCCTGCGGGCCAACGTGGACTTCGGCCGGGACGTGGGGGAGCAGGCCCTGCGCGCCGCCGTGGAGGCCGCCCAGGCCGCGGAGTACATCGACGAGCTGGCCGACGGGCTGGACCATCAGGCCGACATCAAGGGGGCCAACCTGTCCGGCGGGCAGAAGCAGCGGCTGCTGGTGGCCCGGGCTCTGGCCGCCTCGCCCGACATACTCATTCTGGACGACAGCTCGTCCGCCCTGGACTACAAGACGGACGCCGCCATGCGCAGGGCCATCGTTCGGCACTGCGCCGGCTCCGCCCTCATCATGGTGGCCCAGCGGGTAAGCTCCGTGATGGGCATGACCCACATCCTGGTGATGGACAACGGCCGCTGCCTGGGCTGCGGCACCCACGAAGAGCTGCTGAAAACCTGCCCCGCCTATCTGGAGACCTACCGCATCCAGATGGGCGAGATGGCTTAGAGAGGAGGGACCGCCCATGCCCGGACCGGGAGACCGCGGCGGCAAAAAGGAAAAGCCCCGCGACGCCAAGGGCACGCTGCTGCGCGTCATGCGCTACCTGACGGCCCACCGCTGGCAGGTGCTGCTGTTCCTCCTGTGCGCCCTGCTGAGCAATCTGGGCAATCTCATGGGCCCCCGCTTCGCCGGCAAGGCCATCGGCCTGGCCGAGGCGGGGTACAAGCTGGGCCCCGGCATGGTGGACATGGCCGGGGTGACCCGCTACGCCCTTCTTATGCTGGCCTGCTACGGCGCGGGCAGCCTGATGAGCTTCCTGGTGGGCATCGGCATGATGCGGGTGGGCCGCCGGGTGGCTCAAACGCTGCGCCAGGACGTGTTTGACAAGCTGATGGCTCTGCCTGTGGGCTACTTCGACCGCCACCAGGCCGGGGACATCATCAGCCGCGTGAGCTATGACGTGGACGTGGTGTGCACCTGCCTGTCCACCGACGTGATCCAGATTCTCACCAGCACCGTCACCGTGGCGGGCAGCTTCCTCATGATGTGCGCCATCTCCCCGCCCCTGGTGCTGTGCATGGCGGCCACCATCCCCGCCTCCATCCTGTTCACCCGGCGGATGAGCAGAAAGACCCGGCCCCTCTACGCCCGGCGCTCCGCCGCCTACGGCGAGATGAACGGCTTTGCCGAGGAGATGTTCACCGGCCAGCGCACCATTCTGGCCTACGCCCAGGAGGGACGGGTGTGCGGCGACTTCAGCCGCATCAACCGCGCCGCCGCCGAAGCCTACCGGGACGCCGACGGCATGGGCATGACCACGGGCCCCACCGTGGGCATGATCTCTAATTTCGGCCTGGCGGCCATCGGGCTGGGGGGCTCCATCCTGTATATGCTGGGGGTGGTGGGGCTGGAGCAGATCTCCTCCTTTGTGCTCTACTCCCGGAAGTTCTCCGGCCCCATCAACGAGATCTCCAACATCGTCAACGAGATCTTCTCCGCCCTGGCCGCCTCCGAGCGGGTGTTCCGCCTGCTGGACGAGGAGGAGGAGGTCAAGGACGTGTACGGCGCCGCCCAGCTGGAAAACTGCCGGGGCCATGTCCAGGCCGAGGGCGTCAGCTTCGGCTACGTCCCGGGGCGCACCGTGCTCCACAGCCTGAGCTTCGACGCCCAGCCGGGCCAGACCGTGGCCATCGTGGGCCCCACCGGGGCGGGCAAGACCACCATCATCAGCCTGCTCATGCGCTTTTACGACCCCCAGGAGGGCTTCATCTACGTGGACGGCGCCCAAAGCCGGGCCTACGCCATGGACAGCCTGCGCCGGGGGTACGCCATGGTCCTTCAGGACACCTGGGTGTTCCGGGGCACCATCTTCGAAAACATCGCCTACGGCAAGCAGGGCGCCACCATGGACGAGGTGGTCCGCGCCGCCAAGGCCGCCCGCATCCACAATTACATCATGCGCCTGCCCCAGGGCTACCACACCGTCATCACCGAGGACGGCGGCAATATCTCCAAGGGGCAGAAGCAGCTGCTCACCATCGCCCGGGCCATGCTGTACGACACCAATATGCTCATTCTGGACGAGGCCACCTCCAACGTGGACACCAACACCGAGCGGCAGGTGCAGAAGGCCATCCGCTCCCTCATGGCGGGCAAGACCTGCTTTGTCATCGCCCACCGGCTGTCCACCATCCAGAACGCCGACCACATCCTGGTGGTGGACCACGGCGACGTGGTGGAGCAGGGCGCCCACCGGCAGCTCATGGACCAAAAGGGGTTTTACTATCAGCTGTACGCCAGCCAGTTCGGATAAGCCGCGGGCCGGGGGAATTCCCCGGCCCGTCATTTTTTCCCTTTTTGTGGTTGACAGTTGTAATCCAATGTGGTATAGTTGGCTTACAGTAGTCAACCAACTAATGAGAACAGGAGGAACGGATATGGAAGAAAAACGCGGACCCCTCTCCCCCAGCGAGTGGCGGGTGATGGAATGCCTCTGGACGGGGCCCAAAACCCTGATGGAGCTGGTTCGGGAGCTGAAGGACAGCGCGGGCTGGGCCAAGAGCACCGTCACCACCATGGTGCGCCGCATGGAGGAAAAGGGGCTGATCGGCTATGAAACGGCGGGGCGGGCCAAGGTGTTCCGGGCGCTGCTGGCCCGGGAAGACGCCGCCGCCGCCGAGACCGACTCCCTGCTGGAGCGGGCCTTTCACGGCAGCGTGGGGCTGCTGGTCAGCTCGCTGGTGGAGCGCAGCTCGCTGACCGAGGCGGATATCGAGGCGCTCTACGACATTTTAGACCGGGCGTAAGGAGGCGGGACCATGCGCGCTGTTTTCATCACGTCGTCCCTTTTGATCTGCCTCCTCGCCGCCCTGCGGCCCCTGCTGCGGGGGCGGATCGACCCCCGGGTCCAGTACGCGCTGTGGCTCACCATCGCCCTGCGGCTGCTGATCCCGGTGAATCTGTTCACCAGCGCCTACGGCGCCCTGGCCCTGCTGGACAAGGCCCAGCGCCCCGCCCAGGCAGTCCAGGCCATCGGACAAACCCATGTGCCCGTCCCGGGGCTGTCCTATGACGACGCCTACGTCCTGGCCCTGCGGGAGTACCAGCAGGATTCCTCCGCCGCCACCAGCTTCACCGACCTGGAACGGGTGGAGTCCCGGGCCAGGGAGCTGATGGAGCGCACCCCCACCCTGTCCGAGCTGGTGGCCAGGTACGCCCGTCCCGTGTGGCTGGGGGGCATGGCGGCCATGGCCGGGTGGTTTTTGCTGGCAAACCTGAGCCTGCGGCGCAGGCTGAAACGCGCCCGGCGGCTGGACGGGGCGGACTGCCCCCTGCCGGTGTACGTGTCGGACGCGCTGCCCTCCCCCTGCCTGTGCGGGACGCTCCGGCCCAGAATTTACGTCACCCCCGCCGCCCTGGACTCCCCGGACCGGCTGCGCCACGTGCTGGCCCACGAGCTCGCCCACCACCGCCACCGGGACCACTGGTGGGCCCTTCTGCGGTGCGCCTGCCTGTGCCTGTACTGGTTCGACCCGCTGGTGTGGTGGGCGGCGGCGCTGTCCCGGCAGGACTGCGAGCTGGCCTGCGACGCCGGGGCCATCCGCGCCCTGGGGGAGGACGAACGCATCCCCTACGGCCGCACCCTGGTGGGCATGATCGCCGCGGGGCGCACCTCCCTTTTGCAGACCGCCACCACCATGACCGGCGGCAGACGCCGGGTGCGGCAGCGGATCAAGCTGATCGCCCGCAGGCCCAAAACGGTGCTCGCCGTGGCGCTGGCCGTAGCGCTGGTGCTGGCGCTGGCGGTGGGGTGCGCCTTCTCCGGCGCGCCGGAGGAGCCAAAGACCCTGGATAACCTCCAGGAACGGCTGCTGGACGTGCCGGAGGAGCTGCGCTCCTCGGTGAAGGCCAGCGCGTCGGAGACCAAGGGAGCGATCAACGACATCGCCCTGGTCAGCTACTGGCTTGATGTCCCGGCGGAGTGGACGGAGGAGTTCCAGCCCTGGCTGTTGAGCGTATACAAACTGGAGGCGCTGGCGCTCGACCAAACCGCCGGAAGCTCCGTCATGGGCCATGAGCCCCAGCCCTTTGCCACGGACGGCAGCTACTATTATGCGCTGAGATGGAGCGTCGCCATAGAATACGGCCCTGAGGACAAGGAGCTGTTCAACGCCGCCTTCGAGGCCGTCCGGGACTTCGCCATGCAGACGGTGCTGGAGACCGAGGGGGTGGAGGCCTACTCCCCGCCCGGCCGGCTGTCTGCGGACACCCTGCAAACCCGCCTGCTGGACGTGCCGGAGGATTTGCAGGCGGATGTGGCGGCCCTCTCAGGAAGCGAACCCACAGCCACCCTAAACAATGACTTCACGGCCCTGGCGCAATACTGGATGAATCGACCCTGGGCCGACTATGACGAGATTGGGATGGGCTGGCTGCTGACGCTCTACCAGTGGGATCAGGAGCAGTTTGAGCGGCTTTACCCCGATCATGAGGCCACTGGGGGAGTGAATTGTTTTGCCAAAGACGATAACTTCTACTATGTCCTCTTCAGGGCCACTGACGCACGCGCTCCCATGAGCGAGACCGGGTATATGGACGCCTTCAACGCTATCCGGGCCTACGCCGTGGAGCAGGTGCTGTCCACCGACGGCGTGGAGCCCTACGCCCCCAGCCAGCCAGCGGACGCCCAGCAGGCCCGGCTGGCGGACCTGCCGGAGGAGTGGCGGGACAAGGTGAGCGTCTCCCACGCCCTGGGCGGTGAGGTGGGCTGTCTGGCCTCCTACGTGCTGAGCGATTCCAAATGGGCGGATCAACAGGGCGGCTGGCTGCTGGACCTGTACCGAATGGACGAGGCCGGGATTCAGGAAAGGCTGAACCAGGAGGGGTTGTGGCCCGCCGTGGACATCTTCGCCCGGAGCGGCGACCAGTATTATGCCCTGATCTGGCCCGGCGACGGGCGGTATCAGAACAGCAATGAGTTTTGGGACGCCGTCAACGCCATGAAGGACCATGTGAAGGCCACGGTTCTGGCCGCCGGGGGGGCGGAGCCCTTCGACCCCTACGCCGCCCCGCCCTATTTCTTCTCCAGCACTCCGGCGCCCTCGCTCCCCCAGGAGGCCGTCCAGGCGGTGGTGGACCGCCTGCTGGCCGCGCCACGCCTGGAGCTCTCCCTGGCCCCCGCGGGGACCAGCCGGGTCTACGCCTATTCCGTTGACAACCATCCCCAGTCCAGCCCGCCCGCCACCCAGTACCTCGCGAAAATGGCCGGCGATTTCACCTGGGAGGATGCGCCCTACTCCACCTCGGAGGGGGCCAGCACCCTGCGCTTGGAGGCCTCGGACGGCTCCGCCTCCCTGTTTCTGTCGGAAGGGTCCTATCTGGTGCTGGACGGGGACGGAAACTGCTGGAAAGCCACCTACAGGAGCGACAGCTACCTGTTCCCCGGCGGCGGCAGCGTCACCCCCTACGACTATCTGCGCAGGCACGTGTTCGACGTGGCGGAGCTGGACTCCCTGCGTTCCACCGCCGTCCCCGACCGGGGGCAGAGCCACGAGGATGTGGTGCGGGAGTGGATCGAGGGCTACGAGGGAGCCATGACCAAAACCGCCCCCGGCAGCCAGTTCGCCTGCACCTATGCGCGGCCCGGGAAGGTCACGGCGGACGTCCACGCCCGATTGACGGCGGGCGCGCTGGAGGAGTTCGTCTCGTCCAGAGTCGAAAACGGCCTGACGGCGGCGGACTACGGCAAAACGTGGTTTACCTTCGGCTACGAGCTGGTGTTCGTCCCCGCGGGCCCGAGCGACGACGGCTGGGCCTGGGCGGGCAACACCGACGACTACCAGGGGGACGGCGCCCCGGAGGGGGCGCTGACCTGGAGCCGGGTGGGCTATATGTATCTCATCGACGGCAATTGGGTGTGCGAAAACACCGGCACCGGCTGGTGAGACAGACAAACGCGGCCCCTCCCATGCGGGAGAGGCCGCGTTTGCTTTATTTAAAGGAAGCACAGCCCGACGCGGTACGCCAGCAGCGTGACCAGCCACGCCACCGCCACCTGGAACGCCGCCACAAAGGCCGTCCACCCCCAGCTGCCCGACTCCTTGTGGATGGTGGCCAGGGTGGCCGCGCAGGGGACGTAGAGCAGGCAGAACACCATCAGGCAGAAGGCGTTCAGCGGCCCGAAGCCGATGCCGGACAGCACCTGGGCAAACTGGGCCATCCCCGCGGGGGAGTTGGCGTTCACCACCCCGAAGAGCACCGCGCAGCTGGACACCACCACCTCCTTGGCGGATATGCCCGCGATGAGGGCCACCGCGATCTGCCAGAACCCCAGGCCGATGGGGGCGAAGAAGGGGACCAGCCACCGGCCGATGATGGCCCCGAAGCCGCCGGACATGTCCGCGGCGTACCCCTGGGGGCCGAAGTTCAGCAGCAGCCAGATGAGCAGCGTGGCCAGAAAGATGGTGGACCCCGCCTTGCCCAGGTAATCCTTCACCTTGTCCCAGACGTAGATGCCCACCGTGCGGGCGTCGGGCAGTTTGTACTCGGGCAGCTCGATGAGCAGGTAGTTCACCTCCCGCTTCCGGTCCAGCAGGTGCAGCGCCACCGACACCAGCATGGCCACCACAATGCCGATCAGGTACATGGAGTAGGCCGCCAGCATGGCGTACCCCCCGAAAAACATCTCGGAGAAGAGGATGTAGATGGTGAGCCGGGCGTTGCAGCTCATGAAGGGGGTGACCAGCATCACCTTATAGCGGTCCCGCCTGCTCTCCAGCGCCCGGGAGGCCATCAGCGCCGGCACCGTGCACCCAAAGCCCAGCAGCATGGGGATGAACGCCTTGCCGGACAGGCCCAGGCGGCTCATCACCCCCTCCATCACGTAGGCCACCCGGGCCATATAGCCGCTGTCCTCCAAAAAGGCCAGGGCCAGAAACAGGATGAAGATGTTGGGCAGGAAGGTGACGATGGTGCCCACCCCGCCGATCACCCCGTCGATCACCAGGGACTGGACGATGGGGGCCGCCCCTATGGCGTCCATCCCCCGCCCGGCCAGCAGGGAGAGGGCGTCGATGGTGTGCTCGAAATAGCCCTTGATCCAGTCGCCCACGGTGAAGGTGAGGAAGAACACCAGGGCCATGATGCCCAGAAAGATGGGGATGCCCCATACCCGGTGGGTGAGCGCGCCGTCCAGCCGCTCCGTCAGCTGGTCCTGGCGCTGCTTGTGGAGGAGCACCTCCTCCACAATCTCGTCGATGAAGGCGTATTTCTCGTTGATGATCCGGGATTCGTAGTCCTGCTCCGCCAGCCCCGGCAGGTCCAGGGGACAGCGCTCCCGCACCTCCCTGTCCCCCTCCAGCAGCTTCAGCGCGTGCCAGCGGGGGTTGGCCAGGCCGGGACAGCGCTCCTCCAGAAGGGGGATGATGCGGTCGATCTGGTCCTCGATCTCGTCGGAGTACACCATGGCGTACTCCTGGTGGTGGTCGTGGGCGTGGCTGCCCACGTGCCGGTGCTGGTGGACCAGGCTGTCCGGGCCGGCGTGGTCCCTGTGGTGGGCGGCGGCGTGGAGCAGCGAGTCCAGCCCCGTCCGCTTCCGGGCGGACACCGGAATCACCGGCACCCCCAGCATCTCGGGCAGGCGGTGCAGGTCGATCTCCATTCCCCGCTTCTCCACCACGTCCATCATGTTCAGCGCCACCACCACCGGCTTGCCCAGCTCCAGCAGCTGGAGGGTGAGGTACAGCCCCCGCTCCAGCACCGAGGCGTCCACCACGTTGATGATGACGTCCACCTCGTCGCTGAGGATGAACTGCCGGGAGACGATCTCCTCCATGGTGTAGGAGGTGAGGCTGTACGTCCCGGGCAGGTCCACCACCCGGATGTTCAGATCGTGCCGCCGGATGGCCCCCTCCACCTTCTCCACGGTGACGCCGGGCCAGTTGGCCACCTTCAGGTTGGCCCCCGTGTAGGCGTTGAACAGGGTGGTCTTGCCGCAGTTGGGGTTGCCGATGAACCCGATGGTCATATCCTCCCGCCTGCTCATAACGCCTCACCCAGCTCTCTCACCGTGATGTGCTTTGTGATCTGCCCGCCCAGGGCAAAGCGGCTGCCCCGCAGCTTGACAATCAAAATCCCGTCCCCCTTGCGGTTCACCACCGCCACCTGGGCCCGGCGGGTCATGCCCAGCGCCTCCAGCCGCCGCTGGATCTGAAAGGGCAGCTCGATGCGTTCCACCACGCAGCGCCGGCCCACTTGAATCTCCTTCAGAAGCATTCTTCCGGCCTCCTTTTTCCAGTTGACGGCCATAGTTTACCATGGCTAACTCAGCTTGTCAATAGGGTATCCGGCAAAAAAACGCCGCGCCGGCCCCTCCAACTTTGGCGGGGCCGTCACCCCGTCCGTCGGTTTTGTCCTGGATTTTTCCCCCGCGCGCTGGTATAATCGGGTCAGAAGCTGTATCAATAGCCGAAGCATTCAGAATTGCGAGCCAAAACCGCCGCCAGCGAGGCAAAAAAACGCAGGAATACTTGGCGTATTGCAAGATTTTTTAACGCGGCCGGAGGTGGTTTTGGCCGCAAGGATGGATGCTGAGGGCTATTGGTACAGCTTCTCAGCTCTAAAGGAGGAACGCGCTATGGTACATCTGCTTCTGGCCGTCATCTACCTGTCCTTCATCAGCCTGGGCCTGCCCGACTCCCTGCTGGGCTCCGCCTGGCCGGTGATGCACGCCTCGCTGGGGGTGCCCTCGTCCTGGGCGGGGGCGGTCTCCATCATCATCTCCCTGGGCACGGTGGTGTCCAGCCTGCAAAGCGACCGGCTCACCAAAAAGCTGGGAACCGGGCGGGTCACCGCCATCAGCGTGGGCATGACCGCCGCCGCCCTGTTCGGGTTTTCCACCAGCGGATCGTTCTGGGGGCTGTGCCTGTGGGCCGTCCCCTACGGGCTGGGGGCGGGCAGCGTGGACGCGGCCCTCAACAACTACGTGGCCCTGCACTACGCCAGCCGCCATATGAGCTGGCTGCACTGCATGTGGGGGCTGGGAGCGGCCGTGGGGCCTTACGTCATGGGGCTGGCCCTGTCCGCCGGGTCCGGCTGGCGCATGGGCTACCGGTATATCTCCCTGCTTCAGATCGGGCTCACCGTCGTCCTGGCGGCCGCCCTGCCCCTGTGGCGGACCCATAGGGGCGGCGGGGACCAGGGCGTGGAGCAGAACGCCGCGCCCCTCACCCTGGCCCAGATCTTCCGCATACCCGGGGCCCGGGAGGTCATGACCGCATTCTTCTGCTACTGCGCCCTGGAGCAGACCGCCATTTTGTGGGCCAGCAGCTACCTGCACCTCCACCGCGGCGTCCCGGCGGAGACGGCGGCGGGCTATGCGGGGCTGTTTTTCATCGGCATCACCGCCGGGCGGGCGCTGAGCGGCTTCCTCACCATAAAATTCAGCGACCCCCAGATGATCCGGCTGGGCCAGGGGCTCATCGCCCTGGGGGCGGCGACGCTGCTGCTGCCGCTGCACACCTGCGCCGCCCTGGCGGGGCTGGTGCTGGTGGGGCTGGGGTGCGCGCCCATCTACCCCTGCGTCATCCACTCCACCCCCGACCACTTCGGGGCGGATAAATCCCAGGCCGTCATCGGCGTGCAGATGGCCAGCGCCTATCTGGGCACCTGCCTCATGCCCCCGCTGTTCGGGCTGATCTGCGACTACATCAGCCCCGCCCTCTTCCCCGTCTACCTGCTGGCCATCCTGGCCGTCATGACCGCCGCCCACGAGGCGCTGCTGCGCCGCACCCGGCGCTGACAGCCGCAAAAAACGGCCCCCGGGACGCGATGCGCTCACGTCCCGGGGGCCGTTGGATTTGTTTCAGCCCAGCTTTTCAAAAATCTCGTCGATCTTCTTCTTGATGTCCGCCGGCTTTAAGTACTTGAGCAGATAGCCCGCCGGCTTGAGGGAGAGCAGCTTGCGCACCACGTCCGGGTCCCCCCGGCCGGTGAGGAAGATCACCGGGATGTCGGCAAAGGCCTGCTCCGAGCGGAGCATCTCCAGGGTCTGGCGGCCGTCGCACACCGGCATCTCGTAGTCCAGCAGCACCAGGTCCGGCCGGTCCAGGGTGATGGTGCGGATGGCGGCCACCCCCGACTCGGCCATGGACACCTCATAGTCCTCCTCCAGCAGGTTCTTCATGGCCTGCCGGACGGTCATGGAGTCGTCCACCACCAGCACCTTGCGCTTTCCGGACGCCTGCTCCCGCCGGGCCAGATACTCCTGCACCTCGGTGAGGGCATTTTCCGCCTGAATGGGGGTGCCCACGCCGCTCTCCAGCAGGTGGGGGGCGATGACGCAGTAGGCGAAGTATCCCGCGCCGCTGGTGTTGAACAGCAGGCTCACCTGGGGCTTCTCCCGCTCGAATACCTTTTGGAACTGCTCGTAGGACAGCAGGTTCTCCTCCCGCAGCTCCTGGCCGCCGAAGGCGGGCACCAGCTCCCTCACCCGGCCCACGAACTGCCGCGCCGTATACCGGGCGGCGTTGACCAGCATGGTGTCCAGCTTGTTGGTCTGAAGGCCCATCACCTTGCCCACGGTGTTAATCAGCAGCTTCTCCTCAAAGACCATGATGACTTCCTGCCGCTTCTCGTCCCCCTTGGCGCCGTAGGCCAGGCGGTAGTACACGCCCTTGCCGAACTTCTCGCCGCCGTAGGCGCTGCTGATGGCCTGGGACTCCAGCTGGAACATGTCGAACACCAGCTGGACAATCACCTTTTTCAGCGCCTCCAGGTCCTCCTCGGGCAGCAGGTCCTTCCACTGGCTCAGCCGGCCGCCGGCGATGGCCTGGTCCTCCGTCAGGGTGTGGCCGATGAGCCAGCCCGCGCACACGCCCAGAAAATGATTCACCGAGTCGGGGGCGTAGTCCGTCTCCTCCAGCTCCCGCTCCAGCACCGGCAGGGTGTTTTCCCGGAACTCCTTGTGGATGTGCCGGTGGGTCTCCAGCCCCTTGTAGCCGATGGACTCCATGTACGCCTCTTCGTCCTGAAAATGCTTCATGGTGTGGCTTTTGAAGTACTTCACGCCCTCCTGGCAGGCCCACTGGCTCTTCTCCTCGCCGTAGGCGAACAGCCGGTTGATGATCTTGAACAGCCGCTGGTGCTCCTTGTCGATGGACTCCACACCGATGTTAAAGCTGTCCTGCCATACCAATTGGTCCTCCATAACAAATCCTCCCTTGATACAGTCAAGCGCATTCTGGCTTCGGTCACTGCCGTGACGGGCCCTTAACCGCAGGGAATTGCGCGTTAGGTACATTGTAGCACAGTCCGCCGCCCGCGTCTACTCCAAAAGCGGCAAAACGCCGGGCGCACTCCCCGTCCCCCTTCCGGCCTTGACAAACGCACTACGGTAGTATAGAATTGGAATATGCCAGTATTTCGTCCCTAAAAATCCGGGCGGAGTGCTGTAAACTGAACAAGAAAAGGTGAGGAAGATGAAGCACGTGTCCTGGAAAAAGGTCGTTTCCCTGCTGACCGCACTGGTACTGTGTCTGTCCTTGGCCGCCATCCCGGCATTCGCCGTGGAGCCTACGGCAGACACGCCCTTCGTCAACGTCTCTGACGACGGCGGCGAAAACGTCATTATTCTGACCCAGCCCCGCGCCTTCAAGGCGGCTGTCCCCGTGGACATGACCGAGGCCGAGGCCAAAGCCGCGGCCGACAAGGTGGTCTGGTCCCTGAACTACGACAAGACCGCCGGCTACCTGGACCCCAAGCAGTTCCCCAACCACACCGACGGCGGCGCGCTGGACACCTGGCAGGCCCAGAACGGCGAGGCGCTGTTCTCCGCCCCCGTCACCGGCGTGGAGACCGTGGGCGGCAAGGTGTGCCTCACCGTCTCCTTTGAGAGCAAGGGGTACTTCTACAACTACGACGGCACCCCCGACTACAGCGCTCCCCACTCCAACGGCGGGTCCTATCTGGACGTGTGCGGCTACTACAAGCTCACCCCCGCCCTGGAGGGCAAGGCCCTGGGCTCCATCCAGGTGAAGATCACCCCCTATGACGAGTTCCACACCATGAAAGAGGTCTACGCCGCCATCGACGAGCTGGTGAAGTACGGCGAGGAGAACACCGACCTGTACGTGCAGAGATTCTCCATGGGCAAGAGCCAGGGCGACAACGGCCTGGCCAGCCTGGATATGCCCTACCTCATCATCGCCAAGAGCCAGGCCGCCGTGGACAAGTGGAAGTCCATCAAGGCCGAGGCGGAGAGCGACCCCACCGCCCTCATCAAGAAGATTGAGGACGGCTCCCTGGGCAGTTATCAGGTCCCCATCCTCTATTCCAACGTCCACGCCAACGAGGTATCCTCCATCGACGGCATTCTGAAGTTCGCCCGGATGCTGCTGGAGACCGCCGCCAGCGAGAGCGGCGAGATCGACTACAATAAGCTCACCGGCTTCACCGAGGAAGGCAAGGCCGAGCTGGCCCGGGAGATGGGCCCCAAGGGCGAGGCCGGCAGCGTGGCCGTCCCCGACCTGGTGAAGGACACCGCCACCTACCTGGGCTACCTCCACGTGGATAACATCCAGGAGAACGCCTGGGGCGCCTCCTTCCGCTCCGACGTGGTGGACCTGGATAAGTACTACACCCAGGAGACCGTCACCGTGAATGTGGACGAGCTGCTGGACGACGTGTTCTTCCTCATCGTCCCCGAGGAGAACGTGGAGGGCCGCACCTATGTGACCCGTACCTCCTCCGGCGGCTTCGACCTGAACCGCGACAACTCCTTCCAGACCCAGGCCGAGACCCAGAACATGACCAAGCTCATCGCTGACTGGAACCCCATCAGCTTCACCGAGTTCCACGGCCGGGTGGAAGCGTTCCAGTGCGAGCCCTGCGATCCCCCCCACGAGCCCAACTTTGAGTACGACCTGCTGGCCGAGCACCTGGTGACCGGCGGCGAGGCCTTCGGCATTGCCGCCGTGGCCAACAACGACGGCTATAACAGCTACGTCATCCCCCAGCGCGACTACCTGAGCTACAACGGCAATAAGACCGCCGACGGCCAGGATCAGACCCAGTGGTTCGATCCCTGGGACGACATGTCCACCAGCTACACCCCCCAGTACGCCATGCTCCACGGCACCGTGTCCTATACGGTGGAGCAGCCCGCGTATAACGACCACACCGCCACCGCCGTCGCCTACGGCGCGCTGGGCCAGTCCAACTACATCGCGGAAAATAAGGATTCCTACCTGCTGGCTCAGACCAAGATCTTCGAGCGCGGCGTCACCAACGCCAACTCCAACGACTTCGACCTGGTGGGCCAGTGGTTCTGCGACCAGTACGACGTGGAGGGCGCCGAGGCCGAGCTGTTCCGTCCCGTGTACGACGGCAAGGACCAGAACGGCAATTTCTACCCCGAGTGCTACATCATCCCCCTGGACGGCGCCCACCAGAAGAATCTGGACGCCGCCGACCAGATGATCAGCTACCTCACCCGCAACGGCGTGAAGGTGATGTTTGCCGACAAGGCCTTCACCTACGGCGGCGTGAGCTATCCCGCTGGCACCGCCGTGGTGTCCATGTACCAGGCTAAGCGCAGCGTGGCCAACGGCGTGCTGTATGACGGCACCGTCATCACCGGCTGGCCCGTGCTCTACTCCGAGGGCATCACCGCCTTCAACAAGACCCGCGGCTTCGACATGGCTACCTGCGCCGAGCCCGCCGCCTACAAGACCATCGCCGCCGCCTGCTCCGAGAAGAGCGAGTGGACCGTGGCCTCCGACAAGGTGGACACCGACCAGGTCATCCTGAAGAACACCTCCGAGGACGCCATCGCCGCCGTCAACCAGCTGCTCAAGGCCGGCAAGGACGTGTCCCTCATCACCAGCGGCGACTATACCGGCAGCTTCCTGCTGTCCCAGGAGGACTACGCCCAGGTGGCCGGCAAGCTCCTGCTCACCGCCGCCCCCGTGGAGGGCGAAGCCCCTGCCGTCCGCCAGCTGAACAAGGCCCCCGTCATCTACATCGCGGGCAAGCCCAGCGACAACACCTCCGGCTTCGTCAAGTCCACTCTGGTGTCCGGCTCCTATGCCTATAACTATGACCGGCAGTCCATGCGCATCATGGGCTTTGAGACCACCGACGATCCCACCAAGGCCGACCTCATCATCGGCGCCGCCGCCCTGGACGACGCCGCTCTGGCCGCCGTCAAGGCCGGCACCCCCTACATCGGCTACGGCTCCACCGCCGTCCGCTCCGCCGCCAAGCTCTTTGACGAGGATGCTCTGGTGCGCAGCACCGCCAGCGGCAACGCCATGGACGCGCTGGGCTACGTCACCTATCCCTCCAAGAGCCTCATCACCGCCAGCTATGTGGCTGAGGACGACTACATCATGTACGGCTACGGCGCGGGCTACTTCACCGCCATCCCCGACGGCGCCCAGGTGCTGGTGCGCATGGACGGCTCCAAGGAGCTGCTGGAGGGCTTCCTCCCCGCCGGCGACGGCCTAGAGGCCTTCAAGGACAACTCCATCCAGGCCTTCTCCTACCGGGAGAACGGCATGAACGTGGTGCTCTTCGCCAACACCCTGACCAACAAGGTCCATCAGCGCGATGAGTTCACCTTCGTGGCCAACGCCGCCTTCTGCGCCGTGAGCCACGACTTCAAGGATGTGCGCTACAACGCCTGGTATGCGGCCAACGTGGACGCCGTGGTCAACGCCGGCCTCATGGGCGGCACCGCTTCCGACGCCTTTGATCCCAACGGCGCCGTCTCCCGTGAGATGGTGGCCACCACCCTGTACCGCATCGCCGGCTCCCCCAAGGTGGAGGGCGACGACCTGGACGCCTTCACCGACGCCGCCGACATCCACAGCTGGGCCAAGGACGCCATGCTGTGGGCCGTCCAGGAGAAGGTGCTGGAGGGCGGCAACGGTGCCCTGCGGCCTCGTGACACCGCCACCCGTCAGGAGCTGGCCGCCATCTTCTACCGCAACGCCGGCTCCAACAAGGCCGAGGGCGACAATCTGAAGAACTTCACCGACGCCAACACGATTGCCGACTGGGCCAAGGACGCCGCCAACTGGTGCGCCGCCAACAACATCATCAAGGGCACCAACGCCGACGGCACCACCTTCTCCCCCAAGGACACCGCCATCCGGGCCGAGCTGGCCACCATGCTGCTGCGGGTCCAGAACGCGAAGTAATCCCCCTTTCCACCGTGTAATATGCGGCAGCGCCGCCCCGCCGGTTTGGCGGGGCGGCGCTTTTTGTCCCGGGGCCGGAGCTTCCCCGGAAAAAGTGGCCCGGGGGGCTTGCGCCCGGCAAAAAACAGTGGTACATTATTTCACAGGAGGCCCCCGCGGTCCCAAACCAACGAGGAGGCGTGATCCCCCATGAAAGAACAAAACGTGCCCTCCGCCCCAGGCACCAGTCCCTGCCCGTGCTATGTCAACCGGGAGCTGTCCTGGCTCCAGTTCAACCGCCGGGTGCTGGAGGAGGCGGAGGACCCCGCCAACCCCCTGTGCGAGCGGCTTAATTTCGCCTCCATCTTCCAGAGCAATCTGGACGAGTTCTATATGGTCCGGGTGGGGATGCTCATGGACACCCTCCACCTGGACGCCGTGGACGACAAAACCGGCCTGACCAGCGCCCAGCAGACCGCCGCCGTGCTGGATCAGACCCGGGCCTATCTGGCGGACCGGGACCGCGTATGCCAGGAGCTGCTGCGGGAGCTGGCGGTCCAGGGGGTGGAGCTGTGCCGGTTCCACGCCCTCCAGGACAAGGCCCAGTCCTTTTTGGAAAAATATTTCACCTCCAGCGTGCTGCCCCTGCTCTCCCCCCAGATCATCGGGCGCAAGCAGCCCTTCCCCTTTTTGCGCAACAAGCAGATCTACGCCGTGGCCATCCTCAAGACCAAAAACGGCGGCGAGCGCATGGGCATCGTCCCCTGCGGAGAGGGCGTCCTGCGCCGCCTGGTCCCCCTGCCGGGGGAGGGGCAGCGGTTCATTCTGGTGGAGGAGCTCATCGCCAGCTTCCTGCCCAAAATCTTCGCCCACTACAAGGTGGAGGGCACCGTGCTCATCCGGCTGGTGCGCAGCGCCGATATCCACATGGACGACGCCTCGTCGGAGATGAGCGGGCTGCTGGCCGACGAGTACCGCAGGAGCATGGAGAAGATGATCCGCCGCCGCAAGCGCCTGCGCCCGGTGAAGCTGGACTATCAGGGCAAGCTCACCGACTCCGTGCGGGACAGCCTGTGCCGCTGCCTGGACCTGACCAAAAAGCACCTCTTCGCCAGCCAGATCCCCCTGGACCTGTCCTTCGCGGGCGCGCTGCGGGATATGCTGCGGGATAAGGCCGAACTGTTCTACCCCCGCCGGGTGCCCCAAAACTCCCCCAATGTGGACCCCCTGGTCCCCATGACCGAGCAGATCCGAAAGCGCGACCTGATGCTCTGCTACCCCTACGAGAGCGTGCGGCCCCTGCTGCGGCTTTTGCAGGAGGCGGGCCAGGACCCGGAGGTGGTGTCCATCAAGATGACCCTCTACCGGGTGGCCCACAACAGCAAAATCGTGGAGGCCCTGGTGGACGCCGCCGAGAACGGCAAAGAGGTGGTCGCCCTGGTGGAGCTCCGGGCCCGGTTCGACGAGGAGAACAACATCGGCTGGTCCCGGGTGCTGGAGCGGGCGGGCTGCCGGGTGATCTACGGGCTGGACGGCCTGAAGGTCCACTCCAAGCTGCTGCTCATCACCCGAATGCACGAGAATCAAGTGGAGTATATCACCCAGGTGGGCACGGGAAACTATAACGAGGACACCGTGCGGCTGTATACCGACTACGCCCTCATGACCGCCGACCCCGAGACCGGCGCGGACGCGGCGGGGGTGTTCAACGCCCTGTCCATGGGCGAGGTGATGGAGGACAGCCGCCGCCTCATGGTGGCCCCCGCCTGCCTGAGAAATAAGGTCGCCGCCCTCATTGATGAGGAAATCCGGCAGGTCAGGGCGGGCTCCCCCGCCTACCTGGGCTTCAAGCTCAACGGCCTCACCGACAAGCTGCTGCTGGACAAACTGGTGGAGGCGTCCCAGGCCGGGGTGAACATCGACCTGGTGGTCCGGGGCATCTGCTGCCTCACCGCCGGGGTTCCCGGCCTGACGGAGAACATCCGGGTGGTGAGCATCGTGGGGCGCTACCTGGAGCACGCCCGCATCTATATCTTCGGGGAAGGAGAGCGGCGCAAGGTCTATCTCTCCTCCGCCGACTTCATGACCCGCAACACCACCCGCCGGGTGGAGGTGGCCGCTCCCGTCCGCGATCCGGACCTGCGCGCCCGCCTGGAGCAGATGTTCCGCGACCAGCTCCGGGACACCGCCAAGGGCCGCGTCCAGCAGCCCGACGGCTCCTATGCCCGGGCCCAGGGGGAGGCGTTCAACTCCCAGGAGTGGTTCTGCGACCAGGCTTACGCCGGCGCGTGGGCGCTGCCCGCCCTCCAAGCGCCGCCCCCCGCCCCCAGGGCGGAGCAGCCCCGCCCCGCCCCGGAGACGCCGAAGCGCCCCCCGGCTAAGGCCAAGCCCCTGCCCGTCAAGACGCCCCCCGCCCCCCCAAAACGGCCCGCCGTCAAGGTTCAAGTGCGCCGCACCGGCCTGCTGGGCCGCCTCTTCGGGCGGGATTGACCAGGGCTCGTTTGAAAATTGCCAACATACCCAAACGACAGATCTTTTTCCGCCATACGTCGTTGATTTGACTTGAAATACACAAAGTATTTCTGCGTCAAATCGCCTTGTCTGGCGAAAAGATTCCTCGCCGCCGGGCACATCGTCAATTTTCAAACAGCGCCTAATTAAGTTCCTCCAGCCGGAACGGCTTAACTATATCGTTTTGAAAGGGAGCGAAAGTTTATGAAACGGATCGGAATGCTCACCAGCGGCGGCGACTGTCAAGCCCTCAACGCCACCATGCGCGGCGTGGCCAAGGGCCTTTACAACATCTACGGCAGCGGCGTGGAGATCATCGGCTTCATCGACGGCTACAAGGGCCTGATGTACGAGGACTACAAAAAGCTCACCCCCATCGACTTCACCGGCCTGCTCACCCGGGGCGGCACCTTCCTGGGCTCCAGCCGCCAGCCCTTCAAGCTGATGCGCACCCCCGACGACAACGGCCTGGACAAGGTGGAGGCCATGAAATACACCTACCGCCGCCTGCGGCTGGACTGCCTGGTGGTGCTGGGCGGCAACGGCAGCCAGAAAACCGCCAACCTCCTCAGCGAGGAGGGCCTGAACGTCATCGGCCTGCCCAAGACCATCGACAACGACCTGTGGGGCACCGACACCACCTTCGGCTTCCAGTCCGCCATCGGCATCGCCACCGACGTCATCGACTGCATCCACACCACCGCCGCCTCCCACAACCGGGTGTTCATGGTGGAGGTCATGGGCCACAAGGCGGGCTGGCTGACGCTGAATGCGGGCATGGCCGGCGGCGCGGACATCATCCTCATCCCCGAGATCCCCTACAGCATCGACTCCGTGGTGGCCAAGATCGACCAGCGCGCCAACGCCGGCCACGGCTTCACCATCCTGGCGGTGGCGGAGGGGGCTATGTCCAAGAAAGAGGCCGCCATGTCCAAAAAGGAGTACAAGCAGCACATGGCCGACCTGCTGGAGCAGTACCCCTCCGTGTCCTACGCCATCGCTGACAAGATTTTGAAAAAGACGGGCAGGGAGGTCCGGGTCACCGTCCCCGGCCACATGCAGCGCGGCGGAACCCCCTGTGCCTACGACCGGGTGCTCTCCTCCCGGCTGGGGGCCACGGCGGCGCTGATGATCTCCAAGGGCGAGTTCGGCAATATGGTGGCCATTCACGACCATGTCATCACCTCCGTCCCCCTGAAGGAGGTGGCGGGCAAGCTCAAGACCATCGACCCAAGCTCCGACATCATCACCGAGGCCCGCCTGCTGGGCATCAGCTTCGGAGACGACTGAGGCGCGCGCATGGTTTTCCCTCCCTTCGGGCATCCTATCCCCACAAACGTGCGGATGCACGACTCAGGAGGGTCATATGGCAAAATTTCAAACCTGCCGCCGCTGCGGCAATCTCATCGAGCTCATCTGTGACGGCGGCGCGCCCCTGTCCTGCTGCGGGCAGCCCATGGAGCCCCTGCGCCCCAACACCACCGAGGCCGCGGGCGAAAAGCACCTGCCCGTGGCGTCTGTGGAGGGCAGCCTGGTGCGGGTCAATGTGGGCAGCGTGGGCCACCCCATGACATCCGAGCACCTGATCCAGTGGGTGTACCTCCAGACCCGGCACGGCGCCCAGCGCAAGCAGCTCCAGCCCGGCCAGCCGCCCGAGGTGGCCTTCCGCCTGGAGGACGACCAGGCCCAGGCCGTCTACTCCTACTGCAATCTCCATGGGCTGTGGGAGGCGCAGCTGTGAGGGCGGACGTTTAACCCGGAAGTTCTAAACCCCCGGAAACCGTTGAAAGCAGCGGTTCCCGGGGGTTTGCGCGTTTATTTATTGTTTGCCCGTCAGCACTTGGGGTGGGCCAGCGCCTCGCCGCGCAGCAGCCGCTCCACGTCGTCCACGATAATATCCAGGGAGATCGCCGCCAGATTGCTGCAATTCCCCGCCCGGTGGGGCGTCAGGGTCACATTGTCCAGCCCCAGGATAGGGTGCCCCTGGGGGATGGGCTCCACGGAAAACACGTCCAGCCCGGCCCCGCCGATCCTCTTCGCCGCCAGGGCCTCCACCAAGGCGTCCTCGTCCACCAGCCCGGCGCGGGCGGTGTTGATGAAAAAAGCGTGGGGCTTCATCATCCCAATCAGCTCCCGGCTCACCAGCCCCTCGGTGTCCTTGGACAGGCGGGCATGGACGCTTACATAGTCCGCCGTGCGCATCAGCTCCTCCAGCGAAACGCTGCGGCAGCCGGTCCGCTCAAAGACCCCAGCAGGACAGAAGGGATCGTAGGCGATGATCTCACAGCCAAAGGCCGCCAGCTTGGCCGCCACCCGCTGCCCGATGATGCCATAGCCCACCAGACCCACCACGGAGCCTTTCAGGCTTTTGATGTACGAGGCGTTGGGACAGTCGTTCATCCACTCTCCGCCGTGGTCGGTGATGCTCATGCGGGCGATGTTCCGCGACTCGGCCAGGATCAGGCCCACCGTGTAGTCGGCCACCGGCTCGGCCAGGCGGCCGGGCGCCACCGCCACCTTCACCCCCGCTTTTGCCGCCGCCTCCAGGTTCACATTTTCCGCCCCGCTCCGGGTGACGCCGATCATCTTCAATTTTCCGGCGTTTTCTATCACCTTAGCGCCCACCGGCGCGAAATTCACCAGGATGACATCTGCGTCCGCTGCCGCCCGCAGCAGGTCATCATTCACCGGGAAGGGCTCGGGCCCCACCTTTTCCACCTTGGAGGCGTACTCCACAAACCGGCTGCGGTCCCAGCCCTTCTGCGCCTCCACGTAGACGACCTCGGCGCCATATCCCTCCAGCCGCTTCAATACGCGCTGGGCGTCCTCCGCCATCACCTTCTCATAGGTCATGGAGGCATCCACCACCATCACTACTTTATAGTCTGCCATCGCTTTGCTTTTGCTCCTTTCAAATATGCCCTCGCGGGCCGGCGATTCGCCGCACCTCGTCCGCCGTGGCGGCGGCCAGCGCGCGCTCCGCCAGGGCCCTGGCGTCAGAAAAATCCAGATCCCTCAACTGTTTCTTTACGCTCGGAATGGAGGAGGCGGTCATGCTGAACTCATCCAGCCCCATCCCAGCCAGCAGCGCGGCGGCCCGCAGGTCTCCCGCCAGCTCGCCGCACATGCCTGTCCACTTCCCCGCGGCGTGGGAGGCGTCGATCACCCGCTTGATGGAGCGCAGTACCGCCGGGTGCAGCGGGTCGTACCGGCCCGCGATGCGGGGATTCCCCCGGTCCACCGCCAGCGTGTACTGGGTCAGGTCGTTGGTCCCGATGGAGAAAAAATCCACATAAGCGGCCAGCACGTCGGCCATCATGACGGCGGCGGGCGTCTCCACCATGATCCCCACCTCAATGTCCTCCTGAAACGGGACGCCCTCCGCCCGCAGCTCCTTGCGGCACTCCTCCAGGATTTCCCGGGCGGCCAGCAGTTCCTCCAGCGAAATAATCATGGGGAACATGATCCTCAGCTTCCCAAACACCCCCGCCCGCAGGATGGCCCGCAGCTGAGTCTTGAACAGGTCCCTCCGGTCCAGACACATTCGGATGGCCCGCCAGCCCAGAAAGGGATTGTCCTCCCGCTCAAAGGCATAATAGGGCAGGTCCTTGTCTCCCCCGATGTCCAGCGTGCGGACAATCACCGGGCTCTGCGCCCCCATCTCGGCGGTCACCTCCCGATAGGCGGCGAACTGCTCCTCCTCGCTGGGGAAATGAGTGTTGTTCATATACAAAAATTCCGTGCGGTACAAGCCAACCCCCTGTGCGCCGTACTTCACCGCCCCGGCCAGGTCGCCGGGGCCGCCGATGTTGGCGCACAGCTCAAAGCGTTTGCCGTCCCGGGTCTGGGCGGGCAGGGCCCGCAGGGCCGCCAAGGCTTCGCGGCGGCGCAGAAAGTCCCGCCGCTTTCCCTCATAGCACTCTATCTCCGCCGCGGTGGGGTCCACCACCACGCAGCCGTCCAGCGCGTCCAGAATCACGGTTTCACCGCCCGAAATCCCCTCCAGCACGCCGGCCGCCCCCACCACCGCCGGAATTTCCATGCTGCGGGAGATGATGGCGGTGTGGGATGTCCTGCCCCCCAGCTCCGTCACAAAGCCCAGCGTGTGGGCAAAGTCCATGCTCACCGTCTCCGAGGGGGTCAGGTCCCGCGCGGCCACGATGCAGTCCTCCGTCAGGCAGCTCAGCTCCACCCGGGCCGCTCCCGTGGCATTCTCCAGAATGCGGCGGCCCACGTCCCGGATGTCCGCCGCCCGCTCCTGAAGGTAGGGGTCGCGCAGCTGCTGAAACAGGGCCGCGATCTCCTTGATCCCCTCCGCGATGGCGTAAGGCGCGTTATGCCGCTCCTGGGTGATCTTATTTTGAATGGTCTCCTCCAGCACCGGGTCCTCCAAAACGGAGAGATGGGCGCGGAAAATTTCCGCCTGCTGCTCTCCCAGCCGCTCCGCGGCGGATTCGACCAGCGCCTCAATCTGCTCCTTCGCCGCGGCCAAGGCCTCTGAAAAGCGGCTCAGCTCCGCCTCCGCCCCGTCCGGCGCGATTTCCGCCGGATCCGGCGTGATCTCTACCGGGCGCAGAACCACGGCCCGGGCGATGGCGATGCCGTCGGAGACAGGGATGCCCCTGCATTCAAATCTCATGGCTGGCGTCTCCTCTTATTCGGACAGGCTGGAAATGAACTGGACGACGGCGGCCAAGGCCTCCTTTTCGTCCTCTCCCTCCGCCCGGACGGTGATCTGGCTGCCCAAATTGATGTCAAGGGTGAGTATGCGGATGATGCTTTTGGCGTCGCCGCTCTTCTCCTCGTGGAGAAGGGTGATCCTGCTCTTGAATTTTTTGGCCAATCCGGCGAGATTCGAGGCGGGACGCGCGTGGAGCCCGGTCTTGTTGACCACCTGAACATTTGCTTCAACCAAAATAATTACCTCCTGTCAGGCCGGGCCCCTGGGCCGCGGCCTTATCCGTGCCAAGTAAACGTGTATTCCATCACCTCAGTCACCTGGAGTGACTCCGTGTATTTCACCACCCGGCCCTCCGTGTCCACAATGCTGCTGCTCACGGCCACCAGCGGCCGCCTGCTGGACAGGTTGAGCAGCTCCATCTGCTGCTTCGAGGGTATCTGGGGGGTCAGCGTCTGGTTGGAATAGGCAATTTCCACATGGAACTGCTCCTGCATGATGCGCACCAGGGACTGGTGCTCCAGATCCCACGGATTGATCCCGGCAAAGATCTCCCCAGGAAGATAGATGTGTTCCAGGGACACCGGCGTGCTGTCCGCGAACCGGACGCGGTAGATCACCACAAGAGGGCTTCCCTGCTCAATACCGAACAGGTGCGCCTGGGCGGAGGTGGCGGGCCGCGTATCCATGGTGATGATCCGAGAGGACGGCACCTTCCCAGACGCCTCGATGGCGCTGTGCATACTCCGGCTGTTGGTCATCTGGCGGTTTTTGATCTTGGCCGCAAAGTGCCCCTTGTTGGGCACCCGCTTGACAATGCCCTGGGCACACAGCTCCTCCAGCGCGTTGC
The DNA here is from genome assembly GCA_949841355.1 of uncultured Oscillospiraceae bacterium. Taxonomy (GTDB): domain Bacteria; phylum Bacillota; class Clostridia; order Oscillospirales; family Oscillospiraceae; genus Enterenecus. The sequence continues at coordinate 37,160 of CATKZP010000021.1, forward strand.
GCACCGTCACCCGGCTGACCTGGTAGGACTGGCACATCGCGCTCTCTGCGGGCAGCTTGGCGCCGGGCTTGAGTATCCCGTCCTGGATCTGCTGCTTGATGTCGGTAACGATCTGGTAGTACAGAGGCATTGTGGAATTCAGTTTCATGATGGACACCACCTAAATCAAAATGTCGGATACTTTTGTCTTTATTTTATCACCATTGTGCCCTCTCTGGCAACCAATGCCTGACAAAAATATTCAACTCTTTCCGTGGGTCCTTTACAGCATGGTTCCGCCGCTGCAATCTATGGCCGCGCCGATGATCTGTCCGGCGCAGTCGGAACACAAAAACGCCACCACTCGGCCGATCTCAATGGGCGTTGTGAACGCCCCCGTGGGCAGCAGCTGCCGCATCCGCTCGGTGCGGGGCTCGCCGTCGGGATAGGTGCGTTCCGTCTGAACATAGCCGGGCACCACGCCGTTCACCCGGATCTTATAGGGCGCCATCTCGTTGGCGATGCCTTTGGTCAGGCCGTAGGCCCCCGATTTCGCGCAGATGTACGATGTATTGTCCTTGCTGTTGGTGGTGAAGGCCGACTTGGACAGCACATTGACAATGGCCCCCGCCCGGTCCCGCTCTCGGCACAGCCGGACGAAGGCCCGGCTCATAAAAAACTGACTGTTGAGCGTGATCTCCTGCACCGAGCGCCAGTCCTCGGTGGTCAGCTCGTGAAACGGCTTGCGGATGGCGCCCCGGCCGGCGTTGTTGACCAGGATATCCACCTGTCCGAACCGGTCCAAGGCGGTGCGGAAGATTTCATCCGCCGTCTCCTCCCGGCTCACGTCCCCATCCACCGGGACCAGCGCGGCGCCGGTGCGCCGGCCGAGCTCCTCCAAAAAAGCCATGGTCTCGCCGTCATGGCTCAGGTCGGCCACCACCACATTGCAGCCCTCCTCCGCCAGCGCGGCGACACAGCCCTTCCCGATCCCCCGGCCACCGCCGGTCACGATGGCCGTCTTTCCTTTCAGCTGTAGATCCATATTCTGTTTTCCTTCCTTTGGCGGTCACATATGATAGACTTTCTTCATAAACGCGGTCAGGTCTACCTCCATACCGGCGCAGTTTTCCGCCACCCGGGTGGCCAGTTCGTCCCCCGCGCACTCCTCCCGGTTGGAGAGGACCTCGATGAGCATGGGAACGCTGATTCCCGCCACTGCGGACAGCCTGCGGGTTTTGGCCAGCTTGGCCAGGCATTTGAAGGGAGTCCCGCCCATGATATCCACGCACAGGAACACATTGCCCTCATATTTTTCCACAAGGGCGCGCAGCGCGGCCTCATAGGCGTCCGGGTCCATCCCCTCCTCCAGCGGCAGCGCCTCCAGCCTCTGCGCGTCGCCAAAAATCATCTTAACCGAGTCGATGAGGGCTTGGCAGACAGGGCCGTGGGATATCACCAGCACCGCCGGGACGCTTTGATCCATTTGCAACCCCCTCCTTACGCCTTTCCGCATTGGTTGACCAGCTTCATGTAGTGGGTCAGTTTGGCCTTATACCCATCGCTGAGCAGACGGTAGCTCAGATGGGCCCGCTTCAGCTCGCCGTGATGGGCCAGAAGGTTGTCGATCCCGGCTTGAAACAGGTCCGTACCGATGTTGACCTTTGTGATCCCCTCCCGGGTGGCCCGGGCCAGGTTTTCGTCCCCGGAGCCGGAGCCGCCGTGGAGAACCAGCGGCACCTCCACCTGGTCATAGATGGCGTGGAGCAGGTCGAAGTCCAGGTGGGGCGTCCCCACATACTTGCCGTGGGCCGTGCCGATGGCCACCGCCAGCGCGTCCACTCCAGTGCGCTCCACATACTCCTTGGCCTGCCGGGGGTCCGTGAGGCCGGCATTGCGGTCCGCGGCATAGCTCTCACCGCTCCCCACATGGCCCAGCTCCGCCTCCACGCTCACCCCCACGGCGTGGGCGATCTTCACCAGCTGGGCCACCTCGGCCACGTTTTCCTCATAGGGCAGGCTGGAGCGGTCCACCATGATGGAGGAAAACCCGGCGCGGATGGCGATAATGGCCTGTTCAAACGTGCCGCCGTGGTCCAAGTTGAGGGCCACGGGCACCGGCGCCTTTTCCGCCATCTCCACCGCCGCCTTGGCCAGCGCAGGCACGTCGTCCGCCGCGTTGAAAATCAGATCCAGAATCATCGGGGCACGGTTTTCCACCGCCGTCTCAATGGCGGCGCGGGCGGTGTCCTCGTTGCAGATATTGGGCGCGATCACGCCGTACCGGCCTTCTCGGGATTTGTTCAAAATATCAGTCATGTTCACCAACATAGGCAGCACTTCCTTTTTTACTTGAATGGAGCGCCGCCGCGGGGCTGTCACGCCGCGCGGCGGCGCTTTGACCGGCGCGTCCTTTTACACGATCCCGAAGAAGGACAGAGCCAGCGCCGCGACCAGGGTAATGATGATCAGCTTCAGATACTTTCCACCCTTGGAGAAGTAGCGATAAGTACCCAGCAGCAGCAGGAATGGGATCAGTCCGGGCATGATGCCGTCCAGCATGCTCTGGATGACATAGGTTTTGTCGATGGCGTCGGTGGCGATCTCCAGGACCACGTTGAGCTTGCAGTAGCTGGAACCCATGCAGCCCAGCATGAACATGCCCAGCACGCCGCCGCCGGTCATCAGCTTCTTCATCCAACCGCCCTTGAGCAGAGCCATGATGGAGCGGCGGCCCATTTTATAGCCCAGGTCGAAGGAGAACACACTGGCGATGCAGGAGCCAAGGCGAATCAGGGGCTCCATCAGCAGTCCGGCCACCACGGACCCGCCCAGCGCGAAGGGCAGGAACACCGTGCGGATGACCGGAGCCAGGGTAGTCCACAGGATGCTGTCGCCAAAACCGGCAAAGGGACCCATGAGGGAGGATTTCAGGGTAATCACGTCCTCCCCTGTGATGTCCTCCTCACCCAGGGCGATCTGCTCCTCCATGGCCAGAGCCGCGCCCATGATGCAGTTGCCCAAAGACATCTCGGAGATATAGGGCAGCAGGTGGCGCTGAAGGGCCGCGGACAGCTCCTCGTCGTTGTTTTTGTAGAGCTTGCGCAGCACAGGAGTCATGGCGTGGCCCACGCCGGTGCCATACATGGCCTCAAGGCTGTTGCCGAAGCGGTGGAACAGAATGACGCGCCAGGCGGTCCTGTGGCAGTCGGATTTCGTCACCGTGCCGTCATAGCCCTGCCCCTTGCCAAAGAGCTCGGAGAAATCGAATGATTCCTCCCCCTCCGTCTTGGGGAAGGCCAGTTGGACGTAAATGATGCCCAGGATCAGGCCGAACATGGTGGCCACCAGCATGGGCATGCCGGACAGCTTCATCACGAAAAAGCCGGCAATGAAAAACGGAAACAGATGCTTTCTGCCGATGAACGTGGCGCACAGCACCAAGCCGAAGCCGGGAAGCACGCCGCCAACCACTGACAGCGCGTTCATGATCCACGTGGGGATGACATCCATGATGGCCGCGGTTCCGGTGCTGACGCCGATCATGATGGCGGTGACGATGGGGACGCGAATGATAAACTGCACCGCCCAGGGACCCAGAGTATTACAGAAGGTGATGCCCTTGAAATTCAGCTTCTCGGCATAGACCAGGGCCTTCCGGTTCCACACACCGTTGACCATCCGGCGCAGGTTATCCATAAAGGTGCCCAGAATGCCGAAAGGGACCGCTAGAAGCACGGCGGTCTCCGGGTCGAGCCCGGAGCTGAGCGCGATGGGAATGGCGACGCAAGCGGCCAAGGAATCGTCGGCGGGCATATTCGCGCCCACTGCCGCCACCGAGATATACATGATATTGATGCTGGCCCCCAAAATCGTGCCGGTCACCACGTCCCCATAGATCAGACCAAAGAGCACGCCGATAAACGTGGGATTCATCAGCGCGCGACCCAGGTTACCCAGGTCCAGGTTGCAAAGCCAGTAGTATACCGCAACCAGAATACAAATGCCTATGGACAGCTGCATGTGTTTTTCCTCCCCTTATTCTTTTTTGTTACATACATGGAGGTACAAGGGTATGCCCCGCTCAGCCGCGCAGCTTACGAACCACGGCATCCAGCGCAACTAGGCGGTCTTCCGGCGTGGGATGGAAATAGACGTTCACACCCGCGGCTTTCAGGCCGATGAGCGCGTCCAGCTCCCCGTCGCTCAGATGCACGGTGTTATTGGCCTGCTTACGGCCCGGCGCCTTGGGCACCTGGCCAATGTTGATGGATTGGTACGAAATCCCTGAATCATAGGCGCGCTTTGCCGTATCCACGTTTTGAAACAGCAGAATGGTGTTGGCCGTGCCATATCCATCCTCATTCCACTTCTGAAGCGCCTGCTCCTCATTGTAAACCACTACCTTCACCCCTTGCGGCGCCGCCATATACAGCAGCTCTGTCAGAAAATCATCCGCGGCGGTCTTGTTATCCACCACCACGATCTGTTTTGCCGCCAGCACCTTGGTCCAGCGGGTGGCCACCTGGCCGTGCACAAGTCTGGCATCCACCCTGGTCATAACGACATTGCCCATCATTTGTCCTCCTTTCTCTCGAAGTGGCGGCGTCTTTGCGGGAAATACCGCCGCCCTATGGACCGGCGCAGGGTGTGCCCTTCCCACCGCACCGGCTGCCATATGTAGTATGTGGCGCTTTTGCTAAAACTAACGATACAATATTGCATTTAATTTGTCAACATATTTTTTCAAATAATATCAAAATATGTCTTGACGTTAAGTTTCAAAAAAGATACAATATCCTCGATACATGGAGCGTATGATTTTTGGCAACACACAATCGGCGGCTTTTGATTTCAAAAGGAGTGAATGCTTATGGATTTAGGACTCTGCGGAAAAACAGTGATCGTAACAGGGGGTTCCAAGGGAATTGGCGCTGGAATATGCGAGGTTTTTGCCAAAGAAGGAGCAAATCTGGTGGTCAATTACCACAGCGATCCCAGGAGCGCGGATGAGCTCATCTCCCGGCTGTCCGGCAGCTATGGCTGCAAAGCGGCCGCAGTGAAGGGGGACGTGGGCTGTGAGGCGGATGTGCTTCGCATCTTCGACACAGCGCTGAATGCCTTTGGTCATGTGGATATTTTGGTAAACAACGCAGGGCGGGGATACTCCATCGACTTTCGGGAGACCACGCTGGAACAGTGGAACCAGGCCCTGAACGACAATCTGACGGGGCAGTTTCTCATGTCACGGGAATTCGCCCGACGGGTCGTCCCCACCGGACGCCGGGGCTGGATCGTCAACATTCTCTCCAAGGCGTCCATGACCTCCACCACCAAGGGCCGGGTCTGCTACGTCGCCAACAAGGCGGGCGAGGTGGGCCTAACCCATTCCATGGCGGTGGATCTGACCGGGCACGGAATCCACGTCAACGGCGTGATGCCTGGCTTTGTCCTGGCCAACACTCTGCTGAGCCAGCGGGAACACAACCCGGAGGAATTTGCCCGCCGGGTGGAACGAGTCCCCATCAAGCGGGTGGGAGAGCCGTGGGAGATCGGCAACATGGTCGCCTTTCTGGCCAGCGAGCAGTGCCAGCTGGCTGTGGGCACCGTCGTCGATATGACCGGCGGCCTGCTGCTGGGGTTTTGACAGGGGCCTTTCACATTGTGATCGAAAGCAATCAGAAAGGGGGAGCAGCCCGCGCCATCAGGCGCTGCATCCTGGGCGATATCGTCCCGCTCCCCTAAAACAGACGAAAGGAGAGACCATTATGAATAATTTCAACTTTTGCAGCCCCACCAGGTTCTTATTCGGCCGGGGTGAAGAGACCCGGGTTGGGGAATACGCCGCATCCTTCGGTGCGAAAAAGGTTCTGGTGCTCCACTACGGCACCGGCCTGGATTTTGAAAACCAGCTGATGGACCGCGTGTTTGCCTCACTGCGGGACGCCGGCCTCACCTGGACGGACTTCACCGGCATCAAGCCCAACCCCACCGTAGAGCGGGCGGAGGAGGGCGCTGCCCTGGTCCGGGAGCAGCACATCGACTTCCTGCTCCCCGTGGGCGGCGGCAGCGTCATCGACACCGCCAAGTACATCGCCGTGGCCGCCCTGCATGAGGGCAGTGTCTGGGAGGACTTTTTCCTGAAAAAGGCTCCAGTCAGAGCCGCCCTCCCTGTGGGCGCCGTCAACACCCTGCCCGGGACCGGCAGCGAGGGCTCCATGAGCGCGGTCATCACCAACGGCGTGCTCAAGCGCTCTCTGAACGACGACAAGATCCGCCCGGTCTTTGCCGTGATGAACCCGGAGCTGTCCTTTACCCTGCCCCCCTTCCAGACCGCCAGCGGCGCGGTGGACATCATGGCCCACGTGCACGAGCGGTACTTCACCCGGGGCGAGGACAACTACCTCACCGACAACCTGGGGGAGGCTGTGTTCCGCACCGTCATCAAATACCTTCCCATCGCCCTTCGGGAACCGGACAATTACAACGCCCGGGCTCACCTGCTGTGGGCCAGCGTTCTGGCGCACAACGACATCTGCGGAGTTGGCCGTGTGGTGGACGGCGCCGTCCACGGCATCCAGTCGGAGATCGGCGGCATGTATGACTCCGCTCATGGCGCGGGCGTGGCCTGCGTCACCCCCGGTTGGATGAAATACGTCTACAAGGAGGACCCCCGCCGCTTTATCCGCTATTTCACCCAGGTCTGGGGAATGGAAAACGACCCCTATGACCCCGACGGCATGATTCTGGCCGGCATCGAGCGACAGAAGGATTTTTACCGCTCAGTGGGCATACCCGTCCACTACGCCCAGCTGGGCGTGAAAAAGGAGGACATCCCCACCCTGGCCTCCACCGTCCGCCGCGGTCCCGACGGGCTGGCCGGTAATTTCAAAAAGCTGACCACTCAAGACATCATCAACATTTACGCGCTGTTTGAATAACCATTTGCATTTCAATTAATCATCCGTTATAATATAAGGAGGAAATCACATGCCGCTGGTCACACTGAAAGAAATTCTCGCCCCCGCTAAAGAGCACAATTACGCCGTCGCCGCCTTTGACACCATGGACTTCACCCTCACCGAAGGCATCATCCAGGCCGCCGAACAGACCGGCAAGCCCGTCATCCTTATGCTGCCCGGCTTCATTTTTGACCGTCCCGACGCCCAGTCCATGCTGGACTTCAATCTGAACCGCATCGCCAAGTCCCCGGTGCCCATTTGCTATCACCTGGACCACGGGAAGGCCGATGAGTGCGTCAAGGCCATCCACGCCGGGTGCTCCTCGGTGATGTACGACGGTTCCAGCCTCCCCATGGAGGAAAACATCGCCGTCACTAAGGAAATTGTGAAGGTGGCCCATACCTGCGGGGTCAGCGTGGAGGCTGAGATTGGCCACGTGGCCGCCCCCGAGGGCAGCGTGGAAGGCAGCGTGGCCGACGCCTCCAAGTTCACTCGGCCGGAGGACGCGGCCTATTTCGTGGAGCAGACCGGCATAGACGCCCTGGCCATCGCCTTCGGTACCGTCCACGGCGTGTATAAGGGAACGCCCCATCTGGACCTGGAGCGTCTGGCGCAGATCAAGCGTCTGGTGGACGTGCCCCTGGTTATGCACGGCGGCAGCGGCCTGCCCGAGCAGGATTTCCGCAGCGCAGTGAAATACGGCATCAACAAAATCAACTTCTTCACCGGCATGTCCTTGGCCACCATCGCCGCCATGCGCAGGCTCATTGAGGAGACTGACGGCCGCGTGCGGTACATCAAGCTCTACGACGCCGCGCTGCAAACCGTTATCCAGTGCGCCAAGGAGCAGATGGAGATTTTCGGAACCCAGTCGATCTATTCCTGAGTCAAAACGGCCGGCCTGCCGGCCCGCATGTGGGAGGGGACGCTCTTTGCGACAGACAGCGGCGTCGGGCTCGAGATACACGGAGGCTGTCTCGGCCCTGGAAAAAATGATTGAAACCGGCGCGTTTCCCTACGGGGAGCGGCTTCCCAACGAGAAATGGCTGTGTGAAAAGCTCTGTGTCAGCCGCCCCACGCTGCGCAAGGCAATGGACGAGATCATCGCCGCCGGTCTGGCCGAGCGCCGCCCCAACAAGGGAATCTATGTGACCTACTCCAAATTCGGCGGCAATTTCGACCGGCCCTACAGCGTTTATCAGGAGCTGCTCCGGGCCGGCATCCGCCCCTCCTCTAAGATCCTGTCCTTCGCCCGCACCGAGGCGGACAGCGCCCTCAGCGAGATCATGAGCTGTCCGGTGGGCGAACCGCTCCTGGAGTTCTTTCGGGTGCGGTATGCCGATGAGCGTCCCTTTAACATCAACCACATCCGCCTGATCGAGCGCTTTTTCCCCCAGTTCAACCCTTGGCTCCTGACGGAGCGCTCCCTCCATGAGATCATGAAAACCGACTACAAGCTGGACATCGCCCAATCTGTGCAGTATGTCAGCGCGGCCCTGGCCACCAAGGAGCAGGCCAAGCATCTGGAGGTACCCATACGCACGCCGCTGCTCACCACCTCCAGCATCGTAACCGCAGAGGACGGCTGCGTCATTTCCCACCAGCTTTCCTGGATCAATACCGATGTGGTCCCCTACTCCTATAAATGCGTCTGGCGGTAACAGCAAGGACGCGCTGCGGACAATCCGCAGCGCGTCCTTGTTTGTTGGCTTATGCCCGCCGGCAGCCGTACAGCATCCCGCCCCGGCCCTCAAACGCGGGGCAGTCCCACACCTGGGGATTATACACTCCCCGCTCCATGGTCTCCCCCTCCAAAAAGCGGGAGAACAGCCCATAGAGCATCTCCGACTGATATACCACCCGCTCCACACTCAGGCCCGCCAGATGGGAGGTCATCAACAGCCGGTCCTCCGGAATGGAGTACCAGGGCGAATCCGGGCCAATCGGCTCCTGGTCAAACACATCCAGCGCCGCCCGCAGCCGCCCAGCACGCAACTCCTCCAGCAGTGCGCCGCTGTCCGCCAGCGCCGCCCGGGCCGCGTTGATGAAACAGGCCCCCTCCTTCATCCTGGCAAACTCTTTGGCGCCGATCATGCCTCTGGTCTCCTCTGTCACTCTAGCCGCCATCACCAGATAGTCGGCGCGGGACAGCACCTCTTCCAGCCCGCACAACTCAACCCCCAGCGCCTTCGCCTCCTCGGGCGGCGCATATGGGTCATAGGCCGCCATCGTCATCTCAAACCCGGCGGCCCGCTTGGCCACGCCCCGCCCGTTGCGGCCCAGACCCACAATGCCCAGCGTTTTCCCTGCCAGCTCAGTGGATGCCTCACAAATTCGACGCAGGACAAGATCGTTTTGTCTCGTCCACCCCTCTGTACGGATCACCTGTGCGGAGCGCATGGCGGGCTTGGCCATAAGCAGCATGGCCAAAAGCGTAAATTCCGGAACGGACCGCTCGCACCGTCCACCGCTGAACAGCACCGGTATGCCCATCCTCGTGCAGGCAGCCACGTCGATGTTTTCCTCCGGCCCGTCCCGGACGCTGAGGATGAGCTTCAGATCAGAGCAGGCTTCCAGCACCTGCCGGGTCACTTTTTCGTAGCCGCAGAAAAAAATATCGTATCCTTGCAGGCAGGCCGCGATCTCCTGCGGGCTCATCCGGCTCGCCGGGTCCAGGTCCAAGCTGAACCCTACCCGGTGAAATTGTGCCAGTTCCGCCACCCGTTCTCCCCACTTCTGGTCAAATTCCGCCGTGCAAAGCGCCTTCAGCATACAAATTCCCCCTTTCGTTCCATTATAAAATATTGTATTTATATTGTCAATAAAATATTTATAATTATATTGCAATCTTCTGCCCTTTCCGATATAATAGCAATACACAAAATACGAAAGGGGATTTGTTTATGCGTTACAAGCAGTTTGGCGGCACCGGCCTCTCCCTCTCTGAGATCTCGGTGGGGACCTGGGCTCTGGGCGGGAAGGACATGGGACCTGTGGATGAAAAAGATGCCATTGAGGCCATCCACGCCATGATCGACAACGGAGTTAATTTGATCGACACCGCCCCCACCTACGGAAAAGGGGCCTCCGAAGAGATCGTAGGCACGGCGCTGAAGGGCCGCCGAGACCAGGTGGCCCTTCTGACCAAGTGCGGAATCCGCTGGGACGAAGGGCCCAAGGATTTCAACAAGGGCGCCGTCCGGGACAGCAGCCGCGCCAGCATCCTCCGGCAGATCGACGATTCTCTCCGCCGCCTCCAAACCGACTACGTGGACTTTTACCTGATTCACTGGCCTGATGGGAACACTCCGCTGGAAGAGACTGCGGACGTGCTCAAGGAGCTGAAAAAAGCGGGAAAAATCCGCTTTACCGGCGTATCCAACTTTGAACCGGAACAGCTGGAAGCACTGCACCGCCTGGGCGTGCTGGATGTGGTGCAGTACCCCTATTCCATGGTAAACCGAAGCCGCGAGGCGCTGCTCAAGCAGTATCACGACAGGGGTGTGGCCACCATGGGCTATGGCTCTCTGGGAGCGGGCATCCTCACCGGCACCATCCGTCAGCTGCCCCATTTTGATCCCCACGATGCCCGCCTAGGCTTTTACGACTTCTTTGTGGAGCCGAAATTCTCCCAGGTTATGAAGCTCCTGGCCACCCTGGACGCCATTGCCCAAAAGCGGAATGTCCCCGTGGCCCAGGCCGCCATCAACTGGACCACCCAGTGCGGCATTGTGGATACTTCCCTCACAGGGGTGAGAAACGCAAAAGAGGCCGTGGAAAACACGGCCGCCATGTCCTGGTCCCTCGACGCGGAGGAGATTGCGCAGATCAACGCCGCCATCCACACGTATCTTGATTGAGCGCGGGACAGCCAAACGCGCGTGTAAAAAACCCATCGGGCCTCCGGGACAATCCCGGAGGCCCGATGCAAATTTTTGATGCCCTCACACGCCGGAGTAGGCGGCGAAGCCTGCGTCGATGGGCAGCACCACGCCGGTGATGGCGCTGG
>CATKZP010000022.1 GCA_949841355.1 uncultured Oscillospiraceae bacterium
CTCCCGCGAGGTGAAGGAGATCGGCCCCCAGCGCGATAAGATCCGGGGCTCCCGGGCTACGGGGGTGCTGCTGACGGAAAACAATGTGTTTGCCGTTTATAATGCTGGTGGGTCTGAGATAAAATGGGCACGTGAGGCCGAGCTGCGGCTGCGGGCGTTTCTTCAATACGATTTGTGTTTGCAACGGCTTTCAGAGCAGTATGGGAGTGCCAGACAGAGCGCGATCATCTTCGGAAACGATATGAAGCTGATGCCCGTGCTGATGGGAGTGGGCGGCGACCAACGCCATAAGTATTTTGTGGTGGAGAAAGACTACCGCCGCTTTTATTATTTGACAAACGACCACCACGGGGAGGTCATTTTGCGGCTGCTTTGTGAGCCAGATAAAAAAGCTGCGATAGATAATATTTTGTTGGAGGGGCTGTCCGAAGCCCAGCGATACGGCCGTGTGGAGAGTGACGCTGTGGACGGGGAATGCCTGGTGCTGTTCGGCTACACCTGCGATATGCCCCGGATCAGGCGGTTCAATATTGGCTTGAGGGCGAACAGATTAAGGGGAATACTGTACTGCTTCAAGTTTCAGGAGGAGGCATTAAGACAGATCTGCGGGCCAAATGTGGAGATACAGTGTATGGACTTTATGGCGGTTGAGGCCCTTTTACGATGTGATTGACAGACCATCCCACATATTTATTTAACAGCCAAAAGCTCAAAGAATGCAGTGGTTTTGAGGGTAAGCTCGCTTGACAGGCTGGAACGGGGCAAAGTATTGTTATGCCTCGCTTTCTTTTTCCAATGCAATGGACACAAAATTATGTGGTCTTTAAGCTGTGCCATTATGGGTAATGATAATCGCTGCCGTTTGTTCATAAATATGACCATTCCTTTCCGCTACGCTGCAAGGTATGCCAACGCCGTGGCCACGCTGGTAAAGGCCGGGATCGCCAAGGGCACCGGCTCTGGCCGCTTCCAGCCGGAGAGCACTGTCACAACCGCTCAGCTGGCTGTATTCCTGGGCCGCCTGGACGGCGCAAAGGTGGATAACAGCATCTCCGTGGCCGGGTTGGTAACAGACGGATGGCTGGCTGGGGCCGGTCAGTATGATGCGCTGGACAAAGATCAGGTGAACGCGGTTTTGTCCGCCTACTGCCAGTCCAAAGGAACCGGGGCCGTGGCTGCTAAGAGTGCCAACCAGGGCGACGTAGCGGTGGCGCTGGATACTATTCGAGCTGCAATTAACTCATAATGGCCGCTCACATAGCATCATATGACCCTGCGTGAGCTGCTGCTTCACTATAAGGCCCTGTCAAGCGAGAAGTATTTACGGCGAAGCTGAATAGGTACATCAAGTAAGCCATATGAAGCCACTGGCGGCGGGATGCTATATCCCGCCGCCAGTGGTTGTTTATCAGGCAATCAGAGCCTGATTTGTCCCGCTCTCCTGTTCAAGCCTATCTGTCATCCGCCCAAGCCGCAAAAAAAGGTGTGCCCGGCGTCAGCTCATGCTGGACGTCCCCGGACAGAAGTATGCCTCCTGCCCGGTTGGTCTCCACGGTGAGCCGCATGCCGTCCCAAGCCAGCCGGACGAAGCCGTCCCTGCCGTCCACCGGGAAGGTGCAGTCCAAGGCCGTGAAATGTTCCAGCCGGGGCTCGATCACAAAGCCGGCCCCTTCCCGGCGCAGGCCCGCGAAATACCGCCCCAGGAAGTAGATGGGGCTGGCCGCCCAGGCGTGGCACAGGCTCTTGCCGAACCGGTCGCCGTACATATCGTACTGGGCGGTCCCCGTCACAGAGGGGTCAAATTCCTCCCAGAAGGTCACCGCCCCCCGCTCCAGCATACCGCCCCAATAGCTCCGCAGCCGCTCCATCACCTGGTCCAGCCGCCCGCTGTCCGCCAGCACGTCCAGCTCAAAGAACTGGAAGTAGGGGGTGGTGATGGGGGGCACCGCCGGATTGTCGATGACGTTTTTCAGAATCAGCGCCCGCCTGTCCGCGTCCGCGATCCCAAAGCGCGCCGCCAGCAGGTTGGTCTGCCGGGACACGTGCCGCCGCCCGGAGGTGAAGGAGTCCACATAGGCCCCAAGCGCCCCATCCCAATAGCATTCGTCGATCCGCGCCGCCAGCGCCTCCCGGCGGGCGCGGTACTCCCTGCCGTCCAGCCCCAGGGCCTCCGCCAGCTCCGCCGCCGCCCCCCAGCAGGCGCACAGCAGCACCTGCTCCGGGGCGAAGGGGCCGTCCTTATCCAGCTCCGCCCAGTCGATGAACACCCAGTCCCCCTCCCCGGCGGTGAGGAAGCCGGAATCGTCCGTCTGCGCCCGGCAGAACTCCAGCAGGGACGCCGCTTTGGGCCAGATCAGCGCCAAAAAGTCCCGGTCACCGTAGGTGTCAAAATGCTCCTTCACCCCCAGCAGCCACAGCAGAGAGTAGTCCATAATGGTGTTGATGTGGCCCGTCATGGGGTCGTTTCCCCGCAGGGCCAGCAGGGTGCGCTGCTCCACGCCGGGATCGGCCAGCAGGTACTGGTTGACGAACAGGCTCTGGTAGGCGTCCCCGGACCAGATCCACTTGTCCCGCTTCACCCCGTCGATGAAGAAGATGCCCGTGCACAGCCGGAAGGTGTGCTCCGCCACCGCCCAAATTCGGTCCAGCAGGGGATCGCCGCAGCGAAACGCCGCCCGAACCGGGATATCCACAAACTGGTGGATGGCGGTCAGCCCCACCTCCTCCCCGGGGATGAAGGCGAAGCGCACCGCGCACCGGGGCGTCTCCCCCGTTGACCGGTCAAGGGCCCAGCTATAGTAGCAGTGTTCCTTGTCCAGCGCCTCGTCCCGGGACTCGCCGCAGTAGATCCGCATATCCGCCAGCCGCTCCCGCGGGGCCTCTACCCGGAGGACGGCGGTGAGTTCCGTCTCAAACTCATAGAGCACACCGTCGCCGATACGCTCCGCCTTCACCGGCCGGTATCGTTCCTCACTGTATTCCCACCGGGCGGGGTCCTGATCCGGCCGGGTGAAATAGGGGCTGCACCCGGCGGGGACCGGGGGCTGGGCGTAGTCCTCCGCCATCCAACCCCCATCCGAGCGGATCACGTCCCCTTCCACATACACGCAGGGGAAGGCGTCGATCCGGGCGGCGTGAATGGAGATCTGCACATGCCCTTTTGGGCAGACGATCCGCTGCCCAAAGGGGTATTTTTTCTCCCCCGCCAGCACAAAGCCCACCGCCTTGCTGACTACGCGGAACTCCGTGTCCCGCTCCAGGCAGTATTCCCGCCGGAACACCACCCGGTTCCGGAAGCCGTCGCTTTTCCAGAAGGCGGGCCAGCCGTACCCCCGTTCCACCCGGCTGAAATCCTGCTCCATCCGATGGTAGAGCTCAAAATCCCCTGGATACCACAGCCAAAACTGCTCCGTCATGTCCAAATCCTCCCCCTCTGTTGTTAGGCGGGAAGGGCGCCGCCCTCCCCGCCTGTTTTGCTCAGCTTATCACAGTTGGCACGGAATATCAACCGTATGGGCTCCGGCCTCGTCCGTCACCGTCACCCGCACCGGGCCGCTGCCGTCCGAGCGGACGATGGCCATGGCCTCGCCGTAATAGGTGGGGGTGCTGTCCTGGGCGTAGTTCCCTTCCACGTAGGCGTTGGCGCTGCCCAGCCCCTCCAGCGTGCCGCCCTCCACCGACACCTTCAGGGTGTGCTTCTCCATGGGCTTCCACACGCCTTGTCCGTCAGTATAGCGCAGCCAGACGAAGGCCAGCCCCTCCGGCTTCACGGACTTCTCCTCCGGAGTGATGCGCAGCTCCGTCTCCGCCCCGGCGGTGGACAGGCGGTACCGCCCGATCTCCTTCCCGGCGCTGTCATAAGACACCGCCGTCACCTCGCCGTCCCGGTACACGGTCTTGAATACCGCCCGGCAGGTGTTCTTCAGCCGCTTCTTCCCCACGGACCGCCCGTTCACCAGCAGCTCCACCGTGTGGGCGCGGGCGTATACCTCCACCGCCGCGGGCATTCCGGCGCAGCCCCGCCACGACCAGCTCTCCAGCGCCTTGGTGAGCTGCCAGCCGGTGAGCTGGAGCTTTTCTGTCTGGTACACCGGGTCAACAGCAATAAACGGCCCCGCCTCCTGCTCGAAAGCCACCCGGGTGTAGGCCGCCTCCGCCCGGGGCTTGCCCAGCAGGTCCACCCGGCCGTTCCCGCCGGTCATCCGGCGGCAGGGCTCGCCATCGAATTTGTAGTCGGAGTACTCGGCGCAGCCTTCCCCGGTCTCACCGATGTAGTCCATCCCCGCCCACACGAAGTCACCGATGATCCTGGGATTCTGCTTGGCCATCTCCCAGAAGGCGTAGGCGTCCTTGCAGAAGGTCTCGCTGCCCAAAATCAGCCGCCGGGGGTACTTGCGCAGATCCTTCTTATAGCGGAACAGCCCATAGTTATAGCCCGCGATGTCCATATTGGCAAAGGCGTCCCGGGTTTTCCAGTCGCAGGGTGGCAGGGTGGCCCCGGTCTTCATGAACCAGTCTCCCATGAGGCAGGCCAGGGTATTGTAGAACTCGCTGCCCACCGGCTTCTTTTTGGGATCCTTCCTGGGCTTCTCGGCCTGGGCGGCGGCCTTCTCCGCTTTGTCGTCGCTGTACACACCCATGCCCATGGAACTGAGGAAGTTAAAGAAGATATTGATGCCGCAGGTGATGGGCCGGGTGCCGTCCACCTCGTGGAGCCAGCGGGTCATGTCCCCGGTGAGGGCGATGCCCTTGGGCTGGGCGGTCTCCGCCACCTCGTTGCCGGTGGAGTACATGATGACACAGGGGTGGTTGAAGTCCTTGTCCGCCATGTCCTCCAGATCCCGCTTCCACCACTCCATGAAGTACTCCACATAGTCGTACTTGGTCTTGTGGATGTACCAGTGATCCACGTACTCGTCCATCATCAGCATACCCAGCCGGTCGCAGGCGTCCAGCAGCGCCTTGGAACATGGGTAGTGGGAGGAGCGCAAGGCGTTGTAGCCGTTCTCCATCAAAAGCCGCACCCGGCGTTCCTCCGCCTCCGGGAAGGAACAGGCGCCCAGCAGGCCGTTGTCGTGGTGGACGCAGGCCCCCCGGAGGATCACCCGCTTTCCGTTGATGGTCAGGCCGTCCTCCGGCCCCCAGGCCAGGGTGCGCACACCGAAAGCTGTCTCCGCCTCGTCCCCCTCGAAGGAGGCCCGGCAGCGGTACAGGTTTGGGCTGTCGCAGTCCCATAGCTTCACCTCGGGGACAGTGAGGGTGAACACCGCCCGCCCGTCCTCGGAGCGTCCGGCGGCGGAGCAGACCGGGGCCGTCCCGTCCGCCTCAAAAATATCCACCGACACCGGGCCGGGGCGGGAAGTGCGGACGCTGACCTCGATCTTACCCGTTTTGTAATCCAGGGTGCGCACCCGCAGGCCGTTCACCGGGATGTGGTCCTCCCCGGCCTGCCACAGCCACACCGGTCGGTAAATCCCCGTGCCCGAGTACCAGCGGGAGTTGGGCTGGTCGGCGTTGCGGGCGGTCACCCGCAGCTCGTTCTCCTCCCCATAGCGGAGATGGGGCGCGAGATCCACATAGAAATTGGTATACCCGTAGGGCCGGAAAAAGACCTTCTCCCCGTTGAGCCACACCTCCGCGTTGTGGTACACCCCCTCGAACTCCAGCAGCAGCGCCTGTCCCCGCCACTCCTCCGGGACGATAAATCGCTTTGTGTATTCATAGTCCCCGCCGGCGAACCAGCCGGTATTGTTCTCCCCAGCGCTGTCGTTGGCACGGGGCTCTGCGCGCATGGCGTCGTGGGGCAGGGTGACGGGATAGGGCTCTCCCGCCCGGGTCAGAGGGCGGCAGAGCCAGCCCTTGTTGAAGTCCAGCTTTTTCATGTCCGTTTCTCCTTACGTCGTGTTCAGGTACGGGCGCAGATCGTCAATCACCCGCAGGGTGCGGATGGCCGCGCCCTCGCTGCTCAGATGGCTGTCGATGAGGTAGAAGTAGTTGCCGGCGTACAGGCTGTCCTCAATGTCCGAGATCACCGGGACGCACAGGTGCTGTGTCAGGTATTCGTGGATCTCCCGCCGGGCGGCGGGGGTGCTGTCCCCGGTGAGGGAATTGCGGTTCCTGGGGGTGTAGGTGAAGTACGCTTCGATCCCCCCGTCCAGGAACCGCCGGTACACCCCGTTCAGCGCCTCCACCCGCTCCGGGGTGATGTTTGCCGTGGTGTAGTCCGCGATGTTGTGCCGCAGGCACACGTCCCGCTCCCCGTTGGGCCGGGGCAGGATCAAGTCGCCGTACTGGTTGTAGGTGGCGAAGGCATAGCGGTTTCCGTCGTCGTCATAGGACGCGGGGCTCTCGCCGTAATTGCGCCCCGCCATCCCCCGGCGGGCGGCGAGATACGCCCCCAGGCTGTCGAACACCCCGGCGTACTCCCGCAGATCCAGCAGGGCGGCCGCGTCGTAGTTGGATTCCATCATGGCCCAGAAGGGGGCGTCCAAGCGGTGGTCGGCGCAGAACTGCTCCGCCGCGGCGTCGAACTCCGGCGCGGACAGCAGCACGTCCCCCTCCTCCATCAGCCCCCGGATCAGCTCCAGCTGGGGCAGGGCGTTGGCGTAGGCGTACACCCCCATGTTGGCGGGCACATAGTCCGGAAAGGCGTCGGCCAGGGCGGCGCTGTCATAGCCGTACCGCCCCGACGAGCCGGAGGCCAGCACCAGCTTTTTCCGGCCCTTCAGCGAGAGCAGCCAGTCGTATTTGTCGGAGAAGGTGTCGAAATAGCTGCCGCTGTATACGGGGCTTGTGGCGGCGTTGACCCGGAGGGTTTTCAGCCCCCGGCAGTCCTGGAAGCAGGCGTCGGAGATCTCCCGCAGGGAGTCAAACAGGATGATCTCCCCCACCGCGCAGCTCTGGAAGGCCCCCGGCTCCACCGTGTAAAGCGTGGAGGGCAGCACCAGCGTCTCAAAGCTCCCGTCCCGGAAGGCCCCGGCGCAAACGCCCCGCACGGGCGCGCCGCCCAGCTCCTCGGGTACCACGCACCGGGACGACGCGCCGGAGTACCCGGTGATCCACGCCTGCTCCCCCCGGAGCTCCCAGGCAAACTCCTCCTCCGGGGAAGCCTCGGCCCACTGGGCGTAGAGCACCAGCCCCTCCCGGCGCTCCGTCCGGCTGCCCAGGCCGATTCCCTCCCCGCTGCCGTCCCCGGCGGTGTTCCAGCCGGTGAGGACGTATCCCGTCCGCTGGAAATAGCCCGTCCCCTGGGCGGTATTCACCCGCAGGTGGGCGTTGTCCACGGCCAGCTCCACGCTGTCCCCCGCCCAACTTTTCAGCGTCCCGCCGTTCCCATCATAGCGGATGGACGGCCCGGACACAACAGGCGGCGCGGAGGGCGCGGCGCTTGGTTCAGGGGGGCGGGCCGTCTGACCACCGTCCTCCCGGAGTCGGTCAGCGTGCACCGCCCAGAAGTAGTTGGTAGCGTAGGCGCTCAGCCGCCCGGCGGGGACGTACATCAGAGCGTCCGTCCCATCCAGCAGCCCCGGCCCCACGGCACACTTCTCTGGGGCGGGCTGGGCCAGCACCAGCCGCTCCAAGGCGGTACAGCCGTCAAAGGAGCCGTCTTCCAGTCCCCGGAGATTGCCCTGCACGACGATCTCCCGGATGCAGGTGTTCCCGGCGAACACCGACCGCTCCAGGCCGACCACAGGCGTCCCGTTATGGCTCACGGGCAGGGTGAGGCTTTCCCGATCCGCCCCCTCCGCCGTCAAGCCGGTCAGCCGCAGGCCGTCCCCGGCGTCCTCGTAGAGGAAGCAATCCCCGTCCCGGTTGTCGCCCTCCGGCGTCCCCGCCCCCGCCATAGGGGGAAGCTCCGGCAGGGGTATGTCCACCGGGCCGGGTACATCCAGCGCCGCTTTCAGCTCCCCGGCCAGGATGGCGGTGTTCACCACCGCGCCGGAGGCGTTCAGGTGGAAATTGGTGTCGAAAAACCAGCCCGCGTTCAGCACCGCCCGGGTGGGATCCCCCAGAACGGGGCAGTCCAGCCGGGCCTCCAGGGCCTCCGCATAGCTCCCCAGCCGCTCCAGCTCGCCGTCCCTCAGGGCGGCGGCATTCATGGGGCAAAAGCGGTAGTAGAGGGCTACGCCGTTCTCCCCGCACCACCGGGCAAAGGCGTTCACCGCGTCGAAAAAGTCCTCCCCGGGCAACTCCGGATCAAAGGAGATGGGCAGGTTGGGGTCGAAGCCGCCGGCCATCACGTTCCTCTCCCGACCGGGGCAGTCCATGTCCCCCCAGGCGTTGAAGGACGAGCGGGCGTACACCCCCTCCCCCGCCGGGGCGGCCTTGTCCCGGCACAGCCGGGCCTTGTCCCCGGCGAAGGCGGGGAAGGCCCCCGCCATGGGCCCCCAGCGCCTGCCGTCCAGGGCGGATAGCAGCTCCGGCCTGCCGTCGGCGGCCTGCCACATGGAGGGGGCGTGGAAAAAGTCGGACAGGGTCTGCCCGCTCTGCTCCGGGGTGAAGACCACCACATCCCCCGGCCGCAGTAGGGGCCTGATCAGCTCCAGGGTGACGGTGGTGCCCAGCCCGGCGTACAGGCCGAAGTTCACCGCCGAATACCCCGGCAACTCCTGCTCCAGCAGATCACAGCGCACCCCAAAGGCCGCGCCGCTCCCCCCGGCGATGACGATCCGGGGGCCGGGGGCGGTGGACAGGGCGTCCCACTTGTCCTGGAGGCCCGCCAGGTAGGTCTGATCGTACTGGACGGGCAGGGCGAAGGCGAACACGCCCAGCGCCCCGGGCACGGACAGGATCACCAGCAGGCACGCCGCCAGCCGCAACAGCTTGGAGCGCACCGCCCCCGCCCCCTCTCGTCAGAATTGGAAGTAGATGAACGTACCCGCCCCGCCGCCGTCCAGCCGGATGAGCCAGGCCGCCGCGACGGACAGCAGGAAATAAACCAGGGTCATGTCCTGGGGCCGCTCCTCTCCCCAGCCAAGCCGGTCCACAGCGGGGAGCAGGGTTAGGGTGAGGGCCAGCCGGACTGCGTCCATCGCGGTCAGTCCCAGGCAGGCCAGCCCCGCCGGGAGGTCCCAGGGGGAGAACAGCCGCCCCAACAGCAGGGCCGCGTGGCCCAGGCTGTCCGCCCGGAAGAAAATCCAGCAGAGGGACACGGCGGCGAAGGTGAGGGCAAGCTCTAAGCCCTTCCCGGCCCTGGAACGGGCGGGGCCGATCCCCGCCCGGCGGGCCAGCAGCTCCCCGGCGAACAGCAGCCCGTGAAGCAGGCCCCAGACTGCGAAGGACCACTCCGCGCCATGCCACAGCCCGCTGAGGGCAAACACCGCAAAGACGGCCAGCAGCTGCCGCCCCAATCCCTTGCGGCTCCCTCCCAGGGGGATATACACGTAATCCGTAAACCAGCGGCCCAGGCTCACGTGCCACCGCCGCCAGAAGTCCCGGAAGCCCCGGGCCAGATAGGGCCGGTGGAAATTGCGCAGCAGCCGCACCCCCAGCAGCCGGGCGCTGCCTGCGGCGATCTCGGAGTAGCCCGCGAAATCGCAGTAGATCTGCACGGCGAACAGGAGGGTGGCCAAAAACACCGCGCTGCCGTCGGGCGCGGGGGCGGAATAGACCGCCGTGACGAACCTCCCGCAGAAGTCGGCAATCACCACCTTGCGGAAAAAGCCGCTCAGCACCAGCCGCAGCCCGGCCACCCCGTCCTCCCGGCATGGGCGGCGCTCCGCCCGGAGCTGGGGGAGCAGATCCCCCGCCCGCTCGATGGGCCCCGCCACCAGCTGGGGGAAGAAGGCAAGGTACAGGGTGAGATAGCCAGGGTGCCGCTCCGGCTCCAGCCGCCCCCGGTACGCATCGATGACGTAGGAGACGGCCTGGAAGGTGTAGAAGGAACAGCCCACCGGGAGGATGATGTCCCAGGCGTCCCACGTCCCGCCCAGCAGGGCGGACATGCTGCCCGCCAGGAAGTTGAAATACTTGAAATATCCCAGCAGCCCGAAGCACACCGTCAGGGCCAACCCCAGCGCCAGCCGCCGGAGGACGGGATGCCTCCACCGTCCCAGGGCCAGCCCGGACAGCCACACCGCCCCCGCTTCCGCCAGCAGCAGGCCGGTGAGGGGGACGCTCCAGCTGGCGTAAAAGAACAGGCTGGCCGAGAGCAGCACCGCCCACCGCCCCCGGTGGGTGCAAAGCCAGTGCAGTAGGACGGCGGCGGGGAGGAACAGCAGATAGGCGGCGGAATCAAAGCTCATGATCCCGCCCCCCTCCGCCGGGGGGCGGCGGAGATCAGCAGCAGGATCAGCGCAGCGGCCAGCACCCTGTCCAGCCCCGTGCCGTCCACCAGGGCGCACACGGTGCCCCCGGCCCACAGCAGCCCGCCCAGGAAGGACGGGACGAACTGACGCCGTACCGTGCCCCAAACCGTCAGCACGGCCGCGGCCAGGTAGAGTGCCAGCGCCAGGGGGGATTGCAGAAGCTCCATAGCCTGCCCTCCGTCTTGTCTCTTACTCCGCCTGCTTCCGGCGCTCCTGGATGGCCTTCTGTTCCTCGGGGAGGTTCTTCTCCACCGTCCACAGCAGCATCAGCACCGCGCACAGGGCATAGGCCACGGTCTCGATCCAGATGTAGCTGACGCCGATGGTGGACTGGACCGCCGCAGTCTGGGTCAAACCGGCGGCGCTGTCCGCGCCGGGGGCCACATAACCCGCACCCCCCAGCATGGCCATGAAGATGGCGTTGCACACGGGGGTGGCCGCCACCATCACCGAGCTGTAGATGGACATGGTGAGCCCATCGGTGCGGATGCCGCTCTTAAATTCGATGTGGTCGATGACGTCGGCCAGCATGGCCAAGACCAGGTAGGCGGCGGGCGCGGAGCCCAGGCATTTCAGCGCCACGCCGATGGCCACAGGCACGATGTTCCCGTTGCCCAGCCCGGCGATGACGCCGCCGGCCACGCCAATCATCATGCCCGCCATGGTGACCAGCCGCTTGCTGAACTTATTGACCAGGGGCACCACCACCGCCGCGGCCAGCGCCATGGGAATGGCACCCAGCACCGCAAGGATGGTCTGGGCCGCGCCCCAGTTGATGCTCCCCGACGCGCCGATAACCCACTGGCAGAAATAGCTCATGGAGCCATTCTTCATGGCGCCGCTGCACTGGAAGGCAAGGTAGAACAGGATGACCAGCCACCACCACCGTTCGCTGGTGACGGCCTTGAGCTGCGTCCCCATGGAGGCGGTCTTGACCTGTGCGGCGCTGGACTGCCCCAGGCTCTCCTCGGTGACCCGCTCCCGGGTGAAGCGGAACTGGAGGTAGATGGTGAGCGCGGAGAAAACCGCCACCCCCAGCATCACCAGGAACCACATATTCTGGTCTTCCTTCATCACATTGGACACCAGCACCGGGAAGATCATGGAGCCCACGCCCATAACACCCAAGCCGGCCACGTTGGTAAAAGAGGCCAGAGCTCCCCGCTGCCGGCTGTTCCGGGTGGACACGGGCACCAGGGTGGAGTTGGCGGTGTTGTAGATGGGGTAGGCTACCGCATAGTAGAGGTTGTAGGCGACGGCGACCCACACCATTTTTGCCGCTCCCTCAAAGGGGACGATGAACATCAGCACGCTGGACACGCTGAGGGTGAGGGCGGACAGCAGAATCCAGGGCCTGGCCTTGCCCACCAGAGCGCGTGTGCGCTCGATGAGCTGGCCCACGATGAGGTTGGCCGCCACGATCAGAAGGGTGGACACCAGCTGGAGGGCGGACAGGAAGCCGGTGTCCAGCCGCAGCACGTCGGTGAGGTATTTGTTGAGGAAGCTGGTGAAGATGCCGGAGGACAGCAGGGCCCCGAAGGGGCCGATGAAGTAGCCCAGCAGCATTTCCGGCAGCTTCACCTCCGGAGATTTGACCAGCGAACCGGTCAACGGGGTGCTCCAGAAGTTGTTTCCGTTTTGTCTGCTCATATGCCTAACGTCCTTTCCCGGGTTTCATGATTGGCGGCTATAGCATACCCCATCGGGGGGCGGGCCGCAAGCCCCTTTTTGAGCAAAACGTCCGGGAGAACGCCTGACTTGTTCTCCCGGACGCCGGCGTATTGTGGGATTACTGTTCCTTCTTCCGCAGTGTGCAGAACGTGCCTGCGATACCGATCACCATGGCCACGGCAAGACACGCCATGTTGGCGATGGTGCCGGTGGCGGAGGCCAGGTTGGCGGGGGTCTGCACCTCCAAGATCACATCCGCATTGGAGAAGTAGATGAAACCCAGACCTTCGGCGCGGGCGGCCACTAGGTTGGCCAGGCACAGGGTCAGCAGCACCGGGGCCGCGATCTGGAGCGCCCCCTGGACCAGGGCCACCGCAGTGGCGGCGGGGCCGGACAGCTTCGCCTGGCCCAGCACGATGGCTGCGACCAGCGCGGCCACGGCCAGCACGCAAAACACGGTCAGATTGGACACAGCGGCGTTCTGGAAATAGCCCGCGCTACCGATGTTTACGGTGTAGACGATGACAGATACCAGGGCCATCACGGCGGCCACCAAGGTGATCCATGCGCCTACGGAGAATTTCTTGATGACGTTCATGGTCAGACCTCCTCCTTCTTCTTGTCAGGGATCACAGTGAGGATCACCCAGGCTGCGGCGGTGGCGGCGCACAGCGCGCCGCTGACATACTTGGCGTTGCGCAGGGCCACGTCCCACCAGGTATCCACCCGCTCGGTGGACACATTCATGATGGCGCTGTTGGCGTAGGTGTAAAGCTGGTACTTCAGGTTCTGCCGGGCCTGCTCCACCAGTGCGGAGTCGTTCTCCACGGTGGCGGGGGAGATATAGGCCCAGGTGGCGTCCACGCCGCCCTTGCCCAGGGTGATGTGGTTGTCGTCACCGCCGAAGTCGGCCACCTGGGTAATGCCTGCCATGACCATGGACTCAGCGTTGAAATAGTACTTGTTATTCATCATGTCGGTGGAGATCAGGCCGGTGTAGCCCCACTCGTCCCGCAGGATCTTCTGGAGCATCCCCACATGATGGGAGGCGTTGGTGGCGCCGATGCGGTTGAAGGCGATCATGACGGCCATGCCGTCCGCGTCCTCTAGCCCGCCCTGGAAGCAGCGCAGGTCGGTCTCCCGGAACTTCTGCTCGTTCATGTAGGCGGAGACGCCGCCACGGTTATGCTCCTGGTCATTGAAGCCCATGTGCTTGGGGCCGTTGAGTATGCCCATATCGGCGCAGCCCTGGAGGATGCCGTAGCCCATCCGATTGGACAGCATGGGGTCCTCGGAGATGTACTCGTAGTTGCGACCGTTGTAGGGGGTGCGGCGCTGGGTCAAACCGGTGCCCCACAGGTGGTACCGCTGGAGCCACAGGCCGGAATTGCCCTCCACCCGGCCCCATTCATAGGCCAGCTCTGGGTTAAAGGAAGAGGCCAGCAGGGTCTGGGAGTGAACGTTGAAGCGGTAGCCCGTCTCCTCGTGGGTGGCGGTGAAGCCGCTGACGCCCTCGTTCTGGATGACGATGGGGTTTTCCACATTGGTCAGCACGTCGGACCGGCTGCCGCCGTGGATGACCGCGCCCACCGCCTCGTCGATGGTGATGGAGGACACCAGAGTGTCCCAGAAGGCGTCGGTGACGTTTTCCAGCTGCTCATACTGGATGTTGGTGGTGTCAAAGCGCACGCCCTTGTCGCCGCCCTCGGTGGCGGGGCTGTTATTCTGGATGGTGTAGGTTTCGCCCCGCAGCTCGGCGATCCACTCGTCCTTTTTCGGGCTGTCCGCCAGCTTAATCTCCACATCGGTATTGTAGTTGATGGGGTAGGTGCCCTCCCAGTCATGACGGGAGAGGTAGGTGACGGTGTTTGTACCGGTCCAGTAGTTCAGGTCGGCGGTCTCGGCCACATTGGTCACCTTGACGCCGTTCTCCACCGAGAAGGTGTCGGTGTCCAGCGCGTTCACATTCCAGCTCACCACCGCGCCATTGGCCTCGGCGTCCATGCCGTCGGCGGCAGTCTTGCCCTGGTGGGCCAGGAAGTTATTCACGGCGGCGTGGGCGCCGGGAGCGGCGGTGAACAGGTAGTCCCCCGCGTCCAGGATGTAGGTCTTGGCGTTGGTATAGTCATAGCTGGCCAGGTACTTGGCGGGGACGGTGATGGTCACCTCCACGCTGCCGCCGGCGGGCACCTGGACCTTGGCGGAGTTGAGGAACATGACGGCGGACTTCTCCACACCGTTCTGCCTGTCGTAGTCGGTATAGGGCTGCTGGACGTACAGCTGGGCCAGGAAGGAGCCGTCCTGGCTGCTGTTGTTCTTCAGCTCCACCACGGCGGTGACGTTCCCCTCGGGGGTCTTGTCCACGTCCACGCGCTTGAGGGTTTGGGTGTAATCCAGATAGGACAGGCCGTGGCCGAAGGTGTAAAGCACCTCCTTGCCGTAATCCCAGGCGCTGTCCTGAGTGGCGCCCTTGGCGGAACCGGCCTTGGAGCCGGGGTTCATAATGGAATCGTAGTAGCGGGTCTCGTAATATTTGTAGCCCACGTAGATGCCCTCGGCCTCCACCACGAAGTGGCCGCCGTTGTAGGTGTTGCTGCCGCCGAAGGAGCCGGCGGTCTCGTTGCCGATCTCCACGCCGGGGTAGCGGGGATCGTCGCTGCGGGCCACGATTTCATAGTCGGCGTAGTAGCCGCCGCCGAAGTTCATCACGGCGGGGATGGAGGCGTTGTCCGCCACGTAGGTGTCGGGCAGCGCGCCGGTGGCGTTCACCTGGCCGGTGAGCACCCTGGCGATGCCGGTGCACTGGTAGTCGTTAATCACGCCGATGTAGGCGATGCCGTCCACCTCGTGGCCGCCGCCCTTGGCGATGTCCTTGAGCACCATGGTATTGCCGGAGTTGATGAGGACGACGACCTTGGAGCAGGTCTCCTTGGCGGCGTCAATCACGGCCAGCTCGTCGTCGGACAGGGCCAGGGGGTCCTTGCCGGTGGCGTTGCCCGCGAAGTCCAGAGCGGAGCCGGGGGCATAGGTATTGCCCTCGCCGGCGCCCCGGGCGAACACGCAGATGCCGGTGGTGCTGGCCTTGTCAATGGAGGACTTCCAGTCGGCGGGAGCGCCCAGCTCCCCGAATTTCTCGGGGGGAACCTCCACGATCTGGTACTGAGCCATGTCGCCGGGGGCGGCCACGTAGATATTGTCGTAGGCCACCTGGGTCTCCAGCTCGCCGGTCCAGCGGTTGGGGACCTCCTCGGTGTGCTTGTTGAGCACCTTCTCCAGGTAGAAGTCCCGGACGGTCTCGTTCACCTTCAGCCCCGCGTCGGTGAGGGCCTGGAGCAGGTCCACCGCGTCCTCATTGCCCGCCTTCAGATCGCCGGCGGTATAGGGATAGGGGGCGTAGGCCGCCAGGCCGAACAGGGCCACGGAGCCGCCCTCCGCCAGGGGGAGCGCGCCGTTGTCGTTCTTCATGATGACGGTGCCCTCCTCGCCTTCCCGGATGGCCAGGGCCTTTGCCGCGGCGATCATCTCGTCGATGGTGGCGTAGTCGCTCTTGAAGCGGGCCGAGTCGGGGTCGGTGTTGGTGACGTAGCTCTGGGTGTGCAGCGCGTCGTCAATCCGGGTGCGGAAGGTATCCGCCACCCCGGCTCCCACTATGGCCAGCACCAGTACGCAGGCCATGACGGCCGCGACGCCCCGCATGACGGGCGCGAAACTTTTTGCTCTCATCATTATTCCTCCCTAATTTTTCATGCTGCCGGGGCCGGGGCCCCGCCGCCCGGCGCGCTGCGTCGGGCGGGAAGTGAGGCCAGTATAGCACGCCGCCGGGGCAAAAACCGTTTTTCACGCAAACGGTAGGTTTGGAAGCGTATTCGGTAAAACGCCCGTGCCCGGCGTGCTGGCCCGGCAGCTTTTGTGCAAGTTGGATATTGAAGTTTTTGCCGCTTGGAAAATCTCACAGAAACTATTCCAATTTCCCCTGCGGTCTGGTATACTATCTCCGTACAGCCTATTTTAGCACGGCAAATTTGCGGGAGGTGTCAGTCTATGGTACGCATTGCGCTGGTGGAGGACGACGCCAACTACCGGCAGGAGCTGACCGGGTATCTGAACCGCTTTTCCCAGGAGTGCGGGGAGCATTTTGCCATCTCCACCTTCTCCGACGGCGCCGAGGTGGCGGAGGGCTATACCGCCGGCTTCGACATCATTCTCATGGACATCGCCATGGCGTATATGGACGGGATGAGCGCCGCCGAGGCCATCCGCCGGGTGGATGACGAGGTGGTCATCATCTTCCTCACCAGTATGCCCCAATACGCCATGAAGGGCTATTCGGTGGGAGCGCTGGACTATGTGCTCAAGCCCGTGTCCTACTTCGCCTTCTCCCAGCGCATTCAGCGGGCCCTGGCGCGCATGGAGCGGCGGGCCAGGCGGTACATCTCCATCCCCTTCAAGGGGGGAATGCGCAAGCTGGCCGTGTCCCAGATCGCCTATGTGGAGGTGCAGGACCACGACCTGACCTACCACATCGGCGGGGAGACCCTGCCCGCCAAGGGCACCCTGTCCGAGGCGGAGGCCCTGCTGGGCTCCCAGTCTTTTTTCCGCTGCAATAAGTGCTATCTGGTCAACCTGGAATACGTGGACCGGGTGGACAACACCGCCATCTTCATCGGGGGGGACCGCATCCAGGTGAGCCGTGCCCGGAAGAAGGCGCTGATGGACGCGCTGAACAACTACATCAACGAGGTGAGCAAGTGATGCCAGACCTGTCCCACACCCCGGGCATCTACTACGCATTGGCCTATTGGCTCAGCTGTACCTTCTACATCGCCCAGCTTCCCCGGCGGCTGGGCGGCTGGCGGTTGGCGGCGGTACAGACGGGGTGCTTCGCCGCCATTTCCGCGTTTATGATTGCCACCGACGGTGTGCCCATGGTGTGGTTCATCCCCTGTGTGTGCGTCTATGTGGGCCTGATGTTGTTGGACATCAAGCTGTGCTGCGGGCTGGACTGGCTGAAGACCGGGTATATTTTCATCCGATGCTTTATCCTGGGAGAGTTTGCCGCCGCACTGGAGTGGCAGATGTTCTACTTCGGGCTGACAGCCCTGGGCCTGCCCCTGCGGATGTGGGTGAACCTGCTATTTTTGCTGATCTCCCACGGGGCGGTGTTCGGCGTGATGTTCCTGCTGGAGCGCAAGTACCGCCTGGACTACCAGATGGATTTCACCTGGCGGGAGTTTGCCAGTGCGGTGGTGCTGTGCCTGATGGTGTTCGCTGCCAGCAACCTGAGCTATGTCTCCCAGAACACTCCGTTCAGCAGCCGGTTCACCGCCGAGATCTTCATCATCCGCACCTTAGTGGACCTGGGGGGCGTGGCCATCCTCCACGCCTACCACGTCCAGCTTCAGGCCCTCAGCACCCGGCTGGAGATGGCCGGCCTACAAAACCTGCTCCAGCTGCAATACAATAACTACCGCATTTCCGAGGACAGCATGGCCCTTGTCAACCAGAAATACCACGATCTGAAGCACCACATCCAGCTGCTGCGCGCCGGGGTCACCTCCCAGGAGAAGCTGGAATATCTGGATCAGATGGAGCAGGAGATCCGCTCCTACGAGGCTCAGAACAAAACGGGAAGCCGGGTGCTGGATGCCATCCTCACCGCCAAGAGCCTTCAGTGCCAGAGGGAGGGGATCACCCTCACCTGTGTGGCTGACGGGCAGGCGCTGGACTTCATGCACCCCATGGATCTCAGCGCCCTGTTCGGCAACGCCCTGGACAATGCCATGGAGAGCGTGAGAAAGCTGTCCGACCCGGATATGCGGCTGATCCACCTCTCCGTGGCTCGGCAGAAGGGGTTTTTACGTATCCGGGTGGAGAACTGCTACGAGGGCGATCTCGACCTGAAATCAGGTATGCCCGTCTCCACCAAGCAGGACAAACGGTATCACGGCTTCGGGCTGAAAAGCATCCAGGCCATCGCGGCAAAATATGGCGGCTCCGTGACCATCGGCTCCAGGGATGGGTGGTTTGAGCTGCGTATTCTGTTCCCTCTCTCAGGGGGACAAGACGAGGAGGCGCCCCATGGCGATCACAAACAGAATTGAGAACTTCCACATGGAGGTAAACCAGGCGTTCCTGGATGAGGCGGAGGCCCTGGCCCCCGCTCTTATCACGACGGAGATTTTTCCCGCAGGGGTAGTGGAGATCGCACCCAGCGGGCAGGACTGGACTTCTCGGACAGTGTCCCAGGGCTTTGACCGTTCCCGCCCCTTGGGCAGGGGGGATAGTGTCTGCCTAGACTTTGGGGATCATTGGGTGGGGTACGTGTCCTTCGCCCTCACCCCCGTGGGCAGTCCCCCGGACGCCCCCGCCTGCCTCCGCCTGCGGCTCGGGGAAATTCCCTATGAGCTCACAGTTGGCAAGGCGGACTATCAGGGGGAGATCAGCTCCTCCTGGATCCAGGAGGAGCTGATCCATGTGGATGTGCTCCCCGCTCGGGTGCGCCTGCCCCGGCGGTATGCCTTCCGCTATCTGGAGATCACCGTCGTTGACACATCCCCAAAATATCAGGTGGTGGTCAGCGATGTGGTGTGCGCCGCCGTCACCTCCGCCGACCGGGGGAAACTTCCCCCGCTGAACACCGGCGATCCGGAGCTGGCCGCCCTGGACCGGGTGTCCCTCAAGACCATGGAGGACTGTATGCAGTCCGTGTTTGAGGACGGCCCAAAGCGGGACCGCCGGTTGTGGCTGGGGGATCTGCGCCTCCAGGCTCAGACCAACTATGTAACTTTCCAAAACAACGATCTGGTGAAACGCTGTCTGTACCTGTTCGCCGCCCTGACCCAGAACGAGGGCCGGGTGGGCGCCTGCCTATTTCTGGAGCCCTGCCCCCAGGTGGACGACACAGCCCTGTTCGACTACGCCCTGTTCTTTGTCTCCACCCTCCACGACTACTATGCGGCAACCGGCGACCGGAAAACGCTGGAGGAGCTGTTCCCCACGGCGGAGCGCCAGCTTGAGCTGGCCCTGCGGGAGCTGGACGGCCGGGGGATCGTGACGGACAAGGATTCCTGGTGGTGTTTCCTGGACTGGGGGGAGGGGCTGAACAAACAGGCTGGGGCCCAAGCCATCCTGATCTATGCCCTGAAACAGGGCGCGGTCATGGCGGAATGGCTGGGGGTGAGCGAGCGGGCCGCCGTCCTGTGGGATGCGGCCGGGCGGGCTGCCCGGGCTGCCCTGGACTGCCTCTGGGACGAGGAACGGGGCTTCTTCGTCAGCGGGGCCCAACGGCAGGTGTCCTGGGCGTCCCAGGTATGGTTCGCACTGGCCAAGGTGCTGGCTCCGGAGGACAACGCCCGGCTATTGGAGCGGCTGCTGGAACAAAAACCCGGTATCCCTTTGGTGACCCCCTACGCCTACCATCACCTCGTTGAGGCTCTGGTGGAGAACGGGCTTAGTGAACAAGCGGTATCTGCCATGAAGGGCTACTGGGGCGGGATGCTCCAGGAAGGGGCGGACACCTTCTGGGAGCTGTACGACCCTAACGACCCCCTGGCCTCCCCTTACGGCTCCCGGGCGGTGAACAGTTTCTGCCACGCCTGGAGCAGTACCCCGGCCTACTTTATCCGAAGATATTGGAACCCATGATCCTTCAAACGGTCGGTTTGCGTATGCAAACCGACCGTTTGCGCATAACGCCTTGATTGCATGTCCTTGCCGTGCTATCATTTGTGCAATCAGACAAATATGCGAGGAGGAGTTTTCATGCAAGCGACACAGGCGTTCAACCCCTACCTGCCAAGCTGGGAGTACGTGCCCGACGCGGAACCCCACATCGTGGACGGCCGGGTGTACGTCTATGGTTCCCACGACCTGTTCAATGGCGTCAATTTCTGCCTGGGGGACTACGTGTGCTGGTCCGCCCCGGCGGATGACCTGGGGAACTGGACGTACCACGGCTGCATCTACCGGCGGGAGCAGGACCCCGCCGCCCCCAGGTTCCGTCTCACCAACGGCCTGGCCGCGCCGGACATGGTCAAAGGCCCCGACGGGCGGTACTACCTCTACTACTTTATGGGCGGCACCAAAATGATCTCAGTGGCGGTGTGCGGCGAGCCGGCGGGCCAGTACGAGTTTTACGGCTATGTGAAGTACCAGGACGGCGCCCCCATCGGCAAGCGGGGCGAGCCCTTCCAGTTCGACCCCGGCTGCCTCATGGACGAGGATGGGCGGCTGTACCTGTATACCGGCTTTGCCTTTGGCGGCAATCCCATTCTGCTGGACGGCTCCAAGCCCACCGCCGACGGGCCCATGTGGTTTGAGCTGGACACCGGCGATATGCTCACGGTGATCTCCGGCGACGAGGTGCGGTATCTGGGCGTGCCCACCGGGGAGAAGGCCAAGGGCACCCCCTACGAGGCCCAGCCCTTCGGCGAGGCTAGCTCCATGCGGAAGTTTAACGGAAAATATTATTTCATCTACTCCTCCCTAAACAGCCACAACCTGTGCTGGGCGGTGAGCGACAGGCCCACGGCCGGCTTCCAGTACGGCGGTGTGCTGGTGAGCTGCGGCGATATCGGCCTGCCCGGCGTGCCCGACCCGAAGCACGCTCGGATGTGTACCGGCAACACCCACGGCAGCGTCATCGAGATCAGCGGGAAGCACTACGTATTCTACCACCGCCACTCCAATCGGAAGCAGTCCTCCCGGCAGGCCTGCGCGGAGGAAATTCGTTTTGAGGATGGCAGATTCTATCAGGCGGAGATGACCTCTTGCGGGCTGAACGGCGGGCCCCTGCGGGGCAGAGGGCGCTATCCCTCCTACATCGCTTGCAACGTCTACGGCAGGAACGGCACCCGGTTTTTGTCCATGCTCAAGCACCCCAGGGGGTGTGACCCTTTTCTCACCCAGAAGGGGGGCGACCGGGAGGAGGGGTCGGATCAGTATATCTCCAACTTTTGTACAGGCTGCACCGTGGGATTCAAGTATTTCGATCTGCGGGACACCAAGTCGGTCACAGTGAACCTCCAGGGCTACGGCAACGGCTGCGCCGTCACCATCCGCCGTGAAGAGCGCGGGGAGATCATCTGCCGCATCCCGGTGGAGACTTGCACCACGGAGAAGGGCTTTACCGGGAAGCTTCCGGAGGGCCTGGGAGAGAAGGAAGCCCTGTATTTCAGTGTGGAGGGCAAGGGCGGTACCTTTGATTTTGTGTCCTTTGATCTGCGCTGACGGGAAGGAGGTTTTGCGGATGGGTTATTATTTGGCCGTTGACATCGGCGCGTCCTCGGGGCGGCACATCGTGGGCTGGAGCGAGGGCGGCACAGTCCAAACAAAAGAGGTCTACCGTTTCCCCAACGGGGTCACAGAGCGGAATGGCCACCTCACTTGGGACATGGACGCCCTGTTGGGACACGTCAGGGCAGGCATTGACAAGGCGCTGGACGAATTCGGCACGTTGGACAGCTTTTCCATCGACACCTGGGGGTGCGATTACGTCCTGCTCAAAGGGGACGAGGAGGTCTGGCCCTGTCACGCCTACCGGGACAACCGAACGGAAGCGCTGGTCCCGGTGGTTCACGAGAACGTCCCGTTCGAGGAGCTCTACGCCCGAATCGGTTGCCAGTTCCAGCCTTTCAACACCATTTATCAGCTCTGCGTAGATTTGCATGAGGGACGGCTGACAGGGATCACCGATTTCCTCATGGTGCCGGAGTATCTGTTGTGGAAGCTCACCGGCGTAAAGGCGAAGGAGTATACCAACGCCACCACCACCGGGCTGGTGAACGCCGAAACCGGAGAATTTGACCTGGGGCTGGTCAAAAAGCTGGGCCTGCCGGAAAACCTGTTCCCAACGCTGAGCCGGCCTGGAACGGCAGTGGGCCAGTACAAGGGCGTCCCCGCCGTGCTGTGCGCCACCCATGACACCGCCTCCGCCGTGGATGGAATTCCCATGGAGGGGGAACAGCTCTATATCTCCTCCGGCACCTGGTCGCTCCTGGGCGTGAAAACCCCCGAGCCCCTCACCGACAAAAAGAGCATGGCCGCCAACTGGTCCAACGAGGGCGGGGTGGGCTACAACCGCTACCAGAAGAACATCATGGGTATGTGGATCGTGAACCGGCTACGGGACGAGCTGTGCCCAGACAAGCCCTTCCCGGAGATCGTGGCCCAGGCGGAGGCCAACGCCTTTGACGGCACTGTGGACGCCAATGCCTCCTGTTTCCTGGCCCCGGACAGCATGAGGGATGCCTTTGACGGCGCGCTGTCCGTCAAGCCGGAGTCGGCGGCGGACTATTTCCGCTGCGCCTACCGCTCCTTGGCGCTGAGTTACCGGGACGCCATCCGGGAGCTGGAGGAGCACACAGGAAAAACTTATGAAAAGCTGTACATCGTGGGCGGCGGAGCGAAAAACGGGTTCCTGAACCGCTTGACAGAGGAAGTCACAGGAAAACACGTTGTGGCCCTGCCCATTGAGGCCACAGCGCTGGGCAATCTCAAAATCCAAATGGAGGCGATTTCATGTTAGTGGAAACCAGAGCCAGGGTAGGCGTGTTCGCCATTGCCCTGGGGGCCTATCTGCCCCAATTCCCGTCGTTGGTCCCGGAGTTCCGGAGCCAGTATGCGGCTTTCAAAAAGAAGCTGCCGGACAGCGTGGAGCTCATCGACGGCGGCATCGTTACCACCAAGGAGCTGGCTCAGGCCGCTGGGGACAAGTTCCGGGCCGCCGACGTGGACCTGGTGATTTTACAGCTGCTGACCTACGCCACCTCCTACAATATGCTGCCCGCCGTCCGGGATCTGGACGTGCCGGTGGTACTGGTGAATCTCCAGAAGAAGCGGGCCCCGGATTACGCCAACACCGACACCGCAACTTGGCTGGGCCAGCTCTACGCCTGCGGGGCGGTAGGGGAGATGGTGGCCGATTTGGAGCGGGCGGGAAAGCGCCATGCCGTCGTCACCGGCGTGGTGGAAGGAGGCGACCCCCACGCCCAGGCGGAAATCGAGGACTGGTGTAAAGCTGCCCAGGTGCGCCGCCGCTTCCGGGACACCAATCTGGCCCAGATTGGACGGCCCTACCCCGGCATGATGGACCTGTACATCGACGAAACCAACCTCTACCACCGGATGTGGCTGTATACCAAACAGTTCGACTGGGAGAAGCTGTGGGCTATCGCCGACGATATCACGGATGAGAGCGCCATCCGGGCCAAGGCCCAGGACATCCTGGACACCTTCGACATCGAGGGCGGCGGCACGGTGGAGAAGGTCTGGGAGATGGCGAAGTATGTGGTGGCTTTCGAGCAGTGGGTGAAGGAGGAGAAGATCGCCTTCATCGCCTCCCACTACGACGGCTTTGCCCAGGGCAAGGCCGGGGTGCTGGACAGTATGCTCATACCCGCCTTCTCCATGCTCATCAAGCAGGGGGTGGCCTGCGCCGTGGAGGGCGATATCAAAGTCGCTATGGCCATGTCCATCCTAAAAACCATCTCCGGCATGGGCCAGCTGTCCGAGATGTACTCCATCGACTTTGACCAGGACATCTGTATCATCGGCCACAGCGGTTCCGGGGACGCGGACATCTCGGCAAAAAAGCCCACCATGAAGATTGTCCCCGTGTTCCACGGCAAGACCGGGGGCGGTTACCTCACCCAGTTCTACCCCCACCTGGGCCCTGTCACCTACCTGGGCATCACCCAGGACCGGGACGGCCACTTCAAGTTCGTGGCGGCGGAGGGGATCAACGAGGACGGCCCCATCTTCACCTTCGGGGATACCAATATGCGCACCCGGTTCGCCTGCGGGGCCCGGGAGTTCTGCGACCGCTGGAGCCAGGCCGGCCCCACTCACCACATGGCGGCGGCGTCCGGACGGCATATCGACACCATTTTGAAGGTGGCACAAATCTTCAATGTGCCGGTGGATATCATCACCCGGTAAGACCAGTATATATGACAGGAGGAAATCAAGCAATGAAGGATATCATGAACGCACCCTTCCTGGTGGAAATGGTGCGCACTACCACCAATATGTACCAGCACGGCTGGGACGAGCGCAACGGCGGCAACATCAGCTGGTTGTTGGATGAGTCTCAGGTGGCGGAGTGCCTGGACGTGAATGCGGTGATCCGGGACATCCCCACCGGCTTTGAGGCCCCCGCCCTGGACGGCAGGTATTTCATCGTCACCGGCACGGGCAAATATTTCAAAAACGTGCAGTATGACCCCGCCTGCAACCTGGGCGTCATCCGCATCACCGACGGCGGCAAAAACGCGCAGCTGCTCTGGGGGTTTACCGACGGCGGCAAATTCACCTCCGAGTTCCCCGCCCACATGATGAGCCACGCGGCGCGGCTGTCCGTGGACCAGGACAATCGGATCATCATGCACTGCCACCCCGCCAATCTGCTGGCCATGACCTACGTTCACGACCTGGACAGCCGGGCTTTCACCCGGACCCTCTGGCAGATGTGTACCGAGTGCATCGTGGTGTTCCACGAGGGGGTGAACGTGCTGCCCTGGATGCTGTGCGGCACCAACGAGATCGGTCAGGCTACGGCGGAGGAGATGAAGACCGCCCGGCTGGTGGTGTGGTCCCAGCACGGCATCTATGGTGCGGGCAAGGACTTGGATGAGACCTTCGGACTCATCGAGACGGCGGAGAAGGCGGCGGAGATCTACATGAAAATCGCTCATCTGCCCCTGGTGACCACTATCACGGATGAGCAGCTCCACCTGATGGAAGGACGCTTCGGCATCAAGGCCCGGGAGGGCTGGCTGGACTGAATACGACCCGCTCTCCCCACTCACGATACAATCAAAATTTCAGGAGGAATTTATCATGGCTGTCAATCGTTTTGTGCTCAACGGCATCTCCTACCACGGCAAAGGCGCGATCCAGGAGATCCCTGGCCTGGTCGCCGCCAAAGGCTTCAAGAAGGCGTTCATCGCCTCCGACCCCGACCTGGTGAAGTTCGGCATCACTAAGAAGGTCACCGACCTGCTGGACCAGAACGGCATGGCCTACGAGGTCTATGACCACATCAAGCCCAACCCCACCATCGAAAACGTCACCGAGGGCGTGGAGGCCTACAAGAAGTCCGGGGCGGACTACATGATCGCCATCGGCGGCGGCTCCTCCATGGACACCGGCAAGGCCATCGGCATCATCATCAACAACCCCGAGTTCGCCGACGTGCGCTCCCTGGAGGGGGTGGCCCCCACCAAGAACCGCACCGTGTTCACCATCGCTGTCCCCACCACCGCCGGCACCGCCGCCGAGGCCACCATCAACTACGTCATCACCGACGTGGAGAAGAAGCGCAAGTTCGTGTGCGTGGACATCAACGACATCCCCGACATCGCCATCGTGGATCCGGACATGATGTCCACCATGCCCCGCGGCCTCACCGCCGCCACCGGCATGGACGCCTTGACCCACGCCATCGAGGGCTACACCACCGCCGCCGCCTGGGAGCTGGCCGACTGCCTGAACCTGGAGGCCATCAAGCTCATCGCCGCCAACCTGCGCAAGGCCGTGGAGAACGACCCAGAGGGCCGGGAGGCCATGGCGTTGGGCCAGTTCGTCACCGGCATGGCCTTTTCCAACGTGGGCCTGGGCATTGCCCACTCCATGGCCCACACCCTGGGTGCGGTGTATGACACCCCCCACGGCGTGGCCTGCGCCATGATGCTTCCCATCATCATGGAGTACAACCAGGAGGCCACTGGCGACAAGTTCAAGCACATTGCCGAGGCCATGGGCGTGGACACCGCCGGCATGGACCAGGCCGCCTACCGCAAGGCCGCCATCGACGCGGTACGTCAGCTGTCCGTGGACGTGGGCATCCCCACCAAACTGGAGGCCATGAAGGAGGAGGACCTGGAGTTCCTGGCCCAGTCTGCCGCCGCCGACGCCTGCGCCCCCGGCAACCCCAAGGTCGCCTCTGTGGAGGATTTCAAGGAGCTGTTCCGCAAGGTTATGTAAGGATAGAGAATTGCCCTCAACCGGGAGATATTTGGAACATCTCCCGGTTGAGGCATTACGCTTCTTTTTCTGCATATACGGCACTTTTCATATGCAGAAAAAAGGCGTAATGCTTGACATTCTGCATATGGCGCAGTATAATGATATGCAGAAACGGGGGTATTGCTATGAGAAAATTTGACTATTCTTTTTTATGCGATGGATTTCTTCCTGCGCGGTTGGTTAACCTGACGGCCAATATCGCGTCATTAAAAACAATGGCAGGTGTACGGAAGAATGAGTATGCAGCTGTTTTTACGGAATTGGAAGCGGTGGCCAAGGTTCAGTCCATTAAAAGCTCCAACGCTATCGAAGGGATTGTGACCAGCGACGAGCGTATTGTGGCAATCGTTAATCAAAACAGTGCGCCGCTGAACCATAATGAGGCAGAAATTGCAGGCTACAGGGATGCACTAAACGCAATTCATCTGAACCATGCGCAGATTGATTTCCGGGAGTATGATATTTTACGCCTGCATGAAATGCTTTTGTCTATTGCTGGATATGAGTATGGCGGGCAGTATAAAACGGATGACAACGTCATATTAGAGGTAGATGCAGGGGGGAACCGGCGGGTTCGGTTTCGTCCCACGCCAGCCGACGAGACAAAGCAGGCGATGGAGCAGCTGGAGTTGGCCTATCTGGAGGCCAGGGGCAATGCGAATGTCAATCAGCTTCTGCTGATTCCATGTGTGATTTTGGACTTTCTGTGCATCCATCCCTTCCGGGACGGGAATGGGAGGATGTCCCGGTTGCTCTCGCTGTTACTTCTGTACAAAAATGGATATGAAGCGGGGAAGTATGTCTCCTTTGAGGAGCAGATCAACAACTATAAAGCCTACTATTATGAGGCATTGAAGCAGTCCTCCCAGGGGTGGGATACCAACGAGAACGACTACTTTCCGTTTATTGAGAACTTTTTATCTACGCTCTATATGTGCTATAAAGAGTTGGATAAACGGTTTGCGGTGCTGAATGGGAGGAAAATTACGAAAAAGGCGAGAATTGAGGCGACGGTGCTGAACAGTCTGACGCCGCTGTCCAAGGCGGAGATATGCAAGATTCTCCCTGATGTCAGCCCCACCACGGTGGAGGCTGTGTTGGGAGCAATGGTAAAAAGCGGTTCAATTTTACGAATGGGCCAGGGGAGGGCGACACGTTACCTAAAAGCGTAGGGGTGAGTAGTGTTTTGGCAGGAGAGGTATGCGTTTTTCTGGCGGGTGGTTATATAGAAACCCATACAAAACCCATACGGGTACTAAAAATTGGGGCGTGGAAGGGCACAGCAAGGCACATCAGGTTAAAATAATAAAGCGCCTGGAACCGTTGCGGTGCAACGGTTCCGGGCGCTAACACAAAGCAAGGGACGATAAAAGAAAACAATGTGGGAAGAATTGGTAAGGATGAGGTCTCCAGTTCAAATCTGGATAGCAGCTCCAAGAAACTCCTGAAATCAGTGGATTTCGGGAGTTTTTGTTCTGTTTTCCCTCAATATAATGTGGGTCAAGTTGTGGGTCAGGCGGGGTGACCCACAACTTGACCCACACGGCGAAATATGCGGAAAGGTTTAAAGAGCACCGGGCAGGAAGTTTGGAGTTCCTGCCCAGTGCTTTTGGTGGTTTGGGGTGGTGCTACATCTACATCATCTGGGTCATGAAGTTTCCCATAGTTTCCGCCGCCTGATCCTGCATCTGGCGGGTGGCGTGGGTGTAGGTGCGCAGGGTGAAGCCTGCGTCATAGTGGCCCAGCATACTGGAAACCGTCTTGATGTCCACACCGTTCTGGAGGGCCAGGGTGGCGAAGGTGTGTCTGAGGTCGTGGAAGCGAATGTGCTCCAGCCTGGCGTCCCGGAGGATTTTCTCATGGAGCTTTACCACCGAGTCGGGGTAGTACATCTCTCCGGTGGTGCTGGACGGGAACATATAGGGGCTGTCCGGGTGCTTTTCGTGTTCCTGGATCAGCAGATCCACCGCCTCCTGGGGAACGGACACCTTCCGCACCGAGGTCTCGGTCTTGGGCCGGGAGAGGGTCAGCTTGCCACTGGGATTTTTGATGTACTGCTTGCTGACGGAGATCGTCCGATTCTGGATGTCCAGGTCATCCCAAAGGAGGGCCACCAGCTCGCCCTTCCGCAGGCCGCTCACCAGCTCCAGGTAGAACATGGGGAGGACGCCACGGGCATCGGCGGCGTCCAGGTAGGACTTCAGATGCTCAGGCCGGAGGGTTTTCATTTCCACCTTCTGAACCTTTGGGGCAATGCAGTCATCGGTGGGGTTGCGGGAGATCAGCCGCTCCTTCACTGCCCGCTCAAAGGCGCTGTGGAGCATGAGGTGGACGCTGCGGACGGTGGTGCTGCTCAGGCCGGGATTGCCATGGCCGCTTTTTGTGTTTACCCGGCCATGCTCCATCAGGTTTTTGTACATTTTCTGAAGATCCCGGGAAGTCAGTTTTTTCAGCTTGATTTTCCCGATGCGGGGGATAGTGTAGGTCTCGATCATCAGCTTGTAGCGGTCAGCCGTGGCCTGCCGGATGTTGGGCTGGGCGTACAGGTCATACCAGGCACGCAGCCAGGTGGCCACGGTGTACTCGTCGGTGCGGGTGACATCTACCTGCTGAGCCTGCTCCACCGCCGCCTTGAGCTTCTCCTTGGCTTCGGCCTGGGTGCGGCCCAGGACATTTTTGATGATCCGTTTGCCGGTATCGGGATTGTAGCCCGCCGTGTAGCGTCCCTCCCAGCGGCCATCGGAGCGCTTCCGTAGGTTCCCCTCGCCGTTGGCGCGGCGTTTAGACATCGTGTTCAACTCCTTTCTGACTATGTTTGATTCGGTTTAGCTGTTCCCACTCCTGTTGGTAAGAATAGCTGCCGTCCGCCTCCAGCTCCATAGCGATCCCCCAGCCCAGACGAAAGCCAGCGATAAAGCTGCTCAGTGCTATTTCTTCCTGTGCCATCGTGTGGGCGTCCACCAGCCGGAGCAGTTTCTTTTTGCCTTCCTTGTCCAATAGGGCGGAGACCTTCTGGCGCTTCGCTTCCAGCTTCCGGCGTTGTTTACGGTTCGGCCTGGGCGCGAACCGATCCTCCAGTGCCCTCATGTAGTTGTACATGGTGCGTCCCTCCTTTGCAGCGACACACCATACCACAGGCTGGCGGGAATAGCCATGGGCCACGGCGAGAGTTATCAGTTCAGACACATCTTTTTTCGTCTGCGTTGACGGTTCTTTTCTTTGAAGACACTGGTGCAATCCACGTCCCCGTACAGTGGCGCACAAAGGGGGCAACGCCGCGTTTCATTGGCGCGAGGGGTATGGATGCCACCTGTTCTGTGGAGTAGGCACAAATTGCTTCACAGCGGTCAGCACAGGGGGAAACAAACAGGTGGCGCTTCACAGACGCAAAGTGCCGCCTGTTTGGCTTGTCCAAGTTCCCTTATTGTTTACTGTGGCGCAGATTTTGCGGGGGTCACATGGTCTGCTCCCAATGCTGGTCACCGCTGAACTTCTGGCCCATGGCCATTTTCTTCAGCGCCTCCCGGCGGTGCTGCTTGCTGTCCGTCCAGGTGGGCGGTGCGGGGAACTGCCATTCCTCATCGCGCTCCAGGTCGGCCAGAAGCTGGAACCACCCGGCAACTAATTCACCCATCCAGCCCTCGTCCGGCTCTGGGGTGGTGGGGCGGAAACCTGTGGCCTGACGGTAGAGGAACAGCATCTCCAAGTTTTCTTTGAGGAAGGTTTCATCGTGGAGGCTGCTGTCCCGGCATTTACGACCGTTAGGGCAGGTGAAGGTGATGTGCTTCCGGTTTGGAGACCAGTTCACCTCGTAACCTTCCAGCTCCATATTTTCGATGAAGCTCTCCCGGCTGGTGGCGTATTCCAGCGCCTCGTTGATGGCCTGGATCAAATCCAGTTTCCAGCTGTCACCGCGCAGACCCGCTTGGTACTCGCCGGGCTTCATGCGCTTCTTTTTCTTCTTGGGATCGCACTCGTCCAGCACCCGTAGACCGTGGGCCAGACAGATTTCATCGTTTGCCCTGCGGTGAGCGAGAAGGTCATTGTAGCTCTGGTGGAGCTTGTGGCCGTCCCTGTGACTGACGCTGTTCACCACCATGTGGTTGTGCAGATGTCCGGTGTCCACGTGGGTGGTGACCACCACCTCGAAGTTTGGGAACTGCCGCTGGGCAAATTCCAGGCCGATGGCGTTGACCTCCTGGGGCGTGACGTTGTCCTCCGAGGAGAAGGACTGGACGAAGTGGTAGAACTGCGTTCCTCCTGTTTTGCGGAAGCGTTCCTTGGTCATCTGCATTTCGATAAACGCGGATTGAGGAACGCAGTTGCTGCCGGAGACCAGCCACGCATCGCCCCAGCGCGTTTTCTTCTTCTGTTCCACATAGTCGATCACGCCGCGCATCAAACTGGCGGACTGCTTTTTGCACTGGATTGCGGTGAAGGTCGCCATCAGCGCACCTCCCGAATCAGCGTACTCACTGCGTCACATAGGCGAGTATACTCACTGATTAAATCATCGCCACGCAGAACGGTGAGCCGCCTCATGTTGGCCAGCGTGGTGAGCTGGTTGAGGTTGCGGCCCTGCGCCTTCAGTTCAGAGAGCACTTCATCCAGACCGTCCACCCGGACGATCTCTTGTCCGAGGCCGCAGATGATCAGGTAGTTGGTGAGGGTCATGTTTACGTCACGTGCCCGTGCCTGGAGCTGGCGTTTGACCTCCGGCGTCATCCGGGCGGTGATGATTTCGGTTTTCTTCTTCTGCATTGAACTCCTTTCTCTCCCCCTTCAGGGGGCAGGGGGGCCGGGGCATAGCCCCGGCGAGTGCGGGCGGCGTATAGCCGGACGCGATGCTTGCCCTACCCAAAAGGGTAGGCATCCGCCCCAACGGGGCGTTTCTGCATTGCCCTCACTTGGCGCTCCCACGGCACGGTGGCGGGGCTGTCCGCACTGCGGGGAGCGGTGAGGGAAATTTACCCTGCTGTAAAATCGAACGCCTGAATTGCCTTAAAAACCCGGCGAAAAAGTGATGGGTGGGATGGAGGTGATTCCTCAGCCCTGTTCACGTTGCCGGTGGGGTGTTGGCCCCCGTTCGCCCACAGCGGGGCACGCGGGGGCCAACGCCGCGTTTTACGGCATCGGAGGGGTACGGATGCCACCCGAATCCGTGGGAGGGCCACAAGGGGCCTTACAATGCGAAACACGGGGCGACCTATTTTGGCGAGGGATATGGGTGCTCAGAATGCGGTTTGATGATTCATTGGCTGGTAGAAACTGAGCAGTCGCATGGTGGGCCTGGCGCTTCTGCTGTCTGCGGAGCTTTCTGCGCTGGGTCTCCAGCTCCAGGTGACTGAGCTGTTGTTGGTGGAACGCTTCTACCGCTCTCTGCGTTGGAAGAATGGTGTAGAGGTTGTTGCCGTTCCACTTCAGCCCATGCTGGTCAAGGTATTGGCTGTGCTCCATCATGACGAGGAGCTTTTCCAAGAGGGTGCCGATGGATTTTATCACAGTGTTTTTGGACATCCCCGTGGCGGCAGCGATGGTGTTGTAGCTGGGATGGCAGGTGTGTGTTTTGCGATCCTCGATCAGCAGAAGATAGGCGTACACCATGAACGCAGAAGGTGGAAGATTTAGCAGAAAGATTTCATTGGGGAGAGAGAAAAATTTTCCGCTGCCAGCAGATAAAAAATCAAAGGCGGGGGAGCATCCTTCCGTGACCAATCCTGCATCCGCCAAGACAGACAGGTGCTTTTTCACAGTGCTTTCTGACTTGTGGATAACCTTCGCAACCATCTCCGGAGATAGGTCTGTACTGCAATGGGAGTGCTGGCAGCAGAGGTAGGACAGGATCGCGAACGCGATAGGCTTGAGTTGATACTCCCACACAGCGTTGGGAATTGGAAAGCGGTAGTGGAGCGAATTACGCCGGGGCCAGCTGATGGGAGTGTGGTGTTTTCTCATTGACTGATACCTCCCTGCGTGTGCTGCTCTACCCATTGGATGAACTTTTCTTTTGGGACAACCAGCCGGTTACTAATTTTCAGAACCGGGAAGTCTGCCTCGTGCATCAACTCATAGGTGCTGGACGGAGCGATGCCCAACACCTTTGCCACGGTTGCCGCGTTGAGGAACAGCGGCAGGTCATCATAACTTTTGTACTCAGAAATTTTCACTTGTTTATCCTTTCGATGAATTTTGGGCGCAGATGGAAGGGGGAATGGATTCCATCTGCTCTTGCTGGCCACACACCGTACCCGTTCCTGCCCCAGAATCTCACTGCGGCGTTTTCACCCTGTTGGTACGCTCATCCCGCATTGAGAGTCTTGGCGGTACTTTGCCCAGGGAGTATAATCTTCGGTGGTGGGTATTCAGTTGTCAAAGTGCGGGATGTTCAAAAAATTGAACAGGCTATTGACTTTTTATAGGAAATGGGCTATAGTCTACTTACCGGCATTCGAATGGTAACATAATCCAGATGGATTGTCAATAGCGTTTCATAAAAATATATTCTATTTTCGAGGAGGCGGCATCTATGGCATTTCCCCAGCTGACTTTTCCGCTGACTGTAGATTTCGGAAACACAAAATACTGGATTGGGGATCATGAACCGTTTCGATTTGGCGAAGCGGTGACGGCGTTTTTCACCGGGGAGGAGTTTGCGGAACCGGGGGAGGACAGGGAAGACCTGATGCGGGATCTGGAGCTGTACTTGAAGGTGTTTGGGAACTACCTTCAACCCTATATCGAGCTTGGGGAGATCACGAACGAGATGTCGAAACAACTGAGCGCAAGCTCGGCGGAGTGTACGGTGAACTATGACTACCATATCCGCCCAGGCTCTGCCGTCCTGGTAGAGCGTTACACCTTTCCTACCCTGCGGGACTTTCTTTACGTGGATTTGGGGAAAGCCATTATGCACGGTAACGGGCCGCGGCAGTGCCGCCTGTGCGGGCAGTGGTTTTTCCATGAGCAGGGCGGGCGGTCGCTG
Organism: uncultured Oscillospiraceae bacterium; assembly: GCA_949841355.1. Classification (GTDB taxonomy): domain Bacteria; phylum Bacillota; class Clostridia; order Oscillospirales; family Oscillospiraceae; genus Enterenecus. The sequence goes on from CATKZP010000022.1 coordinate 32,986, forward strand.
TACTGTGAGCGTGTCGCGCCCGGAGAGACGGAGCGGACTTGCCGGCTGATGGGGGCGCGGGCGGTCTTTGAGAAGAAGATCCAGGACGAGGACACCTGGAAGCTGTACAAGCGGGCCTACAAAAAATATTACGCCCGGTTCATGAAGGGAAACATGAGCCGGGAGGAGTTCAAGGACTGGGCGGAGCAGGCGGCGGCGGAGCGAGACGATGCGATTCAGAAGCTGGAGGCCGCGCCAGAGGAGAAGGCGCGGGTGAAAATTATCAGCCATCTGAGGGAGAGGCTGAACGACCAGTAAGACCGCTTTGAGATGTGACGGTGTTCTCTTTGTAGACAGTGGTGCAATTTACAAGCGCCATTTGAGGGACAGTTAGGCAAGAAAATTTGCTGAAAGCCCCTCCCAATTCCCGGTAGGATATGATATACTAAGATTTAACAGTATTCCTCTGTGGAGGTAAAAGCCCATGACAGATACACAGCGCCGCGCCGCCGCAAAACAGTTTGCCGCCGATTGGCAGGGCAAGGGCTACGAGAAGGGCCACAGTCAGACCTTTTGGCTGTCCCTGCTGCAAAAGGTCTACGGGGTGGAGGAGCCGGACAAGTTTATCACCTTCGAGGATCAGATCATGCTGGATCATACCAGCTTCATCGACGGTTTTATCCCGTCCACCCATGTGTTGATCGAGCAAAAGAGTTTGGGGAAAGAGCTGAACAAGCCCATCAAGCAGTCTGACGGTTCCCTGCTGTCACCGTTCCAGCAGGCCAAACGCTACGCCGCCGAGCTGCCCTACTCCCAGCGGCCCCGGTGGATCGTTACCTGCAACTTTGCTGAGTTCTACGTCTACGACATGGAGCGGCCTACCGGCGACCCGGAGATCATCAAGCTGTGCGATTTGGAAAAGGAATACTACCGCCTGCAATTCCTGGTGGACACCGGGGATACCAACATCAAAAAAGAGATGGAAGTCTCGTTGCAGGCGGGCGAGATCGTGGGCGTCCTCTACGACGCCCTGCTGAAGCAGTACAAAGACCCGGAGGCCGAGGACACGCTGAAAAGCCTGAACGCCCTGTGCGTCCGGCTGGTGTTCTGCCTGTATGCCGAGGACGCCGGTATTTTCGGCAGCAAGAGTATGTTCCATGACTATCTCCGAGATATTCCCGCCAGCGGCATCCGCAAGGCGCTGGTGGAGCTGTTCCGCATTTTGGATCAGAAGTTGGAGCAGCGGGACAAGTACCTGGCCGACGACAACCCCGCACTGGCAGCGTTCCCCTACGTCAACGGCGGGCTGTTCAGCGACGAGAATATCGAAATTCCGCCCTTTACCGAGGAACTGAAAACCCTCCTGCTGGAAAAGGCCAGCGGGGATTTTGACTGGTCGGCCATCAGCCCCACCATCTTCGGGGCGGTGTTTGAAAGCACCCTGAACCCGGAGACCCGGCGCTCCGGCGGGATGCACTACACCAGCATTGAGAACATTCATAAGGTCATTGACCCGCTGTTCCTGGACGGCCTGCGCTCCGAGCTGGAGGAAATCAAAGCGATTGCTGTGGACAAGACCCGCAAGGCCAAGCTGAGCGCCTTTCAAAGCAAGCTGGCGGGGCTGACCTTCCTTGACCCGGCCTGTGGCTCCGGCAACTTCCTGACGGAAACCTACCTGTCCCTGCGGGAGCTGGAAAACGAGGTGTTGCGGTGTTCCACCGACCAGATCAGCATGGATTTGGAGGGCATTATCCAGGTGTCCATCGGCCAGTTTTACGGCATTGAGATCAACGACTTTGCCGTGACCGTGGCTAAGACCGCCCTGTGGATCGCGGAGAGCCAGATGATGAAGGAGACCGAGGACGTGGTGCATATGTCCCTGGACTTCCTGCCGCTGAAATCCTACGCCAATATCACCGAGGGCAACGCCCTGCGGCTGGATTGGGAAAGCGTGGTGCCCAAGGACAAGCTGAACTATATCATGGGGAATCCGCCGTTTGTGGGCGCGTCTATGATGACGAAAACGCAGAAAGACGAAGCAGTTGCCGTATTTGGCAAAGGCAAACGTGTCAACAGCATTGATTATGTCGGCGCATGGTATCATAAAGCCGCCACCCTGCTGCAAGGAACCAGCGCCCGAGCTGCTTTTGTTTCTACCAACAGCATTACGCAGGGAGAACAGGTTGCGCCGCTCTGGGATAAACTGCTGAATCAATATCACGTTCATATTGATTTTGCACATCGCACATTCAAATGGAACAGTGAAGCAAAGGAAAAAGCTGCTGTCCATTGTGTGATTATCGGCTTTAGCGTTGCGGGAAATAGCCAACCAAAGTACATCTATACCAATGGTGTGGCATCGCAGCCAGCAAAGAATATCAATCCCTATTTGATTGATGCGCCAGATGCGCTAATCACGACTCGAAGTACCCCCATTTGTCCAGTTCCCCGTATTTCGTATGGAAATAAGCCGTCGGATGGTGGTAATCTGATTCTGTCCCAAGATGAAAGAGATACCCTGATTGCCAAGGATAAAAGTTTAGCTCCATATATTCGCCGCTATATTGCGTCAAAAGACTTTATCAATAATGATGAAACCCGTTATTGCCTCTGGCTTAAAGGAGTATCCCCTGCATTGTATCGCAAAAATGCAGAAGTAATGCGCCGTTTGGAAGCGGTCAAACAGATGCGCCTTGCGAGTTCCGCTGCACCTACACGCGCATTAGCGGACAAGCCCTACCTATTCTTTTCCACGCCGCAAACGGACAGTAATTATTTGTGCATCCCGGAAGTTTCGTCTGAACGACGGCGATATGTTCCGATTGGCTTTATGGATAAAAGTGTAATTGCAAGCAATCTTGTTTCAATCGTTCCAGACGCTACGATGTACCATTTTGGCGTGTTAACATCTAATGTTCATATGTCTTGGATGAGAACCGTTTGTGGAAGATTGAAAAGTGATTACCGTTATTCAGGTGCGATTGTTTACAATACGTTCCCCTGGCCTGATCTTTCAGCGGAGCAACAAGAGAAAATTGAAAGAACCGCTCAAATGATTTTGGATGCTCGTGCGCTCTATCCCGATTGCAGCCTTGCCGATCTCTACGATGAAACCACCATGCCCCCGGAGCTGCGGAAGGCCCACCAGCAGAACGACCGGGCCGTCATGCAGGCGTATGGGTTCGATGTGGCCACCACCACCGAGACGAGCTGCGTGGCGGAGTTGATGAGGATGTATCAGAGGTTGACGGATAGAGAGGGCTGACGATGGACAATGAAATAAGTGAAAAATGAACAATGAGCGAAGACCCGATGAAGCGTTTGTTTTGGCAGATATCAGCGGGTGCAAACGAGCACCTGCCGGAAGAATAAGATGACGCATAGCTGCCACATACTGGAGGATTTTGTATGGCAAAAAAACAGGCTGAAAAAGATGGAAAATCTGTATCTGTTGACACTAAGGCCGGTAGCCGTGCATATAATCGTTTTGAAATGCAGGTAAGTCAGACTCTATATATGGCGATTGAGCTGTATTCTGATTTGAATTACTTGCTTGTACTGGATCATTATGACGATATCACTCTGTTTGATGATGATATATCTCCTGGAGTGGTTAGCTACTATCAGATGAAAACGAGTGAAGATTCCATCAGTATTGATACGGCGATTTCGGAAGCGTGGATAGCCAAGCTGTATGAACAACTCAGCGATCCAGCGTGGATGGTTAAAGAACTTGGCTTAATTACTAACTGCCCACTGAAGGTATCTGTAAAGGTTAAGGGTGATGATGGGGAGCCACATTCTGAGGAGAAGAAATATACGGCTGAGCGCACGCCCTTCCTGTCATTCAATCCGATTATGGTGGATAAGCTCAAAGCGGATATTGCCAAGAGGAAAGGGATATCCGTGGATGAGGTGGATTTGTCAAAATTCGTCCACATGAGAACCATATTATCAATCCCGAAGCATCGTGAGATTGTTGAACAAAGAATGAACGACTTTCTGTACGGGCAATACCCACGCATTACAATGGAATCCGCTAAAACCGTTTTTGGGGCGATGATGAATCTGTTGTCTCGTTGTCAATCTTATGAGGCGTTAGATAAAGATGCTACATTTGTAGAGGTGCGACAGAAAAAAGGTATATCCAAATCAGATTTTTCCCGCATTATCGAGGAATCTATGTACATTGACATCCCAGAATTTCAAGAGATAGATCAGTGGATGGGTTATTCGGAAGAAGAACGAATGAAAGCAGCTCTTGAATATACAAAGATTTTGTCTGATGTTCGGGGAAAGTCTGAGTCATTTGCTGCATTATACCGTCAACTCAGAAGTGCCAGTCAGGGAAACCCACGAAACGATGAGGAATCTGTAAAAGATTACTGTGAGCGCGTATATGGGGGCCTCACCAATAAGAACCCTATTTACAATAAGACTTATGTAGGCATTCTGATTGCCAGTATGTTGATAAATGAATGGAGGAGGAGTGTGTGAAAGCAGTATATTTCAAAAGTCTAATGATTGCGGATTTGCAGAATCGTACTGCTCGTGTCCAGTCATTTGAAAAGGGGCTGAATGTTGTAACGAGTGCGGATAACCATGTGGGGAAATCCTCGTTACTAAAATCCTTGTACTATACCTTGGGTGCAGAAGTTGACTATGACTCTGTCTGGGATAAGCAGTCAAAGTTGTACATTGCTACTTTAGGTGTAGGTGAGAAAGAATATCGAGTTGCACGTTTTTTGAAGCGGTTTGCTGTATTTGAAGGCGAAAAGCTTTTGAAAATTACGGATAGTGTTACAAAAGAATTGGCACCGCTGTTAGGAGAAATATTTGATTTTTCTGTTTACCTACCCCGTAAAGATACTGGCAAGGTTGAAATGGCACCGCCTGTGTTTACTTTTATGCCATATTATATCGACCAAGATAAAGGGTGGAGCGGGTTATACAATAGCTTTGCAGCAATTGAACAGTATAAAAGTGCAGATCGGATTAAATCGCTCTATTACCATCTCAATATTTATACCAAGGGAACGGTTGAACTTATGGCGGAAAGAGATTGCCTTAAGGAACACCTGGAAACCTTGGCGATTGAGAGCGATAGGCTGAATACAATTTTGACTGCGTTGCGGGAGGAAACAGATAATCTTCCACCAGCGGATACTGTTAGCGAATTGGAAGCTCACTTTGAGACAGCTAAGAAAAGAATTGAGCAGTTGGTGAGACAAATTGGAGCAACCCGCAATGAGATTCAAGGCTTGGAAACGGCACTCCGCCAACATCAGTATAACTTGCGTGTCATTACGGAGAATGTATCTACAAAAGATATGGTTTCTGAAGATGATACGCATAAACGCCATATTTGTCCAAATTGCGGATATGTTTTTGATGAAGAAATCTTTAATCTTGTCCGGGCAAACTATGGCATAATGAACG
>CATKZP010000023.1 GCA_949841355.1 uncultured Oscillospiraceae bacterium
ACAAAAAGAAAACCGTCAATCGGTATACATCGGAGGGACGGGCAGAAATCCATAAAAATCTTGGTATCAATACCGATACGATGATATGGCTCATGCAAAACCCTGTGTTGGATAAAACGATTGAGTTCGCAGACAACCGAATTTCGCTGTTTGCGGCTCAATATGGGAGGTGTGCCGTAACTGGTGCTGACCTTATGCCGTATGACATTCGCTGTCACCATAAAGTGCCGCTTGAAAACGGTGGTACAGATGAATATGGCAACCTTGCTCTTGTAACCGAAGCAGTACATATCTTAATCCATGCCACTTTGGGAGAAACAATCCAGAAGTACCTAAATGAACTCCAACTGAACAAAAAACAACTGGAAAAAATGAATAAACTGCGAAAACTGGCGGGAACGCCTGTAATCGCATAACAAATCTTTTAATGCTGTAACGAAGTGTGTAAGTTATGTTTAAAATGAACAATTTCTAAATTCGATGGGGCGCCGTGTGCGGTGAAAGCCGCATGCACGGTGCTAAGCGGGGGAAAAGCCGGAAACATTTGAAACTGTAGGCTTACCTATCGCAATCATCACTGTAACAAAGGCCAGGATGTTCATTCCAACTTGTTATGTCGGCCTTAAAATCAAGAGCCGGGAACGCCTTTTGATGTTCCAGTAATTCTGTTAGCAGTTCCAGAAAAGCCGGGTATTTACAGTGAAATGCTGTTTATCCCGACAATGCCGTTCGGGTGTACCCAGCCGTAATGCGCCAGGAAATGGTGTGGATCAAGCCACCAGTTCTTAAAATGACAGCTGCTCACTACTTCGTAAGGATGTAAATTGTAGAATAAGGAGCAAACACAGTGCTCTGTTCTCCGTATCACTTCAAACGCCTGCTCTTCTGTGACAGGTTTTCCCCGCATCCGATAGTAGGGCCGTCTGACTAAGGCATCAAATTTTTCAGGCACTTCGTCCATAACTAACCTGCAAGTCTTGAGCCGCTCCAATTCGTCGCTCTCCAATCGGACCGTGTACTCGGTCAGGGCGCTCTCCAGAAGCAGGTAGACGGTCTCTAAGCATACATATCCGGCATACCTGGATTGTTTATCTTTTCAGCTCATTCAGCGGAATACATCTCTTTTTTCATTCAACGCATCAAAATCAACATCCACCATCCCATCCGAGAAAATGTGGAAGCAGTCCGGCACGATATGGGTGCAGTATTCCTAACAGGTTCCGTCAAAAAATGGCACAGTGCTCTCCACAATTTTTACCTCATTTTTCTCCCTATTCAAAGGGCGCATATAAATTGGAAGGCCTGTTATCACACGATCCGGCACTGCACTGGGTGCGGCGGATTTCGCGTTCTTGACTTTTCGAAGAATTCACAGGCAAGAGCCTGTTATCCTCCGAATCACTCCACAGGCAATTTTTGTGCCGGAATTGCCTGATGGCTGGGTTATAAAGTCATCTGGATGGTCATGGATGACGATTGTTTTCCCAATGACCTCGTTGACGAAAAATTGATTGGTCAAAAATAGGGAGAGCGCAATTCCATTGTTTCCGAACAGCGGCGGCAGATCTCCGGCGTGATATGGGTGCTCACAGCCGTTCGGATTGTAATGGCCCATGGTGTCCGCAAACGGATCGTCCATATCGCCGCCACAATTGGTTCCCTCATGGATATGAAACCCGAAAATCCGTTTCTGGCAGGGGTGGTCTGATTGGGGCATGCCGTGGACTTCGGTGAGGACGATCACTCCCGCATGAGTCTGATAAAGCCGCACAGCGCCCGATAGCTTTGGATAGTTCACACTGCCCGTGACATTCGCCGCTGCCTGCGGTGTGCCGTACAGGACGGAGAGGATATCAGATCCTGGACGGCCGCAAAATGATGATCTGTTCATGGGAAACGCTCCTTGAGAGTTACATATTACATAATATCACAGTACTTTTTCTACGCTGAACATGGATTCCAACAGAATAAAATTGGTGCGAAACAGTTTATTCAAGTTCCAGAAGCTGACGCCGGCGAGGCCGTATTCGTTCACCAGACCGTATTTGGCCCTGAGACTGCGGGCATCCTCGAACCAGACCTCGTGCTGCCTGCCGTCTGCGTCGTAATAGCGGAAGAAGGGGGACTGCGCGGCTTGATCGTACTGGATGCCCGCCCCCACCCGTCCGGCCAGAGCGGCGGCCTCGATGTTGGACAGAGAGCGCGCCGCCGTGCCCTGCGCAAAGGGCAGCGTCCAGTCATAGCCATAGTTGGGCACGCCCATCAGAATCTTTCCCGCCGGTATGGCGCGAGTAGCGTAATCCAGGACCTGGCGCACTTTGTCCAGGGGAGCCACCGCCATGGCCGGACCGTATGTATAACCCCATTCATAGGTCATGAGCACAACGTAGTCCACAGTTTGGCCGTGGGCGGCATAGTCGTGGGCTTCGTAGAGAAGCCCCTGCTGGCCCTCTGAGAGCTTGGGCGCCAGTGCGGTCACCACCAGGTAGCCCAGCTGGTGCATCCGGTCCGTCAGGCGGCGCAGGAATTGATTGTAGCTCTCCCGGTCGAACTGGTAGACATACTCAAAGTCCACATTCACGCCGTACCAGCCGCCCTGCCGCAGCAGCGCCTCCACATTTTCCAGAAATGTGTCCTGCACAGCCTGATCGGTCAGAATGGCGTGGGCGATCTGACCGGAGAACCCACCCCCCTCCAGCAAATTTGTGAGCGTGAGGAGGTTTGCCATACGATACCCGCCGGAGAGCGTCAGATTCAGATGGAAGGTGGGTATCAGGTTTCCTGCCATATCAGAACGGTAGGAAAAGGGCGAGAGGAACGTCAGGTAAGGCAGCGCGGCGCTCAGGGTGCTGTCTGCGGCGTCGGTCACGTAGCCGTTGACAATGATCTCCCGCGTCTGCCGGCCATCGGCTGGAATGACCACCGTCTGTCCGGGATAGATGCGGTTGGGATCGGTGACCTGGGGATTTGCCGCGATAAGGCGCGGAAGGCTTACTCCATACCTGCGCGCAATGGAATACAGGGTGTCACCGGGACGCACTGTGCGGCGGTTTTCATCAGTTGGGATGATGAGCGCCTGACCCGCGGATAGTACGTCGGGGTTTTGCAGCTGATTGGCGGAGATGATGCCGTCCGCCGGCGTGGAATACCGGCGAGCGATTTGATGAACGGTGTCGCCGCTTTTTACAACATATAATTCCAAGGTGTTCGTCCTCCTGTTGAGCTTGCCCGGATACCCCAGTCTATTCCCAACAGCGGCAAAAGGAGGCTTGTCAGCCTAGAGGAGATCACCCGGGGCATCCGGAACTATACCATGTTTTGCCCTCGAAACAGCGAAAACGGCGGCATCGGACAGCCAAGGAAAAAGCGCCAATTCTTTGGATTTTGAACGGAAACCCAAAGAATTGGCGCTTAATTCTGGCACCCCGGAGACGATTCGAACGTCCGACCCTTCGCTTAGGAGGCGAATGCTCTATCCCCTGAGCTACCGGGGCGTGTCAACTTACTCATTTTAACGGATTGCGCCGCCGCTGTCAATGTGATAAGCTAAAAAAATGAAAATAAAACTGAAATGAGGGATGCCGCGGTGACGCTGTGGAGCGATTTTGGGCCGTGTGTGAAGCTGCGCCGTGCCCGTTTGACAAGAAACGGCCCCTGGCGGGGTGAAACTTTGTTGATATTTCCGCTAGAAATCAAAGAAAAAGGTTTGCTTTTACGGGCAAACGAAAGTATAATCAATAAGTTAGTTGACTTTACTATCCCAAAAACGCAAAGACGAGAAAGTTTTGAGGTGTACTGGTTTGCAGAACGAAAAATTACGCAATATCGCCATCATCGCCCACGTGGACCACGGCAAGACTACTCTGGTGGACGAGATGCTCAAGCAGGGCGGCATCTACCGGGAAAATCAGGCCACCGTGGACCGCGTGATGGACTCCAACGACCTGGAACGGGAGCGGGGCATCACCATTTTGGCCAAGAACACAGCCGTCCATTATAAGGACACCAAAATCAATATTGTGGACACCCCGGGCCACGCCGACTTCGGCGGCGAGGTGGAGCGCATTTTGAAAATGGTCAACGGCGTCATCCTGCTGGTGGACGCCGCCGAGGGTCCCATGCCCCAAACCCGCTTCGTGCTCAGCAAGGCCCTGGAGCTGGGCCACAAGGTCATTGTGGTGGTGAATAAGATCGACCGCCCCGACCAGCGCGTCCACGAGGTGATGGACGAGGTGCTGGAGCTGCTGCTGGACCTGAACGCCACCGACGAGCAGTTCGAGTCCCCCACCCTGTTCTGCTCCGGGCGGCAGGGCACCGCCAGCTACTCCCCCGACGTGCAGGGGCAGGATCTGGTGCCCCTCTTTGAGACGATCCTGAACTATATCCCCGCCCCCGACTGCGAGGCGGACGCGCCTTTCCAGATGCTGGTGTCTTCCATCGACTACAACGAGTTTGTGGGGCGCATCGCCGTGGGACGCATCGAGCGGGGCACGGTAAAGCAGAACCAGGAGATCGTGGTGTGTAACTACCACAGGCAGGACGAGCCCCCCAAAAAGGCCAAGGCCACCGCCCTGTATACCTTTGACGGCCTGGGCCGCACCCCTGTCACCGAGGCCAAGGCCGGCGAGATCATCGCCATGAGCGGCATCGGAGATATCACCATCGGTGACACAGTGTGCGTCCCCTCCGCCCCCGAGCCCATTGAGTTCGTGAAGATCTCCGCCCCCACCCTGGAGATGACCTTCTCTGTCAACGACTCCCCCTTTGCCGGCAAGGAGGGCAAATTCGTCACCAGCCGTCAGCTCCGGGACCGGCTGTTCCGGGAGACCCTCAAAGACGTGTCCCTCCGGGTCACCGAGATGGAGAGCTATACCGACGCGTTCAATGTGGCGGGCCGGGGCGAGATGTCCCTGTCCATCCTCATCGAGACCATGCGCCGGGAGGGGTATGAGTTCCAGGTATCGCCCCCCCGCGTGGTCTACCAGGAGGTGGACGGCAAAAAGTGCGAGCCGGTGGAGCGGGTGGTCATCGACGTGCCCGCCGACTGCGTGGGGGCCGTGATGGAGAAGCTGGGCTCCCGGAAGGGCGAGTTCTTGTCCATGGACCCCGTGGGCAGCCGCACCAAGCTGGAATTCCTGGTGCCCTCCCGGGGGCTGTTCGGCTACCGCAACGAATTTTTGACGGACACCAAGGGCGAGGGCATCATGGCCTCCGTCTTTGAGAAGTACGCCCCCTTCAAAGGGGACATCCAGCGCCGGAACACCGGCTCCCTGGTGGCCCACGAGCAGGGCGATTCCGTGACCTACGGCCTGTTCGCCGCCCAGGAGCGGGGCGCACTGTTCATCGGCGCGGGGGTGCCCGTGTACGAGGGCATGGTGGTGGGTGTGTGCCCCAAGATGGAGGACATCACCGTCAACGTGTGCAAGAAGAAGCAGCTCACCAACATGCGGGCCTCCGGGTCCGACGAGGCCCTGCGGCTGGTGCCCCCCAAGCAGCTCAGCCTGGAGCAGTGCCTGGAGTTTTTGGCAGACGACGAGCTGCTGGAGGTCACGCCGGAAAACCTGCGCCTGCGCAAGCGCATTTTGAACCACGAGAAGCGCATGAAGGCCCTTAAGGGCGGGAAAGCGTAAAAAAGAGGGAGCGGCAAGGTCGTTTGACCTTGCCGCTCCCTCTTTTATTGCCGCTTTTCACGCTTCCACTTCTGATATTCCTTGACAAGCAGCGGAATATCAATCGCCAAAGCGATCAGGTAAAAAACAACTGCGATTACATATAGCTTTGCAAAACCGCCGAAAACCGTACCACCAAATAAGCACAGGAAAGCAATCGTTTCTTTCTTGGGCACATAGATCCCCCTCACAGCGTCATAGTAATCCCGCCCTCGTCGGACAGCCCGTCCTTCTTGAGCATATTCTCCAGTACCTCCACGTCGGACGTGATGTCCATGGCGTCGTCCTGGAACAGCTTGTCGAGCTGCTTCTCAAACCCGGACACCACCTGGTCCATCATGTCCTCAATGCGCTTTTTGGCTGCGGAGATGTTTTCCCCCTCAATGCCCTGGGCGTCCAGCTGGGCGTAGGCCCGGAGGATTTTCAGGGTGGTGGGCAGGTAGTAGTTCAGGAAGGTGCGCAGCTGCCCCTCCTTGTTGGGGTGGGATTTCTGGTAGGCCAGAATTTTGCCCGTGATTTCTTCGATGCGGTCGATCTTGGCGCTCATCACCTCGTCGGGAATCTCGTCGTTCACCTGCCGGATCTCCCGGAGAATGTCGTCCTCCCGGGCGGCAGCCTGCTGAGGGGTCTCCTCTGCGGGCTCCTCCCGGCGGACTTGGGCGTGGTAGCCCATCTCGGTGAGGAACAGCTTGCCCTCCGCCAGATCCAGGTAGCCGGTGGGCAGGATGCCCTTAGCCAGCATCCGCCGCAGGTCCTTGCACAGCTTGTTCACCGGCACACCAAAGCTGGCAGCCATGGGGGCCAGGTCCACCTCTCGGTTGGCGCCGATGTAGGCCAGGTAGTTGAGGTAACGCTCGCTGCGGCGGTTTTTGCCGATGCCAGAGGCCAGCATACCGAAGCCGTATACCATAAATATCAGGCAGGCCACGATGGGGATGAGGATAGGATACTCAAATTCACCCAAAAACACAGGGGTCATGCAGGTCAGAGCGCCCAGGCCAAAGATCCCGGCGAGGATGCTTCCCGCGATGATGAGCCCGGTGCCGCCGCCCTCCTTTTTGGCCTTCCGGCGCTTGTTTTCCACCGGGTCGCGGACGTTCCAGGCATCGGGCTGGGACTTGGCCTGGCGGGACGCGGCGGCCCTGGGGGCCTGTTTGGGCTGGGACGCCTTTCCGGCCGCCTGGGCGGATGCCGCAGTTCGCTGGGAAACATCCTGAGCCGCCGCTTTGGCGGACGTGCCCGCCTGCTGGAAGAAGCTCTCTGCGGCCTCCTTAGCGGTGTGGGCGGCCCGCTGTGCCTCCTGGCGATAGCGGGTGCGCTGCTTGGCGTCCATGTCCAAAATCTTGCTCACCGCCCAGACGATGGCGATAATCTGGGTAATACCGGCAGCGGGGATGCAGAACAGCAGACCAATCCAGATCCAGTCCTTCCAGCTGTCGGAACTTCGCGGGGGCCTGGGCGGGCGGTTGGGAGTGGTTCCCCGCCCGGAGCCGAAGCTGTAGTTATAGCGATAGGTATAGTTATTCTGCTGACTGCCGTTTTGCTGGCCGCCGCTCTGAGGGCTCTTCTCCTCGGGGCCGTAGCTGCTGTCTGCCATGGTTCTCCCCCTTCCGCGAAATGACTAACAGAGCTATTATATACTCTTTGGGCCAAACTGTAAATACGCTGGGAGTTTAATTTTTTATTTAGAAACGGCGGCCTATTTTGGCCTTGACTTTTAGGGCGGGCTGTGTTATAGTATCACATTGTAAAGTCAATGAGCTTTACACAATATCTTGTAGAGGCGGGATTCCATGAAAAATCAGGCATACCGCATGGCCATGCTGTTTGATTTTTACGGCGATCTGCTCACCGAGCGCCAGCGGGAATTCTATGACCTCTATTATAATGAGGACCTGTCCCTGGCTGAAATCGCGGAGAACTACGGCATCTCCCGCCAAGGGGTGCGGGACGTTATCGTCCGGGCCGAGGCGGCCATGACGGAGATTGAGGATAAAACCCATATCATCCGTCGCTTCCAGCAGTCCAGAGCAGCCATCGCCGCCATCAGTCAAGCCGCCGACCGGCTGCTGGAATCCGTTGACCGGCGCAGCTACAGCGACGCCATGCTGGACGAGATTGCCCGGACCATCAAGGAAAATGCGGCAAAACTGGAGCAGGAGTAACTGTTATGGCATTTGAAAGTCTCACCGACAAGCTGTCCAATGTGTTCAAGCGTCTGCGGGGCAAGGGCCGTCTCACCGAGGCCGACGTGAAGGAGGCCATGAAGGAGATCAAGATGGCCCTCCTGGAGGCGGACGTCAATTTCAAGGTGGTCAAGAACTTCGTGGCCCAGGTCACCGAGCGGGCCGTGGGCCAGGACGTGATGGAATCCCTCACCCCCGCCCAGATGATCGTCAAGATCGTCAACGAGGAGCTCACCGCCCTCATGGGGGGCGGCGAAACCAAGCTGGCGATCTCCTCCGCCCCGCCTACCGTGGTCATGCTGGTGGGCCTTCAGGGCGCGGGCAAAACCACCAACGGCGCCAAGCTGGCCGGTCTGATGAAAAAACAGGGCAAGCGTCCGCTCCTGGCCGCCTGCGACGTGTACCGCCCCGCCGCCATCAAGCAGCTGGAGGTGGTGGGCGAACAGCTGGATATCCCCGTGTTCCAGATGGGGCAGATTGATCCGGTGGACATCGCCAAAGCCGCCGTTGAGCACGCCAGAAAGCACGGCAGCGATATGGTGTTTCTGGATACCGCCGGGCGGCTCCACGTGGACGAGGCGCTTATGGACGAGCTGCGCCGGGTCAAAGAAGCCGTCAATCCAACTGAGATTCTGCTGGTGGTGGACGCCATGATCGGCCAGGATGCCGTCACCGCCGCCAAAGCCTTCGACGACGCGCTGGACATCGACGGGGTCATGCTCACCAAGCTGGACGGCGACGCCCGGGGCGGCGCGGCTCTGTCCATCCGGGCGGTCACCGGCAAGCCCATCAAGTTCGCCGGCACCGGCGAAAAGCTGGACGCGGTGGAGGTATTCCACCCCGACCGCATGGCCAGCCGCATCCTGGGCATGGGCGACGTGCTCTCTCTCATCGAAAAGGCGGAGCAGAATCTGGACGCCAAAAAGGCCGCCGAGCAGATGGAGCGGCTGCGGAAAAACAAGTTCACTCTGGCCGATTTCTACGACCAGCTGGTCCAGCTCAAGAGCATGGGCTCCATGGAGGACATCATGGGAATGCTCCCCGGCATGGGAGGCAAAAAGCTGGATCTGTCGGTAGACGAGGGCAATCTCAAGCGCATTGAGGCCATCATCCAGTCCATGACTCCCTTTGAGCGGGAAAATCCCAACGTCCTCAACTCCAGCCGGAAAAAGCGTATTGCCGCTGGGTCCGGCACCCAGGTGGTGGATGTGAACCGGTTGCTGAAGCAGTTCGACATGATCCAGCAGTTCACCCGGCAGTTTACCAACCCCAAAAAGGCCAAGGGACTGTTCGGACGGTTCAAGGGCATGGGTATGCCCTTCTAAAAGGAGGCATCACGGCATGAAACGGCAGCTCCAGGGCATCGCGCTCATCCTGATCAGCATTCAGCTCTCTCTCGTCTGTATCATTGATCCCTGGATTCCCGTGGTCGGTGACTTAGGCCGGGTCATGTATCCCGTGCTGTCGGCTGCCGCAAGCATCGCCGGGCTTGTGCTGGTATTTAGGCAAAAAGGCGATTAATTCCGTTGGTTCTGTCCCTTTTGGGACATTTACCATAAACTTATGAATAACTTTGGAGGTGAATATACGATGGTTAAGATCAGACTGCGCCGCATGGGCGCCAAGAAGGCTCCCTTCTACCGCGTTGTGGTCGCCGACTCCCGTTATCCCCGGGACGGCCGCTTCATCGAGGAACTGGGTACCTATGACCCCCGCCAGAACCCCGCCGCCGTCAACATTGACGTGGAGCGGGCTCAGGCCTGGATCAAGACCGGCGCTCAGCCCACCGACACGGTGCGCGATCTGCTGAAGAAGGCCGGCCTGTAAGCGCAATTGGGAGGCCACATGAAGGAATTGCTCACTTATATCGCCCGCAGCCTGGTGGACGATCCCGACGCGGTGTCCGTCTCTGAGTACGAGACGCCCGCCGAAACGGTGCTTGAGCTCCGGGTCGCTCCCAGCGACATGGGCAAGGTGATCGGCCGGCAGGGCCGCATCGCCAAGGAGATCCGGGCGCTGATGCGCTCGGTGGCCCAGCGCCAGGGTAAAAAGATTTCGGTCGATATCGTCGATTGACTCTGGAAAGCAGGCGGGAGTGTCCCGCCTGCTTTTACATTTGTGAGGAGGTGCGTCCCCATCAAAGACTTCTTAGACTGCGGGGAAATTGTCAACACCCACGGCATCCACGGCGAGGTGCGCATCGTGCCCTGGGCGGACAGCCCGGAATTCTTGTGCCGCTTCTCCACACTTTATGTGGACGGCGCGGCCATAGCCCTGGCCTCCAGCCGGGTTCACAAGGGCAGCGTCATCGCCCGGTTCCAGGGAGTGGACACGGTGGAGCAGGCCATGACCCTCAAGGGCAAGGTGGTCCAGCTGCGCCGGGCGGACGCCAAGCTCCCGGAAGGCTCCTTTTTCATTGCCGACATCATCGGCCTGCCTGTAATAGATGAGGAAGGCCATGAGCTGGGCGTGCTCAAGGAGGTGCTTTCCCCCTCCGTCCAGCAGGTCTATGTGGTAGAGGGTGAGCGGGAAATCATGATCCCCGCCGTCCCCTCCTTCATTCTGGAGACCAATATCCAGGGCGGCTATATCAAGGTCCGCCTCATTGAAGGGATGTAGCCATGTACCGCATTGATATCATGACGCTGTTCCCCGATACGGTGGGCGACGTGCTGTCTGAGTCTATTTTGGGCCGGGCCCAGGAGCGGGACATCCTGCGCATCGACACCCACCAGATCCGGGACTACACTCTGAACAAGCAGAAGCAGGTGGACGACTACCCCTATGGCGGCGGCCGGGGCGCGGTACTTCAGGCCGACCCGCTGTACCAGTGCTGGGATCATATCCGCCGCCAATATGAAAACCGCCCCCACACCATCTGCCTCTCCCCCTGCGGCAAGACCTTCACTCAGGCGGATGCCAAGCGTCTGGCCTTGGACCACGATCACCTGATCCTGGTGTGCGGCCATTACGAGGGCATTGACCAACGCTTCATCGACGAGTGCGTGGACGAGGAGATCTCCCTGGGGGATTTCGTTCTCACCGGCGGTGAGATCGCCGCCATGGCGGTGGCGGACGCGGTGTGCCGTCTGGTGCCTGGGGTGCTGGCTGACGCCGAGTGCTTCCAGGACGAGAGCCACTGGGACGGCCTTCTGGAGTATCCCCAGTACTCTCGTCCCGAGGTGTGGCACGGCCGGGCGGTTCCCCCTGAGCTGCTCACCGGCAACCATGCCCAGGTGGCGCACTGGCGGCGCAAGCAGTCCATTCTCCGCACCCGTGAGCGGCGGCCCGACCTGTACGAAAAACTGGACTTGTCCTCCAAATCCGATCAGAAGCTGCTGGCGGAGCTGGAACGGGAGTTGTCCCGCCCTTCCCTGCCCCAGCCGGTGGCGTGCCGTCCGGCGGAGGAGGGGGACATCCCTGCCATCCAGTCCATCATTGCCCAGGCCCGGGCCTGGATGGATGCCAACGGCATCGACCAGTGGACTGAGGACTACCCCGTGGCGGAGGACTACCGGAACGACATGTCCCGCGGGGAGTGTTTTGTGCTCACCTGCGGAGCGCAGGTGGGGGCGGTATTCACCCTGTATGCCCGCCCGGAGGCCAGCTACGCCGCCATCACCGACGGCAAATGGGGCGGGGGTGAGGAGCCCTACGCCTCTGTTCACCGCTGCGCTGTGGCGGCCCGTTGGATGGGCTCGGGACTGTCGGGAGAGATGGCCGCCGCCTGGGAGGCGCTGGCCCGGGGCATGGGGCTGGGCTGGCTGCGAATCGACACCCACAAGAAGAACAAGGCCATGCTGGGCCTGCTGCGTAAATCCGGCTTCCAGTACCGGGGAAACGTGCTGGTGGACGCGCCCCCTCCCCACGACCCCCGCCGGGTGGCCTATGAAAAACGCCTGAAATCTTTGTAAAGGTTTTGTGAACCGCTGCGCATCTCTTGACAATCCTTGGTGATATGCTATAATCTGATTTAGATTATTATATAAGGGGATTATTTTTATGGGTTTTTCCATCATTGTAGACAGCTGCTGTGATTTGACCCCCGAAATGCGGGCCAACCCGATATTCCGCTCCATCCCGCTCACCATCCGCGTGGGCGGAAAGGACTATATTGACGACCAAAATCTGGACACCAGCCTGCTCATCTACGCTATGGACCAGAGTCCCGACGCCTCGTCCTCCTCCTGCCCCTCCCCTGGCGACTATTTGGAGGCGTTCCGCCAGGCGGAAGGCGATATCTATGTGGTCACGCTTTCCGCCCTGCTCAGCGGCTCGCACAACAGCGCCTGGCAGGCCAAGCAGATGTTCCTGGAGGAGGAACCTGAGCGAAATATCCACGTCTTTAATTCCTGCTCCGCCTCCGCGGGGGAGGTCCTCCTGGCCCAGAAGCTCCACCGCCTGGCCAGCTCCGGCATCCCCTTTTCTCAGGTGGTGGCCCAAACCGAACAGGCTGTCACCGACTCCAACACCCTGTTCGTGCTGGAGAACTTGGACAACCTGAGAAAAAACGGCCGGCTCACCAAGGTTCAGGCCATGCTCACCGGCGCGCTGCGCATCAAATTAATCATGGGGGCCACGCCCGAGGGCGAAATCTGCAAGCACGGGCAGGCACTGTCCATTAAGCAGGCCTTGAGCAAGCTGGTGGAAATCATGGCGGCTGATGAAAAGCACAAAGGGAAAATACTTTACATCGCCCAGTGCCTCTGCCCCGACCGCGCTCAGCAGCTATGGGAAATGGCCCAAAAGGTCTGCCAATTCTCCGGCGTCGTCATCACCGCCACCCGTGGGCTCAGCTCCTACTACGCCAACAGCGGCGGCGTGATTGCTGCCTACTAAACCGCAGTGCGAAAGGAGCGACCCCATCATGGCATCCGCAAAAGTGCGCATTGCAAGGGATCTCACCGGCCCTATCCTGGATCTTGGCGGCGGCGGTGAGGGCGTGATCGGGCAGATCTACGGCCGGCAGGCAGTGGCCATTGATAACCGCCAGGAGGAGCTGGACGAAGCGCCGGAGGGCCCCCAAAAGCTCCTCATGGACGCCGCGCAGCTGACCTTTCCAGACGCCTCCTTTTCCCATGCCACCTCGTTTTTCACCCTCATGTATATGTCCCCCGGCATTCAGACCCAAGCCATCGCCCAGGCGGCCCGCGTGCTGCGCCCTGGCGGCAGCCTTCACATATGGGATGCCGTGATCGCCTCCGCTTATCCGGAGCCCTTCCTCATCGACGTAGACGTCGATGCCGCTGGGACCTCCCTCCACGCCACCTACGGCGTTCTCAAAGACAGCGCAGCCCAGGATTCCGATTATTTTCTCCACCTGTGTCAGGCCGCCGAATTAAAACTGGCGGTCAGGCAGGACCATGACGGCTGGTTTTACCTCCGTCTCCAAAAATAATGCCGCCAGCGATGGGAGGGCTCTATGAATCTCACCGACATCCGTGACATCCGGGCATTGCAGGCCCGGCATGGCTTTCACTTTTCCAAATCCATGGGACAGAATTTTCTCATTGCCGACTGGGTTCCCCGAGATATTGCCGATGCCGCCGAGCTGGACGAGAACTGCGCCGTGCTGGAAATTGGCCCGGGCATCGGCTCACTCACCCATCAGCTGGCCCGTCAGGCGGGCAGAGTGGCCACCATCGAGCTGGATACCTCCCTTTTGCCCATCCTGCGCGAAACGCTGGGCGATTGCTCCAACGTGGAGATTATCCCCGGGGACGTGATGAAGCTCGACCTTTCGGCTATTCTCTCTGAGAAATTCAGTGGTTTCACAATCAAGGCGTGCGCCAACCTGCCCTACAATATCACCACCCCGGTCCTTACCCGACTGCTGGAGACCGGCTGCTTTCAGTCCATCACGGTGATGATCCAAAAAGAGGTGGCAAAGCGTATCTGCGCCGCTCCCGGCGATCCGGACTGCGGAGCGTTTTCTCTCTTTTGTCAGTATCATGCCCAGTGTAGGCTGCTTTTTGAGGTCCCGCCAAGCTGCTTCTTCCCCGCCCCAAAAGTCACCTCGGCCGTGATCCAGATGATCCCGCACGCCGAGCCCCCGGTCCAGGGCGACCGGGAGGCTATTTTCGCCGTGGTAAAGGCGGCCTTTGCTCAGCGGCGCAAAACTCTGCTCAACGCCTTATCCGCCGCTTACGGCAGCTGTTTTTCCAAGGAAGAGCTGCGGCAGATCATTCTGGACTGCGGCCTGTCTGAGACCGTTCGTGGGGAGCGTCTGGGGCTGGAACAGTTTGCGGCTTTATCTCAGGCGCTGCGCTGAAACACCCTCCTTTGTCAAATCCTTGCCCGGCGCATAGGATGGAACAAAGGAGGTTTTCCTTATGCCTATTATTTATCTTTCTCCTTCTACAGAGCAACATATATTATGAAGAAAAGAGGACGGGCTCCCACCCGTCCTCTTCCCATATTCCCAACCCCACCACCAGATTTTCTCAGCTCTCTCCGCCCTATATCCAATCCCATACACTATTTGGAAAAATAACTATAAATGACGAAATAACTCTAGGAAAATTTCCCATTTTTGTGAAAAGACATAAAAAAAAACTGCACATGCAGTTTAACTTAGTTAAAATACTCTCTAGCAAAGCTCCAGGAAGCATGCTACAATAAGCAACGGCTTATGCTTCATAGGTAATGGCTGGCCCCACCAAAAGGAGGGGGCTTAATATCTTCCCCTCTGACATATTGAACAAGAAGGGGGGACAACCCATAATCATGGTTGATTTATCAACTACACTCCAAGCCGTAGGTTTGTTGCTAAATGCAATAAACATTTTAATTCAGCTTTACGACCACTGGAGAATATACCCGAGAGAGAAGTAACTTAAGTCCGGCAAGACAAGCAGTTACATCTCTCCGTTAGAGCTACCGTTCGCAATATACAACAGGGAGCCAGCCAACTAGGAGTAACTGCCAATCACCCGCGCAATGCGCCTTCCCCGCCACACGAACGCCCCATTATTCTACCAGACAGTGTTCCAGGTGTCAAGCATCATTTTTCTAAAATCGCAACTTTTTTTCGTTAGGCACTGTAAGGCGCAATCGCAGCACCCCACCTCAAATCTCAGCGAAGTGCAGATTTGAGGTGGGGTCTCACATATTATTGCTCAAAAATCCTCATGGAGCGCTTCTCTTTCTTCCTCCTTAGCCCTCTCCAGCTCTTTTCCCACCTTCCTCCCTACCCTGACACTGTACGGATTCCCGCCCCCGCTCTTGCTCCCGGTGAAGAGCTGCCACAGCACCGCCTTCTCCTCCCGGCTCAGACGGATGGGCTCCTTGTCCCAGGGGGCCAGCAGCGCTCCACTCCCGGCCAGCGCGTCGATGGCGTTCTTGACCTCCCGGCTGCTGAAGCTCCCGTTTCCATCTGCGTCAAACTGCGGCAGAGCCTCTTTAACCTGCACCCAGGCTTCCGGCTTTATCCCGTAGCCGCTGGCAATCTCAAACTTCATCCGGGCGCCGTCCTCCATGACGGTGCGCAATGCGGCCTCCTGTGCCTGCGAACCCTTTGCCGCGTCCACCGCCGCCCGCCACTTCTGGACGTTGGAGACAGTCTTGCGCCCTTCCTGCGGCGTCAGCGCGTTCACCGCATTGGCCACGGCGGCGGCAGAGCGCTTATCAAGCCCCGCCTCTTCCAACTTGCCCGACAGCGCCGCCCCCCTGCTGTCCTTGCCCAGCACATAGCAGAACACCGCATTCTTTTCCTCCTCACTCAGTGAGGACTCTGCAATAGCCCCCTTCTTCGCGGCGGACGCGTCCGCCCCCTTCAGCTCCGCGCCTGCGTCTTTCAGCGCCATCAGCACTCTGGCCGTCTCACCCATGTCCGCTCCGCTCTCCGCAAGGCCATCCATCAGCGTCCGCTCTTTGTCCGAGGCCATCAGCCCATAGTATACCACACCCTTCCCCTGGGCAGAGATATCCGCCTCTTGGAGCAGCTTCCGCTTCTGGTAAGCCGCCTTTTCCGTGTCGGCCACGTCCTCTCCGGAGGGCGCCTCCACATCACCGATGGCCTGGAGCAGCGCATAGGCGTCCCGCTGGGGCACGCCCAGCTCCGTCATGCCCTGATAGCAGGCCGTCTGCTTGGCGCTCATACTCTTGAATCCACGCTCCGCCCACTCCCGTGCGGTGGGCAGGGCGCTCTTGCCAAAGGTCAGGGCGGTGGGCAGGGTCAGCAGCTTGTCCTGGGCGGTCTCGTTGAACACCGGGTATTGCAGGATGTCGTTTCCCTTGTTGTCCACCGTGTAGCTGCCGCCCTCCAGCACAGTCTTTAGGCCCTGGTAGATTTTCTTGACCTGTCCTCCGCCGAAGGGCAGGGCCAGATAGGTGGCGGGGCCGGTCAGTGCCTTTCCTGCTGCGGCCAGCCGTTTTTCTCCGCTCCACTGGTCGTTCAGTATCGCCTTGCCCAGGTTCCCCCAGTCCGGCAGAGCGCTGGAAATTGGCACACGCCCGCCACCCAGTACGCCGCCGATAAAGGGCAGCTCCTCCGCCACATTCCCAGCCAATCCCGCGGCCGCCTCATACGGATTCTTTTTCTCCGTTTCAAAGGAAGGTATGTCCCCCGTGACCGCGCCCACCCCCAGCTCCACCAGGTTGGGGAGCTGATAGCCGGTGAAGCCCCCCACGCTGTCGTTGAGGATGCCGATGGGGTCCAGGGCGCAGCGCCGGCCGACGAAGTATTCGTATACTTCATTGTATAGGTACGCCCCCACAAAGACCTTGAACAGCATTGCGGCAAGCGCCGCCACGCCTTTCTTCCCTGCGTCGCTGGGCAGGTCCTTAAACAGATAACTGAGCTGGTTGTTCACCTCCAGCTGGAACTGGGTAAATACCTTGGTCAAGGGGTTGCTGCGGTTGAACAGCGTGGGCGTAGAACCCTTGCTTCGGTCCGCCATCACCCCCGCCGCCCAGGCGTCCGCTTCCTCAATGGACGCGGCCTCGCTCAGCCCCGCCGCCCGGTTCTGCTTGAACCGGGCCCGCACGAGAGAATCCGCCGTGAAGCAGTCGATCCACTCCATGGGCGTAGACAATACGGCGCTGGCGTTTTGCTGCCAGGTCTTGACGATGGGGTCGCTCCCTCGCCGGTTGGTCAGGAAACTGCTCATTCCCACCATGCCGTCGTCCGCCTTATAGGCTTTCAGCGTGTCCCACATGCCCTCCAGCATGAATCGGCTTTTCACTGCACCCCAGCCCTGAGTGAGGGGCACAAAGTTGGTCAACCAGGAGGCGGGATTCACCGCCACCATGTTGGCCGCCACCCGGCTCTCCAGCCCTTTGACGATGTTATACATTCTTCGGCCCAAAGCCTGCTCCATATTGCGGTCCGCCCGGCTTTTCTTGTTGGCCAGCAGGTTGGTGTATTCGTCCAGCTCTACCACGAAATTACTGAGGGCGAACTTCCCCTCTTTGTTGATCTCATCAATGAGGGCCTGCTTTTCTTGCTCCGTCAGTTGTTCATTGGCCCTCACTCGGTCTATCTGATGCCGCAGTCCCTCATCCCCGGTGCGGTATCGCGCCTGGGCCGCCAACGCCCGCAGCGCCTGGATGCTGTCCGTCTGGTGGATCACATCCGCCGCGCCCTCGATGTAGCGGTCAAAGCCCTGCACCGCGTCATAAGCGGTCTCAAAGCCTTTTCGCTCCAGGGCATTCCCGAACCACTGAATGCCCGGTTTAAAGGTGTGGGTCAGTCCGTTGATGGTGGTGGGCAGATTGGTCACCGCCGTGTCGATACCCAGCGCCCGCCCGAATTGTGCCATCAGGCTCTCGCTGTCCGCCTGGAAATGGGGAAAGTAACCCTGGCGGTAGCTCACTGGCTCGTACCCGTTACGCACCCTGGCCTCGTTCATCTGCTGGAACAGCTCGTCGTAAATGGCGCGAAACTCCTTCACCGCGCTCCGGATTTTGTTCTGGTCCAGGCTGGGACTGTTCTCCCACAGCTCGCCAATGGCGGCCTGCCACTCTTGGAGGGTCTTGCCGTCCTGCTCCGTTTTCCGCCCGTGGCTCTCCTCCAGCCTGCGGATATTGTCCTCCGCCTCCCCCAGCAGCTGCACGGCGTAGGCCTCGCTCACCGCATCGCCCTTGGCCGCCTTCCGGGACAGCTCCAGCGCCCGCACCCGGTCCCGGTAATGGTTTTTGGTCTTGTTGGCCTCAGCCGCCGCCTGGTGCACCGGCTGAAAGTATGCCTTATTGATGCGATCCGCCAGCGCCCGGTCCGGCACGATGTCCCGGATATTCCGTTCCATGGTCTCTCGGGCGTAGAGAATGCCCGCTTTCTTATCCTTCCAACGGTTGGCGGTCTCCAGGAATCCATCCGCCTGCTCCATCAACTGGGCCTTGCGCTGCTTGTTCCACTCCTGGATCGTCTTGGCCAGCTGCTCATATTCCAGCTTGGCCTCATACACCTCTGTAATACCCTTTACGTGATCCGTCTCCGGGTCCAAGTGAGAGAGTTCCAGCTCGCCTCGAAGCAGCCTGCCCACCTGAACCTGGTCGTGCTCGGTCAGCAGGTTTCGAGATTGCGCCCGCTGATAAACCCGCTGGGCCCCCTTCCTCCTTCGATACAGCTCCGCCGCCTCCTGGGGCGTCGCAGGGACCTGGGGCGGCTCCTTGGCCTGGGCGCGCTCGTCCGCGTACCGTTTCACCTGCCTAATTTCCCTCAGCCCGTCGGCTACCGCCTCGTCAAAGTCCTGCCGGGACCACCGCTTATACTCCTCTGCCTCCGGTCCATAGGCTTCTTTTAAGCTCTGCTCCGACGCCCGGATGCCCTTGGCGGTTTCCAGGATATGCCGAAGCTGATCTGCCGGGTGGGTGATGCTGTCCGGGAACAGCTCCGGGGCCATATGCTGCAGCTCCATATAAGCTGTATCCGGGCCGTTCCCGCCCTTCTTCACCAGCCGAAGCGTACCAAACGCACCCTTGCGCCACTCGCTATAATCGTCAATATCACCCTTCAGCCATTCGCTCACCGTGATGGGGGTGGAACGCAGGTAGTCCCGCACATGCTTATAGGTATCATAATACTCCCGGTCTACTTTGACACTCTCCTCGTAGGCGCGCTCAAACAGCCGGTCCTGTGTTTCCTGGGACACTTTCCCTGAACTCAGATACTCCGTAGAGATATCCCGCACAATATCCTGTAGGAACTCTCTCTGGGCGGACTTGGGTACGCTCAGCAGCTCTCCGATCCTATTCATCAGCCGCCGTTCGGCCTTCTGAAGATAGTTCCTCGCTTTGGCAGGCAGGACTTCCACCACATTCCGTTCCGGCGTCTGCTCCCCGGTGCCCGAATCGGACACACTCCCGGCGTTCTCCTGGGCCGCTTGCGCCGCCTGCGCTCTTCTTGCCTGAGTCTCCGCCAGGGTGGGCAGCGTCAGCCCGTCCGGCACCTCCTCCTGCACCGAATACCGCTCCTGTCCTCCGGGAAGGGTCAGCTCCCCGTCCGTCCCACGGGGCAGTGTTCCGTCCCACGGCTTGACAGGGGAATCGTCCCGTGCTATATTAGTTTTATCAGATGCAGGTGCCGCGCTTTGCGTTGGCGTTGAGGAATCTACTGCTCTCCCCGCTTCATGCGGTTGGGCGGTAAACTCTGTATCTGACCTTGAAGAAACGGGTGTACCACTTCTATGGCTCTCCACTTGGTTGGGCCGTACGGTATGTCCGTTTCTTTCGTTTATCTGCGTTGGCTTGAGGTTAACAATGTCATACAGGAGCATTTCACCGCCAGATGTTGTACCTACTACCACGTCTGCGGTATAGTCTGACGAGCCAACGCGCAGCTGAACAGTTCCACGAGCAAAGTCTCTGATATTATCTTTTCGGCTGTGTTTTAAGCCTTCGTTAATGTAATCGCGAGATGCGAGGATGATTTCATCTGCATTTGCCGCCGCCCGGAATTTATCGGCATATGCACTGCCATCATCTCGCCTAAGCCGTTTTGTGTACTCAGAGAATGTCATTTCAGCCCTAGACTGACGATTAATTTTAATTATATTTTTTCCGACGCGCACCCCAGCAGGGAATCGTTCAGCCAGCACTTTTTTTACTTTTGTTGTCCATTCAGCCCTGGGCACCCCGGCCAAGATATCCTCCTCCACTATCACAAAGGGCCGGTTGTCCCCGTCATATTCGATAGAGTATGTATCGGGCGGCCCCCTCCTCTGGTCCAATGCCTGGGCGTTCTCCCGGCTGCGCGGCATGGCCGCCTCCCGGCCCTCCACCGTCTCATACACCGTCTCCTGGTACTTGGCCGCCTGGGTCCCGAAGGCGTTGATTCCCGCGAAGGCGTCGGCCAGCATCTCATTTTTGAGCTGCGCCAACGTCTGGGCATCCATTGTGTCCAATTCGGACACATCCGCGACGCCGCGCAGATTCTTGGCATACACTGCCAAAATATCCCGCAGCTCTTCTCTGCCATACCGCTCTGTGACGGCCTCCGCCGCCGCCTGAACAAGCCCCGGGTCCGTCTGGGCGTAGCTGTGGAATGTCTCGTGGTCAGCGATCTGCTCCGCCGTCGCGGTCCGGTTGTCCGCCTGAACGAAGATTCCGTTTTCATTATACGCACCCCGTACCCGCTGGATCTGCCCGTCACTGCGCACCGTCTCCATGGGACCCAGGGTGAAACGGACGGGCAGCCCCGTCTCCCGGCGCACCTTCCGGGCAATGGTCCGCAGCGCCCCGGTCCACATGTCCTCCGGCAGCACCCGCACCGTCCGGGCGTCGGTGCCGCCGGCAAGCCCCAGCTCCTTACTGCTTACCGCTTCGGTCCGTAGAGACTGTCCAAAATCATCTCGATAGCCCGTTCCTCCGCCGGCGTCAGCGGGGCCTTGTGGTCCGCCCTCTGCCAGGCTTCCATTTTCTCCTCCGGCACCCGCACCAGAAAGCCGTCCTCCATCTCCACCAGATAGCTGTTCCCCCGTCGCTGTCCCATCGCTCCTGCTCCCTTCCGTCATGTAGGACGGCCCGCCGTCCAGCAGCTTCCGCGCCTCGGACGCCTCCATCCCCGTCAGCTCCGCCTCCGCCTGGAGACCGTCCATCGCCCGGTCAAAGGCCTCGCTGCTGATTTTACCCTGGCCATAGTCCTGCCGCAGCCTCTGCGCCTCCGCCGTAATCTCCTGAAGCCTTTGGCCTCCGCCGTCCACGCTCTGCGCCGCTTCCTGGGCATCCTGCCGTGCTGCCGCCCGCGCGGCCTCCAATGCCTGCCGAGACCCCGCAATATCCGCCTGAGCCTCCCGCACACGAGCCACGGCGTCCTGATAGCCCGCCTCGTCTATATCGCCCCGTTCGTAAGACTCCCGCAGGCTGCGCTCCACAAATGCTATCTGTTCGGCCACATCGCCGCTCCGCCCTATCTCCGCGGCCTTCTGGGGCGTCTGTACGCCGTTTTCCGCTTTGGGCAGGGTAACGATGCCCTGGCCCCAGGCGTCTTTCCCGGGCCTCCCCAGCGCCTCCGCCGCCAGCTTCACCATCTGTCCCGCCTCCGGGGAGAACAATCCATTTTCCCCCATGGACGCATACGCCAGATCAACGGCGTCCTCCGCCTGAAGCGCTCCCGCGCTCCGGCTCTGGTCCTGGCCCCGGAGGCTCCCGATCTGGTTTGCCGCAAGCGCGCCGCCGCCCATCACCCCGCCGGAAATAGCGCCGCCCGCCGCCGAGGCCGCCGTATCCAGCAGGTAGAACTTCAAAAGCGCCCGGCGTTCCGCCTCCCGCTTGGGCACTCCTTCCTCCTGGAGCTCACGGACATAGCTCCAAAACTCCGACTTCTCCCCCATCACCGCGGCATCCACGATGTTATTGGCAATTTCAGAGACGGCCTCCTCCGTGGCCTCGGTCCCCATCTGCTGGAGCACCTCCTTCACCACGGCCTTCACGCCGTTCCCGCCGCCCTCCTTGGCCAACCGGAATAGGTTGTCCAGCGGGATCTTTTCCGTGAGGGCTTCAATGGCACCGGCGGCGGTGCCCACAGCGAATGCCTGCCCCGGCGCGGCGCCCCGATCCAGCGCGTCAGCCGTGGAGCTCCCCGCCGCGCTCATGGCCATGGCGGGCAGCGACCCCGGCCCCAGCAGCGCAATCTGCCCGGCGTTCTGCCCGATGGACAGCCCCGTCCCGGTCAGGAATGCCGCCGCCTCTCCCGCCGCTTCGCTGCCGAAGGTCTGAGCGGCGGCGCGCCGCGCCGCCTCCTGCGTACCCTGGGCGGTGCCGGACCCGATCCTTGGTCCCACGTAGGCGTTGAGATGGCGGTCCCGTCCATCCTGCCCGGTCACCGCGTTTTTCGCCGCCTGTCCGGCGTTGGCGGCATAGGCCGGGATGCTCAGCGGCCAGCTCACCATATTCGTCGCCGCGCCCAGCACCGGGTGCTCCTGCGCCCATTCCGCCAGCCCCTGCTCCACCTGTTCCGCCTCCGCCTGGTTCAGCTCCGGCATGATGCGGTTGAGGTAGTCCAGCGCGCCTTCATAGTCCCCCATGCCCACATAGTAGGCCAGCCGGTCCCGCTGCCTCTCATCAACCCGTTCCAGCGCCATATCCGCGTTCTGGCGCACCGCCGCCGCCCACCGCTCGTCCCCCCTGGCCTTTGCCTGGAAGTACGACATGGCACGGGACAGATCGATGTACTTGGAGTAAGTGGTCGTAACCTCGGGAATCCCGGACGTGGGAGCCATGGCCTTGTCCACCGCCGCCCGGAACTCCGGCGTCTGCCGCAGCTGGTCAAACTCCCGCGTGTCCGCCCGGTCCCATTCCGTCTGAAGCGCCGTCCGCCCCTGCTCCAGCCGTGTCATCTCCTGTTCCAGCTCCTGGGCCTGCCTGCGCAGCTGTGCGGACTGCGCCGCCGCCCCGTGCCCCACCACACCGGCATAAGCGCCCGCGCGGCGCTTCATTCCCAGGGTCCGGCTGTCCAGCGCCTGGGCCTGAGCGTTCAGCCCATCCCGCTTTTCACGCAGCGCCCCCATAGCCCTGTCCACGCCGTCCATCTCCTCCCGCACGGCCCGGGAACTGCGCGCGCCGGGAACCGGCGCAAAAGACGGCTTGGAGAGCCACTCCGGCATACCTCCCCGCAGAGCGGAGCGCCCCGCCTGGGGAAGGACGGCCGCCCCAGCCTGTGCGCCGGGGGACGCCCCTCCGCCTCCCGCCTGCCGCTGCCTTGCCTGGTCGATGGCCCTGGTCAGCGGGCTGGCGGAGGCGGCGGACGTATCCTTATGTTGTCCCTGCGTCCGCCTGCGGCTCTCGTCGATTGCCTTTGTCAAAATACTCATACCGGGGCCTCCTTGGTCACTGGTTGTAATTTCTGGCGCTGTATCCGTTTTTCCACCGCACTGCCGGAGCGCCGCCCGCGCCGGTGTAGACCTCCACCTTGCCCTGCGCGGCCAGCCGGTTCACCTGTTCAAAGCTGAGGGGGCCAAGCCCCAGGCTCAGCACCGAACCGGCGTCCATATCCTTCAAGCCATAGCCAGATGCCGCGCTCTCCCGGTCGGCAAGCGCATTCGCCATATCCCGCGCCGCCTGGGTTGTCTGCCGGTCCAAAACGCTGCTGGGCAGCTGCGGCACGGCCCCGCCGCCCCGCACCTGTCCCCTGCGGTCCTTCTCGTCCAGATACAGCTCCCACAGCTGCTCGGTGATGCCGGCCGAATACTTCTGACGGACAAGGTACTCATAGGCCCGGGTATCGTCTCCCATGGTCAGCATGGACGCCACGATTCCCTCCTCCTGCCCTCCGGCAGCGCCGCCCGAAGCGGAACCGCGCCCGCCTGCGCCGGAGCCGCCCGCGCTTCTGGGCCCGCCCGAGGCCGCCAGGTTGAACTGGTAAAGCCCATTGGCGTCCGGATTCACCCCCAGGGCCCGCAGCCCCGAGTAATCCCCGTACTGCGCCGCCAGCACCGCCAGCTCATACTGCCGCTCCCATTGCGCCGGGTTGTCGTCCGTGTTGATTCCCATGCTGTTGAGGAAGGAGTAATCCCCATATCCCGCCGCTATCTGCGCCTTGTCCAGCGCCTCGCCCCGGCGCTGGGTCTGCTGCCCGATCTCGTCCAGCAGCTGGGCGTAGCTGAAGCTGCGGTCGGTGTTGTACTGTCCCAGCTGGTCCCGGTATTTCTGATACTCCAGCTGCTCCAATCCGATGGCGGTCTGAAGGTCGCCCGCCGCCCGGTCCTGGGCGTCGCTCCACACGCCGTAGTCAAAGCTGCGGTCGGTGTTATACTGCCCCAGCTCATTGAGGTATTTCATGTAGTCGCTCTGCTCCGCGCCCTGCACCGCCGCCAGATCGCTCAGCTTCATATCGTGGTCGTTCCGATACTGGTTATAGGCCAGCTGGTAAAGCTCCGGAATTTTGTCCGTCATCCTGGCGGCGTAGTAGTCCCCCGCCTGTCCTGCCGCCGTGGCGGCATAGCTGGACGGGATGCCCCCGGATGCCGCCGCCGCAGCGCCCAGGGCGTCCGCCGACGCCCGCTGGCCCTCCCTGGCGTACTGCTTGCGGTACTGGCTGTAGAGCGGGTCCGTTTCCGCGTCGTAAGAGAAGTCCTCCCGGTTGACGATCTGCCCCAGCAGGTCCTGGATGGTGGGGTCGTACCGGTTGTTGTAGGTTGGCTTCGTCCCGGCGAAAGAGTAATCTCCCCGGTTCTTCTGCTGGTCGTAAAGGCTTTTTACTTCATCCATCCAGCCGCTGGAATAGGAGGGGGCCGGGCCGAAGCTGAAATCGTCGGGGCTGATGGGGTCCAAGTGGAAGCTGCCCCCAGTCCCTCCGCCGGTATAGCCGCCCCAGCTGCTGCGCACCTGCTCCGCGCCCAGGTTTGCCAGCGCCCTGGCCTCGTCCGTCGTTGCGGCGTTGTAATCCTTCTTGTACTTCAAAATGCTCATTCCCGCATCCGGGTTCTGCTGGGCCAGTCTCAGATCAGCCTGGGAAAACTGCCCGCCAAGACCCGATCCGCTCAGCTCTCTTTGAAAGTCCTCGTATGTAAAGCGATTCGCCATTTGGCCTCCTCCTTATCATGACGCCCTGCCCGCCGCAGCGGGCGCCGGTTCAAAAAAACCGCCCTGTCCCAATTGACAAGGCGGAGATGATTGGATATAATAATGACGGAAGGGCGGCTGTCACAAGCGGTCAGCCCTCAACAGCAAGCAAGTTAAAACACGCTAGCCGCTTGGGTGCCTCCAAGCGGCTAGTACGCTTTCTGGGCTGTGCCGGCCATCAGCGCAAACACGATGACAGCCCACACAATGTACCGCAGGACCTGCGCCCCACGTCCATCTCCCATAAGCACCACCTCCTCGGCACAAACTGCGCTGGGCTTCCGCCTGTGGCAAAAGCTCGTCCGGGGAAAAGTGGGCTAACCGCTTTTATGTGTAACAGTGCCCTTCCGGCCCCGCGGCGCAAAGCGCGTCTGCGGGGCCTTTTTATTATACCACGACACCGCATTTTGTCAATTACATCTGGATTTCGCTCCCCGTGTATACCTCTCTGGTCAGCGAATACACCCGGCATCCTCCGCGCCCGGATAGGCGCAGCCGGAAGTGGTCGCACCGCCGCGGCACGATGGGCAGGTACCAGCTGCGCTTGGTGTGGGCGTCCAGACTGTGCACCGTCCGCCACTGCCCGTCGCTGTCAAACTGGATGAGAATGTCCACCTGAGCCTCCTCGTCCAGCTCCAGCCGGAGCAGCAGCTTCCCAATCCCCTTTTCCTGGGGAATGGCCGCCGAACTGCTGGAGGCCCCAGAGTATTCGTAGAAGTCCGCCCACTCCGCGCTCCACGCCACCGGTCCCTCCCTGGCGCACCCCTCGGGAATCGTCCGGGCCGTCCCGTCGATCCACAGCGTTCCCTCTCCGTCCAGGAAGTGCAGCGCCCCATCCCAGGCGAACCCGACCACCTCCCGGCTGTCCTCTCTGTGCCACAGCCCTCTCCGGGTGTCGTAGACAAACAGATGCCAGCCGCCATCCTGATCCGCCATGGATACGAAATACCGGGTTCCGTCACTGCCGCCCACCGCGTCCCTAAACCGCTGCGCGCCGAAGGGCGCGGCCACACTCTGCGGTATGCCTCCGGTGTAGCCGCACACACCCGTCCGGGCCAGGTAAAACAGCGTCTCCCCCGCGATGGCCACGCTGCCCGCGCTGCCCGTCTCCACGCCCAAGCTGGCGCTGCCCATCACCTGGAAGTTGGAGGGCCTGCTTCCATACACCTTGTAGATGTGCTCCTCTTTGAAAAATACCGGGTACCCCAGATAGGCGCAGCATCCGGTGAAGTCTCCCACGCTGCCCACGTCCACCGCGTAGCTGTCCGTGGCCAGGCCGTCAAATACATTCCAGTTAAAAACATCCCCCAGCTTGCAGGCGTAAATGGTATTCCCTTTACAGCCCCACAGGCGGTTCTCGTTCTCACAGATAAAATCCAGCTCCGGCACGCAGCGCTTGATATCCACGGCGCGCTCGCTGTCCCCCTCCTCGCCAATGACGAACGCGTTTTCATAGAAGCGCAGCTCGTCTCCATCAATCTCCCGGATAACGGCGGTCTTGTTGTTTTCCGGGTGGGCGGCGCACCCGGATATCGTCACCGCATCCCCCGCCCGGAACCGGGAAGCCCAGTCCGCCCCGGCGGCGTAAATGGTGTTGGCCTTGGCCTCCTCCTGGGCAAACGAGCCGTCCCGGAAGTCCGCCGCGCCGCTCCACTGCGCCTCCAGCGTCCCGAACTCACCCGTCAGGCGGTTGTAATACGCCCGGTCCGGCAGGATAATCACATACGCGCCCAGGCTGGCAAAGCGCTTCCGGCAGTCCGTCACGGTGCCGACCCGCTCCCCCCGGGCAAAAAAGCCGTCTCCGTCCACCCAATACAGCCCATCGTGAGCATAGAGCCCGTTTGGCCTGCCCAGCCTTCCGGCCACCCACCGCGGTCTGCGCGGACTGAGCAGCGGGTAAAGCTCGCCTGTCAGATTTTCCATGTCCCACAGCGCCCCATTGTCCGCCCCCAGCGTGTGTTCATACCCCGCAAAGGTGGTCTGCCGGTACTTCTGAATGCCGTCCGCGTGGACCATGGAGGGCAGCCCCGCCATTACGCCTCGCCGCCCTTCTGCGCGGGCTCGCCGCGCTCCGCGCGTTCCGCCACGCTGTACGCCGCCCGCAGGCTGGCCCGGGCGGTGGCCATCAGCTCCACCCCGACCCCGTATACCGGGACCGCGTCCAATGCCTGAAACGCCGTCTCCAGCGCCTGTTTCACCGTCTGCAACTCATTCACATCAATAGCCTCCCCTCAATTTCGGCCACAGCCTTATCCAAACGTTGAATTCGATCAATGCACATCGGGAGCAGCTCCCCATAGCGCAGGGCGTAGTCATAGCCCTCCCCATCCGGGCGGGGCGATTTGACGAATCCCGCGAAATCCATATCGGACACCCCGCATTCTGCCATCGCCCGCTCCACGTCCTGAGCGCCCAGTCCCAGGTGCCGCCTCCCGCTCTCTCCGTCCACGAACAAAAAGCTCATGGGCCGCAGCGCGTCAAACAGCGCGTCATAGCGGGAAAGCCCATACTCCACCTGCTTTTTCACTCTCAGGTCCGAGGTCTGAATCACAGCGTTGTTGGCATATACGTCGCTCCACCGGTGGGCCGCGTCCCCCAGGCTGGACCCGTTGCGGGACACCAGCGCGCCGCAGGTGTAGATCCTGTCGTTTGCCTCAATGTAAGTTCCCAGGGAGTCCGCCGCCATATACACCGCGCCGCTGCCGGCCGTCAGGCGCAGCGCCCCGTAGCTGGTCAGGTCCACAGCGGCGAAAGAGGTCTCGGCCCCCGTGATGGAGATGCGGCCCAGCGCCAATCCATATGCGTTATTTAAATACACATACTGCCCGTACAGGCTGGACACCTTCACTCGGGCGGCGTCAATCACGCCCGTCTTGATGCACGCCCCGTCAATCACGGTCGTCCCCCCAGCCAGCCCCGCATAGGTCACCATGCCTGTAAATTGGATGTGCTGGGAGCTGACTGCCACCCCATTGGCCGTCAGGGTGATGGTGGAGCTGTTCTCCCCATTCTGCACGCTCAGCCGCATCCCGTTCACCGTTTGCATCAGCTGGGACACATTCCCCTCCGCGTCCTGGATGCGGCTGGACAGGCTCTGCGCCGTCTGCTGAAGCTGGGACAAATTTCCCTTGGTGTCGGAAATTTGAGATGACAGCGATTAAGCCGTCTGCTGAAGCTGAGACACGTTCCCCTCCGCGTCCTTGATCCGGCTGGACAGGAGCTGGGCAGTCACGTTCAGCTCATGGATATCACCCTCATCCGCCTCCAGACGGATATACACCGGTTCGGTAATGATTTTCCCGATCTCCTCCAGCCCCGCGTCATTGAAGTTATCCTTGTCCAAATTGCACAGGGAATAGCGCAGCTGTTCCAGCAGCATATAGAGATAGCTGGTGATCTGCTCGATTTTTTCCCTATCGCTGGTCTCTTTCGTAAACTGGGGGAAAGAGGTGTCCGCATTCAGCAAATTAGACGGCACGCCGCATCCCTCCCATCACCCCAGCACCCCCAGCCGGTCCAGCACCGTCAGCGTTCGGCACAGGTCCTCGGAGACGTTCAGCTCGCCGCCCCCGGTGCCGTTGAGCGCGCCCTTATCCACCGCCTTGCCCACCGCCGCGCGGTAGTAGTCGGGCACATCGTCCAGCGTCTTGTAATATACCATGTCCTCATCCTCCTCCATTTTATTTTCCTGGGCGGCGTAATCCACCCAGGGCAATTTGCCGTGCTTGGTCCATGTCCGGCTCCCGGCGGTACCAAAAATCAGTCCATCGCAGACGTTTGCGCAGGTGGAAATCTGCACGCCGCCCTGCCACTTTGGCGTGGCCTCCACCACCATGCCGCCGCCTACGTATATGCCAATGTGCCCGTCCATCCACACCGCCTCGCCGGGGACGATGGTGAAGAAATCGGTGGACACATCCCAGCAGCAGTCGATCATCTTTTTGGCGTCATAGTCGGGCACACCGTTGCAGACGTACCCCGCGCCGCCATAGGTCCGGGACAGGTCCCCACACCAACCCCACAAAATGCCCTTGATGAGCCCAATACAGTCGAAGAGAAAGCCCTCGTCCCTGATGGCGTAGGCGTAGCGTAGCCACCCCTTGTTGGTCTCCGCGTACCGCCCCTGGGTGGTGGCCCGGGTAATCATCTTGTCGTTGGCGGGCCAGCCCCAGGGCCCCAGCATGTAGCTGGTCTTGTAGTTATCAGCGATATCCACCGCCCTGGCGCACAGCTGCGCCGAACTCATGACTATCTCCATGTCCGCACCTCCCACAAATTTGTCATAGACCTCCTGCCCCAGCGCCGCTCGCCGGGCGCAGTTGGCCGCGCTCTGATCGGCGGGCCGCTCGAACTGAAGCAGCACCGCGTCCGACGCCTCCCGGACGCTGGCCGTGGTTCGCAGCTTGTCCCACAGCGATTTAAACACCGTCTGAAGCTCCTGGAGCAGATACCCGATCTGCACATCCAGATCACCGATGGACCGCCCTCTGGCCTTGGCGTAGGCCAGCAGAGCGGCTTTCCTGCTGGAGTGGGTCCACTGGGCCAGCCCGTAGCCCGCCCCGTCGGTGACAAACCCGGCGTAGGCCCCGCAGTCCACGGCGGCGGTGTAGTCCGCGTCGCTCATGCCCAGCTTCTTCTCAAAGCTGTTTTGGAGATTTTTCGGGTTCAGCCCGCTCTCCGCTTTGAGGTTCCCCATCAGCCCCGCCGCCCCCGCCGGGGTGAGCCCGGCGGCAAGCAGCTTGTCCCAGATCAGGCGCTCATTCATGGCCGTCTCCGCCCAGCTCCTCCCCGGCCTTGTCCACAGCGCCCTTACTCATGGCCAGCAGCTTGGTCAACCAATTGGGCACCACCGCGCCCATGGCCACCGCGTTCTCCACGATGCTACCCAGCTCCGTCACGATGTACCACACCAGCACCACCGGGCACACCAGCCCCGCGTACTGGATGGGCAGCTCCACCAGCGGCAGGTTGGCCAGCACCAGCGAGAGCAGCAGGTCCGCCCCCGCGGCCACGATGACCACCACGATCATGCCACACTTGTGCCAGATGCCCTCCCGGGCCTTGCCGCTGGACCACTGCCCCTCCTTGGCCGCCGCCAGGGACCCGGTGAGGTAGTCCAGCGCCATGCACCCGATCCACCCCACCACCAGCCACCCAAACCAGCCCCACAGCCCCGTGAGCAGCCCCAGCGCCGCGGCGGCCGCCGCCTTGATCTGATTGATCGTCTTGTCCATTGTAAAACCTCCTTATCTCATGTGTCCGATTCGGGCTCCGCCCGGGACCAGCCGTACACCCCCGGCTCCCAGACGTTGCCGTCCACGTCGCTCACCCAGCGCACCCCGCCGTGGGTCACCTGCGCCCCCTGGCCGTACTCGTCCCCGGCGCACAGGGGCTGGGACCACTCCGGCCACTCCTCTTCTGGATCGTGGGTCAGCTTCCACAGGTTGGGCACGTTCTCCGGCTCCCACCCCGCCTGAGACCTGTGGGGCTGGATGCACCGGTACAGCGCCCCATTCCGCCGCCGCAGCTGACCCGCCTGGTAGTCCACGTTGGCCGCCCACTCCGAGAACAGCCCCGCGTGCTCCCCGGCGGTGGCCGCGTCGATCTGCCCCGCCTCCGCCATCAGGCAGAAGGCCACCGCCGCCGCTTCCACGCCGGAGGCCAGCTCGTCCACCCGGGCGGACACCCCGGGCGTCTTATCCGCCGCGCGGTAGTGCCGGTCGATCTCGTACCAGTCGTAGCAGTTCCCCGCTCGGTCCTCATCGCTTTTCAGTTTGCGCGCCACCCGAAAGCGGTCTGTGACGGTCTCGCCGGGGTACTCCTGCGTCACCTGCTGGAAGCCGGACAGCTCGGTGTGGGCCGGACCTTTCACACGAACGGTCTCCCCATCGCCCAGGGTTCCAAATACATATTCGTAATCCATGGTTTTTCTCCTTTACGATGCGTTGGGGAGTTTCATGATACGTCCAATTCCATTTAAACTTGCACCTTATAACGTTTATCGATAAAGAACGGGCCACTGTATCCACTGAAACCTTCATACAGTCCTACTGCAATGGCAGCACCATTGCTACCGGTAGTGTAAGCATCTGCAATATATGTGCCAGTGTTGCCCGAAAGTTCGACCACCTCCGATGGATAGATAAAACTCGGATCATCTTGATCGTAGCCCCACGCACTAATGATACCGGATGTTTCGGGGGGAGCGGGAATGTTCCTTATGGCAGCCCCTGTAGCTCCATACTCATTCGAGAAATTGGCCGGATTGTTATAAGTACAGAATTTTTTCTCAGTTAGAGAAAAAATAATTCCGTCTCTTAATTCTTTGTTATTGCCACCCCATATATCCTCGATGTATCGATACTGTATCGGCACATAGCCATCTGTCCCGGAAGCTCTTCCTGTATGGTAAGACATGGAATCAGTTCCACCCGTTTTTAAATTGTCATTCAGTTTCGAATGTCCAATTCCGATTCTCAGCTCCCCATTCCAGTCCGCATACTCTACAATATATAGAAACCACCATGTTAGCTGCAAAGCATAATCCGATTGCCAATATTCCTCTCCCAGCGCGTGAATGTTGTCTCTGTATACGGATAATGTTTTAAGCCATTCTGGATTGACTCCGCTCACAGATTGATACGAATTCGAGCAAGGATAGCGCCCAATATAAACTACGTCTCGTTCACCTTGGCCATCCTCACGGTCCCGGTGGGCGGGGGAAACCTGGTACCCATCTACAGGACCGTCAGCAATCTGTACCCGGAAAGGGAAATGCTGTACTTTTAGCCAATACTTTGGAATAGACACAAGCTCCCCCGCTTGGGCGTCCGTCACACGAACCATCCCGGACCACGGCATAAGGTCATCAAAGGGAGAAGAGCCAGCCCCGTCGCCCACCGCCGCCACAGGGTCCACAAACAGCGCCGCCGCGTCTGTTCGAGACAGCTTGGTGGACGCGCTCCCGTCCCACTCCACACCGTAGATCATGACAAAGGAGGCCGTCACCGCCGCCGTCCCGCTGGCCGCCAGGTGGTTGGGCCCTTCGGCCACCGTTACCGTCACCGTGGCCGAGCCGCTGGCCTCTCCCACGCTGGACACCGTTACCGCCGTGCCGGACACGCTCACCGTTACCACGCCGGTATCGCTGGACGCGGCGGAGACCGCGCCGTCCCCAGCCCTGGTCACTTGTATCTCCGCCGTGAGATGGTCCTTGTCCAGCGTCACCGACGCCGGGGAAAGGCTCACGCTGCCCGCCGCTTTGCCGATGGTCCAGACGATAGACTTCGCCCCGGTGGTGCCGTCGCTCCACCGCCAGCTCTCCGTGGGGGTTGCCGTGGCCGCGTACTCCCCGGCGTTCACCGCCGACGTCACCCCGCCCAGGGTGAGCTGGGCCGGATCATAGTTCTCCAGCTCCAGTGTGATTGCCTCCCCGGTATAGGTGGGGCTTCCGCTCTGGCGCGGAATAGCCTCGATCACGAGCCGGGCCACCGTGACGGCCACGGAGGCGGAGGCGGTCACACCGTGTTCGGTGTACGTCACCGCCACCTCCTGGGGGCCGGGGGCGGCAAAGGCTTCCGTGGGCACGGTGTAGCCCGTCGCCGCCTCGGACGCGCCGTCAGAGTAGGCGGCAAGCACCACCATGCCCGCAGGGTCAAAGACCTCCCCCGCCCGGTACTCCGTTTTGGCCGGGGGTGTCTCAATGGATATGCCCGTCAGGCGGTGGATCACCGTAATGGCCACGCTGGCGGCGGCGCTGACGCCCCCTTCCGTGTACCGCACCGTCACCGCTTCCATCCCGTCCTCCAGCGGCCCCGAGGGCTCCACCGCATAGCCTGTGGCGGCCAGCGTGGCCCCGTTGGAGTACGCGGCGGTCACCACCATCCCCGCGGGGTCGAACCGCTCTCCGGCCAGATAACTGACCTTAGCGGGCGGCGCGGTGATCTCAATGGACGAAAGCTCGATGCCACCCCCCTGGAGGCCCCGTATGCGCTCCGGGAAGTCCTTGGCGGGTATGGGCTCCCCGCTGCCCTCCTTCTCCCGGATGGCGTCCGCGATGGCCCGCAGATTATCCTCCTGTACGCTCAAAACGATCCCTCCCAACTGTCCAGCACCGCCTCCTGTATGGCTGCGGTTACCTGTTCCATGGTGACGCCGTTTTCACCCGAAGGGCCCTGGGGCCCCCGCTCTCCGGGGTCGCCCTTGGGACCCGGTGGGCCCTGCTCCCCGGCGTCTCCCTTCTCTCCCTGCACGCCGGGGTCGCCCTTGGGCCCCTGCCCTCCCGGTTCTCCAGGATCGCCCTTGGGGCCCTGGAGGCTTCCCACATTCGTCCACGCCTTGGCGTCCACATCCCATAGGTACACCGAGTTGGCCTCCGCCGTCCCCACAGCATAGGCCTTCCCCTCCGTTCCCACCGGGTGGGCATCTTGCAGCGCCTGAAGCGTATTGTACCGGCCGAGGATGACGAAGCTGGTTCCGTCCGTCCCCCGTTCGCCCCTCGGGCCGGGCTCACCCTGGGGGCCGGGCGGTCCCTGCTCTCCCCTGGGGCCCTGGGGGCCCGCCGCCCCCTCCTTTCCCTGGGGC
>CATKZP010000024.1 GCA_949841355.1 uncultured Oscillospiraceae bacterium
CTCCCGCGAGGTGAAGGAGATCGGCCCCCAGCGCGATAAGATCCGGGGCTCCCGGGCTACGGGGGTGCTGCTGACGGAAAACAATGTGTTTGCCGTTTATAATGCTGGTGGGTCTGAGATAAAATGGACACGTGAGGCCGAGCTGCGGCTGCGGGCGTTTCTTCAATACGATTTGTGTTTGCAACGGCTTTCAGAGCAGTATGGGAGTGCCAGACAGAGCGCGATCATCTTCGGAAACGATATGAAGCTGGTGCCTATGCTAATGGGAGTGGACAGCGACCAACGCCATAAATACCTTGTGGTGGAGGAAGACTACAATTGCTTTTATTACTTGACAAATGACCATTATGGAGAGATCATTTTGCGGCTGTTTTGTGAGCCGGATAAGAAGGCTATGCTGGATAATGTTTTGATGGAGGGACTATCCGAAGCCCAGCAGTATGGACACGTGGAGCATGACGCTATGGACAGGGAGTGCCCGGTATTGTTCGGCTACACCTGCGATATGCCCCGGATCAGGCGGTTCAATATTGGCTTGAGGGCGAACAGATTAAGGGGAATACTGTACTGTTTCAACTTTCAAGAGGAAGCGATGAGGCAGGTCTGCGGGCCGAATGTGGAGATACAGTGTATGAGTTTTGAAACGGTTGAAGGGTTGCTATAGACATGGGCCGGGACTGGTTTTTCAAAACCAACCCCGGCCCATAAAAACCTATGCCAGTGACCAATTCTGGCTTTCGGTTTGCAGCTTGACCATACGAGCAAAAGTTCCATTCTTTTTCATCAGTTCCTCCGGGGTCCCCGTTTCGGCCACAGTGCCGCCGGACAGCACTACGATCTTGTTGGCATTCTCCACCGTCCTCATTCGGTGGGCGATGATCAACACCGTCTTTTGCTCCACCAGCCGGGAGATGGCCTGCTGAATCTCCGTCTCGTTCTCCGCGTCCAGGGAGGCGGTAGCCTCGTCCAGCAGAATGATGGGTGCGTCCTTTAAGAGCGCACGGGCGATGGAAATGCGCTGCCGTTCGCCCCCGGAGAGGGTGGAGCCGTTTTCCCCGATCATGGTCTGATACCCCTGGGGGAGCTTGGCGATGAACTCCTCGCACATGGCCTCTTTCGCCGCCTGGATAACTTCAGCGTCCGTGGCATCCTTTCTGCCGATGCGGATGTTCTCCATCACCGTGTTGTTGAACAGCGTTACATCCTGGAACACGATGGAGTAGGCGTTCAGGAGCTTCTCCGGGTCTACCGTGGCAACATCCACGCCGCCCACGGTGATCCGGCCCCGGTCTATATCCCAAAACCGCGCTGCCAGCTTTGCGGCGGTGGACTTGCCGCCCCCGGAGGGGCCTACCAGGGCCACCGTCTCCCCAGCGCCCACCCGAATGGTCACATCACGGAGCGCGTCCGTTGTTCCGCCTGTGTAGCGGAAGGTCACATTTTCCAGGACAACGTCGTTGTCCGTGGGGACCTTGCCGCTGCGGGGTTCGGGCAGAGGCTCCACATCCAGAATGGAGTGGATACGGCTCATGGCGTCCGCCACGATCATGCCGTTTTCGCTCATAAACATCACCTTGGTCATGGCCGTGGCAATGAGGGGCGTGAAGATCACATAGAAGATGAAGTTCAGCAGCACCGGCTGGGCCACCGGCCCACCGCCCGCCAGAATCAGCGCCAGTACAATCAGGAACGCGAAGGCGCTGTTGACCAGGACCGTATAGGACAGCATGGACGGGCGGCACTTCTTGCAGTAGGACATGACAAAATCGTAGTAGCCGTCGATGGTCCCCTTGAACCGCTTGAAGGAGTGGACGGTCTGCCCGAAGGTTTTCACCACCGGAACGCCCCGCACATACTCCACCGCCTCATTGTTCATATCCGCCAAGGCGTTTTGGTAGAGCTTCATGTCCTCCGCCATAGAAGGTCCGGCCATCTTGAACATAGCCGCAAAGCCCAGAATCACCGGCAGGAGGCTGACAAGGCCAAACCGCCAGTCAAACAGAAACAGCATGACGATCATGCACACCGGCGTGGTGACCGCCGCCGACATATCGGGAAGCTGGTGGGCCAGATAGGTTTCGGTGGCCGCGCTGCTGTCGCTGACGATGCGGCGAATTTTTCCGCTGCCCGTCTCCCCGATGAAGCCCAAGGGTAGCTCGGCAATATGGGCCATCAGCGCCTTGCGGATATTTCCGGCGATACGGAAGGCCGACAGGTGGGAACTCATCAGGGCGCAGACATAAATCACGATGGACAGCACCGCAAATCCCACCGCCATCCAGCCGTTGCGGACGATGTGCGTGGCCTGTGCGTAGTTGGGGGCCACCTCAATGACCTCCCGGATAATTCGGAACAGGAAAACGAAGGGGAACAGAGCCAGGACTGCGCTGACGGCGGACAACAGCAGGGATAGGTAGGTCAGATACCTGTGTCCCCCGGCATAGCCCATCAGCTCCTGGAGATTGCTGTTTTTCTTCAAGTGGATACCTCCTTGTGACAAATGATTTATGATACAGAAAGCGCCGCGGACACTTTCTCATATCCATCCCCGTAAGTTAGTTATTGCTAACTTACGAGCCAAATGAAAGGGGTCTTAGACCCCCATCATACTGTGCCAGCCAGCAAGGAAAAAATCCTGGAGCTGTTTGACATAGTGCTTTGCCCGGTCATAGGGCATATCGTGGACCACGACCTCGAATATCCCGTGGAACATCCCGCTGGCAATGATGTGGCAGAGCTGATCGTCCAGCTCTGGGATGTCCCGGCCCTGTCTGCGCAGGACTTCCATGAAACGCTGGGTGGCTTCCACTTCGATCTCTACCATGTTGTGGATAAAGTTTTCATATCCAGTGCCTTGGGCCTTGCAGATCAACAATCTGAACGGGTCAAGATGCTGGTACACATAGCCCAGCATTTCCTTTACGCAATCACTGGATTCTACCCCTACATGGCTGGGCTGTTCCGCCTCCGGCAACTGGGAGAACGCCGTCTGTGCCCTCATAAACATTCCCATGACCGCCGCCGCGTGAGGTTCTACCAGGGCGGTAAACAGAGCGTCCTTGCTGGAGTAGTATCCATAAAAGGCTCCGGTAGTCACTCCGGCATTCTTGACGATCTGCCGCAGTGAGGCATCCGCAAAGCCCTTTTCCAGAAATTCCTCCATTGCCGCCTGATGGATGCGGGTTAAAGTTTCGCCTTGTTCTTCCATGTGTCCGCCCCCATATAACACCGATATATAACAATGTTATAATAATCCGAACGGGCAGGTTTGTCAAGCCTTGGATCCATTTTTATTGTGCAGGGCAGCTCAGGCCGCTAAGCGGCGCTCGCGCGGCTCCAAGACAGAGCTTGCAAATTATTTGATTGCGGCTATAATGAAAGTGCCTGGGAACAGGCGGGAGGATCTTTGCCATTGCTGGGAGGCGACAAAGTATGAGGGTCCTGGTGGT
This sequence comes from uncultured Oscillospiraceae bacterium, assembly GCA_949841355.1. Classification (GTDB taxonomy): domain Bacteria; phylum Bacillota; class Clostridia; order Oscillospirales; family Oscillospiraceae; genus Enterenecus. The sequence continues at coordinate 3,450 of CATKZP010000024.1, forward strand.
TGAGGACGCGCGGGACATGAACCGCTTGATCGAAAAGACATTGAAAAAGGCCGGCTACAGCGTGGATTGCTGCTTTGACGGCGAGGAAGCGCTGAGCTATCTGCCAGGCGCTGAGTATGACGCGATCTTGCTGGATGTGATGATGCCGAAGCTGGACGGCTACACTTTGCTGGAACAGCTCCGGGACAGGGACATGGCGGTGCCCGTGATGTTTCTGACGGCCAAAGACGCTGTTGACGACCGGGTAAAAGGGCTGGACCTGGGCGCGGACGACTATCTGGTCAAGCCCTTTTCCTTTGACGAGCTTCTGGCCCGGATCCGCGCCATGACCAGAAAGCGCAGCGAAAACCGAAAAAACCAGTTTTTCCTGGCCGATCTGACTGTAGACATCGAACGGAGAACGGCTTTTCGGGCGAGGAAGGAGATTACGCTTCTCCCCAAAGAGTTTTCCCTTTTGGAGTGTATGATCCGTAATCAGGGCGTCGTCCTGTCCCGGGAACAGCTGGAGAACCAGATATGGAATTATGAGTTTTCAGGCAGCTCCAACAATATAGATGTGTATATCAGCCGCCTGCGGAAGAAGATCGACAGCGGATATCCGCTCAAGCTGCTCCATACCATCCGCGGCGTGGGCTGGGTCCTGAAGGCGGACGAAGCTGGGGGAACATCATGAGGAAGCTCTCTGTGAAGACCCGGATCGCCGTGTGGCTTACGCTGCTGATGGGGCTGCTGGCCGCGCTGCTGCTGGCGTTCCTGCTGTCCATCAGCAAGGTGGTGGCCGTTCGGACCGCCATGTCACAGCTGGCGCAGACGGTTCGGAGCAACCTGAGCCATACCGCCATGCCCAATGGACGATTGGAGCTGGGAAGCGGCTTTGATTTTTACCAGGACGGCGTGACCACCCTGATCTACAGCCGGGATAAGGCCCTGCTGGCCGGCCAGCTCCCGGCGTCCTTCACGGTGGAGGAGGCGTTCCAAAATGGCCTGACCCGAATGGTGAGCACCGGGGCCGAGCAGTACCTGGTTCTGGATCTGTGGCTCCCCATGGGATGGGAAAACGGGGTGTGGCTGCGCGGCGTCATGGAGGCCCCTGAAAACCGCCGGCTTATGTTCAAGCTGCTCCTCGTGGCGCTTATCATCATGCCGGCGTTCATGGCGTCGGCCGCACTGGGCAGCTATCGAATCGCGAAAAGGGCGTTTCGTCCTTTGGACAGCATTACCGCGACAGCGGCGTCTATCAACGAGGCCCAGGACCTGTCGCGCCGCATTGGACTGCCGCCGGGAAAGGATGAATTTTCCCAGCTTGCCGCAGCCTTTGACCAGCTGCTCCAGCGGCTGGAGCGGTCCTTTGAGTCGGAGAAGCAGTTTACGGCCGACGCCTCGCATGAGCTTCGCACCCCGGTGTCCATTATCACAGGGGCCTGCGAATACGCGGAAAGGTACGATGAGACCGGGGAGGAACGGCAGGAGACCATTTCCATGATCCACCGTCAGGCGGATAAAATGTCCCAGCTGATCTCCCAGCTGATGAGCATGACCCGGCTGGAGCAGGGAACCGAGCCGGTCCGGCTGGAGCGCGTCAGCCTGGATAAGCTGCTGCGCTCTCTCTGCGGGGAGCTGGCCTGCGATCCCAGCCGTCTGGTTTTAGAGGTCCCCAACGGTTTGACGGTGGAGGCCGATCCATCGCTGCTGGCCAGGCTGCTCCGGAATCTGGTGGAAAACGGGTTCAAATATGGCAGGCCGGATGGCCACGTATGGATATCGGCCGCTAAGGAGGGCGGCGAGGTCCTGTTGGAGGTGCGGGACGACGGCATGGGGATCCCCTCCGGCCAGCAGGACAAAATTTGGCAGAGGTTCTATCGGGCGGACCCGGCCCGGGGCGAAGGGGGAACGGGGCTTGGGCTGTCCATCGTGCGGCAGATCGCCCAGCTCCACGGGGGATACATGACCCTGGAGAGCGTTCCGCGGGTAGGCAGCGCGTTTACCCTCCATCTGCCTGCCCCGGAGGATGCCGCAGATCAAGGAAGCCCGATCAAATTTCAAACTGGCAAAGCCCCCGGCGGACCGCCTGTCAGCTAGGCGGTCCGCCGAAGGATCGATTTAAAATTTCTTTCCAAATTTCATGTAGATTTCATGTTGGCGCAGTAGACTATACCCAGCAACGGAAAGGAGCGCGTTATGAGGAGAAACAAATTCTTGTGCATGATCGTGTTGCTGCTGCTGCTTTTCAGCGGCTGCGCCCAGCGGCAGAGCCAAATGGGCTATATTGGCGCGGACGCGGCAAAGCGGGCGGCCTTGGAAGCGGCGTCGCTGTCGGAGCAGGAGGTGAGTTCCTTCCGCACGGATATGGGGACCCGCGACGGACTGGATTATTACCAGGTCTGCTTTGAGGCGGCCGGCCGGAGCTATCGGTATGACGTCGATGCCCTTACCGGGGTGGTGATCGACGAGGAAGATCCTGCCGGTACGGATGGCGGTCAAGCGGGGTGGCCTGAGCCGGGCGGCCCGCCGGAGTCTGACGATCCGGGTCCTGTCGTAAACTCGCCCCAGCCCGTCCCTGAAGCGTCCGCCCCGGTGGTCCCGGGCCCCGAGCCGGATCCTTATATCGGAGAGGACGAGGCCAGGCGCATCGCCTTGGAGCACGCGGGACTGGAGGAAAGCCAGGTCACGTTTGTCTGCTCCCTTCTGGAGTTTGACGATGGGCAATGGGAATATGACGTGGAATTCTATACCGCGAATTATGAGGAGTATGACTATGAGATCGACGCCCTTACCGGGGCGGTGATCAGCTTCGACTATGACGCGGAATACTATTCGCCGTCCGACGGCTCCAGCGCGATTACGGCCGAGCAGGCCAGACAGGCGGCCCTCGCGCGGGTTCCCGGCGCGGCCGAAAGCGATATACGGAAATTCAAGATCAACGATGACGACGGACTCCTTCTTTACGAGGGAAAGATCATCTATAACGGCATGGAGTACGAGTTTGAGATCGACGCATACAGTGGCTTTGTCCGCGAATGGTCGGCTGAGCCTTTCAGCCGATAATGCAAAACAGCTGAGGAGGGATTGCGCTATGCGTAAAACGAACAAGACCTGGTTTGTCCGATGGATAGGGGTGCTGATGTGCGCCGTGATGCTGGGTGGGGCTTTAGTGGTCAACGGGGCGGCAGCTTCAGCGGCTACTGTCAGCGCGACGGTTTCCCCGGACATAACGGTGAAGGTGGACGGCCAAACGCAAACCTTTTTTACCGTAAGCGGCACACAGGTACACCCGATCCTTTACAACGGCACCACCTATCTGCCCGTTAGGGCTATTGGCATGCTGATGAACAAGAATGTCAACTGGGATCAGTCCACGCTGACGGTCACCCTTTCTGGAACCCGGACCACCTCCGCCGCGGCGGGGGTCCTGGACGAGAATCCCACGAAGCGGGTCGTTCAGGCGCAGCTGCGCCCCGACTTTACCATTGTGGTGGACGGCGCGTCCCGCGCCTTCACTGATGCCAATGGAGCCGCGGTCTACCCGATGCTCTACAGCGGCACCACCTATCTGCCGCTGAGGGCGATCGGCGGGCTGATGGGGAAAACCGTGAGCTGGGACGCGCAGACGCGGACCGCCAGCCTTTCCGGCGGCTCCGGGGACAGCCTGGTGACGGACGCGGACAGCTTTGGGCCCGGCGCCAACGCTGGGCAGACCAACCCTCAACCCACCCAGCCCGGGAGCGGCGCCGATTCCTGCATCGGCGAGGCCAAGGCAAGGAGCATCGCGCTGAACCATGCTGGACTGACGGAAGGCCAGGTGACGTTCATTCAGACAAAGCTCGATCATGACAAGGGCCGATGGGAGTACGAGGTGGAATTTTATACTGCCGGCTATCAGGAGTATGACTATGAGATCGACGCCTTGACAGGCGAGATCCTGGAGTTCGATTATGACGCGGAGCACTGGCCGCCCCCCCAGCAAAACACGAACGCATCCAAAATCGGAGTTGAAAAGGCAAAAGCTGCCGCCGTGGGCCACGCCGGACTGAGCAGCGGTCAGGTCTCGTTCGCCAAGGCGAAACTGGATCATGACGACGGCCGGTGGACCTATGAAATCGAATTTATATCCGGGACATGGGAATATGAGTATGAGATCGACGCCTACAGCGGGGCGGTGCTGAAATACGAGAGAGAGTCTATTTACGATTGAGCGGCAGCGCAGTCGGTCCTGCTCCTTGATTGTTATCTGCTTGAAAGCCATGATGGGCGGCCCTGCGAGACGCGGGGCCGCCCATATCACTTCATGATCTCTGTTTTCCGCCCACCGCCATGCCGCGCCAGCCGCTCCCGGCAGTGCTCCGGCAGGCTCAAAACGATCGCGCGCGCCAGGGCGGCGGTTTCTTCCCTTGTCAGGTCAAATCCCACCGCCGGGAGCCGATTGCAAATTACTTCCACGCATCGGAGCATATCCTTTGCCAGCAGATAGCCGGTATCTGTCAGGTAGATTTTTCCGTATTTCTCCCGCACCAGGAGGTTCATATCCATCAGAGTCGCCATCATTTTCGTGACAGAGGCTTTCGAGCAGTTCAAAGCCTTTGCCACAGCCTGCGTCCCCACGTCTGGAGTGCTTTTGCCCAATTCGTAGATCGCCAGCAGATAGTGAAGGTGAGATTCACGCAATTTCGCCATTTGATCTCCTCCCGCAGGGGAAAAGGCATGGGCGGATATCGCGCGCCCATGCCTCCTCACCATGTTATCACTCTATTATTTTGGTTCTTCACCCCGCCTCCGGCGGGGTGAGCAAAACCGGTTTCTCAGTGACAGCCCCGGCAGTTCCCGCAGTCACCGTCGCAGCCTCCGCCGGACCTGCGGGACTTCCACAAAGACCGGACGGCCAATGCCACAACAGCGATTAGCGCAGCAACCACGATGATGTTTCCCAGTATAGCAGGCATATTCGGTCGCTCCTTTCCGGGCCGGTCACTTCGCGGCGGCCACGGAGGTCAGCCGCCGGGCATTCTCCTCGCTCTGATAACCCTTGCGGAACAGCAGGTAGAGAATACCGGCCAACAGAACCAAGGCCACAGCGGTCCACAGGCTGAAGCTGGCGGCACCCGTGATCAGCCCGCCAATCTGGTAGACGATGAGAGCGGCCACATAGGCGAACACGCACATATAGCCGATGGCGAAGGCGGTCCACCTGGCGTTGTTCATCTCCCGCTTGATGGCCCCCATGGCGGCGAAGCAGGGGGCGCAGAGGAGATTGAAGATCATGAAGCTGTAGGCGGTGAGAGCGCCGAAGTCCGCCCCCACCAGGGTCCAGATCTCCTCGCCGTTCTCACTGACCTCACCGGCGAAGTGGTAGAGCGTGGCCATGGTGCCCACAACATTCTCCTTAGCGATCAGGCCGGTGAAGGAGGCCACGGTGGCCTTCCAGGCCATATCGCCCCTCCAGCCCAGGGGATAGAAGATCCAGGCGATGGCATTGCCGATGGCGGCCAGCAGGGAGGTATTGTTGTCCTCCACCGGGCCAAACACGCCGTCAGTAAAGCCGTAGCCCTGGAGGAACCACAGCACGATGGTGGACAGCAGGATCACCGTCCCCGCCCGCTTGATGAAGGACCATCCCCGTTCCCAGGTGGCCCGCAGGACGTTTCCAGCGGAGGGGGCGTGGTAGGCCGGCAGTTCCATGACGAAGGGGGCGGGCTCCCCGGCGAAGGCCTTGAACTTTTTCAGCATGATGCCGGAGATCACCACGGCGGTGATGCCGATGAAGAAGGCCGAGGTGGCCACCAGGGAGGAGCCGCCGAACACCGCCCCGGCGAACAGGCCGATGATGGGCATTTTGGCCCCGCAGGGGATGAAGCCGGTGGTCATGATGGTCATTTTCCGGTCCCGGTCCTGCTCGATGGTCCGGGAGGCCATGATGCCGGGAACGCCGCAGCCGGTGGCCACCAGCATGGGGATGAAACTCTTTCCGGAGAGTCCGAAACGCCGGAAGATGCGGTCCATGATGAAGGCGATCCGGGCCATATAGCCGCAGTCCTCCAGGATGGCCAGCAGCAGGAACAGCACCAGCATCTGGAGCACGAAGCCCAGCACCGCGCCCACGCCGGCCACAATACCGTCCATGATCAGGCCGTACAGCCAGCCGCTGACGTTCAGGGAGGTGAGGACGCTGTCAAAGAACCCGGGAACCATCTCGCCAAAGAAGGTATCGTTGGCCCAGTCGGTGCCCCAGGAGCCGATGCCGATGCCCCACTCCTCTCCCTCGAACAGACCCGCCGGGGAAGTGCCCATGGCGATGGAGTAGATCAGGAACATGACTGCCGCGAAGATGGGCAGTGCCAGGATGCGGTTGGTCACCACCTGGTCGATTTTGTCGGAGACGGACAGGCTGCCCTTGGCCGCCTTTTTCTTGACGGACTTGCTCACCACGCCGTTGATGTAGGCGTACCGCTGGTTGGTGATGATGCTCTCCGCGTCGTCGTCCATCTCCCGCTCGCAGTCGGCGATATGCGCCTCCAGGTGGACCTTCAGATCGGAGGGGAGGGCCAGCTCCTCCATCACCTTTTCGTCCCGCTCAAAGACCTTGATGGCGTACCAGCGCAGATAGCTGTCCGCCACCCTGCCCTGGATGGACTCCTCGATGTGGGCCAGGGCGTGCTCCACGCTGCCGGTGAACACATGGGGCGGCTCCCCGGCCTGATGGTTTTGCGCCATGGCCGCAGTCCGTTCGGCGGCGGCCATGCCCCCCTCGCCTTTGAGCGCGGACATCTCCACCACCTCGCAGCCCAGGGCGGCCCCCAGCTTGGCAAGGTCGATGGCGTCGCCGTTTTTCCGCACCAGGTCGATCATGTTCACGGCCACCACCACGGGCAGGCCCAGCTCGATGAGCTGGGTGGTGAGATAGAGGTTGCGCTCAATGTTGGTGCCGTCCACAATGTTGAGGATGGCGTCCGGCTTCTCCTTCACCAGATACGATCGGGCCACCACCTCCTCCAAGGTGTAGGGGGACAGGGAATAGATGCCGGGCAGGTCTTGGATGACCACATCCCTGCGGCCCTTCAGCCTGCCCTCCTTCTTTTCCACGGTGACGCCGGGCCAGTTGCCCACATACTGGCTGGAGCCGGTGAGGGCGTTGAACAGCGTGGTCTTGCCACAGTTGGGGTTGCCCGCCAGGGCGATCTTCATGTCCATTTGGATCCTCTCCCTTCGAGTGTTAGGTAAGGCTAACCTTTAGCCAAAAAAATTCAGCCCACCTCGATCAACTCCGCGTCGGCCTTTCTGACGCTGAGCTCATAGCCCCGGACGTTCAGCTCCATGGGATCGCCCAGAGGGGCCACCTTGCGCACAAAGATCTCCACGCCCTTGGTGATGCCCATATCCATGATACGCCGCTTCACCGGGCCTTCGCCGTGCAGCTTCGCCACGATCACGGTTTCGCCCACCTTGACATCCTTCAATGTTTTCATGCTGCCTCGCTCCTTTATACCTGAATTCGATTCGCCATTGTTTTGTCCAGCGCGATTCGGCTGTCCTTTACCTGCACAATCAGGTTCCCTCCGATTTCGCTGACCACCGTCACAGCGCTGTCCACCACAAAGCCCAGTTCCGCCAAATGCTGGCGCACATCGTCCTTGCCGGAGATTTTGCGGACCGTGACCGTCTCTCCGGCCTTTGCCATTGTCAGCGGCATCATTTCTTCGCCTCCCTCTGCAACGAGGTTAGCAATTACTAACCTCGAATCGGCCTTAGTTTACCACCGCTAACCGAAGATGTCAAGACCATTTTGAGAAAAATCTGCATTTCGAATTAGGATCTGCTGACCCCACGCAAAAACGACCTACGCAGGGGGCGAATCTAAACGGTCCGGCGGCGAAGGGGCGGTCCCACGTTATGCTGATACGGCCAGTTTTTCGATGGGCGTTCCCTGCTCGTACAGGTTCACGTAGGTATGGATACATCTGCGGTAAGAGGCGAAGCGCGCCTCCACTTCCGTCGGATCACCGTATGATTTCCAGAATCCGCAGCAGGTGAAATTCCGTCCCCGGTTCTCGATAAAGCCGATGACATCCCGGAGCGGGTATCCCAGGAATACGCCGATCTCATGCGGGAATTCCGGTTGGGTTTGCAGACGGCGGGCAAGCTGGTCCAGCAGTCCGTCCAGGTCAGTGCCGATGTATCCGGCTTTGGCTAAAAACCTTTGGCAGGCGTTGCCGGACAGCAGCCGCTCCAAATGCGTTCGCCGGTATACATAGACGATCGCCCAACTGGAGCAGGGTCGCTCCAAAAGGATTTGGACGGCGAGGCCCAGGGGAGCCAGCCGCTTATCCCACTGCCGGACCTTCTGGCGGGAGATCTCCAACGGGGAACGGTTGAAGCTGAAAATGCTTCCCGGCTTTATCCCGGCCAGCGTCGGGGCGCATTGCCGGACCAGCACGGCCTCGAACGTCTGGGAGCGGCTGGTGGATCGACCGATCACTGCCATACCGCCAGCTTCCTGCCCAGCTCTTTGCAGGCATCCTCGCCGCTTACGTCCGGCGCCTCGTTGACCGCCAGACCATTTTCCTCCAGAAGGCAGGCCCCGGCGTCGCGGCAGCGGTGGCACCAGTCCCGCATCCACTGGCCGTCCCCCCAGCCGTAGGAGCCGAACAGGGCGATCCGCCTGCCGCTGAGCGAACCCTCCAAGGCGGCGAACATCGGCTCGAATTCCATTTCCTCCAGCACCTCGCAGCCCATGGCGGGACAGCCGAAGGCCACGGCGCTGTAGGCGGTGAGCCGGTCGGCGGAAAACTCCCCGGGCCCCAGCAGCTCCGCCTCGCCGCCGGCGGCCCGGACGCCTTGGGCGATATGATCCGCCATAGCCTTCGTGTTTCCAGTCCCGCTCCAAAATACGATCGCGATCTTGTTCATGCTGAACGCTCCTTTGCAAAATATGTTTGTTAGCGTGCGCTAACTCCTGTGTCCAGAGAGGCCCCAGGGACGGAGCCCTGGGGGAGGAAAAGCGGTCGCTATGCCTGTGGTTAGTTGGTGCTAACCACGGGCATACAATACCACAGCGGGGCGGCTTTGTCAAGAGAAGTCCGCCGGCGCGAATGATTTTCTTTCGTTCCTTTGTGTTCAACGCACCATAGGGCTGCCCGCCGAGGGGAGCGCGCCGACGCTTTCACCGGCGCGCTCCCTCTGTGCTCAATCCGCAAACATCGGTGTGGACAGGTAGCGGCCGCCGGCGTCCGGAAAAAGGACCACGATGGTCTTTCCGCTGTTTTCAGGCCGCTTGGCCAGACGGACCGCAGCATGGAGCGCGGCACCGGAGGAGATGCCCACCAGGATGCCCTCCCTGCGCCCCACCAGCCGCCCGGCGGCAAAGGCGTCCTCGCTGGACACGGGGATGATCTCGTCGTAAACGGCGGTGTCCAGAACCTCCGGCACAAAGCCCGCGCCGATGCCCTGTATTTTGTGGGCTCCGGAGCGTCCCCCGCTGAGGACAGGGGAGTCCTCGGGCTCCACCGCCACCACTTTCACCGCCGGGTTTTGCTCTTTCAAGTACTGCCCCACGCCGGTGATGGTGCCGCCGGTGCCCACGCCCGCCACAAAGATGTCCACCTGCCCGTCGGTATCTGCCCAGATCTCCGGGCCGGTAGTGGAGCGGTGGGCGGCGGGATTGGCCGGGTTGACAAACTGGCCGGGGATGAAGCTGTTGGGAATCTCCTGTGCCAGCTCCTCTGCCTTGGCGATGGCCCCTTTCATCCCCTTAGCCCCTTCGGTAAGAACCAGCTCCGCGCCGTAGGCCTTCATCAGCTGCCGGCGCTCCACGCTCATGGTCTCCGGCATGGTGAGGATGACGCGGTAGCCCCGGGCCGCCGCCACAGAGGCCAGCCCGATCCCCGTGTTGCCGGAGGTGGGCTCGATAATGGTGGAGCCGGGCTTCAATTTTCCGCCGGTCTCCGCCCGGTCGATCATGGCCTTGGCGATGCGGTCCTTCACCGACCCGGCGGGATTGAAATACTCCAGCTTTGCCAGGAGGCGGGCCGGCAGCCCCGCTTCCCTCTCGATATGGGTCAGCTCCAGCAAGGGCGTTTTGCCGATCAGCTGGTCGGAAGATGTGTAGATATTGGACATAACGGATTTCTCCTCTTATTTCTGTGCGGCGGCGGCGAAGCCTTTTTCCAGGTCGGCGATGATATCGTCGATATGCTCGGTGCCGATGGACAGCCGGATAGTATTGGGCCTGATGCCCTGATCCAGCAGCTCCTCGGGGGAGAGCTGGGAGTGGGTGGTGGTGGCCGGGTGGATGACCAGAGACTTCACGTCCGCCACGTTGGCCAGCAGGGAGAAAATCTCCAGATGGTCGATAAACCTGTGGGCCGACCCCTGCCCGCCCTTGATCTCAAAGGTAAAGATAGACGCGCCGCCGTTGGGGAAATACTTCTCATACAGGACATGGTCGGGATGCTCAGGCAGGCTGGGGTGGTTGACCTTCTCCACCTGGGGATGGTTGACCAGATACTCCACCACTTTTTTGGTGTTTTCAGCGTGGCGTTCTACCCGAAGGGACAGGGTCTCCACTCCCTGGAGAAGCAGAAAGGCATTGAAGGGTGAAATCGCTGCTCCGGTGTCCCGCAGGAGGATAGCCCGGATGTAGGTGACAAAGGCGGCGGGGCCGGCGGCGTCCACAAAGCTGACTCCGTGGTAGCTGGGGTTGGGCGCGGCGATGGGTGCGTATCTGCCTGATGCGTTCCAGTCAAATTTGCCGCTGTCCACGATGATGCCGCCCAGCGTGGTGCCGTGACCGCCGATGAACTTGGTGGCGGAATGGACTACAATGTCCGCGCCATGCTCAATGGGGCGAATCAAATAGGGCGTCCCAAAGGTGTTGTCGATGACCAGAGGCAGGCCATGGGCGTGGGCGATCTCAGCGATGGCGTCAATGTCGGGGATGTCGCTGTTAGGATTGCCCAAGGTCTCCAGGTAAATGGCTTTGGTGTTGGGCTGGATGGCGGCGGTAACGGCGTTCAGGTCATGGACGTCCACAAAGGAAGCCTGAATACCGTATTGGGGCAGGGTGTGGGCCAGCAGGTTATAGCTGCCGCCGTAGATGGTCTTTTGGGCCACGATATGCTCTCCCGCCTGAGCCAGGGCCTGGATGACGTAAGTGATCGCCGCGGCGCCGGAGGCGGTGGCCAGCGCCGCCACACCCCCCTCCAGGGCGGCCAGTCGTCTCTCCAATACATCCTGAGTGGAGTTGGTGAGCCGACCGTAGATGTTGCTGGCGTCCGCCAGACCGAACCGGGCGGCGGCGTGGGCGGCGTTTCGGAACACATAGGAGGTGGTCTGATAGATGGGCACCGCCCGGGCATCGGTGGCGGGGTCGGGCTGCTCCTGGCCCACATGGAGCTGCAAGGTCTCAAATTTATAACTCATGGGAAGATTCCCCTCTCTTTGGGTCGATACCACTATATACCTATAAACCTACTTTGTCAATTGGTATATTGACATGGATTGAATTCCTATCGACCTTGTGGTATGATAGGAAAAACTAGGAGGGATCTTTATGATGATTTCCACAAAAGGCCGCTACGCGCTGCGGTTCCTGGTGGATGTGGCGGAGCATCAGGGGGACGGCTACGTGCCGCTGAAAGATGTGGCCGCCCGGCAGGAAATTTCAGAGAAATATCTGGAGATTGTGGTAAAGGAGCTGGTAAAGGGCGGCCTGCTTGCCGCCGCGCGGGGAAAGGGCGGCGGCTACCGCCTGGACCGCCCCCCGGAGGAGTACAGGATAAAGCCGATACTTGAGCTGATGGAGGGACCGCTGGTCCCCGTTGCCTGCCTGGAGCCGGGGCGGAATACCTGTCCCCGAAGCGGCCGCTGCCGGACGCTTTCCCTGTGGCGCGGGCTTGAGCAGGTCATCTCCGATTATTTGGCGCAGTTTACCTTGGCGGCGCTGTGTGGCGGTAGCTCGGAAACAGCGCGTTGAATCCGCCCGCCCGGTCAAGGGCCGGCCAGCCCCGGCGGCGGACCCCTTTTGCATATGGCTTCTCCGTGCCCGGTCACTCTACCGTGACGCTTTTCGCCAGATTTCTGGGCTTATCCACGTCCAGCCCCCGGGCCACGCTGGTGTAATACCCCAGCAGCTGGAGGGGAACTATCGCCAGCAGTCCGGTGAAGCAAGGGGCCGTTTTAGGGATGTAGACGGTGAAATCCGCCGTGTCCTCTATGCTGTAGTGCCCATAACAGGTCAGCCCCATAAGGTACGCTCCCCGGGCCTTGCACTCCGCCATATTGCTGATGGTTTTCTCGTACAGATTGCTCTGGGTGAGCACGCCGATCACCAGGGTGTTGTCCTCCACCAGGCTGATGGTGCCGTGCTTCAGCTCCCCTGCGGCGTAGGCCTCGCTGTGGATATAGCTGATCTCCTTCATTTTCAGGCTGCCCTCCAGGCTGGCGGCGTAGTCCGCTCCCCGGCCCAGGAAGAAGATGTCCCGGGCGTTGGCAAACTTGGCGGCGAACCACTGGATACGGCCCTTGTCCTCCAGCACGCGGGCGATCTTGTCCGGCAGGGCGGCCAGCTCCTCAATGTATCCCGCATACTCGTCCTCCGCAAGTTTCCCCCGCACCTGGGCCAGCTGCACCGCCAGGGCGTACATGGCCATGAGCTGGGCACTGTAGGCCTTGGTGGTGGCCACGGCGATCTCCGGCCCCGCCAGGGTGTAGAGCACACTGTCCGCCTCCCGGGCGATGGTGGAGCCTACCACATTCACCACCGCCAGCGTCCGCGCCCCCCGCCGCTTCGCCTCCCGCAGGGCGGCCAACGTGTCCGCTGTCTCCCCGGACTGAGAGATGACGATGACTAAGGCGTTCTCGTCCAGCAACAGCCTGCGGTAGCGGAACTCGGAGGCCAGCTCCACCCGGACGGGGACCTCCGCCAGCTCCTCCAGGACGTACTGGGCCGCCACCCCCACATGCCAGGCGGAGCCGCAGGCCGCGATATGGATGGACGAGACGGACTGGAGGACCGCCTCCGTCAGCCCCGCCCCGGACAGGTCGATCCGCCCGTCCTTCAGCAGACTGTTCAGGGTGTCCCGCACGGCGGCGGGCTGCTCATGGATCTCTTTGAGCATGAAGTGTTGGTATCCGCCCTTTTCCACCGCCTGGGCGTCCCAGGTGATCTCGGTCAGGGGAAGCTCCACCTCGTCTCCATTGAGGTCGTAAAAATGGATCTCCCCTGGGCTGAGTCTTGCCGCCTGCTGATTGCCAATGTAGTATACATTTCGCGTGTCGTTCAGGATGGCGGGCACATCGGAGGCCAGATAGGTCTCCCCCTCCGCCACGCCGAGGATCATGGGTGAGTCCTTCCGGGCGGCGAAGATCTCGCCGGGATAGTCCTGAAACATCAGCGCCAGGGCATAGGACCCCTGTATGCGCACCATGGCCCGGGTGAGGGCGTCCACAGGGCCCAGCTTGTATTTTTTGTAGTAGTAGTCCACCAGCTTCACCGCCGTTTCGGTGTCGGTGTCTGAATAAAAGGTGTAGCCGTGGCGTTCCAGCTTGGCTTTCAGCTCGGAGCAGTTCTCAATGATCCCGTTGTGGACCCCCACCACCTGAGACTCCACCGCGTCGGAGCCGGAGCTCACACCGCTGCCGCTGACGTGGGGGTGGGCGTTGATGAGGCTGGGAGCGCCGTGGGTGGCCCAGCGGGTGTGTCCAATGCCGCAGCAGCCGGCAAGGGCCGCGCCGCCGTCTGTTTTCTCAGCCAGATTGCGCAGCTTGCCCACGGCCTTCACCACCTGGGCCGGCTCATCACCGTCCCGGACGGCCAGGCCCGCCGAGTCATAGCCCCGGTATTCCAGCTTGGCCAGCCCGTCCAGCAAAATGGGGGCGGCCTGCCGCCGCCCGGTAAAGCCTACGATTCCGCACATGACATGTACTCCCCCCGTCGAAGCTGTTGTGCTCTATTATATTCCCATCGTGTTCCACTGTCAATTGGTTTGCCTTCAAAACTGCAAGATTAGAATGTTAAACTTGCATATAAAGGCGTTGCTGTTGTGCCATATCCTTGTAATACGCAATAAAATATGTTTAAATTGCAAATGTCATCTTGACTTTCATGCTTCTACCGGCTATACTGGCCGTAGTTCAGGCGTGAACAACGGCGTTCCGACCCGGAAGGGGGAGGAGCGCCGATTTCTATTTCGCGGGGAAACAGAAAGGGGATCTCATTTATGGGCTGCAGCAGAGAGGATATCATTCGAATGGTGAAAGAGGAGGATGTAAAATTCATCCGAATGCAGTTCACCGACATCTTTGGCCAGCTGAAAAACGTGGCCATCACCGCCTCCCAGATCGAGAAGGCCGTGGACAACCAGATCATGATCGACGGCTCCTCCATCGAGGGGTTTGTCCGCATCAACGAGTCGGACCAGTATCTCTGGCCCGACCTGGACAGCTTTGTCATCTTCCCCTGGCGGCCCCAGCACGGCAAGGTGGCCCGGCTGATCTGCGATGTGCACAACCCGGACGGTACTCCCTTTGTGGGCGACCCCCGGGGGGTGCTGGAGCGGGTGCTGGAGAAAGCGAAGGCCATGGGCTACGACACCTTCAACGTGGGCCCCGAGGCGGAGTTCTTCCTGTTCCAGACCGATGAGGAGGGCAAGCCCACCACCCGCACCAACGATGAGGCGGGCTATTTCGACCTGGGCCCCCTGGATCACGGGGAGTCCACCCGGCGGGAGATCTGCCTGGCGCTGGAGGAGATGGGCTATGAGATCGAGGCCAGCCACCACGAGGTGGCTCAGGGCCAGCACGAGATCGACTTCAAGTACGCCCCCGCCCTCCAGTGCGCCGACAAGATCATGACCTTCAAGCTGGCGGTGAAGACCCTGGCTCAGAAAAACGGACTCCACGCCACCTTCATGCCCAAGCCCATCTTCGGCATCAACGGCTCGGGAATGCACACCAACATGTCCCTGTTCCGCGGCGGGAAAAACGTGTTCTTCGACGAGAACGGTTCCAAGGGCCTGTCCAGGGAGGCGTATGCTTTCATCGCGGGCATCCTGGCCCACATGAAGGGCATGGCCGCCGTCACCAACCCCCTGGTCAACTCCTACAAACGGTTGGTCCCCGGCTACGAGGCTCCCTGCTATCTGGCCTGGTCCGCCTCCAACCGTTCCGCCCTCATCCGCATCCCCGCCGCCCGGGGACAGGCCACCCGGGTGGAGCTGCGCTGCCCCGACCCGGCCTGCAACCCCTACCTGTCTTTGGCCGTCTGCCTGGCGGCGGGGCTGGACGGCATCGAGAAGGGGATGACCCCGCCGGAGGAGATCACCGAGAACATCTTCGCCATGTCTCCGGCGGAACGGCAGGCCAAGGGCATCGAGGCCCTGCCCGGCTCCCTGGAGGAGGCCCTCATCGCCATGAAGAAGGACACGCTGGTGATGGATACCCTGGGCCAGCACGTTTCCAGCCAGTACATCGCCGGAAAAGAGGCGGAGTGGGACGAGTACCGCACCCGCGTTTCCAGCTGGGAGCGGGACAAATACATGATGAACTACTGAATCTCCCGGAAGCGAGGTGAGGGCCATGCGGCAGATCGTGGTGGCCTTTGAGCGCCAGTCCAACTGCGATCGGCTCCGAGAAGCGCTGGAGAGTACGGGAGAATTTTCCTGCCTCACCTGCCGCAGCGCCGCCCAGGTGAAGCGGACGGTGGCCAAGCTGCGGCTGGACCTGGTGGTGTGCGGCTTCAAGCTGACGGACGAAAGCTGTGAGACGCTGTATTTCGACCTGCCCCAGCGGTGCGCCATGCTGATGGTGGCCCCCCAGACCCAACTGGAGCTGTGCGCCGCGCCGGGGATATTCAAGCTGCCTGCCCCGGTGGGCCGGGGGTCGCTGCTGGCCTCGGTGCGGATGCTGGCCCAGCTGGCTCAGACCAGTCAGGCCCCCGCCCGGCGCAGCCAGGAGGAAAAGGAGCTGGTGGCGCGGGCCAAAGCATTGCTGATGGAACAGGACGGCATGACGGAAGCGGAGGCCCACCGGTGGCTCCAAAAGCGGAGCATGGACCACGGCGCACGGCTGGCGGACACCGCCCGGCAGGTGCTGGAGAAATTTTGACCGGGCAGAGACGCCTGACAGAACGGGACGGCGCTCATTGGGCGGCCGTCCCGTTGACTTCATATGACCCCGAAAAGAGGTTTTCGCTATGAGACAAAAGGAAACGCGGCCCGTGGCCCCCATGTACGACCCCCGTTTCGAGCACGACGCCTGCGGCATTGGGGCCGTTGTGGACATCAAGGGCAGAAAGACCCATCAGACGGTGGACGACGCGCTGAAGATCGTGGAAAAGCTGGAGCACCGGGCGGGAAAGGACGCCGCAGGCGAGACCGGCGACGGCGTGGGTATTTTGCTGCAGATCTCCCACGGCTTTTTCTCCAAAGCGGCGGCGGAGCTAGGCTTTGAGCTGGGGGGCGAACGGGACTACGGGGTGGGGATGTTCTTCTTCCCCCAGGACGACCTGCGCCGGAATCAGGCCATGAAGATGTTCCAGCTCATCGCAGAGCGGGAGGGGATGGAGTTCATCGGCTGGCGGGAGGCGCCGGTATGCCCCCAGGTGCTGGGGCGGAAGGCACGGGATAAAATGCCCCGGATCGTCCAGGGCTTCGTCCGCCGCCCGGAACGACTGGCAAAGGGGCTGGAATTCGACCGCCGCCTCTATATCGCCCGGCGGGAGTTTGAGCAGTCCAGCGGCGACACCTATGTGGCCTCCCTGTCCAGCAGGACCATCGTGTATAAGGGGATGTTCCTGGTGGGCCAGCTGCGGCAGTTTTACCTGGATCTGCAGGATGAGGACTATACCTCCGCCATCGCCCTGGTCCATTCCCGGTTCTCCACCAACACCGATCCCGCCTGGGAGCGGGCCCACCCCAACCGGCTCATCGCCCACAATGGGGAGATCAACACCATTCGGGGCAACGCGGACCGGATGTTGGCCCGGGAGGAGACCATGTCCTCCCCGGTGTGGGAGGGGGAGCTGGACAAGGTGTTCCCAGTGGTGGACGCCAAGGGCTCGGACTCCGCCATGCTGGACAACACCCTGGAATTTCTGGTGATGAGCGGCATGGAGCTGCCCTTGGCGGTGATGGTGTGCGTCCCGGAGCCCTGGATGAACGACCCCAATCTCTCCCGTGCCCGCCGGGACCTGTACCAATACTACGCCGCCATGATGGAGCCCTGGGACGGCCCCGCCGCCATCCTGTTCTCCGACGGCGACCAGGTGGGTGCGGTGCTGGACCGCAACGGCCTGCGCCCCGCCCGGTATTACCTCACCGACGACGGCCGATTGATCCTGTCCTCCGAGGTTGGGGTGCTGGACATCGACCCTGCCCATATCCTGAAGAGATCCCGGCTGGAGCCGGGGAAAATGCTGCTGGCGGACACGGTCCGGGGCCGCGTCATCGGTGACGAGGAGCTCAAGGAGGGCTGCGCCGCCCGCAGCCCCTACGGCGAATGGCTGGACCGGGAGCTGCTCCAGCTGAAGGACCTGCCCATTCCCAACCACCGGGTGGAGACCTGCCCGCCGGAACGGCTGGCACAGGTGCAGAAGGCGTTCGGCTACACCTGGGAGGATGTCAAGGACGCCATCCTGCCCATGGCCCGAACGGGGGCGGAACCCACCGCCGCCATGGGGGCGGATATCCCCCTGGCGGTGCTGGACCGCCGGGACCGGCCGCTGTTCGACTATTTCCGCCAGCGCTTCGCCCAGGTGACCAACCCGCCCATCGACGCTATCCGGGAGGAGATCGTCACCGACACCGCGGTGTATGTGGGGGATGACGGCAATCTGCTGGAGGAGCGGGCTGAAAACTGCCGGGTGCTCCAGATCCACAACCCCATCCTCACCTCGGTGGATATGCTGAAGATCAAACACATGGACCGGCCTGGCTTCCGCGTGGAGACGGTGTCCCTGCTGTATTTCAAAAATATGCCCCTGAAGCGGGCGCTGGACCAGATGAAGCTGTCCGCCGACCGGGCCTATCGCGGCGGGGCCAATATCATCATCCTGTCCGACCGGGGGGTGGACGAAAACCACGCGGCCATCCCCTCTCTGCTGGCGGTGTCCGCCCTGGAGCAGCATCTGGTGCGCACCCGAAAACGCACGGCGGTGTCCGTCATCCTGGAGTCCGGCGAGCCCCGGGACGTGCATCACTTTGCCGCCCTGCTGGGCTACGGGGCCCGGGCGGTCAACCCCTATCTGGCCCATGAGACCATCGGCCGGCTCATCGACGAGGGGATGCTGGACAAGGACTTCGGGGCGGCGGTGGACGATTACAACAAAGCCATCCTGAGAGGTATCGTGAAGATCGCCTCCAAAATGGGCGTGTCTACCCTCCAGTCCTACCAATCCGCCCAGCTCTTCGAGGCGGTGGGCATCGCTAAAGATGTGGTGGACGAATACTTTACCAACACCGTCTCCCGCATTGGCGGCATCGACCTGAAGGAGATCGAGGCCATGGTGGACCGAAACCACAGCCGGGCCTTTGACCCCCTGGGGCTGGAGGTGGACCTTACCTTGGACTCGGTGGGGACCCACAAGGCCCGCTCGGGACAGGAGGACCATAGGTACAGCCCCCAGGCCATCCATCTGCTCCAGCAGGCTGCCCGCACCGGGGACTATGGCCTGTTCAAGCAGTACAGCGCTCTGGTGGACGACGAGAACTCCCCCCACACCCTCCGGGGGCTGATGGAGATGAAATACGCGGACGCCCCCATCCCATTGGACGAGGTGGAGAGCGTGGAGTCCATCGTCAAGCGGTTCAAAACCGGGGCCATGAGCTACGGCTCCATCTCCCAGGAGGCCCACGAGTGTCTGGCCCAGGCCATGAACCTGCTGGGAGGCAGGTCCAACTCCGGCGAGGGGGGCGAGCGGCCCGAGCGGCTGCGAAACGGCCTCCGCTGCTCCGCCATCAAGCAGGTGGCGTCGGGCCGGTTCGGGGTCACCAGCGAGTACCTGGTGAGCGCCCAGGAGCTCCAGATCAAAATGGCCCAGGGGGCCAAGCCCGGCGAGGGCGGCCACCTGCCTGGAAAGAAGGTGTACCCCTGGATCGCCAGGACCCGCTGCTCCACCCCCGGCGTGCCGCTGATCTCTCCGCCGCCCCACCATGACATCTACTCCATCGAGGACCTGGCTCAGCTCATCTACGACCTGAAAAACGCCAACCGCAGCGCCCGTATTTCCGTCAAGCTGGTGAGTGAGGCGGGCGTGGGCACCGTGGCGGCGGGGGTGGCCAAGGCCGGGGCCCAGGTGGTGCTCATCTCCGGCTGGGACGGGGGCACCGGGGCCGCACCCCGGACCTCCATCCACCACGCGGGCCTGCCCTGGGAGCTGGGGCTGGCCGAGACCCACCAGACCCTCATCCAAAACGGGCTCCGCTCCCGGGTGGTGCTGGAGACCGACGGAAAGCTGATGACGGGCCGGGACACAGCCATCGCCTGTATGCTGGGGGCGGAGGAGTTCGGCTTTGCCACCGCGCCGCTGGTGACCCTGGGCTGCGTTATGATGCGGGTGTGCAATCTGGACACCTGCCCCGTGGGGGTGGCGACCCAGAACCCCGAACTGCGGAAACGGTTCAAGGGAAAGCCGGAATATGTGGTCAATTTCATGCGTTTCATCGCTCAGGAGCTGCGGGAGCACATGGCGAAGCTGGGTGTGCGCACCGTGGAGGAGCTGGTGGGCCGCACCGACCTGCTGAAACAGCGGGAACGCGCGGTGAACGGCCGGGCCGCCGCGGTGGACCTGTCCGCCGTCCTGGGCAGCCCTTACATCGGGGAGGGATATAAAACCCATTTCGACCCCGCTGACAGGTATGATTTCAAGCTGGAAGAGACGGTGGACCAGTCCGTGCTGCTGGCCAAGCTGGGAAACGCGCTGAAAAAGGGCCGGAAATGCCAGATCTCCCTGCCCGTCACCTCCACCCACCGGGCGGTGGGCACCCTGTTCGGCTCGGAGATCACCCGCCTCCACGGCGGCGGGCTGGAGGAGGACGCCGTCACGGTCCGATGTACCGGCGGCGGGGGCCAGTCCTTCGGCGCGTTTATTCCCAGGGGGCTGACCCTGGAGCTGGAAGGTGACGCCAACGACTACTTCGGCAAGGGGCTGTCCGGCGGCAAGCTGGCGGTGTACCCGCCCAAGACAGCGGCATTCAAGGCGGATGAGAACATCATCATCGGCAATGTGGCCCTGTATGGCGCCACCTCCGGAAAAGCCTTTATCGCGGGCCGGGCCGGAGAGCGGTTCTGTGTGCGCAATTCCGGAGCGGCGGCTGTGGTGGAGGGCGTGGGCGACCACGGCTGCGAATACATGACCGGGGGCCGGGTGGTGGTGCTGGGGGAGACGGGCAAAAATTTTGCCGCGGGCATGAGCGGCGGCGTGGCCTACGTCTGGGACCCTCGGCGGGACCTGTACCTGCGCTTGAACAAGGAGCTGGTATCCCTGGAGCCGGTGGCGGAAACCCGGGACCTGGAGGAGCTGCGGGACCTGATCGCCGAGCATGTTCAGGCCACCGGCTCGGAGAGGGGCCGGGTCATTCTGGCGGATTTTGAACACAGCGCGGCAAGTTTCAAAAAGATATTACCACAGGATTACGCCAAAATGCTCCAGGCCATCGCCCAACGGGAGGGGCAGGGCATGGGCCGGGACGAGGCGGAGCTGGAGGCGTTCTACGCCGTGACGGGAGGCGCGCGATAATGGGAAAGCCCACAGGATTTTTAGAATACAGCCGTCAGGGTAACCCCGGCCAGCCGCCTTTGGAGCGCATCCGCCACTGGGACGAGTTCCACGCCGTGCTCCCGGAGGAGGAGCGCCGCCGTCAGGCGTCCCGGTGTATGGAGTGCGGCGTGCCCTTCTGCCAGTCCGGGGTGGAGCTGGGGGGCATGGTCATCGGGTGCCCTCTCCACAATCTGGCGCCGGAGTGGAACGATCTGATCTATACCGGAAACCTGGACCAGGCCCTGGCCCGGCTCACCAAGACCAACAGCTTCCCTGAGTTTACCGGGAGGGTGTGCCCCGCCCTGTGCGAGGCGGCGTGCACCTGCGGCCTCAGCGGCGACCCGGTGACAGTGAAGGAAAACGAGCTGGCCATCATCGAGGCGGGCTTTGCCTCGGGGGCCATAAGGCCCCGGCCGCCCAAGGTCCGCACGGGAAAACGGGTGGCGGTGGTGGGGTCCGGCCCCGCCGGCCTTGCCGCCGCCCAGCAGCTCAACCGCCGGGGCCACGCCGTCACGATCTTCGAGCGGGAGGACCGGGCGGGAGGCCTGCTGATGTACGGCATCCCCAACATGAAGCTGGAAAAGCGGATCGTTCAGCGCCGGGTGGAGCTGATGGCGGCGGAGGGGGTAGAGTTCCGTACAGGCTGTGACGTGGGCCGGGACCTCCCCGCCCAGGCGCTTTTGGAGGAGTACGACGCGGTCGTCCTGTGCTGTGGGGCAAAAAAACCCCGCCCCCTGCCTCCGGCAGAGGGAATCCCGGGCGCGTATTTCGCCGTGGACTACCTCACCGCCGCCGCAAAGGCCCTGCTGGACGGCGCCCCTCCCATCGACGCCGCCGGGAAGGACGTGGTCATCGTAGGGGGCGGCGACACCGGCAACGACTGCGTGGGCGCCGCCATCCGCCAGGGGTGCCGGTCCGTCATCCAGCTGGAGATGATGCCCCGGCTCCCGGCGGCGCGGGCTAAGGATAATCCCTGGCCCCAGTGGCCCCGGGTATGCAAGACCGATTACGGCCAGGAGGAGGCCGCCGCCCTGTTTGGGGCCGACCCCCGGCGATATCAGACCACGGTGAGGGAGTGCCGGACCGATGAGGCCGGGGCGCTGTCCGCCGTCGTCACCGTCCGTCTGGAGCCGAAGGAGGAGGACGGGCGGCGCTTCATGGCCCAGGTCCCCGGCTCGGAGGCGGAGCTGCCCTGCCGGCTATTGCTCATCGCGGCGGGCTTCCTGGGCCCCGAGGACTATGCCGCCGACGCCTTCGGCCTGAGCCGGGACGGGCGGTCCAATGTGTCCACCGCCCCGGACAGCCACGCCACTGGAGTGCCCAAGGTGTTTGCCGCCGGGGATATGCGACGGGGGCAGTCCTTGGTGGTGTGGGCCGTCGCCGAGGGCCGGGCTGCCGCGCGGGAGGCGGACGAGTACCTGATGGGCTACAGCAATTTGAACTGAGCGCCTAAAAAATTCGCAGGACAAACCGCTTATATTTTCGTTTTGCGGGTAAAAACATTTGTGATTCCCGCCAAAAATGAATTTTGCAAGTTGACATCTTGCAAAAATGGAGCTATACTCCCCCCATCAGGCAAAGGCGCCGGAGAGCTTCATCGCTCCCGGCGCCTTTCCTGTTTCACGGGAGAGGCCATGCCCGAAAAACACAGCGGGTGGGGCCTGACCTGATCTTGAGGGAGGAATTGCAATGGATATGTCAGTATGGTATCTGGTGGGCGCTATTTTGGTGTTCTTCATGCAGTGCGGGTTTGCCGCCGTGGAGGCTGGCTTCACCCGGGCCAAGAACGCGGGGAACATCATCATGAAAAACCTGATGGACTTCTGCATCGGCACAGTGGTGTTCATGGCTCTGGGCTATGGCATCATGAACAGCGGGAATTACTTCTTCGGACTCATCGGACGGCCGGAATATCAGATGTTCACCGACTTCTACGCCTTTGACTGGTCCAACTTCTTTTTCCAGCTGGTGTTCTGCGCCACCGCCGCCACCATCGTGTCCGGGGCCATGGCGGAGCGCACCAAGTTTTCCAGCTACTGCATCTACTCCGCCGTGATCTCCGCCGTGGTCTACCCCATCGAGGCGGGCTGGGTGTGGAACGCCCAGGGCTGGCTGGCACGTATGGGCTTCATCGACTTCGCCGGGTCCGCCGTCATCCACATGGTGGGAGGCATCTCCGGGCTGATCGGGGCCGTCCTGCTGGGGGCCCGCATCGGCAAGTATGACGGGAAGGGCAGGTCTCGGGCCATCCTGGGCCACAACATCCCCCTGGCCGCCATGGGCACCTTCATCCTGTGGTTCTGCTGGTATGGCTTCAACGGCGCGGCGGCGTCGGATACCGCCCAGCTGGCCCAGGTCCTGGGCAACACCACCATTGCCCCCGCCGTGGCCACGGTGGCCTGTATGCTGTTCACCTGGATTAAAAACGGCAAGCCGGACGTGGGGATGTGCCTGAATGCCCCCCTGGCGGGGCTGGTGGGCATCACCGCGGGCTGCGCCAGCCTGGACGCCCTGGGCTCCGCCGTGGTGGGCTTGGTCACCGGCATCCTGGTGGTACTTATTGTGGAGGCGGTGGACACCAGGCTCCACATCGACGACCCGGTGGGCGCGGTGGCGGTCCACGGCGGCTGCGGCCTGACGGGCACGGTGCTCACCGGCCTGCTGGCCACCGACGGCGGGCTGCTCTACGGCGGCGGATTCCACCAGCTGGGGGTGCAGTGCCTGGGGGTGCTGGCCATCGCCGCCTACACCGTAGTGACCATGACCATTGTGTTCCAGCTCATCAAGCACACCAACGGCCTGCGGGTGTCCGCCGAGGAGGAGATCGCCGGACTGGACTCCACCGAGCACGGCCTGCCCTCCGCCTACGCCGACTTCATGCCCGCCACCACCCTGACGGCCATGCCCGGGGCCAACGCCTTCCCCGAGCCGGTGGCGGAAGGTGGTTCCAAGGGCGTGGACCAGGCGGTGCCCGTCCAGGTCATGTCCCAGCCCATGCCTGCCTCCGACGTGAAGCTGTCCAAGGTGACGGTGGTGTGCGCTCAGGCCAAGTTCGAGCAGCTCAAGTCCGCCATGAACGACATCGGCGTCACCGGCATGACCGTCGCCCAGGTGCTGGGCTGCGGCATCCAGAAGGGCCGCACGGAGTATTACCGGGGCGTGCCCCTGTCCATGAACCTGCTGCCCAAGCTCCAGGTGGACATGGTGGTGTCCAAGGTCCCGGTGGCCCAGGTGGTGGACGCCGCCCGGAAGGCGCTGTACACCGGCCATATCGGGGACGGCAAGATCTTCGTCTACGGCGTGGAGCAGGCTGTCAAGGTCCGCACCAATGAGCGGGGCTACGACGCCCTCCAGGGAGAGGAATAAAGAATACCCCAGGGCAAGGGCTGGTTCCCTTGCCCTGAGGGCGTTGACACAAGGGAGTGTTACCATGGAGCTTCATGAGGAGTGCGGCGTGTTCGGCGTTTATGACCCCGCCGGAGACTGCGCCCGCACCGCCTATTATGGCCTGTACGCCCTCCAGCACCGGGGGCAGGAGGCCTGCGGCATCGCCGCCATCAACGACCGGGAGCTGTCCTATCACAAGGACGCGGGACTGGTGGGTGAGGTGTTCCACAAGGCGGTCCTGGACCGGCTGAACGGGACCATGGCGGTGGGCCATGTGCGTTATTCCACCACGGGCGGGACCCGCCGGGAAAACGCCCAGCCTCTGACGCTGAGGTATGTCAAGGGAACCCTGGCCCTGGCCCACAACGGCAATCTGCCCCACGCGGACCAGCTGCGTGCACGATTCGAGTACCAGGGGGCCATCTTCCAGACCACCAGCGACTCCGAGCTCATCGCCTACGCCATCGCCCAGGCCCGGCTGCGCTGCCCCTCGGTGGAGGAGGCGGTGCGCCGGGCGCTGGCAGGGCTGCGGGGGGCCTGGTCCCTCATCGTCATGTCGCCCCGGAAGCTGGTGGCCGCCCGGGACCCTTGGGGCTTCCGGCCCCTGTGCATGGGCCGCCGGGGAGAGGTCGTGGTGTTCGCCTCCGAGAGCTGCGCTCTGGACGCGGTGGGGGCCCGGTTCGAACGGGAGCTGGGCCCCGGCGAGATCGTGGCGGTGGAGGACGGGCGGGTGCGCACTGTCCAGCCGCCATCGGCGGGCGGCGGACACCTGTGCATTTTTGAGTACATCTACTTTGCCCGGCCCGACTCCGCCATCTGCGGCCAGAGCGTCCATCAGGCCCGGCTTCGGGCGGGGCGCTTCCTGGCCCAAGAGCACCCGGCGGAGGCCGATGTGGTGATCGGTGTACCCGACTCCGGGCTGGACGCCGCCCTGGGCTATGCGGAAGCGTCCGGCATCCCCTACGGGGTGGGGCTGGTGAAAAACCGCTATATCGGCCGCACCTTCATCACCCCCGGCCAGGGCCGCCGGGAGCAGGCGGTGCGCATCAAGCTGGGGGCGCTGAGAAGCTGCGTGGAGGGGAAACGGGTGGTGATGGTGGACGATTCTATTGTCCGGGGCACCACCTCCCGGCAGATCGTGTCCCTGCTGCGGGAGGCGGGGGCTGCGGAGGTGCATCTGCGTTCCTCCGCGCCGCCCTTTACAGCTCCCTGCTATTTTGGCACGGACATCCCAGACAAGGAGGAGCTGATCGCCTGCCGCTGTTCGGTGGAAGAGATCAGGGCGCGGACCGGGGCGGACAGCCTGGGCTTTTTGAGCCTAAACGCGCTGAAGCGCATTGCCCCGGACGCGGTCTGCGGCTTCTGCGACGGGTGCTTTACGGGGAAGTACCCCATGTCCCTGTGACCCAGGGAACAATAAAAGGCCCATGGCTCCGGCGGGAGCCGGGAGGGCGGAAAGAGGAGACATATGTGCTCGATCGTCGGTTATTGCGGCCCTGTGGCCGATTTTAGCGCCTTTCAGCGGGGCTTTGGCCGCACCGTCAGCCGCGGCCCGGACGACAGCCGGGTGCTCCGGGCCGGAGACGGCCTGCTGGGCTTCCACCGGCTGTCCATCATGGGCCTCACCCCCGAGGGGATGCAGCCCTTTGAGCGGGAGGGCAGCTGCTGTGTGTGCAACGGCGAGATCTATGGCTTTGAGCGGCTGAGAAAGATACTGGAGGGGAAAGGTTATGCGTTCCAGAGCGGGTCCGACTGCGAGATCCTGCTCCCTTTGTACCGGGAGTATGGCACGGCTATGTTTGCCATGCTGGACGCGGAGTTTGCCTGCGTCATCTATGACGGCGCGGCGGGGAAGTTCATCGCCGCCCGGGACCCCATCGGCATCCGACCGCTATACTACGGATATGACAACGTTGGAACCATCGTCTTTGCCAGCGAGCCGAAGAATCTTGTAGGCATTGCGGAAACAATTTCCCCCTTCCCGCCAGGGCACTATTATAAGGATGGCAGATTTGTGTGCTACCGGGATATTGCCCAGGTGAAGCGCGTCTGCCGGGACGGTGTGGACGCTATCTGTGCCAACATCCGGAAAAAGCTCATCGCCGGAGTGGAAAAGCGGCTGGTCGCTGACGCCAAGGTGGGCTTTCTCCTGTCCGGTGGGCTGGACTCATCCCTGGTGTGCGCCATCGCCGCCAGGCGGAGCCGTGCCCCGATCCGCACCTTCGCCATCGGCATGGACACCGACGCCATCGACCTGAAATACGCCCGCCAGGTGGCGGACTACATCGGCAGCGACCACACGGAGGTCATCATCACCTGTCAGGATGTGCTGGACAGCCTGGAGACGGTGGTGGAGCTGCTGGGCACCTATGACATCACCACCATCCGGGCCAGCGTTGGGATGTACCTGGTATGCAGGGCCATCCATGAGCGGACGGATATCCGGGTGATTCTCACCGGGGAGATCTCCGATGAGCTGTTCGGCTACAAGTACACCGACTACGCCCCCAACCCCCGGGCCTTCCAGGAGGAGGCGGAGAAGCGGCTCCGGGAGCTGCATATGTACGATGTGCTCCGGGCGGACCGGTGCATCTCGGTGAACTCCCTGGAGGCCCGGGTGCCTTTCGGCGACCTGGACTTTGTGGAGTATGTCATGTCCATCGACCCGGAGAAAAAGCTGAACAAATACGGCATGGGCAAATATCTCCTGCGCAAAGCTTTTGAAGGAGACTGGCTCCCCGAGGGTATCCTGTGGCGGGAAAAGGCGGCCTTCTCCGACGCGGTGGGCCACTCCCTGGTGGACGACCTGAAGGAGTACGCCGGGGGGCGGTACACCGACGGGGAATTCGACGAGCGGCGGCGGAAGTACGATCATGCCCGTCCCTTCACCAAGGAGTCCCTGCTCTACCGGGAGCTGTTCGAGAAATATTACCCAGGCCAGAGCCGGATGGTGGCGGATTTCTGGATGCCCAACAGGGACTGGGAGGGCTGCGATGTGGACGACCCCTCCGCCCGGGTGCTGGCAAACTATGGAGACAGCGGGGTGTGACGATGCAGACCATTTTGATTCTTGATTTTGGCGGCCAGTATGGCCAGCTCATTGCCCGGCGTGTGCGGGAGTGTGATGTCTACTGCGAGATCAAGCCCTGGACCACCCCGCTTGCCCAGATGAGGGCCATGGACCCCATCGGTATTATCTTTACCGGCGGTCCAGGATCTGTCTATCTGGACGGCGCCCCGCGTGTAGACCCGGCGATTTTTACTTGGGGTGTGCCAATTTTGGGGATCTGCTACGGATGCCAGCTTATGGCACAGTCCCTGGGGGGACGGGTGATCTCCGCCCAGGAGGACACGGCCCGGGAGTACGGGGAGTCCCGCACTTATTACGATGTCTCCTGCAAGCTGTTCCAGCGGCTGCCCGTCCAGAGCGTGTCCTGGATGAGCCACAGCGACTACATAGACCAGGTTCCAGAGGGCTTTGTCTCGACCGCCCATACCGACACCTGTCCCAGCGCCGCCATTGCCGATGAGCGCCGAGGGTTTTATGGGGTACAGTTTCACCCGGAGGTTGGACATACGGAGCACGGCGTAGATATGATCCGTAACTTCTTGTTTGATATCTGCCGGGCCAAGGGCAGCTGGACCATGGGGAACTATAAAAACGCCGTTATCGCGGGGCTGCGTGAGAAAATTGGCACGGGAAACGTCCTGCTGGCCCTGTCCGGCGGTGTGGATTCATCGGTGGCCGCCGCCCTGCTGGCGGAGGCGGTGGGACCACAGCTCACCTGCGTCTTTGTGGATCACGGTCTTATGCGCCGAAAGGAAGCGGATGAAGTGGAACGGGCTTTCGCTCCCTGGGACATAGATTTTGTCCGGGTGGACGCCGAAGAACGCTTCCTGTCCAGGCTGGCCGGGGTGGAAGATCCGGAGCGAAAGCGGAAAATTATGGGAGATGAGTTTATCCGGGTTTTCGAGGAAGAGGCCCAAACGCTGGGGAAGGTGAAGTTCCTGGCCCAAGGCACCATCTACCCTGATGTGATCGAGTCAGGCGCGGGAAGTGCCGCCGTTATCAAGAGCCACCACAATGTGGGTGGTCTGCCCGGCCATGTGGAGTTTGATGAGATAGTGGAGCCTCTGCGGATGCTTTTTAAGGATGAGGTGCGCCGGTTGGGCCGGGAGCTGAACCTGCCCGAGTACCTGGTATCCCGCCAGCCCTTCCCCGGTCCTGGGCTGGCCATCCGCATCATCGGTGAGGTGACAAAGGAGAAAGCGGATACTTTGCGCCGGGCCGATTTTATCTTCCGGGATGAGGTGGCCCGGGCCGGTGAGGACAAAAATCTCAGCCAGTATTTTGCGGTTTTGACCAATACCCGCTCGGTAGGGGTGATGGGGGACAGGCGTACCTATGATTACACCCTGGCGCTTCGGGCGGTGACCACCTCTGACTTCATGACGGCCAGCTGGGCACGCATTCCCTATCCGCTGCTGGACAGGGTATCCACCCGGATCATCAACGAGGTGGAAGGAATCAGCCGCGTTACCTATGACATTACCAATAAACCTCCGGCTACGGTGGAGTGGGAGTGAATTTGTATGACAAAGTATATTTTTGTCGCCGGCGGGGTGGTGTCCGGGCTGGGCAAGGGCATCACGGCGGCGTCCCTGGGCCGGCTGTTGAAGCAGCGGGGTCTGCGGGTGCGGGTGCAGAAGCTGGACCCCTACCTCAATGTGGACCCGGGCACCATGTCACCCTACCAGCACGGAGAGGTGTTCGTCACCGACGACGGGGCGGAGACCGACCTGGATCTGGGCCACTATGAGCGGTTCATCGACGAAAACCTCACCGTCAACTCGTCGGTGTCCGCCGGGCGGGTCTACTGGAACGTGCTCAACCGTGAGCGGGCGGGGGACTACCTGGGGGGCACGGTGCAGATCATCCCCCACATCACCGACGAGATCAAGCGGCACATTTACTCTCTGGAGGGGCCCGATGTGGACGCGGCCATTGTGGAGATCGGCGGCACGGTGGGCGATATTGAGTCCCAGCCCTTCCTGGAGGCCATCCGGCAGGTGGCCGCCGAACGGGGCCGGAACAACGTGATGTTCATTCACGTGTCCCTCATCGTGTCCATCCCCGGCTCCGGAGAGCTGAAGTCCAAGCCCACCCAGCACTCCGCCAAGGAGCTGCTCAGCCTGGGCATTCAGCCCGACGTGATTATGTGCCGCAGCGATTTTCCCATCCCCCGGGACATTCTGGACAAGATCTCCCTGTTCTGCAATATCCCCGCGGACCACGCCATCCCCAACCTGACGGCGGACATCCTGTACGAGGTGCCCCTGATGCTGGAGCGGGAGGGGCTGGCGGACGTGGTGGTGCGGCGGCTGGGGCTGATCTGCCACATGCCCGATTTGACGGAGTGGGCCACCATGGTCCACCGGGCCAAGCACCCTGAGGGGAGCGTGACCATTGCCCTGGTGGGCAAGTACGTGGGGCTCCACGACGCCTACCTGTCGGTGGCGGAGGCCCTCACCCACGGCGGCATCGAGAACGGCGTATCTGTCAATATCCGCTGGGTGAACGCGGAGGAGGTCACGGCGGACACCGCCCCGGCGCTGCTGGAGGGCGCCCAGGGCATTTTGGTGCCCGGCGGCTTCGGGGACCGGGGCGTGGAGGGGAAAATCCAGGCCATCCGCTTCGCCCGGGAGAACAAGGTGCCCTTCCTGGGCATCTGCCTGGGGATGCAGCTGGCGGTGGTGGAGTTCGCCCGGCACGTGTGCGGCCTGACGGGAGCCCATTCCTCCGAGCTGGACCCCGCCACGCCCTATCCCGTCATCGACCTGA
>CATKZP010000025.1 GCA_949841355.1 uncultured Oscillospiraceae bacterium
GCCAGGGCAAGTCCGCCGTGGCCGCTGCCGCATATCGGAGCGGCGAAAAACTGGTGAACGAGTGGGACGGCCTGACCCATGACTACACACGCAAAGGTGGTGTTGTCCATACAGAAATCATGCTGCCAACCCATGCCCTGCCGGAGTTTGCAGACCGCTCCACCCTCTGGAACAGCGTGGAGCAGATAGAGAAATCCAGTGATGCCCAGCTTGCCAGAGAAATTGAAGTGGCCTTGCCCGTTGAACTGTCCAGGGCGGAGCAGTTGGCGCTTGTCCGCTCTTTTGTGAAAGACAATTTTGTTGACGCTGGAATGTGCGCTGACTTTGCGCTCCATGACAAGGGTGACGGCAATCCCCACGCTCACATCATGCTGACAATTCGGCCTATAAAAGAAAATGGCGAGTGGGGTGCAAAGTGCCGCAAGGTTTACGATCTGGACGGCCAGGGCCAGCGCATCCCGGACGGCAAAGGCAGCTGGAAGAACCATCGTGAGGACACCACCGACTGGAACCGCCGAGGGAACGCCGAGAAGTGGCGAGCGGCGTGGGCGGCTTATACCAACCGGGCGTTGGAGGCCGCAGGAAGGCCGGAGCGCATCGACCACCGCAGCTACAAGAGGCAGGGCGTTAACAAAATTCCAACCGTTCACATGGGGCCTGCCGCCAGCCAGATGGAGCGCCGGGGCATCCAGACAGAGAAAGGGAACATCAACCGGGAAATCGCCGCTGACAACAAGCTGCTGAAAGAAATCAAGGCCCGCGTCACCCGGCTTTACAACTGGAGCAAGGAGCAATCCACCCAGCCCCAAGGCCGGGAGAGCATCATGGATTTTCTTTTCCAAGCAAGACAGGACACCGCCTTGGCCTCCCAAAATGGCAAGGTCAAATCACTCAAAGCGGACGCAAAACTTTTCAATTTTCTGATGGAGAACGGCATCAAATCCATGCCGGAATTGTTTGACAAGGTTGCTGCCATGAACGGCGATTATTACGACTTGCGCGGCAAAATCGTGAGTAAGGAGCGGCGCATTTCCGCTCTGACTGAACGGCTGGAAATGTGGGCGCAGTATCAGAAGTACAAGCCCGTCCGCCAGAAATTGGACAAGGTTGCACCGGGAAAGCGGGAGCAATTCAAGCAACGGCACAGCGCCGACCTTGCCCTATTCGATGCCGCCGTCCGCTATCTGGACACGCTGAAAGCCTCTGGCGAGGCCATCACCCCCAAGGCATGGAGAGCCGAGGCCGTGAGGCTGACCGCCGAGAAAGGCGCTGATTATCTGAAAATGCGGGCCATGCGAGAGGACATCAAGGCGGTTGAGACTTTGAAAAAGACCGCCGACCGCCTTGCCAGGGAGGGCCAGACCCAGCACAGGGAGGAACAGGAGCGATGACCTATCAGCAATATCGGGCCGTCCGGCGGCTGGTACATAGCTGCTGTAACTACGACCAAGGGAATTGTCTGCTGCTGGACGATGGGGAGGAATGTGTCTGCCCGCAGAGCATTTCCTACTCGCTGATCTGCCGCTGGTTCCGGGCCGCTGTCCTGCCGCTGGATGAAAGTCTGTGCGCCACCCTACTCCACCGAGAGGATATGAAGAAATGCGTCCTATGTGGCGGCTGGTACATCCCCAAGTCCAACCGGGCCAAATACTGCCCCATCTGTGCCGAACAGGAGCGGCGGCGAAAGACCCGTGACCGAGTACGCCGCCATAGGGCTGGTATGTAACGCTTTAGGCCCAAAACGGCCCTGATTTTTCAAGGCTTTTCGGGCGTGGTCGATAGGGGGCTGTATGTTATCATTCCGAGGCCCTAAAACAGCCCTCTAATGGCCCACGAATCGGGAGGTGAACACGATTGCTGACTACATGACAGCGGACACAAAAATGCCGCCCTATCTGCCATTCCCCCGTTTTCTGATGGAGGCGGATTTGGCGCTGGCTACCAAGCTGGTCTATGCCGTTCTGCTGGACAGGGCGCAGCTCTCCCAGGCCAACGGCTGGGCGGATGACAGCGGCCAGATTTACATTGTCTTTCCCATCGTTGAAATTGCCAACGCCATTGACCGCAGCCCTATGACGGTGAAGAACGCTTTGAACGAACTGGAAACGGCGGGGCTGATTGAGCGCAGGAGACGGGGCCAGTCCCAGCCAAACCGCATTTTTGTAAAGATACCTGATGGACAGGATATTGTCCATTTGATGGACAAAAAATTATCCCTCAGACGGACAGAAAATTGTCCTCCTGATGGACAGAAAACTATCCCTTTGATGGACAGAAAATTGTCCACTAATAACCTTACGAGTAACCTGAGTGAATTACCATACGGGAGAGAGGGCGTGTGCGCCCGCGCGCGAGGCCGCTATGGAAATGTCTTTCTGACCGAGGTGGAGGTTGCCGAGCTACAAGCCGACTTTCCCTCGGTCTGGCAGGAGTACATTGAGCGTTTGTCAGAGTATATGGCCTCCACCGGCAAGACCTACAAGAGCCACGCCGCCACTATCCGCCGCTGGGCTAAAGAGGACAGGCGCAAGGGCAAGGGTGGCATATCCGACTATTCGTGCAAGGAGGGCGAGAGCCTATGAACGATTTTGACAGCATCATCAAACGCATCACCGTGACCCGGCTGGAACCAGGGGACTATACCGGCGAGGACGGGCTTTTGTACTGCGGCAAGTGCCGCACCCCGAAACAGTTTCGCATGGAGGCCCCGCCGTTGGAGGGCCGCTTGCTCCCCCACCCCTGCCGCTGTGAGCAGGAACGGCTTGACCGGGAGGCGGCGGAACAGGAGGCCCGCCGTCACCGCCAGACCGTGGCCGACTTGAAACGCCGGGGCTTTACCGACCCGGCTATGAGGGGATGGACGTTTGCCAATAACAATGGTAAATGCCCGCAGATGAAACACGCCCGTTTTTATGTTGAGCATTGGGACACCATGCAGGAGGAAAACATCGGCTATCTGCTCTGGGGCGGCGTAGGAACCGGGAAAAGCTACTTCGCCGGTTGCATCGCCAACGCTTTGATGGAGCAGGAAGTAGCCGTCCGCATGACAAACTTTGCCCTGATACTGAACGATTTGACCGCCAGCTTTGAGGGCCGCAACGAGTACATAGCCCGCCTCTGCCGCGCCCCGCTACTGATACTGGACGACTTCGGCATGGAGCGCGGGACGGAGTACGGTTTGGAACAGGTTTACAACGTGATTGACAGCCGTTACCGCAGCCGCAGGCCGCTGATCGTCACCACGAACCTCTCCCTTCAAGACTTGCAGCACCCCCAGGACACCGCCCACGCCCGCATTTATGACCGCTTACTGGAGATGTGCGCCCCTATCCGTTTTTCCGGCGAGAACTTCCGAAAGGCAACGGCACAGGACAAGCTGGCACGTCTGAAAAATCTGATGGACTGAAAGGAGCCGCCTATGGCAAATAAACTTCCCAACGCTACCGCAGGCATGACCTTCCCCCGGCCCAAGCCGGACACCCCGCCCTCGATGGTGAAGAAAATCGGCAAGACCACCTATCTTGTATGGGCGCATTTCAGTGAAACCAGCACCGAGACGATGGAGGACAAAATCAAGCGTATGCTCCGCGAGGAAGTTCGCCAGATGATGGCGCAGGAGTAAGCACCGCACGAGCAGGCCGGGAGCCGTGAGGCCCCCGGCTTTTGCTGTGTCAATTTTTTGAATATTTTGTGAACAGTATTAAAAAGTCCTTGACAACTCGTTACAGGAGGGCCGGCTGACAGTTTGCCGTATCGAGCGTCGCAGCTCAAGCAGTGCATCGTCAGTCCGGTTCCCTCCCATTATAGCTTTGGTAGCTGCCGCGAAAAAGAGCGCGTATTTCCCGCTCTTTTGGGGCTGTCACCATTGTAGCAAAACCTGCTTATAATGTCACTTATACGCAGGTTTAATCGAAATTCAGTAAATCCGCTGTAAAATTAAATTGTAAATTCTAGTCAATTATATATTTCAAGGCGCTGTAGCGCAGGTTTGGGTGAAGTCATTCTCACTTAAACCTGCTTTTATTTGTGTTTAAGAAAGTGAGGCCATTATGAAACTTCCGTATGGTTATGTTTTAGTTAATGAGGAAATTGCTGTGTATGGAAAACAGGCAGATGCGGTCCACAATATATTTGAATATTATCTTGCTGGTGCCAGCTTGGGCAAGATTGTGGATATGCTTCATACAAAAGGCATCCCATCCCCGTCTGGCAAGCCTCTTTGCAAGTCGGCGTTCAAATTCTACTCCTATTGGTATCCCGGCTGCAACCGCCCAATTTCTAACGTCATTTACAGCGTTGGCTTTGATGCTGACCGGGTTGATTTGAAAAGCCAGATGTTATACCTGATTAGGGCCGCATGACGGAATATTTCTAAACGAAATCGGACATAGCGAACTATTCGCTATGTCCGATTTTTGCATTTATTTGAAAAATATCCTTGACAAAACGCACTGGAGTTCAACCTGTTCTTTCTCCCAACTGCTACGCTCCACATGCAAAAAACATACTTTGCAACCAATCTTATATCCTAATAAGCAAACTTAGCTGAAGACGTTTTTAAATAAGGACACGCCGCACCCGCATACAGTTTGGGTGGAGGTGGTGCCCATGTGGACAGCATGGCTGTTATTAACGCTAAACGGATTGTTCTTTACCCTGCGCCTGGCTGGGAATACGGGGTCCTTTCCCCGGGCCCTCACCCGAGAGGAAGAACAAGACTGTCTGGAACGGATGGCTAAGGGCGACGACGATGCAAGGGATATGCTCATTGAGCATAATCTGAGGCTGGTGGCGCACATTGTAAAAAAATACTACACGCCCAACGGCGATCAGGACGATCTGATCTCCATTGGAACCATCGGCCTGATCAAGGGCGTATCCACATTCAAACCGGACAAAAAGGTCAGGCTCGCCACCTATGCCAGCCGCTGCATTGAAAACGAAATCTTGATGTTCTTCCGCTCCCAGCGCAAACTTCAAGGCGAGCTGTCTCTTTCCGACTCCCTGGATGCCGATGGGGAAAACAGCTCCCTATCCCTCATTGATGTGGTGCGGGTGGATGACAATATGCTGGAGGAACTGGATCTGCGGGACGCCTGCGCCAAAGTACGCCGGTGCGTCCACGCCTGCCTTACCGGCCGGGAGGCCCACATCATCCGCCTGCGCTACGGCCTGGGCGGTCAGGCTCCTCTCACCCAGCGGGAAATCGCTTCGTTATGCGGTATATCCCGCTCCTATGTATCCCGCATCGAAAAAAAAGCCCTGGAAAAGCTGCGGATCGAATACGAAAAAATCTGAGCAAAAAGCCTCGGCCTAGAAATAGGCCGGGGCTCTTCATCTTTCTCAGCAAATCTCCATGCTGTAGCGCAGGGTCTTTTCCTCCCCCGGACCCAGTCGGACTGCGTGAGGTTTGTCCGCAAACTCTCCGCTCTCGCCCTCCAGCGCGGCACAGCCGTGCCATGGCTCCAGGCAGATATAAGACGCGCCTGCATTGGGCATGGTCCAGAACGCCACCATGGGGAACTCCCCGAAATCCATGCGGACTCCGCGCCCCCCGTCCTTGTGGCGCAGGGTGACCCCTTTGGAGCGCAGTCCCTCGAAAATCAGGGTATCCAGCCGGTCAAACACCCCGTGGTCCAGGGCAATGGTGTCGGTGTGGTCCAGAATGTGCTCCCGCTGGGCCGACACATAGCCCTGGGCGCTGGGCACAATGGACTGGGCGTCCTCCGCCTGGTCGAACACCAAGCGGTAGTCCTCAAACCGCTCCCCCGCCCGCAGGGGGCAGTTGATGCCCGTGTGTCCGCCGACGCAGAACAGCAGTTCCCCCTGACCGGGATTGCGCACCTCAAACTGGGTGTAAAACCCCTTTTCCGTGAGCTGGTGCCGCACCCGCAACACAAAGTGGAACGGGTACTGCTCCAGCGTCTGGGGAGAGTCCCGCAGCTCCAGCACGGCGTAGTCCTCGCCCTGCTCTGCCAGGGCAAACTCGCTGTGCCGGGCAAAGCCGTGCCGGGCCATCTCGTAGACCTTCCCGTCCACGGCCACCCTGCCATCGGTCAGATTGCCCACCACAGGGAACAGGTTTGGATTCTGTCCCGCCCACAACTCAGGGTCCCCGCCCCAGATGTATTCTGTCCCCTGCTCATCCTTGAAGGACACCAGCTCGCCGCCCATGGTGTCCACAGCGGCGATGCAGCCGCCCCGCTTCAGTTCGATCCTCATACTCGTCTCTCCTCTCCGCCCGTCGTTTATGCCTCCGGCCACAGCTCGTCGGGATACAGCCCCGCCGCGGTCATGGCCGCAATGGCGGCGGTGACGGCCGGCTTGTCCTCCCGGTAGGTCACTCCATACCACTTGTCCCGGCTGAGCAGCACCTTGACCTGGGCCTTCCCCTCACCAATCAGCTGCTCCACCACGCTTGGCAGGAAATACTCCCCCTTCATGGGGTTGTCCACCAAAGTCCTGTCCAGGAACGCGGCGAAACGCCTCTCCGCCTCGTCCAAAAAGCTGCGGTTGAAGCCCCACAGGTTCATGGACACCGTGGTCTCTCCGGGCAGGGCGGTCCAGCTCTCCCCGCCGTCCTCGGTATAGCGGGCGTCCTCCCCGTCCTTCTCAATGCGGGTGCGCTCCACAATGTCCCGGAGCACTCCGTTCTCATCCACGGCGCACACGCCCCGGGCCACCGAGCCGTACTCCGTCACCGTGTTCTTCAGCAGATAACCCACCATGGCGTACTCATACACGTCCCCGTCCGGATGGGCGCACAGGTAGTCGTAAATCTTTCGGTAGCCCTCCGGCCCATAGTAGTCGTCGGCGTTGATGACAGCGAAGGGACCGTCCACCACGTGCCGCGCCGCCAGCGCCGCCTGAGCGGTGCCCCAGGGCTTTTCCCGTCCCTCCGGCACGGCATAGCCCTCCGGCAGGTCGTCCATGCACTGGAACACATACCTCACCTTCATATGCCGCTCCACCCGGCGGCCCACCCGGGCCTTGAACTCCTCCTCAATAGACTGCTTGATGACGAACACCACGGTGTCAAACCCCGCCTGGCGGGCGTCGTACATGGAGTAGTCCAGGATCACCTGGCCGTGCCCTCCCACCGGGTCCAGCTGTTTCAGGCCGCCGTACCGGCTGCCCATGCCCGCGGCCATAATGACCAGAACAGGCTTGTTCATCGCCCTCTCTCCTTCCGCTCTCTTTATGTCCGGCCTCTTTGAAAACCGGCCTTATCTCCATCATTTTATCGGACTTTTCCAATCTTGGCAATAGCTGGATCAAATATTTTTCCCCTCAGCCCTCCCGCTTTCGGTCCATATGGTTAATCATGCTGGCCAGATAACCCGCGCCGAATCCGTTGTCGATGTTCACCACCGACACCCCGCTGGCGCAGGAGTTGAGCATGGACAGCAGGGCGGACAGTCCCTGGAAGGACGCCCCATACCCCACGCTGGTGGGGACGGCGATCACCGGACAGTCCGCCAGCCCGCCGATGACGCTGGCCAGCGCCCCTTCCATCCCCGCGATGGCCACGATGACGCTGGCTCCCATGATCTCGTCCAGGTGGGCCAGCGTGCGGTGCAGCCCCGCCACCCCCACGTCGTACAGCCGGGTCACCCGGTTGCCCAGCACCTGAGCGGTGAGGGCGGCCTCCTCCGCCACGGGGATGTCGCTGGTGCCGCCGGTGGCCACCACCACCGTGCCCAGCCCCCCCGGCGGGGGGAGCTGCCCGATAATCCCCACACGGGCGTCCCTGTGGTAGTCCAGCGGATGGGCTTGGGCCACCGCGGCGGCGGCCTCCTCCCCCAGGCGGGTGATGAGGATGGGCCCCTGCCCTCTCTCCGCCATCACTCCGGCGATGCCTATGATCTGCTCCGGCGTCTTGCCCGCCCCGTAGATCACTTCCGCCGCCCCCTGGCGGGTCTTGCGGTGCAGGTCCACCTTGGCGTATCCAATGTCCCGAAAGGGCTCGCTGCGCAGCTTCAGCGCCGCCTCGTCCACCGTCAGGCGGCCCTCGCGCACCCCTTCCAGCACCTGTCTCAGCTCATTGTCCATCCTGTGCCTCCCCTTCCGCCGGGCGTCCGGCCCCGCACGTCTTTTCTTTGAATATACCACAGGCGGACGAAAAAGTCACGGCCAAAATGCCCGCCGCCGAATATGCTCCCCTCTTCCGCTCAAAAAGGGCTTGCCAACGGCAGGAAATCGTTTATAATGATATCCATACTAAAATACGGGGTCTATCCCCCACAGGAGGCGTCTGCCATGTTCAACTTCGAATACTACGCGCCCACCCGAGTGATCTTCGGCCGGGATGCGGAGGCGCGCACCGGCCAGCTGCTGCAGGAGCTGGGCTTTCGCCGCGTCCTCATCCACTACGGCGGGGGCAGCGCGGTGCGCTCCGGCCTGCTGGACCGGGTGGCCCATTCCCTGGACGAGGCGGGCATCACCCACACCAGCCTGGGCGGCGTGGTGCCCAACCCCCGGGTGTCCAAGGTCCGGGAGGGCGCGCGGCTGGCCCAGGAGTTCGGCGCGGAGCTGATTCTGGCGGTGGGCGGCGGCTCGGTGATCGACTCGTCTAAGGCCATCGGCTACGCCGTGGCGGAGCCCGAGCGCGACGTGTGGGAGATCTACGACGGCAAGCGCACCCCAAAAGCCTGCCTGCCGGTGGCCTGCGTGCTCACCATTGCCGCCGCAGGCAGCGAGATGAGCAACAGCAGCGTCATCACCAACGAGGACACCGGGGAGAAGCGGGGCTTCCGCAGCAACCTGTGCCGCCCCAGGCTGGCCATCATGAACCCGGAGCTCACCGCCACTCTGCCCCCCTACCAGACGGCGGCGGGGTGCACCGACATCCTCATGCACACCCTGGAGCGCTACTTCACCCAGGGGGGCAATATGGAGCTCACCGACCAGATCGCTGAGGGGCTGATGCGCACGGTGATGAAAAACGCCCTCATCCTCCGGGACGATCCCGCCAATTACGACGCCCGGGCGGAAATCATGTGGGCCAGCTCCCTGTCCCACAACGACCTCACCGGCCTGGGGGCGCAGGGCATGGACTTCGTCTCCCACGGCCTGGAGCACGAGCTGGGCGGCATGTTCGACGTGACCCATGGCGCGGGGCTGTCCGCCGTATGGCCCAGCTGGACGCGGTACGTGTACCGGGACTGCCTGCCCCGGTTCGTCAAATTCGCCCGCAATGTGATGGGCGTGG
This sequence comes from uncultured Oscillospiraceae bacterium, assembly GCA_949841355.1. Classification (GTDB taxonomy): domain Bacteria; phylum Bacillota; class Clostridia; order Oscillospirales; family Oscillospiraceae; genus Enterenecus. The sequence continues at coordinate 9,212 of CATKZP010000025.1, forward strand.
AGCCGGGGGCATCCGAGGAAGAAACCGCCCTTAGGGGGATCGCCGCGCTGGAGGACTTCTTCCGCGCCATTCAAATGCCCGTCACCCTGCGGGAGCTGGGGGTGGAGCCCACCGAGGAGCAGATCTTGGCCATGGCCGCCTCTTTCGCCAAAAGCGCCGGCGGCAAAAAGGGTGCGGCCAAGGTGCTCTATGAGGCGGATATGGCGGCAGTCTACCGCTTGGCGCTATGATCTCCACCGTCCGCGCGCTTCTGCAAAAGCACCGGGAGCTGGTGAGCTACGTGTTCTGGGGCGTCATGACCACCGCCGTCAACTACGCTGCCTACTTCCTGCTGCGAAACGTCCTCCTGGTCCCGCTGGTGGCCGGCAATGTCACCGCCTGGGCGGTGAGCGTGCTGTTCGCCTACTTCGTCAATAAGCTGTTCGTGTTCCGCTCCAAGGACTGGACCTGGCGGGTGGCCCTGCGGGAGCTGTGGCAGATGGCGGCCTCCCGGCTGTTCACCCTGGGGCTGGAGACCGGCATCCTATGGCTCTTCGTGAAGAAGCTCCTGCTCAACGAGTTCATCGTCAAGCTGGGGGCCAACGTGGTGGTGGTCATCGCAAACTATGTGCTCAGCAAGTTCATTATTTTTAAAAAAAAGCCAGACTGACGTTAAGAGGGCCGCGAAAGCGGCCCTCTTTTGGCTTATATTCCCCCAAACACTGCGCATACTACCTCCCAAGAGGTGATGTGTTATGCCGTCCATCTGGGAACAAACCACCCAGCTGCCGGAATTTGAGCCCCTGCGGGGGGATATCCGCGCCGACGCGCTGGTGATCGGCGGCGGGCTGGCGGGGCTGCTGTGCGCCCACGAGCTGACCCGGGCCGGGCTGCGGTGCGTGGTGGCGGAGGCGGAGCGGATCTGCGGCGGGACCACCAAAAACACCACCGCCAAGCTCACCGTCCAGCACGGGCTGATATTCCACAAGCTGCTGCGGAAATTCGGCACGGAGCGGGCCCGGGCTTACCTGGAGGCCAATCTGGCCGCCCTGGATCGCCTCTGGGCGCTCTGCCAGGACATCCCCTGCGACTTCGAGGAGCGTCCCAGCTTCGTCTACTCCCTGGACGACCGCCGGGCGCTGGAACGGGAGCTGGCCGCTCTGGACAAGCTGGGCTACTCCGCCGTGCTGGTGAAGGGCACCGCCCTCCCCTTCCCGGTGGCGGGAGCGGTGCGCTTTGACCGTCAGGCCCAGTTCCATCCTCTGAAATTCGCCGCCACCATCGCCCAAGACCTGCCCATCTTCGAGCACACCCGGGTGCTGGAGGTCGAGACAGGCCGCGCCATCACGCAGCACGGCGCCATCCGGGCGGAGCACATCATCGTAGCCACCCACTTCCCGTTTTTGAACAAATTCGGCGCCTTCTGGCTCAAGCAGTACCAGAGCCGGTCCTATGTGCTGGCCCTGAAGGACGGGCCGGAGCTGGGCGGCATGTACGTGGACGCAAGCGGCAATGGACTGTCCTTTCGCAGCTATGATGGCCTGCTTCTGTTGGGGGGCAGCGCTCACCGCACGGGAAAGCCCAGCGGCGGCTGGGCCGAGCTGGAGGACTTCGCCCGCCGGCACTACCCGGACGCGCAGCCTGCCGCCCGCTGGGCCGCCCAGGACTGCATGACGCTGGACGGCGCGCCCTATATCGGCCTCTACTCTCCCCGGCTTCCCCGGCTGTACGCCGTCACCGGCTTCAACAAGTGGGGGATGACCTCCTCCATGGTTTCCGCCACCCTGGTAACGGACTTGATCTTAGGCCGGGACAGCCCATACCAGGCGGCGTTCTCCCCCTCCCGGACCGTTCTGCGCCCCCAGCTGGCCCTCAATGCCTGGGAGAGCGCGCTGAATCTGCTCACCCCCACCCGCCCCCGGTGCCCCCACATGGGCTGCGCCCTGAAATATGACCCTCAGGAGCACAGCTGGGACTGCCCCTGCCACGGCTCCCGGTTCGCCGGCGACGGGCGGCTTTTGGACGGCCCCGCCACGGGAAATCTGGTCCACGACCTGGAAAAGGGTCAGAAATAACAGCGGAAGAGCCTCCCCGAATCCGGGGAGGCTCCTTTGCTACCAGCCGATCTCGTCCAAGATCCCCATGTTGGGGTAGCGGTCCTTCAGCCAGCTGTCGGGGTAGCTCTCATCCAGAAACCGGGCCACCGCCCCTGCGGCGGGCACATCCCTGCGCCGCTGGTCCATCCGGCACAGGGCGGCGGCGGACAGCAGCGTGCTGCACGCCAGAAACAGCGCCGCCGCCCGGATCATCCGCCGTCCCCGGCGGTGGGGAATGCGGTCGATGAACAGGCACAGCGCCGGGAACACCAGGCGCACCCACACCAGAGCGGCCAGCCCCCAGAACAGGCAGAACACCAGATTCACCCGCCCGTTCAGATTAAAGGGCAGATGGCGGTAATCCCAGAAGCAGGCCCCGAACAGCGCCTCCTGGACCCAAGAGCATATGTATTCATAGGCCCCGCCCAACACCGTCCCGGACAGGACGATCCGCACGGCGCTCTGGTCGTCCATCCGGTGGAAGGCCAGGGTGAGCAGCACCGCCCCCAGCGCCCACACCAGGCTGAACGGCCCGTATACCAAACTGCTGCGGCTGATCAGCTCCCCCCGGGTGAGTAGCCAGAAGGCCACCTCAATCAAGTCGCCCGCCACTCCCGCGATGAGGAACAGCCAAAACACCCGGTAGGGGGTGAGTTCTTGGGCTGCGGCCTCCCGCGCCGCCTCTCCGGTCCAGCCGCCGGGCGCCTGCGCTGTATCCTGTCTCGTCATTGCCGCCCCTCCTTTCGTGTGACATAGCATACCACCGACAACCGGCAAAAACGCGAAAGGATTTCTAAAATTTTCATAAAGAAAGCCCGCCCCCTAAAACAGGGGCGGGCTTTCGCACCGCTGTTAACCCGGCGGCCAGGTCATATCCCGGCCCGCCAGCACATGGAAATGCAGGTGGGGCACCGACTGGCCCGCCTGCTCGCCGCAGTTGGACACCACCCGGAAGTCGGTAACGCCCAGCTCCTTCGTCATCTTGGAGATGACCTCGAGACAATGGCCCGCAATGACGGAATTGCTCTCGTTCAGCTCCCCGCAGGAGCCGATGTGGACCTTGGGAATCACCAGGAAGTGGACGGGGGCCTGGGGGTCGATATCGTAAAAGGCCACGCACTTCTCATCCTGATAGATGATGTTGGCGGGGATCTCCCCCTTCACGATCTTGCAGAACAGGCAGTTGGGATCTTGGGTCTGGAACATGGGATCAGCCTCCTTTACTGGTTGGGCACCACCGCGAAGAACTCCAGCGGGCCGCCGCTGCTGTTGATGAGGGAATGGGCCTGCCCCTTGGGGCAGTAGTGGCAGTCCCCGGCTTTGAGCGACTCCTCGCCGCCCTCCGCCTTCACCTTGCCCGTGCCGGACAGGATGTAGATGATCTCGCTGCTGGTCCCGTGGGTGTGGTATCCGATGGACGACCCGGCGGGCAGGACGCCGTGGAGGATGCGGTTGAGCCCGTCCACGTGCATTTTGGCGTGGAGTTCCCCCTCGCCGCCCAGAAAATTGGGGATGGTCTCCTCCGTCATGGCGGAAAAGTCGATGCGCATGGCGCACACTCCTCTCAAATTGGTTTGAACTGGTTGGCAGCGGGGTCATAAGCGTACCCCGCGTCCGCCAGCTTGGCGGTCAGCGCCCCTTCGTCCGCGTCCAGCCCGCCGCACAGGGCGGACAGGCTTCCATACTCGTCCCGGAGCTTGGTGTTCACATAGCTGAGCAAAATATAGGGGTCCTGGGGCAGCATAGGCTCCTCCTTGATGGCTGTTATGGCTGCAATGCGCATACCTTGAATGTGAATGATTTCTTCCTCTGGGCGCCGGGGATTTTCCAGCCCCAGCACGTCGTAGTATTCATCAGAGAAATGCAGCACAGAAGGATCAAAGCCAGCCTGTAGGGCTTTCACCTTCCCAAAGGGATCAACCGGCGTCAGGTTAAACTCTCTTGCAATCTCGGCCAGCGCCGCGTCCTTGCGCTCGAAAAACGCCTCACTGCCGGGCCAGGTATTTTCGGCGTCCTCCTGGAGCAGTTGGCGGTACTTCTCCTCGTCCATCCACCAGATTTGGGAGAGGGGGTTGGCGTCCTGACAGAACAGCACGAAGGACAGGAACTCCCGGAGATCGTTCCCCACGGGGAGGACGTACTTGCCCTCCTCCCCCATGGCCGGGTCCACGCAGAACACCCGCTCATCCCCCGGCAGGAGGATGAAATGGACGCCGTCGCAGCCGATACGGCCCACAAATTCCGCGTCCGTCGGGGTGCAGAAATAGGCGAAGCCTTCAGCCCCGCTCTGGAGCAGCCCGATGGATTCGAAGTCGATGTCCAGGGACCGGAAACGCTTCAAATCGTCTCTGGTCATGGCTCAAAGCCCCAGCTTCATAGCCACCACATTGTCCACCATAGCCAGGGCGTTGTCCAGCATGAGCACGTCTTTGCCGCCGCCCATGGCGCTGTCCGGCTTGCCGCCGCCGGAGCCGCCCGCGATGGCGCACACCTGCTTGATGATGTCACCGGCCTTGATCCCTTTCTGCACGGACTCCTTGCCGCAGGCGCACAGGAAGGTGATTTTGCCGTCGTTGACGCTGGCCAGCACCGCCACCACGCGGGGGTCCTTCTCCCGGAGCAGATCGCCCATCTGGCGCAGGCGGGCGCCGTCCGCCTCGGGCACGGTGGCGGTGAGCACCTTCAGCTCGCCCACCTCGTGGGCGCCGAACAGGATGCGGTCGGTCTCCCCCGCCGCCTCCCGGGCCTTAAACTTCTCCACCATCTGGTGCAGGTTCTTGATCTCGCCCATGACGGCCTCCGCCTTTTCCCGCAGCTCGCCGGGCTTGGCCTTCAGCGCCGCCGCCGCCTGGTTCACCCGCTGCTGGACCTCCTCGAAAAAGGCCAGGGACTCCTTGCCGGTGGTGGCTTCCATGCGGCGCACGCCGCTGGCCACGGAGAACTCGCTCTTGATGCGGAACGCCCCGGCCATGGCGGTGTTGGGCAGGTGGGTGCCGCCGCAGAACTCCACGGAATACCCTTCGCCCATGTCCACCACCCGGACGGTGTCGCCGTACTTTTCGCCAAACAGGGCAATGGCCCCCTTCTTTTTGGCCTCTTCGATGGACAGCACCTGGGTGTCCACGGCATAGCCCGCCAAAATAGCGTCATTGACGGTCCGGCTGACCTCCGCCACCTGTTCCGGGGTCATGGCCTCGAAGTGGGTGAAGTCGAAGCGCAGGCGGTCCGGCTCCACCAGGGAGCCTGCCTGGTGAACGTGATCGCCCAGCACTTCCCGCAGAGCCTTGTCCAGCAGGTGGGTGGCGGAGTGGGCGCGCATAATGGCCATGCGGCGTTCCTTGTCGATCTGGGCGCCCACGGTGTCCCCCACCTTCAGCACGCCCTCGGTCATCCTGCCGTAGTGCATATATTTGCCGCCCTTGTTCTTCTGCACGTCGGTGACCTCAAAGCCCACCTTATCGGCAAAAATCATGCCGTGGTCGGCCACCTGCCCGCCCATCTCCGCGTAGAAGGGGGTCTTGTCCAGCACCACGATGCCCTCCACGCCGGGCATCAGCTCCTCGGCCAGCTCGTTCTCCACCACCAGGGCCACCACCCTGGCGTCCTGGATGGCGGTGTGGTCGTAGCCCACAAACTGGGTCTCGGGCACGTCCTTGCCGAACTCCACCCCGGCCCAGCCCAGGTCGCCCAGAGCCTCCCGAGCCTTGCGGGCCCGCTGGCGCTGCTCCTCCATGAGCTGCTTGAACTCCGCCTCATTGAGGTCCATTCCCTGCTCCTGCACCATCTCCAGCGTCAGGTCCACCGGGAAGCCGTAGGTGTCGTACAGCTTGAAGGCGTCCGCGCCGGAGAAGGTCTTGTCCCCCTTCTCCTTGTGGCCCGCCAGCATTTCGTTGAAGATCTTGAGCCCGCCGTCGATGGTCTTGGCGAAGTTCTCCTCCTCCACCCGGATGACCTTGGTGATATAGTCCTGCCGCTCCCGCAGCTCGGGGTAGTGGCCCTCGTTCTCGTGGATGACGGTGCCGCACACCTGGTACAGGAAGGGTTCGTTCACGCCCAGCAGCTTGCCGTGGCGGGCGGCCCGGCGCAGCAGGCGGCGCAGCACATAGCCCCGGCCCTCGTTGGAGGGCAGCACGCCGTCGCAGATCATGAACACGGAGGAGCGGATGTGGTCGGTGATCACCCGGAGAGACACGTCCTTCTCCCGGCTCTCGCCGTAGTGGGCGTGGGTGATCTCGGACACCTTATTGGTAATGTTCATCACCGTATCCACGTCAAACAGGGAGCCCACCCCCTGGCATACGCAGGCCAGCCGCTCCAGCCCCATGCCGGTGTCGATGTTCTTCTGCTTCAGCTCGGTGTAGTGGTTGTTCCCGTCGTTGTCGAACTGGGAGAACACCACGTTCCACACCTCGATATACCGGTCGCAGTCGCAGCCCACAGTACAGCCCGGCTTGCCGCAGCCGTACTTCTCGCCCCGATCATAGTAGATCTCGGAGCAGGGGCCGCAGGGGCCGGAGCCGTGCTCCCAGAAGTTATCCTCCTTGCCGAACTTGAAAATCCGCTCGGGGGCAATGCCGATCTCCTCGTTCCAGATGCGGAACGCCTCGTCGTCGGCGGGGGTGGTCTCATTGCCGGCGAACACGGAGGGGTACAGGCGGCTGGGGTCCAGCCCCACCCACTCGGGGGAGGTGAGGAACTCCCAGGCCCAGTGAATGGCCTCGTTTTTAAAGTAGTCCCCGAAGGAGAAATTGCCCAGCATCTCGAAGTAGGTGCCGTGGCGGTCGGTGTGGCCGATGTTCTCGATGTCGCCGGTGCGGATGCACTTCTGACAGGTGGTGACGCGGTGGCGGGGAGGCTCCTGCTCTCCGGTGAAGAAGGGCTTCATGGGGGCCATGCCGGAGTTGATGAGCAGCAGGGACGCGTCGTTCTGGGGGATCAGGGAGAAGCTGGGCAGGCGCAGGTGGCCTTTGGTCTCGAAGAACTTCAGGAACATCTCCCGCAGCTCGTTCAGGCCGTAGGGCTTGGGATCGTACATAGGAATTACCTCCAATTTATCATTATGATTGTTCTATTACTTCGCCATGGGAACACACGCCGCCTCCGTCGGGGCATTTTGCGTCAAAGCAGGGGGCCCGCCGCGAGCCTATTTCGTGGCAGCCGCACCGGCATTCGCTCCGGGCGACCGCCAGCTTCACCGCAGGCATTCCGCCCCTCCTTCACGCAAAAAAATCCCCGCCAACACTCAGGGACGAAGCGCGCGCTCCGTGGTACCACCCTGATTTCCTCCTGGCGAGGACACTCGTTCATCCGATAACGGGGATGCCGTCCCGGTCAGCCCGGGAGCGCTCAGGAGCGGCCCGCCCAGCCGCTGTGCGTGAGGGCTTCCACTCTCCCCTCTCTCTGGTACGCGCGGTTTTGGGCTTTACTCCATCATTGCCACCACATTTTATCATATTTTCGCCGCTTGTCAAGTGGAACGGGCAAAAAACCCCCGCCGCCTCCACGGCCTCTTAAGAAAATCTTTCAAATTTCCCCGCTTGCTTCTTAACCCTTTTTCTGTATACTATCTGTACCAACACAGGTAATACAGTTAAGGGGCGCGGAGAAGCGGGCCGCGGGGGAGCTTGGCGCGGAGCGAAAGCCGCCCGGCGCCCTGGCCGCTTCGCAGCGTGACAACAATGGAGGTATATCATTATGTCGATTCTGGAAGTCAGTCATGTGAAAAAAGTCTATTCCACCCGCTTTGGCGGCCACAAGGTAGAGGCTCTGGCCGACGTGTCCTTCGGCGTGGACCAGGGGGAGTACGTGGCCATCATGGGCGAGTCCGGCTCCGGCAAAACCACCCTTCTGAACATCCTGGCGGCGCTGGACAAGCCCACCGCCGGGTCGGTGCTGCTGGCGGGGCGGGACCTCACCGCGGTAAAGGAGCGGGAGCTGGCCGCCTTCCGCCGGGACAACCTGGGCTTTGTGTTTCAGGACTTCAACCTGCTGGACACCTTTTCCCTGCGGGACAATATCCTCCTCCCCCTGGTGCTGTCAGGAAAAAAATACCCGGAGATGAAGCGCCGCCTCACTCCCCTGGCCCAGACTTTGGGCATTGAATCCCTGCTGGACAAATACCCCTACGAGGTGTCCGGCGGGCAGAAGCAGCGCTGCGCCGTAGCCCGGGCCCTCATCACCCAGCCCCAGATCGTGCTGGCCGACGAGCCCACCGGCGCCCTTGATTCCCGGGCGGCGGACGCTCTGATGGATTTGTTCACCAAAATCAACGCCGCCGGGCAGACCGTGCTGATGGTCACCCACTCCACCGCCGCGGCCAGCCGGGCGGGCCGGGTTCTGTTCATCCGGGACGGCCGGGTGTACCACCAGCTCTACCGGGAAAACCGCACCGACGGCCAGATGTACCGCCTCATCACCGAGACCCTCACCCGGCTGGCCGATGGAGGTGAGCGCCTTGCGTAACGGACTCTATCCCAAGCTGGCCGCCCAGGGGATGCGCCAGAACCGCCGGTTTTTCGTCCCCTATCTGCTGGCTCTGGCGGGGCTCACCGCCGCGTTCTATGTCATGTCCGCTCTGTGCGCCGACCCCGGCGTGATGACCATGCGGGGCTTTGCCTATGTGATGGTGATGATGCAGATTGGCATGTTTGTGGCGGGCATTTTGTCCGCCGTCCTGCTGCTCTACATCAACAGCTTTCTCATGAAGCAGCGCAAAAAGGAGCTGGGCCTTTACAACATTCTGGGCATGGGCAAGGGGAACATCGCCCTCATCCAGTGCTGGGAAAGCCTGTATACCGCCATTTTGGGCATCGGCGGCGGGCTGGCGCTGGGGGTGGTCTTCCACAAGCTGGCCACCGTGGCCCTCATCTCTCTGCTGCAATTCTCCATTCCCTTCCGCTCCTCCCTCTCTCTCCCCGCCATGGTGGAGACGGCGGCCTTCTTCGGCCTTCTGCTCCTGCTGGCTCTGGCGCTCAACCTGTTCCGGGTTCGGGTGTCCAACCCCATCGAGCTGCTCCACGGCGGCAGCGTGGGAGAAAAGGAGCCCAAGACCCGCTGGCTGATGGCGGTCATCGGCGTCCTCTGCCTGGGGGCCGGCTACTTCATCGCCGTCGCCACCAAGGACCCCGCCCTGGCCATGGCCTTCTACTTCCTGGCGGTGATTTTGGTCATCATCGGCACCTACTGCCTGTTCACCGCCGGGAGCATCGCCCTGCTGAAGCTGCTGCGCAGAAACAAGGGCTTTTACTACCAAACCGGCCACTTTATCGGCGTGTCCGGGATGCTCTACCGCATGAAGCGCAACGCGGTGGGCCTTGCCAACATCTGCATCCTGTCCACCATGGTGATGGTGATGCTCTCGGGAACTCTGGCTCTGTATCTGGGGCAGGGAGAGATCATCGCCGCCCAATATCCCGCCAATCTGACCATGGATGTCCGTTACGATCCCGCCGCCGGGCAGGAGTTGGATCTGGATGGCGCGGAAGCTCTGGTGGAGCGCTTCGCAGCGGAGCAAAGCGTCCCCGTCGTCGGAGTGAACGCTGCGGAATATCTGCATTTCAACGTGCTGGCTAACCCGGACTCCGGACACCTGGAGATTGGCCGGGAGGGCCCCAGCAATGACCGCCGGGCCGTCTATCTGCTCACTCCCGACGGCTATGCCGCCCTCACAGGGAACGCCGCCCCCGTCCTCCAGCCGGGAGAAGCGGCGGTATGCGGCCGGCTTCCCCAAAATTTTGGCCCCGAGCTGGCCTTTCATGGGATCAGCGTCAGCAATGGCACTGAGATCGGACAGCCCAAGGTTATCACAGTGACAGATACTTTGCCTGCCGTAGAATATTTCAATATCACCTTCGACATGTTTGAGACACTGTGCATCGTCGTGCCGGACAAGGCCGCCCTCATGGAGTTCTGGGCCCTCCAGGAAACTGCCTTGGAGAACCTCGCCGCCGAGCTGGCCGCCGTCCTGCTGGTAAACCTGGACTGCACCAACGACCAAGAGCTGGCCCTTATGGACGCTTGGACCGACGCCTCCATCACCGAAGGGTTTTACAACGGCACCGGCGCCTGGAATTATTGGCGCACGGACAGCCGCGCCGAGATGGCGGTGGACGGCTACTCCATGGCGGGAGGCTTCCTGTTCCTGGGCATCATCCTGGGGGTGATCTTCCTCATGGCCACGGTGCTCATCATCTACTACAAGCAGGTGTCCGAGGGGTACGAGGACCAGGGCCGCTTTGAGATCATGCGCAAGGTGGGCCTGAGCCAGCGGGAGGTGCGCGCCTCCATCCGCAGCCAGGTGCTCATCGTGTTCTTCCTGCCCATCGCGGTGGCGGCGGTCCACCTGCTCTTCGACTTCAACCTAGTGCAGCGCATGCTCACCATGTTCGGGGTGCGCAGCATCCTCACCGTGGCCCTGTGCACGGCCGGGACGCTGCTGGCCTTCCTGGCGGCATACGCCATGGTATACCTGCTCACCGCCCGGACCTACTACAAGATCGTCCGCTGACCGCTTTTTTGTCCGCCTCCCAACCCAGGAGGCGGACATTTTTCTCTCTTTTTCTCCGGGGCGCTCTTGACGGCGGGATATCCCTGTGCTATGCTATGATTTACGTGTGTCACACCATAGTCAAAGTGAGGAATGAAGATCATGGCATTGTTCAAGGGCCGCTTTGGGGCCCAAAACCAGTCGCTGACCGAGGGCTCTATCGTCCAGGGCATTCTATCCTTCGCCCTTCCGCTGTTTTTGGGGCAGCTGCTCCAGCAGCTCTACAATCTGGCCGACGCCTGGGTGCTGGGCAATTTCGCTGATAACGGCGCCTTTGCCGCCGTCAGCTCCGGCGGCAGCCTCACCTTTCTGGTCATCGGCTTTTTCAACGGCATCGCCATCGGCGGCGGCGTCATCATCTCCCGGTACTATGGCGCCAGGGACGAGGAAAACGTGGTCCGAGCCATCCACACCAACTTCCTGTTCGGCATCATCGCCTCGGTGCTGTCCACGGTGGTGGGGCTGCTGCTGGTGCCCCGGCTGCTGCTGGTCATGAACACGCCGGAGTCTGTGCTCCCCTATTCCCTGACCTATTTCCGCATCTACTTCGGCGGGGTGTTCACCGTCATCCTCTACAATATCTGCATGGCCATCATGCGCTCGCTGGGGGACAGCCTCCACCCGCTGTACTACCTCATCGTCTCCTCCGCGCTGAACATGGCGCTGGACCTGCTGTTTGTGGCGGTGTTCCACTGGGGGGTGGCGGGGGCCGCCATCGCCACCGTGCTCACCCAGGGAATCAGCTTCCTTCTGTGCCTGTGGCGGATGTGCCGGCTGAAGGACTACACCCGGCTGGACTTCTCCAAGCTGCGGGTCTACCCCGACATTCTCTCCCAAGTGGTCCGCCAGGGCCTGCCCACCGGCGTGCAGAACGCCGTCATCAGCATCGGCAACCTGGTGGTGCAGAGCAATATCAACGCCTTTGGCGAGTACGCCATGTCCGGCCACGGGGCCTACGCCAAGATCGAGGGGCTGGTGTTCCTGCCCATCATGGCCATGTCCATGTCCCTGCCCACCTTCATCAGCCAGAACCTGGGCGCCCGGCAGTACGACCGGGCCAAAAAGGGCGCCGTATTCGGCATTCTGTCCGGCGTCGTGCTGGCGGAGGCCATTGGGGTGATATTTCTCTTCGCCGCTCCCCCCGCCCTGCGCTTCTTTGTGGACGAGGCGGAGGCCATCCAGTTTGGCGCGATCCAGGCCCGGGTGGTAGCTCCCTTCTTCTTCCTGCTGGCCTTCTCCCACTGCGCCGCCGGCGTGCTGCGGGGCTGCGGCAAGTCTTTCGTGCCCATGGTCACCATGCTGGCCTTCTGGTGCTGCGTCCGGGTCGCCTACGTCACCATGGCCACCCAGGTATTTCCCGTGTTCGCCACCATCTCCTGGGCCTATCCCCTCACGTGGTTTTTAAGCTCCGTGGTGTTCCTGCTGTTCCTGCTCAAGTCGGACTGGCTCCACGCCTTTGACATCGGAAAAGAGCAAAGCTAGCGTAAAGCGGCGGCCAGATTGGCCGCCGCTTTTTGAACGTCTCCCCCTTTCCCCTCATAGAATGGGCAAAAGGAGGGCTGATCCATGAAAAATACCTGCCTGCTCAGCCAGGACGCCAAAACCTACTTATGCTGCTTTTATCAGACCCTGGACGCCATGGTCCAGGGCATGACCACCGCCAGCCTCGATCAGAGCATCTCCCACAATTTCGTGGTCCAGATGATCCCTCACCACCGCTCGGCCGTCCAGATGTCCGGCAACGTTCTGCGCTTCACCGAAAACAAGGCCGTCCGCCGCCTGGCCCAGCGCTTCGTGGAGGAGCACACCCAGGGCGCGCAGCAGCTCCAGGCCGTGCTGCCCGCCTGCGCCCAGCTCACCAACGCCCGGGCGGATCTGCGGCTGTACCAGCGGCGGATGGACCTCATCTGCCGGGACATGTATACCAGAATGGGCTGCGCGCCGGAGAACAACCGTCTGGCCGCCGTCTTTGCCCGGCAGATGATCCCCCACTGCCTGGGGGCCTGGCGCATGGCGGACACCGCCTTAAAATACGACGTGTGCACCGAGCTGGTGCCCATACTCCGCGCCATCTCCGTCCGGCAGCGGCGCAACGCCGCCCAGCTGCGGGCTTTACTGGGGCGCATGGACTGTCAAGGGCGGTAGGGGGACGGCTTGCTTTTTGGGGCCGTTTCTGCTATACTATTGGCTCACGGCCTCCACCGCCATGAAGTATACTCAGAAAGGAAGTGACGCCCATGTGGGCGGAACAAAGCGTATTCTATCAAATCTATCCCCTGGGCTTCTGCGGAGCCCCCAAAGAGAACGACGGCGTACAGGCCAAGCGCATTGACAAAATTGGGGACTGGGCCGGGCATATGGAAAAGCTGGGGGTAAACGCCCTCTACCTCTCCCCTGTTTTCGAGAGCGACCGCCACGGCTACGACACACGGGATTACCGGAGCATCGACTGCCGGCTGGGTACCAACCAGGACTTCGCCCAGGTGTGCCAAACCCTTCACGCCCATGGCATCAAGGTAGTGCTGGACGGGGTGTTCAACCACGTGGGCCGCGGCTTCTGGGCCTTCCGGGACGTGCAGGAGAAGAAGTGGGACTCCCCCTATAAGGACTGGTTCCACATCAGCTTCGACGGCAACTCCAACTACAACGACGGCTTCTGGTACGAGGGCTGGGAAGGCCACTTCGAGCTGGTGAAGCTCAACCTGCGCAACCCCGCCGTGGTGGACCATCTGCTGGACTGCGTGAAGCTCTGGGTGGACGAGTTCGGCATTGACGGGCTGCGTTTGGACGTGGCCTACTGCCTGGACAAGGACTTTCTGCGCCGCCTGCGCTCCTTCTGCGACGGGCTCAAGCCCGACTTCTTCCTGGTGGGCGAGACCCTCCACGGCGACTACAACCAGTGGGTCAACGGCGAGATGCTCCACTCCTGCACCAACTACGAGTGCTACAAGGGGCTGTACTCCGCGCTGAACTCCATGAACCTGTTCGAGATCGTCCACTCTCTCAAGCGCCAGTACGGCCCCGAGCAGTGGACCCTCTACAAGGGCAAGCACCTCCTATGCTTCGCTGACAACCACGACGTCACCCGGGCGGCCTCCATCCTTCAAAACCCCGCCCACCTGCCCCTGATGTACGGCATCCTGTTCGGTATGCCCGGCATCCCCTGCGTGTACTACGGCAGCGAGTGGGGGGCTCTGGGCGACAAGTCCCAGGGGGACGACGCCCTGCGCCCCTGCTTCGACGGGCCGGAGTGGAACGAACTCACCGACACCATCGCCGCCATGGCAAAGGCTCACCAGGAGAGCGAAGCGCTGTGCTGGGGCGATTTCCAGGACCTGGTGCTCACCAACAAGCAGACGGTGTTCCAGCGCCGGACGGACGGCGAGCGGGTGCTGGTGGCGGTGAACGCCGACAGCCAGCCCTTTACCGCCCACTTCGACGCGGGCTGCGGCCGGGCGGTGGACCTCATCACCGGGCAGGAGCACGACTTTGGCGGCGGCAGCGAGCTGCCCCCCTACAGCGTGTTCTTCTGGAAGTGCGAGCGCTGAATTCCCAAACTAACGTTTCACGTGAAACATGTTTGGCGCAGGCTCTTCCCCGCTCCTCTGTGTGAATACGCAAAGCCCCCGGGAGCGGCGCTCCCGGGGGCTTTTTTACCGGTCCCTATGGCAGGTCCCCTTTGACGGGCAGTTGGAACAGCCGCAGCCACAGCCGAACTCCCCGGCTTTTCTGCGGCGGACCATGCTCCGCACCACCGCCGCCGCCCCAGCGGCCACCGCCGCCAGCACCAGGATGCTGCCCCAGTTCTCAGCCAAAAACGCTGTCATTGCTCACACCTCCGGCGCGCCCTGAACCCCCGCGTCAGGACCGGTCCCCCTGACGTCCGCACGGGTTAGTAAGCGCTAACTTTTTGAGATGAGTATAATTTACCACGGCTAACTCAACTTGTCAAGTGGGAATTTCTACTCTTACACTAGGATTTTCCCGCCGCTGATTGACAGCCCCGCCGGAGCCTGAAACTCCGGCGGGGCTGCGGCTATTCACAGGCTCATGGCACAAAGCCCTCGAAAATGGAGGCCGCGCCCGCCCGGTCCAGCGCGTCCATGGTCTCCCGGTCCCGGACGGTCCAGCTCACCTCGTGCACGCCGTACAGCGCCTTCATCAGCCGCAGGCTGGCGTTCCCCCGGTCCTTCCAGCCGTAGGCTATGAAGTCCGGCCTGGTGAACGCGGTGGTGAGCAGGTTGGTCAGCGCAAAGCGCACCGGCAGGGACAGCCCGTTGGCCTCCTCCGGCTTCAAAAAATTCTGGCTCAGCTGGCCCCGGAGGACCTGGGGGTGCTTCTCCTTCAGCCGCAGCAGCGCCGCCGGATGGAAGGACTCCAGGCAGTACGCCCCGTTCCACCCCTCCAGCGCGGCCATCACCCCGTCGGTGAGGGCGGCGGCATTGCCCCGCTCCACCTTCAGCTCGATGACCAGGGGCGTTTTCCCCTGGAACAGCTCCAGCACCTGGGAGAGCAGAGGGATGGTCTCCTGCGTCCCCATGAGGGGATAGCGCGCCAGATCGGCGGCGGTGAGGTCCTCAATGCACACGTCCGCGCCGCACACCCGCTTCAGGCTGCTGTCGTGGACCACGGCCAGCCCGCCGTCCGCCATGAGGTGGACGTCCAGCTCCGCGCCGAAGCCGTGCTCGACGGCCCGGCGAAAGGCGGCCATGGAGTTCTCCGGAATGCCCAGCGCCGGGTCGTGAAGGCCCCGGTGGGCGTAGCGCACCCCCTCCAGCCGCTCCCAGCCCGGCTGGTTCCGGCGGGGCGCCAGCAGGGCGCACCACACCCCCGCCGCCCCCAGAGCGGCCAGTCCCGCCTTCGCAATGATTTTCATGAAAACATCTCCTTATTGGCTTTGCTGCGCCGCTTCCTCCAGGCACTTGTCCCAGAACGCCCGGGCCTCGGGCAGAATTTCCGGCGGCAGATGGAATATGAAGTCCTCCTCCGCGTAGTCCTTCCCCGCCATGGGGGCGAAAATCTGGGCGGGGCAGTCGATGCCCAGCTTGCGGGCCACCGCCGCCGCGAACTCCCGGAAGGCCCCGCCGTAGGCGGTGATGAGATTGCCGTCCTCCACCAGGTAGGTGCGCACGGTGTTCTCCCGGGGCATCACGGGGAAGGCGTCCAAAAACTCCTCGAACACGCCGTGGGTGAAGCGCTTTCCCTCCAGCAGCCCCGCCCTGCCCAGCAACAGCGGCCCGGCGGAGATGGCGGCGATGAGAAGCCCATCGTCCCCCCGGAACTGCTCCAGAAAGCGGATGATCCGGTCGTCCAGCAGCACCGGCAGAGGCTCCCAGATGCCCGGAAGGACCAGGGAGTCAAACTCCTCCCGGCGGAACTCCGTCAGGTCCCGGTCGGGGAGGATGGTGAAGCCGTCCTCGCTCTTCACCGGCTCCCGGCCGGCGGAAAAGGTGACGATTTCACGCTGGTAGAATTTGAACAGCTCGGTGAGCGCGCCGATCTCCTGAAGGGAGAACAGCGGATAGAGCAGTACGGCGGTCTTTTTCATCAGGCGCTCCTTTCCCCGCAGCCGAGGCGCGGCCGGACGGATCGGTCAGTCGTCCATGTCCTCAAAGGCGTCCAGCCCCGTCTTGGCCTCGGCCCTGCTGTCGCCGTGGCGCACAAAGAGCATGGTGACAAAGCTCATAGCCACAAAGAAGGCGGCGTAGGGGAAGAGAATCTGATAGCTGATGTGCTTCATCAGCGTGCCCGCCAGCACGGGGGTGATGACCTGGGCGGTCATGGACGCGGTGTAGTAATAGCCGGTGAACTTGCCCACGTCGGAGCCCTTGCACATCTCCACCACCATGGGCAGGGAGTTGACGTTGATGGCCGCCCAGGCAAGCCCCACCAGGGCGAAGGTCACGTACATGGGGGCGGTGATGGTGTGGGCGCCGCGGGTCATGAAGAAGCCCCCGGCAAAGCACAGGGCAAGCAGGATCACCCCCGCCTGGATGGTGCGCCTGCGGCCGAATTTGGACGCCACCACGCCGATGGGGATATAGGACACGATAGCGCCCACGGTGGCCACCATCAGGCAGGTGTTGGTGCCGCCGATGCCCTCCCCCATCACCTGGGAGACGTAGGTGGAAAACCACGTGGTCACGCCGTTATAGCCGATAAACCACAGGGCGATGGACGCCAGCAGGAACGCAAGGCTGCGCTTCACCGGGCCGGGCAGCACCTCGCCGCCGCTGCCGTCGTCCCGGGCCAGATTCCACTCCGGATGCTTTTTCTCCAGCGCACGGTTCTCCTCCGCCAGCCTGGGCTCCCGGATGGTGAGCATCAGCGCCGCCACCGACAGCACCATGATGACGGATACGATAAAAAACAGCGGCTGGTAATCCACGTGGACCAGACCCTGGGTCTTTTCCCGGGGGTAGAGCAGCACGCTCACCCCCAGATAGAGCACGCCGCCCACCGCGCCCATCAGGTTGATGATGGCGTTTCCCTTGGATCGCAAGGGCTTGGGGGTGACGTCGGGCATGAGGGCCACGGCGGGAGAGCGGTAGGTGCCCATGGCGATGAGCAGCAGCCCCAGCACGATGACAAAGCTCGCCAGCTTGAAGGGGGCCGCCTGCTGGAAGTAGCTGTTGTCCAGCATGGGCAGCAGGTTCATCAGCACCACCGCCCCGGCGGTGCCCGCCAGGATATAGGGGGTGCGGCGGCCGATTTTGGTGTTGGTCCGGTCGGACAGCCCGCCGAAGAAGGGCAGCAGAAACAGCGCCAGGATATTGTCCGCCGCCATGATGGCGCCGGTGAGCGACTCGTCCATCTGGAAGGTGTTCTTCAGGATGAGGGGCACCAGATTGTCGTACATCTGCCAGAAGGAACAGATGGACAGGAAGGCCAGCCCCACCAGGATGGTGCGCTTGTTGTTCAGCTTCAGCTCGTTCATAGTAGTCTCTCCTCTTCTCTCTCGGCATACCGCCGCAGGCCAAACACCAGGTCGTCCCCGTCCAGCTCGTCCAGCCGCTGGAATCCGATCTTCTCATACAGGCGCTGGGCTTTGAGATTGTCCGCCTCGGCGGACAGCTTGACGGGCATGTCCCGGTCCATCGCGGCGAGGATTTGAAGGGCCAGGCGGGCCGCCTGCCCGCCGTATCCCCGGCCCTGCCAATCCTGATCCAGGTAATAGCCCCAGTTATAGGCCGTCCCGGCCGCCCGCCACATACGAAATACGATAAACCCGATTCTGGTCCCCTCCTCCAGGCAGATGACGCAGGGTATATTGTCCGCCGGGTTCAGGTAGGCCCTTCCGATGTCAAAGCCCGCCGGATTGACGAATTCCTCCTGTCCCGGCGCCAGCGCGCACTCCACCGCGGCATACCACAGGTCTTGGTCGTCCCGGACCTCCCGGATGGTAAGCCCGCCGCCTGTGAACGCCTCGGGAGGCAGCCGGTCCCAACTCTCCCGCAGGCTCACGGCGTTCCCGTCCCTTCCCAGGCTCGGTGGAGGGCGGCGATGTCGTCAAACACCCAGGTGGGTTTTACATCGCTCTGCTCCAAGTCGGCCATGGTCCCCTCGCCGGACAGGACGAAAGCGGTGTCGATGCCCGCGTTGACGCCGCTGGCCACGTCGGTATACAGCCGGTCCCCGATCATCACCGCCTGATCGGGCCGCAGGCCGGTGCGCGCCAGCGCCAGCAGCGCCATGGCGGGCTGGGGCTTGCCGATGACCTGGGGCCTGCGCCCTGTGGCCCGGAAAAGCATCTCGCACACGCTGCCACAGTCGGGCACGCAGCCGTACCAGGTGGGGCACACCCAGTCCGGGTTGGTGGCGATGAACTCCACCCCGCGGTTCAGCAGAATGCAGGCGTCCTCCAGCTTCTGGAAGGTCAGCTCGGTGTCGAAGGCGATGAGCAGGCAGTCCACATCGTCCTCCAGCCGGGCGGTCACCGGCACGCCCGCCTCGGCCAGCTGCCGCCGGAAGGTCTCGGTGCCGAAGGCGTAGCACTTGCGGAAGGGCGGACGCCCGCCCAGGTCCGCGATGAGGGCGTCCACCGAGGTGAGGAAATCCTCCCGCACAGCCGGTACGCCCATGCCCGCCAGCTTGGCGATATAGGCGTCCGCCGACTTGGAGGAGTTGTTGGTGAGAAACAGATACCGCCCCCCCTTCGCCCGGACAGCGTCCAAAAACGGCATCGTCCCGGGGAACAGCGTCTTGTCCAGGTAAATCGTACCGTCCATATCCAGTAAAAACAGCTTCTTTTCTTCCAGCGCCGCCATGCGCGCCCACCTTTCCAGCCTGTCCGGCCTGTGTCTTTTGTAGAAAAACACCTTTATTTTCCGCATTTGAAATTTATTTTAACACACTTCCCGCCTCTTGTCCACGGGATTTGTAAAATTTGCCTGAAACTTCTGTCCATTTCCCGGCCGCTCCTATTGTTTTTCACATCCCCTCATGGTAAACTGTTCCTGCGGGGACTCTTGCACCCCCGCGCGGAGGATATCTTTTACGGAAAAGGAGGTCAAAATGAACGGAAAATCCCTGTCTCTTGCCCGCGTATTCCCCGTCCTGCTGCTGTGCCTGCTCTGCCTGATCCCCACCGCATGGGCCGACATCGGTCCCAAGCCGGAGGTCGCCATCACCGTGGTCAACGCCCCGGAGGGGGTGCTCTACCTGGATCTGCTGGCCCAGGGCGAGCCAGCGAACCAGCCCTACCCCAACTCCAACGGCGAGTGCGACCCGGCCCTTCTGGACCGCCTGCGCTCCCTGGAGGGAGACGGCTGGGTGCTGGCCTATACCACCGGCGTGGCCCGCCGAAACCCCGTCTTTGGCGACGTTCGCCCCCGGGAGGACGGGACTTGGCATTTTTTCTATACGGGCCTGCCTGAGACCTTCCGGGTGGCCGCCGCCACGGCGGACCAGGCCCAGGCCGCGGAAGTCCCGTACACCCGGGACTTTGTGGGCAATATCGTCTACGACTGGCAGGCCAACACCGTGCGGGAGGCCACGCCCCCGCCCCTGCGGTTTTTCGTCCGGCTGGCCGCCACCCTGATCCCCACCCTTGTCATCGAGGGCGCCATCCTCTGGCTGTTCGGCTTCCGGGAGAAGCGCAGCTGGCTGGTGTTCCTGGCCGTCAACGCCGCCACCCAGACCGGGCTCCACCTGGCCGTGGGGTCCATGCTGGCGGAGGCGGGCTGGCATTTCCTCAACTACTCCCTCACCATCCTCATCCCAGAGCTGGTCATCTGGGCGGCGGAGACTCTGGCCTATGCCCTCCTGCTCCGGGAGCGCACCCGCGCCCGTCGGGTGGGATACGCCTTTGCCGCCAACATCGCCAGCTTCGTGCTGGGATACTTCCCCCTCCATCTGCTGTACGGGTTCCTGAGAGGGCTGTGATAAACAAATCCCCCTCCGGCCAAGGGCCACCCCGCACGGTAGTGTCAAGAGTTATGCGCAAAAGGGGAAGCAGTCTCCAATGAGAATGGGTCAGCCGGCGATAGAAGGATCATCCAAAGCGGTTTCCAGATGCTTCATGTTCATGTACTTCTTATTGCCCCAT
>CATKZP010000026.1 GCA_949841355.1 uncultured Oscillospiraceae bacterium
AGCAGCGACAGGTCCGCCAGCACCGGCGAGAGCAGCAGCGCCGCCGCGGGCGCGAAGGGCATCAGCACCGGCATGGCGTTCCACGCCGCCGGGACCTGGGCCAGCGCCAGCCCCAGCGCCCCCCAGAACAGCAGGTAGGGGATCAGGGCCGGTATGCACTCCCACGGCCGCTCCAGCGCCAGCAGCCCCAGCGCTCCCGACGCCAGCGCCGGGGCCAGCGCCCCCGCCAGCCGGGGTAGCAGCAGCACCATCCGCCCCCGCAGGGGGAGCAGCCGCCGGGCAAAGGGGCTGTCCAGCCAGCGGC
Source organism: uncultured Oscillospiraceae bacterium (assembly GCA_949841355.1). GTDB lineage: Bacteria > Bacillota > Clostridia > Oscillospirales > Oscillospiraceae > Enterenecus. The sequence goes on from CATKZP010000026.1 coordinate 305, forward strand.
CCAGATCCATGGCGGTGAACAGCGCCCAGACCAGCAGCACCACGGCGGTCAGCCCTGCCAGCACCGTGTCCACCCCGCCCTGCGCCACCTCCAGCGGCGCCAGCGCCCGGCCGTCCGCCGTCTCCATGCGCACCAGCACCCGCTCCTGGTCCAGCAGCTCCTCCTCCAGCCGGGGCCGCGCGGCGGCGGCCTCCTCCGGGTCCAGCACGCCGCTGTCGATGAGGTAATCCTCCGCCACGCCGGGGGCGGTGAGCTGGGCCACGCAGGCCGCCGCAGCCTCCCGCACCAGGGGGTAGGCGGCGGAGCCGGGACCGGTCAGCAGGGTAAACAGCCGGTAGGTGTCCCGCCGGGCCAGCCGCTCCTCAAAGTCCTCCGGCAGCACCAGCGCGCAGTCCCACCGCCCCGCGGCCACCTGCCGCACGGCCTCGTCCTCCTCCGCCCGGAGGAAGGCGGTCACCAGCCCGCCGCGCTCCTCCAGCCGCTCCCAGAACGCCTCCCCGCCCCGCTGGGGCAGCACCACCCCCACCTGAACGGGGGCGGACGCCTCCTGCGCCGGAAGGGCGGCGCGCACGCCGAAGGTCATCAGCGGCAGCAGCGCCAGCAGCACCCAGCTACGCCAGCTGCCCGCCTGGGCCCGCAGGGCGTTTTTCAGGCAGGTCCACAAAAAGCTCACTGCGCCACCTCCTGCCGGTCCACCTCGCGGCGGTATAGGGCCAGCCCTCCCGCGGCCATCCCGGCGCAGGCCAGAATCAGGCACACCCAGGCGGACCCCGCCGTCTCATAGCCCATGGCCCCGGCGGCCGTCTGCCGCAGCCACCCCACCGGGGACAGCCAGCTCAGCCGCTGCACGGCCCCCGGCAGCAGCACCGGCGGCACGATCCCCCCCGCCAGCGCCAGAGACAGCAGAGAGACGAGAAAGGCCATGGCTCCGCAGCCCCCCGCGCTCCCCGCCGCCAGGCAGCACAGGGCGCAGAACAGCGAGCAAAATACCGCCATCACTATAGCCGCCCCCAGCAGGGCGGGGACGCTCCGCCCCCCTCCCGCCGCCAGCAGGGCGGGGAGCAGCAAAATCAGCAGCGCCGGCACTCCGGCGGCCACGCCGCTGAAGAAGCCCGCAGCGCAGCTCCGTCCCGCCCCCCGCAGCCGCCGCTGGAACCGCAGCCAGTCCCCGCCGTACACCGGCATGAACAGCGGCGCGGCGCACAGGGCGAAATAGCACAGCAGGGACAGCGCGTAGTACAGCGCAATGGGCAGGGCCTGGGTGGCGGATACCTGCCGGGTCTCAAAAAAGCTGGAGCGGTCCAGCGCCATGGCGATATAGCGCAGGTTGATGTCCGCCACCACCCGCTCCCAGCTCAGCCCCGGGGGCGGGGACTGCCCGTAGAGCTCCAGCACGGCGTACACCCCGCTCTGGAAGGCGGACAGGATATCCGCCGCGCTCTGCCCCACCCACAAAAGCAACAGCGATTCCAGCGGCCGGTCCCCCGCCACGATGAGGCGCAGGTCGGGGTTCTCCCCTCCCATAACCCCCTGGATGAACCGCTCCGGCAGGGCCAGCACCGCCGTGACCTCTCCCCGCTCCAGCGCCGCCAGGGCCTCGTCCTCCTCCATGGCCTCCACCCGGCAGTACTGGGCGATGTCCTCCATCCCGCTCATGTATTCCTCCAGCCGCGCGGGGGTGGAATCCCCCGCCGGAGCAATGACCGCCAGCGTCACCCCGCCGAACTCCACCCCCTGGGACAGCAGCGTCTGCGCCGCCCGCCCCGCCATGAGGGGCAGCAGCAGACATAACAGGGCAAGCCCTGCCAGCAGCCAGAGCTGCCGGCGGAGCCTGCCCAGAGTCACGGTCAAATAAGTTGTGAAAAAGCCCAGCGTACCCATTCTGCTCAGATCAGAGGAAATACCACAGCAGGCCGGCGGGAATCAGGTCCATCATGTCGTAAGCCCAGTCCTCCACATTGTCCACGATGTCATAGCTCAACTCCATCAGCTCCTCCTCGTCCATGTCGCTGAGCATCGTGAGGGAGGGTGCGTCCACCGTCAAGCCCTTGCAGGGGCCCACGTAGCAGCTTATCCCCAGCGAGCACACCTTCATCCCCGCCGCCTTTGCGCTCACGTCGTCCAGCTTCAGCTCCAGGGAGTCCTTGCCGGCGGTGACCTGGCCCTCCACCGTCAGAGAGGCGGTGTTGGCCATTTTAATCTCCCACTCAAAATTGTTTTTGTCCGCCTTGGGCTCATAGCGCAGCTCGGAGGTAAACCGCTCGGAGCCCACGCGGACGGTGGTCTCATCGGTGAACACGCCGCTCTTGGCCCCATGGTCGCCGGTGGACTCCACGATGAGCTTTTCGCCGCTCACGTTGATTTCCAGGCTGATGTCGTCCACATAGTTCTCTCCGCCGCCCAGGTACAGCCCGATCTCCACCTTCTCGCCGTCGATCCGCTCCTCATAGACCACCGCGGACACATAGCCGCCGCTGACGTACACGTCCAGCTCCAGATCGCCCAGCTCCTTCACCAGCTGGCTGAGGCTGTCGGACAGCTCGCCGGAGAAATCGGAGCCCTTCATCTCGGACATGATCCGGCTGATCTCGTCCTTGGGCACGCCCACAGACTGGAGCGCCTGCTTGACGGCGTCCTGGTTATCCGCCAGCTCCATGGCATCCTCCATGGCGTCGATGTAATCCCGCATGGCGTCCTCGGGAACCAGCACGTGGTAGACCACGGCGTCTATGCTCTCGCCATTGACCTGGACGCTCTGCTTGCCCGTCTTGGACACCTCCAGCGCTTCCAGCAGCTGCTTTCCCGCCTCTCTCTCCTGGCGCACGATCTCCTGGGTCTGCGCCTCGTCGGGGGTGAGCGTCTCGATCAGTTCAAAGATGTTGAAGCTGATGCGCTTCACGTCCACGCTGCCGTCCTCCACGCCCAGCCGGTCCAGGTCCTCCCCCAGCGTCTCGGTGTCCACCCCGTAGAACTTCCCCTTGGTGAACTGAGGGGAGCCGGCGCTGACGGCAGAGTCCTCCGCCAGCAGCTGGATGGAGGCGATGTCCTCCCCGTCCCAGTAGGCGGCCAGCTCGCAATCCATTTTGCGGCCCTTCTGGTCCAGATTGGAGACCATCCGCACCCCCAGCCCCTTCAGCTCGGTCAGGTCAGCCCCCGCCAGCTCGCTGTTGATGCTGTGAATCTCCACGCTCCAGCGCTGGGTCATGGAGCGGCTCTTCACCAGCTCGCTCAGATCGGGCAGGTCCAGCCCCTTTTGGGCCGCGGCATAGGCCGCCGCGCTCTTGGCAAAGGCCTTCTCCACCTTCCCCTTGGGGGAGGAGAACAGCCCCGACAGCGCCAGCACCGCCGCCAGGATGATCACCACCACAGCCGAGGCCGCGCCGATGATAACGCCCTTGCCGATCCCCTTCCCGCCGGACGGGGCGGGGGCAGGGGCGGGTGCGGGTGCGGCCGCGCGCTCAGCCGCCTGCCGCGCGCCGGCGGCGGCGTCCCCGCCCCCAGTCGCCGCACCACAGTAGGGGCAGGCTCCCGAGCCGTTGGGAATCTCTTTTCCACAGTTGAAACAAAACATGAAAGGTCTCCTCCATTCTCTATATTTCCCGCCGTCCGGCTTATCAGGACAGCAGGCTTCCCTTCTCCAGCCGCAGCACCGCGCCGCACAGCCGCTCCAGCTCCTCTTGGTGGTGGCTGCACCAGATCAGGCTGCCGCCCCCCGCCAGAAAGCTCTCCAGCCAGTCCAGCAGCCGAGGCCCATACCCCTGATCCAGCCCCGCGGTGGCCTCGTCCATGAGCAGGATGTCCGGCCGGGGCAGCAGGGCCATGGCGATGCTCACCCGCTGGGCCATCCCGCCGGACAAGGCCCGGATCGGGCGGCGCAGCAGCTCCCTCAGCCCCAAAAGCTCCAAAACCTCCTCCGGCAGCGGCCCCGTCATATCGCACGCCCGCGCCCACAGCGTCAGCTGGCGCTCCACGCTCAGCTCGCGGGCCAGCTCGGCGCTCTGGGGGGCGTAGCCCAGGCGGCGGCGCAAAAACTGCCGGTCGCCCAGCACGCTGCGCCCATCAAGCAGAATCTCGCCGCTGTCCGGCCGCTGGATCTGGGCGATGAGCCGCAGCAGCGTGGATTTGCCCGAGCCGTTGCTGCCCGCCAGGCCCAGGCACTGCCCCGGCGGGAGTACGAAGCTGACGGGGGCGAGCACCTGTCTGCCCCCGTAACTCTTGCAGAGCCCGCGTACCTCCAGCATCGCTCAGCCCACCGGGGTGCCGCACTCGTCGCAGAAGCGGCTTCCCGGGAGCAGGCGCTTGCCGCAGTTGGTGCAGAACACGCCCCCCTGGGCCGCAGGCTTGGCGGCGCTGCCCAGAATCTTGTCCTCCTCCGCCTTGATCTGCTCCAGCCGGACCCTCAGCCCGTCCATCTCCTCTTCAATGGCCCGGACCCGGGCCAGATCGTCGGCAAACAGCGCCCCCTCCGCCTCTCCGGCCTTCCAAGCCTGGTAGAACTTCACGCCCAGGGCGCTCAGCTCGGCGTCCAGCTTCTTCTGGCTGCTGCCCATGGCGGATTTCACCCGGCTGCTCTCCACCAGGCTCTCGGACTTGACGCTCACCGCGGTCACGCCCTTGTTAATGGTATCCTTCAGGCTGTCGAACACTGCCATATCTCATTTCCTCCCTTGTCCGTCCTTCGCCCCCCGGTCAGCCCGCCGCGTCAAACGGAGCGTATCCGGTGAAGGCCGCCTCGGCGCCGGCCCACACCTGCTCCACATCCCGGGCGATCCTCCGCTCCTGCTTGCCGTCCCACAGCATCAAATCGCCGTCGCTGACGTAAAGCACCTGGGTTTTGTCCAGGAAGATGGGCGCGCCGCTCATCTCATCGGTGATGGCGGAGAGCCTGCCGTCCTTCAGCTGGGCCAGCTCCTGGTAATACTGGCCGTCCACGTCGGTGACGGCGTACATCGCGCCGCTGCCGTCCAGCAGGTAGAGCTCATAGACCTCCTTGGCGATGGTCTCCAGCTTTCCGCCCTGGTAGCGGCAGAAATCGCCCACGCTGCGGTACCCATTGCCGCCAGACCCCTCCACCACATCGGTGAACAGGTAGAGCTTGCCGCTCTCCGCCAAGCCGGCGTAGGGAATGGTAAAGTCGTCTCCCTCCAGGATGGTGGAGGCGAAGGTGAGGGCGTCCCGGCCGATGGCATAGGACAGCAGGGCTTCCTCGCTGCCGTCGTACACCCACAGCACCGCCTCCTTGCTGTCGAGCGCTATCACCTGGCTGACGCTGGTGAAATCCTCCAGATCCAGTTCGCTCTCCACGCCGCCCACGTTCTGATACCACGTCGTCTCGCCGCTGCCGCCCTCGGCGTTCAGCAGGTCATACACCTCGCCGTAATAGCTCAGATCGGCCACATCGCCCACCTTGCCGTCCTTCTGATCCACCTTGCGGTACAGGAAGATGCCCTCGCCGGGGGCGCTGGGGCCATAGGCGCTCTTGGCGCCGGCGGCAATGGATTCGCTCTCGCCGTCCACGTACCGGTACAGGCTGTAAGAGCTCTGGCGGTAAGTGGTATCCTTCAGCTCCTGGCGCCGCTCCTCCCGGCTCTGGGCGTCGTACCACTTGTCGAACGCGGCCTCGTATTCCTCCAGGGCCTTATCGTAGTATTCCTGGAGAGGATCATAGTCGCCATAATAATACATATCGTAGCAAACAGCTACTAGTTCGTCTGGGCTGTCATAAAAGCCCCAGCCCTCCGCCTCGGCACGTTTCTTAACCTCCGTCTCGTCTAAGGGGTGCTTCGTTCCGTCGTAGGCGATACAGTAAAGCGTCCCGTCAGAGAACTCGAAGTCCCAAACTTCATATTTCTGCCAGGAGGGGTACTCCGGCTCGCCCTGCGCCAAAACGGCCGCGTCCTCCTTCGCCTTGGCGTCGGTGACGAAGTCGTACAGGGTGCGCTCCTCCACGTCCTGCTTCCAGCAATAGAGGCCGCCGTCCGCCGTCATCCCGGCCACGGAGTATACCCCGTCCGCCAGCTTGGTCTTGCCGCCGCCGGGGGCGCAGGAATAGACGGTGAGGTGATTGCCGTCCCCGCCGTCCCCGTCCTCCTCAACGTACACCAGGGGATCGGCGTCATAGCTGCTGTAGATCCAGTCGGCGTTTTTCAGCAGCTTCTCGCCCTTGGCGTCCTTTTCCAGCGCCTTTTTATAGAGCGTCAAGGTGCCGTCTATCTCGTCCTGCTGGGTATAGTAGAGGGTTTTCTGGTCGGCGCTGAGCTGGTAATCCAGGTAGTCCCGCACCAGCCGGAAGCTCTCCTTGCCGTCGTACACGCTGAACCCGCTGCCGTCCTTCTCCCAGTAGAGCAGCCTGCCATCGTCCAGCAGCATAAACCAGCTCACGTCCCGGGCGACCCGCTCCGGCCGGCCGTCCTTCTTCAGCTCCGCCGTGGAAATCTGGTACAGGGTACTCTCCGCGTCGATGAAGTATACCATCTTTCCGTCGGGGGAGAAGCTCACCCCGGCGGACCAGCCCGCCTCGTCGGTGAGCTCCAGGGCTTCGGTCTTTTCCTTCAGGTCGGCCAGGTACATCAGCTCCCCGTCCTCGGTGAGGTAGGCATAGCCGCCCTTCCCGCCGCCCGGCACAGCGCTGAACAGCCACACCACCGCCGCAATGACCGCGATGACCGCCGCCGCTGCCGCGCCCAGCACCACAAAACCCGCCTTGCCCCGACGCTTGGCGGGGGGCTGGTCCGGCGAAACGCCCGGGCCGGTCTGGGCAAGACCCTCCGCCGTCCGGGGAATCACCGCCGTGGACGTCTCCGCCGCAGGGGTCTGCGCCGCAGACGCCGCCTCCGCAGGGGATTCCACTGCCGGAACGTCCTCCGCAGGGACATCCGCCCCTGGGGCGGGCGCTTCGGGCCAGGGCTTATCCTGCGCCCCGGACTCTTCCGCCGCCTGGGACTCCTCAACCGTCTGGGGCTCCTTGGGGGCCATGAATTCGCTCACCGGGGCGTCCAGGTCAATGGGCGCCGCCTCCGGCTGGGCCGGGGCCGCTGTCGGCGCGCCGCAGGCGCTGCAAAATTTCGCGCCCTCCGGCAGTTCCTTTCCGCATTGATGGCAAAACACGCCGCATCCTCTCCTCTTCTCTTTCTCTCACGTCCCCCGCCGGACCGGAAACCACGCGGCGGGGGTGTCATGGTACAGCATAGCATATTTGGTAGCTTTGTGCAAGCAGTTCCCCTATATTTTGCGCGTTTCCCTGGAAATACCATGGCTCAGCCCCGAGATACCGACGCAATGGTGCCCCCTCCCAGCACCGTGCCCTCCCCGTCGTAGGCCACCGCCGCCTGCCCCGGGGTCACCGCCCGCTGGGGATCGCGGAATTCCAGGCGCACTCCGCCCTCCTCCGGACAGATGACCGCCGGCTGCTCCCGCTGGCGGTACCGGGTCTTGACCAGGGCCTCGAAGGGCGCGGAGGGGGTCTGCGCCAGCCAGTTCCAATCCCGGGCGGTGCAGGTCCGGGAGTACAGCAGTTCCTCCGGCCCCACGGTGACGGTGTTGTCCGCCATGCACTTGGCGCACACGTAGATCCGCCCGGAGGACGACACCCCCACCCCCCGCCGCTGGCCGATGGTGAGCCCCGCCGCCCCCCGGTGGCGGCCCACCACCCTGCCCTCTGCGTCCACGATGTCCCCGGCGGGGTAGCGCCGGCCGGTGTACCGCTCCATGAACGCCAGATAATCCCCGTCGGGGATGAAGCAGATGTCCTGGCTGTCGTGCTTGCGGGCGTTGACAAAGCCCTGGGCCTGGGCGATCTCCCGCACCTCTCCCTTTGTCAGCCCCCCCAGCGGGAACAGGGTGTGCGCCAGCTGCTCCCGGGGGATGGGATAGAGCACATAGCTCTGATCCCGGCTCTCGTCGGCGGCCTTGGCCATGCGGAAGCCCCCCGCGCCGTCCTCCGCGATGCGGGCGTAGTGCCCCGTGGCGATGTAGCCGCAGCCCAGCTCCATGGCCCGGCGGTAAAGCCGGTCGAATTTCAAAAAGCGGTTGCAGTCCACGCAGGGGTTGGGGGTCTCCCCCCGCTCGTAGGCGTCCACAAAGCGGCGGATGACCTTTTCCTCAAAGTCGCCGGTGAAATTGAACACGTGGTGGGGAATGCCCAGCCGCCGGGCCACCTGCCGGGCGTCCTCCACGTCGTCCAGCGTACAGCAGGGGTATCCGTCCTCCCGCCCCGCCGTCTCACTGCCGAACAGCTTCATGGTCACGCCCACGCACTCATAGCCCTGCTCCCGCAGCAGCCACGCCGCCACGCTGGAGTCCACCCCCCCGCTCATGGCCACCAGCACCCGCTTGCTTCGCTCCATGTCCCCGCACCCCCTGTTTTGATGGCAAAATTATAGGGCCCGGAGCCCTCCCTGTCAAGGGAGAGCTCCGGGCCCTTATGTTTGGAACCGGCAAAAACGCCAATCACAGCGCGCGCAGCATGGCCGGCCCCTTCTTGACCAGGATGAGCACGCACACCGCCGTCAGCGCCGCCAGCAGGGCGATGGGCAGGGCCAGCGCCGCCCAGGCCGACAGCATGCCGCCCAGCCAGTACAGCAGCGCGCACACGCCCAGCACCGCCATGGGGACGAACATGTCCAGCATCACGGCCATACCCTGCTTGACCACCACGGTCTCGTTCACCGCGTCCAGCTTGGGGAAGGTGAGGCCCATGAGCATTCCGAAGGCGGCGTGGCCCACGCAGAACAGGAGCGCGGCCCCCACCAGCACCGCTCCCTCCGCCGCGGACAACTTCAGGGCGATGGTGAGGCACACCCCGGCGATGAGGGTGCAGGGCAGGCTGAGCAGCAGCTCAAACCCCGTCTTGATGCGCAGCAGGGAGTTCTCATCCACCGGGGCCTCCCGCAGAATCCAGAGGTATTTCCCCTCCAAACTGATGGACGGGGCCGCCACGGCGGAGGTGCACAGGCAGAAGCCCATCACCATTGCCGCCAGGGGCATCACGGGCAGCGCGTCCCCCAGAAGGCCGATGAGCTCCTGCAGGTCCCGCTGCATCACCAGCGCCGCCACCCCCGCCGCCAGCAGCATCATGAGGCCGATGCCCGCGTTCCAGAAGTACATGGGAGTGCCGAAGAACCGTTTGGCCTCCTTGGCCAGCAGGGCCTTCTTCTGTCCCGAGGCGGACTGGGCGGACAGCTTATAGTCGTTCCGGGCGGACCGGGCGGCAAAGGCGGTGACCGCCTGGCGGTACACCCTCCCCAGCCCGAACACCACCAGGCCAAAGGGAACCACGCAGCAGGCCGCGAAGGCCAGCAGCTTGCCCCAGTCCCCCATGATGCCGTCCGCCATCCACAGCATGGGCGCGGCCCAGCTCAGCGACTCCTTCACCCCGGCGGCGTTGGCGGCCAGGCCCTCGATCATGCCGTTGACATTGAAGGCGAAATAGAACACCGCCACCATGTATACGGCCATCACGATGTTCTGCCCCAGCGCGCCCCGGGCCACCCTGGCGGACAAGAACGCCACCAGCGCCCCCATCAGCACCGACAGAGCCGTGTCCAGCAGGGGCAGGGCGAGCACCGCGACGGCCAGCCGCACCCAGAACAGAACGCTGTGCCCCACTCCGCTCTGGGTCATAAAGGCGCACACCGCCCCGGCGGGGGCCAGCACAAACAGGGAGAACAGCAGGTTTTCCAGATAGATGGCCGACACCCGGCTGGCCATCAGCATCGTGGAGTTGACCGGCATGGACAGCAGCAGGTCGTTGTCCCTGCCGCCGAACACCACGCCCTTCACGGCGAAGGTGGTGAACAGCAGCCCGCCCACCAGCGCCCCCATGCCCATGAAGATGAACACCAGCACCTCCATGTGGACAGGGGCCAGAGCGTGCATGAGCAGGGAGCTGTAGAAGCCGGACAGGTACAGCCCCAGAAACGCGATCAGCAGCATGGCTCCCACGCCGGTAGCCGCTTTTTTCCGGCTGCTCCCCTGGGAGTTGGTGGAGGAGAGCAGCATAGATTTGACGCTGACCTTCAGCAGGGCGAAGAACTTTTTCATTTGTCTCCCTCCAGCTCCAGGAACACGTCCTCCAAGGAGGAGTCGCCCACCAGCTGCTCGGTGGGGCCGCACTTCACCAGCCGCCCGTCCTTGATGATGGCGATTTGGTGGCACAGCTTTTCCGCCACCTCCAGCACGTGGGTGGAGAAGAACACCGCCGAGCCCTCCCGGCACAGGTCAGCTAAGTACCCCTTCATGAGATGGGAGGCGGAGGGGTCCAGCCCCACGAAGGGCTCATCCAGGATGAGCAGCCGGGGGCGACGGATGAACGCGGAGATGAGGGCCAGCTTCTGGCGCATGCCGTGGGAGTAGCTGCCGATGGGGGAGCCCAGGTTGCCGGTGAGCTCGAAGGCGTCGCCGTACTTGCCGATGTCGGCGGTGCGCCGGTCCGCCGGAATGTCGTACAGGTCGGCAATGAAGTTCAAATAGTCGATGCCCTTCATGAACTCGTAGAGGTCCGGGTTGTCGGGCAGAAACGCGGTGACCCGCTTGGCCCCCACGGGGTCCTTTTTCACGTCGTGGCCGTCGATGGTGATGGTCCCCTCGGTGAAGTCCATCACCCCCGCCACTGCCCGGAGGGTGGTGGTCTTGCCCGCCCCGTTGTGGCCGATGAAGCCGTAGATCTCTCCGGGGCGCACGTGGAGGGTCAGGTCGTCCACGGCCTTCTTGCCGCCGGGATAGGTTTTGGAATAGTGTTCGATGCGAAGCATAATATTCTCTCCTTTTACTGCACAATAGAGCTTATTTTCAAAGGTTCCAGCGGGTCAAAGGTTCATAAAAAACGTCAAGCCGGTGATGGCCGCCGCCACGGCCAGGGTGATGAAGCCCGCCAGGTGCTTCTCTTTGGCGGCGCTTGAGGCGATGCCCGCCCCGATCAGCCCCACCGCCGGGGGAATCAGCAGCCCAAACAGCTTGGGCATCACATTGCTGGGCTGGCCGTCTACGCCAATCTGCATGACCAGTTCCTCCGGCAGGAGGAACCAGCCCGCCGCCGCCGCGGCGATCAGCGGGATCACCAGCAGGAAGGGCCAGTAACGCTTTTTCTCCACCAGGCTCACCCCTTGTACTTCACCGCCGTGCCGTACACGGTGATCTCCGCCGCACCCTGCATGATGGAGGCCGAGGCGTAGCGCACATTCACCACCGCGTCCGCCCCCAGGGCCTCCGCCTCGTCCACCATCCGCTTGGTGGCCAGCTGCCGGGCCTCGGTGAGCATGTCGGTATAGCTCTCGATCTCTCCGCCCACAAAGGTTTTCATCCCCGCCATAAAATCCTTGCCCAGGCTCTTGCACTGGACCACCGAGCCCTTTACCAGGGCCAGCGCCTCGATCTCCCGGCCGGGGATGTGGTCAATATTGAGCAGCAGCATCCTCTTCCCCTCCCTTGATCTGCTTGATGCGCTGGTACACCGCCGCCAGCACACCGATGATGACCACCACCGGGATGGCCGCCAGTCCGATAATCACCCCGATGGGGGGCGCGTCCTCCGGCGAGACGGTGAAGCCCCACGCGATGAGGGCGATAAACGCCGCCATCATCACCAGCACCACCGCCGCCGCCCCAATGGGACTGACATACCGGGTCAGCTTATCCTGTTTTCCCACGTTCATAAATTTTGTCCCCTCCTGTTCCTGCCGCTCCATGCTCTCCAGCACCCCGTCGGCGTCCAGCGCGTCCAGCTGGCTGCGGCTGTCCCGGATCTGGGCACACACGCCCTGGGCCGCCTCCAGGTTGGTCTGCCTGCGCTGGAGCTGGATCATATGCCGCCCCATGGCGTCCTCCAGGGTCAGCGACCCGGACTTGAGGCGCAGTATCTCCTCGATGGGCACATCCAGCATCCGCAGCAGCTTAATTTTTTTCAGCCACACCACATCGGCGTCGCTGTAGTCCCGGTAGCCGTTTTCGTTGTTGCGCCCGGGGGTGAGCAGCCCTTCCTTTTCATAGAAGCGGATATTCCCCTTGGTGATTCCCACCAGCTGCTCCACCTGATTGATCTTCATCGGCTTCCCTCCCTCTCTGCCGTCATGGTACACCTTCCACAGGGTGGAATGTCAAGGCTTTTTACAAAATCTTAATAAAAAAGAGGGCGGCCCCGCCGCCCTCTTTTCTGGTGATAAACCTTATACCTGCTCCAAAGCCTGCGCCAGATCGGCAGTCAAATCGTTCAAATCCTCGATGCCCACGGAGAAGCGCACCAAATCAGGCGCCACTCCGGCGGCGGCCAGCTCCGCGTCGTTCATCTGCCGGTGAGTGGCGGAGGCGGGGTGAAGCACGCAGGTCTTGGCGTCCGCCACGTGGGTGGCGATGGAGGCCAGCTTCAGCCCCGCCATGAACCGCTCGGCGGCGGCCCGGCCCCCCTTCACCCCGAAGGACACCACGCCGCAGCAGCCCTTCGGCAGGTACTTCCGGGCCAGATCGTGGTACTTGTCCCCGGGCAGGCCCGCGTAGCGCACCCAGGCCACTTTCTCATGCTTCTGGAGGTATTCCGCCACCCCCTGGGCGTTGGCGCAGTGGCGCGCCATGCGCAGGGGCAGCGTCTCGATCCCCATTCCCAGCAGCCACGCGTTCATGGGGGCGGGAGTAGAGCCGAAGTCCCGCATCAGCTGGGCGGTGGCCTTGGTGATATACGCGCCGCCCTGGCCGAATTTCTTGGTGTAGGTCACCCCGTGGTAGCTGTCGTCCGGGGTGGTGAGGCCGGGGTATTTGTCCGCGTGGGCCTCCCAGTCGAACCGGCCCGAGTCCACGATGGCGCCGCCCACGGCGGCGGCGTGGCCGTCCAGGTACTTGGTGGTGGAGTGGATCACAATGTCCGCCCCCCACTCAAAGGGCCGGCACAGCGCCGGGGTGGCGAAGGTGTTGTCCACAATGAGGGGCACGCCGTGGGCGTGGGCCGCCCGGGCGAACTTCTCAATGTCCAGCACCGTCAGGGCCGGGTTGGCGATGGTCTCACCGAACAGGGCCTTCGTGTTGGGGCGGAAGGCGGCGTTGAGCTCCTCCTCCGTGCAGTCCGGGTCCACAAAGGTGAACTCAATGCCCATGCGCTTCATGGTGACGGCGAACAGGTTGTAGGTGCCGCCGTAGATGGCGGTGGACGACACGATATGGTCCCCCGCCGAGGCGATGTTAAACACCGAAAAGAAGGACGCGGCCTGTCCCGAGGAGAGCAGCATGGCCGCCGTTCCCCCCTCCAGGGCGCACAGCCGGGCGGCCACCGCGTCGCTGGTGGGGTTTTGCAGCCGGGTGTAGAAATAGCCCGACGCCTCCAGGTCGAAGAGCCTGCCCATCTCCTCGCTGGTCTCATAGCGGAAGGTGGTGGACTGAATGATGGGGATGTTCCGAGGCTCTCCGCTGCCGGGGCGGTACCCCGCATGGAGGCAGTTGGTGTCAAAATTCATCGGCATATCTTCCTTTCCAATTGCAGCTGATTCCGGGCGGTCACTTGCTGGACTCCACCACACGGACCCGCTGGGCCAGATTGTCCACGTAGACATTCACGGTGTCGGAGAAATTGCGGCACTCGCCCAGGCTGTCGAACTTCACGGCGTTCACGCCGTCGCTGCCCGGGAACCACGATTTTATGCTCTCGGTCTCGTCCATTCCCCAAGGCGGAGTGCCCTCGCATTTACCGCCTTTGTTAATCAGATCCTGCACCCACGAAGGCCGGACGGCCGACTCGGTGAAGGATGCGTCCCCGTTGAAGCACACAACGTTCTCATCCACCGGGTACACGCCCTTGCTGGTGCTCACGTACATCACCCCGTCCTCGGTGAAGAAGGCGGAGGAGCGCACGTTGGTGATCTCTTGCAGGTAGTTGACGCTGACCAATCCATCGTACTCCACAATGCTGCCATAGCCCTTGTGCACGGGCACAGAATTATCGTAGGCCTTGGTGCCGTCCTCTCCAGTAAACACCAGCTTGCTATCTTCGAAAAGAGTCCACACATTGGTGCCATCCTCTTTCGTGCTCTTGACCGCTCGGAAGCCGGTGAGCACGTCGATCCGGCCGTATTCGATCCCGTCGCCGGTGTAGCCGTTGAGGATGATGATGTCCGCCTGACCGGCGCTGTTCTTGTGATACTGGGCGGCGGTGGCGAAGTCGGGCAGGTCGGCCACGTCCCGGAGCACCAGCCCGTCGGCGGTGCGCTCGTAGATCTGCGCGCCGGAGCTCACCGCTATCTTGTCCAGCGTCATCTTCCGGGTGTTGAGCTGGGCGCTGGTCCGTTCCCCCGCCCGCTCCAGCGTCAGCTTGCCCCGCTCCTCGGAGTAGGCGTTGCAGATCTCCATGGGAGTGATGCCGGTCTGCACACTGCCGGTCTGCTTCAGCGTCAGCCGGCAGCCCAGCACCTGGAAGCGGTCGCCCACCGCCACGCCCAGGGCCGCGCTGACGACCTCCCCCGCCCGGTCGGGCAGGATGCCGGCCACCTTGCCGTCGGCGGTGAACATCAGGGTGATCTTGTCCCCCAGCTTGCGCCCGGTAAAGGAGGTGATGCCGTCCGCCAGCACCTCAAACTCGTTCCCACCCGCGGCGATGACCTGGCTGGGGGAGCCGGGGGAGGGCGAGGCGTTCTCATAAATGCAGGACAGGCGCACATCGCACACGTCCAGCACCTTGGCCACCGGGTTATAGGTGGCCACATCGTACTGCTTGATGGCGGCCATGTTGGTCACCACGCCGTTTTTGCGCACGGTGTAATTGCGCTCCCCGCCGGTGAGCGAGCTGAAGGTCTCATGGGTGACCATCCGCTGGCCCACCACCAGGAAGCGGGTCTCAGAGGAGGTCCCCGCGCAGTACAGCCCGGTCACCCGGCCCTGGTCGTTGAGGTAGAGGGTGACAATATCCCCGGAGCGCAGGTTGGCCATGTACTCCTTGTAGTTGGTCACCCCCGCGTCATAGGCCGAGCCGGTGTAGACCGGCGTATCCCCGGTCAGGGTATACCGCCCCTGTCCCTTGAGGTGGAGATAATACGCCTGCTTGCGCTCCACCGCGGCGGTGATGCTGGACGACTCGTCCGGCAGCAGGGTGATAAAGCGCCCCTCCTTATCCAGCATGGCCCAGCCCCGTTTGCCCCGCAGAGACTGGTCCACCGCGCCGGCGCAGGGGTAGGACTGCCGGCCGTCCTCCTTGGCCAGCACCGCCCAGCCGGAGCTGCCGTTGATGGTGGCGTCGGTGGTGAGCAGAATGGAGTTTTCCTCCAGCTTGCCCAGCTTGTGGGCGCAGGGCTCCTCCTCCCCCTTGGCGGGGATGGTCAGCATGTTGTAGAACAGCAGGGCGGTCTGCCCCCGGGTGATGGGGGCGGAGCCCTTTTCCACGCCCAGATCCCGGTTCAGCTCCAGCTGGGCGGCGGTCTCCACCGCGCTGTGGGGCCAGGCCCGGTTGGCCTCCGCCCCGTAGCCCAGAATGCGCAGGGCCAGGGTGGCCGCCTCCTGATAGGTGACGGTCTGGTCGGGGCCGAATTTCCCGTTGCCCAGGCCCAGCATCAGCCGCACGCCGGACTCCGCCGGCACCTGGGTGGTGGCGGCCACGTTCACATAGCCGCGGGCCCAGTGCTTGCCCATATCGGTAAAAATGGTGCGGTAGGCCTGGGCCTCGGCCTGCTCCCGCATGCCCAGCAGCTCCACCGCCATCTTGCAAAGCTCGGCCCGGGTGAGATGGCCCTCGGGGGAGAACTGCCCCTCCCCGGTGCCGCTCACCACCCCCAGGGCGGCCAGCGTGTCCACCGCCAGGGAGAGCGTCTCGTCCTCCACGTCCTGGAACCGCACGGCATAGCTGGGCTGCACGCTCAGCGTCAGCGCCGCGGCCAGCGCCAGCAGAAGGGCCACAATCCGTTTTTGCCTTGTAAGTCTCATAATCTCGTTCCTCCTTATTCCGCCCGCAGGGCCTCCACCGGCTGAAGGCTGGACGCCTTGATGGCGGGGTACAGCCCGAACACCACGCCCAGCACCACCGAGAAGGTGAACGCCCCAATGGTAATCATGGAGCTGGGCCACAAAATCATCCCCTGAATCAGGAATTTCCCCGCGATGAGCGAGCCCATGCAGCCCAGACCGATGCCGATGAGCCCGCCGATGCCGCAGATCACCGCCGCCTCGATGAGGAATTGGACGATGATGCTCCGGCGCTCCGCTCCGATGGCCTTGCGGATGCCGATTTCCCGGGTGCGCTCGGTGACGGTGACCAGCATGATGTTCATAATGCCGATGCCGCCCACCAGCAGGGAGATGCCCGCGATGGCCCCCAGCACCAGCGACTGCATCAGGCTCTGCTCCTGCATCTGGTCGGACCAGTCGTTATTGCTGTAAACGTCGTAGTACCCGTTCTCGTCGTTGATAAAGCCCCCCAGAAACGCCTTCAGCTTGGCGATGGCCAATGTGGTGGCGGAGGCGCTCTTGGCCTTCACCACGTACTGGCTGATATCCTGGTTGTTGTTGAGGGTACGGTTGAAGGTGTAGGGCAGCAGCACCATGTTGTCCATGTCGCTCATGCCCTCCACCCCCGTGGGCTCGTACCAGCCCACCACCAGGAAGGGCTGGCTGTTGATGAAGATGGTCTCTCCCACCGGGTCCACGAAGTCGAAGAGCAGCTTTTTCGCCCCGCCCCCCAGCACGCACACCCGGTTGGTCTTGTCCACGTCCAGGAAGGACAGCTCCCGGCCGCTCGCCAGGGTGTAGTTGTTACACACACCGTACTGGTCGGAGCCCAGCTTGAGGGACATCCGCTTGTCCCAGTCGTCCCAGTTCTGGGTGTTGAAGGTTTTGGCCCCGTATTTGATGGTGATTTCCTGCCAGACCTCGATCTGCGGGGTCACCCCCAGCACCAGGTCCTGCATCCCCAGGCAGTATTCATACAGCAGCTCGGAGACGTTGCCGCTGCTCCCATAGTTCTGGTAAGCGTAGACCTGGATTTTGTTGTCGCCCATGGCCTCCAGATATTCCATCTGCTTTTTGTTCTGCCCCTGGACCACCGACACCATGATAACCACCGAGGCCACGCCGATGATGATGCCCAGCATGGTGAGGAAGGAGCGCATTTTTTTAGACGCGATGGACTTAAAGGCCATCTTGAACGCCTGCATCAAGTTCACAGCCAGTCCACCTCCTGATGCTTGTCGGATACGATCTTGCCGTCGGACAGCCGCACCACCCGGGGGGCGGTGGCGGCGATGCCGTCGTCGTGGGTGATGAGCAGAATGGTGGTGCCCTCCCGATAGAGCTGCTGAAGTATGCTCAGCACGTGCCGGCCGGTCTTGGAGTCCAGCGCGCCGGTGGGCTCGTCCGCCATGATGATGGGCGGGTGGGTGGCGATGGCCCGGGCGATGGCCACCCGCTGCTGCTGGCCGCCGGACATCTGATTGGGCCGGTGATGGGCCCGGTCGTCCATCCCCACCCGGGCCAGGGCGGCCATGGCCAGCTCCTCCCGCTCGAAGATGGAAGTGCCCCGGTAGATGAGGGGCAGGATCACGTTGTCCAGCGCGTCCAGATCCTGGAGCAGGTTATAGCCCTGGAAGATGAAGCCGATCTCCCGGTTGCGGATGCGGGCCAGCTCCCTGTCCTTGAGGGAGGTGACGTCGGTGCCGTTGAGCACGTATTCCCCCCGGGTGGGCACGTCCAGGCAGCCCAGCACGTTCATCATGGTGGACTTGCCTGAGCCGGACGCGCCCACGATGGCCACGAACTCTCCCCGGTCGATCTGGAGGGATACGCCGTCCAGCGCCCGCACCTCGCTCTCCTGGCCCTCGTTGTAGATCTTATAAAGGTCTTTGATGTTGATGAGCATGGCGCCACCTCATCCGATCATCATGCCGCCGCCCATCATACCGTTTCCGGGGTCCACGGTGTAGTTGATGAACACCATGTCCCCCATCTCCACGCCGGTGACGATCTCCACCTGTTTAGGGTCGAAGATGCCGGTGGTCACCGGCACGGGGTAATAGCCGTCCGCCTCTCCGGGCACGCCGGTGATGGAGGGGTCCAGATCGATGGCCTCGGCGGGCCGCTCGGGGCGCTGGACGAACACCACCGTCTGCTTGTTCCCCTCGGTGTCCAGCACCGACTTCACCGCCGTGGTGGGCACCAGCACGCAGTCGTCGGACTGGCTGGTAATCACGGAGTAGTTCAGCCACACCCCGGCGTACAGGCTGCCGTCGAAGTTATCCACCTCCAGGGTGACGGGGAAGGTGGACATGCCCTGGCCCGCCTCGCCCTGCATGGCGATGTTGGTGACGGTCCCCATGTAGGAGTTCCCGTTGTAGTCGGACAGGCTGATCGTATCCCCTAGCTTGATGAAGCCGATGTTCCGGTCGTCCACCTGGATCGTGACCGTCATGACGGTGGTATTCTGGATAGTGACCACCGCGTCTCCCGCCTTTACCTCGCCCCCTTCCACGATGGTGCAGGAGATGACGGTGCCGTCGATGGGGGCGGCGGCGTTGAGGGCATCCACCGCGGCCTGGGCCTCGTTCAGCCGTTCCTGGGCGGCGGCGAGCTGCTCATCCAGGCTCTCCGAGCCCATGGTGAGCAGGGCCTCCCCCTCGGACACCCTGGCATGGTTGAGCAGGCGGCTGCTCACCAGCGGGCCTCCCGCCTTGGTGGTGAGGCTCCGGCTCTCGTAGTACTCCGTCTCACTCTGCTCATAGGGGTAGATGGGCTCGCCGTCCCCGTCGGTGAGGACGGCGGACGCCTCCATCTCGGCGGTGAGGGTGCCGGGGTTGGGGAAGGCGATGACCACTTCAAAGTAGACGCCCCCCTCGGGGGTGATGAAGCTGACCTTATTGATCTCCTCCACCGTGCCCTCCCCGGCGTACATCACCGCGGGGACGGACACCTCGGCGGTCTGCCCCACCCGGATCTGGTCCTCGTAGGCGTAGCTGAAGTAGAGCGACAGCTTCAGCCGGGTGTCGTTGACCAGGGTGGCCACGGCGCTGCCCTCCCCCACGTTGTCGCCGGGGTTGAACTCGGTGACCTCCAGCAGCTTGCCCGAGAAGGGCGCCCGCAGGGTGAGGTTGGCCAGCTTGTCATTGATAGAACCCATCTGCTGCTGGGCGGCGGCCAGCGCCTCCTGGGCGGTCTGGCTGTAAACGGAGAACAGGGGCTGTCCCGCGCTCACCACGTCCCCCTGGGCCACCATCACCTGCTCCACGGTGCCGTTGGCGGGAATGGTGACGGTGGAGGTCTCCTTGGCGGTGGCGTTGCCGCTGCCCTCCACGGTGCTCTGGATGGAGCCTATGTAAGCCGGTTCGGCGTAGATCATCCCCAGGGAGTCGTCCTCTCGGAATACCACAAACCACATTCCGAAGATGATCCCGCCCAGCAGGGCTGCCGCCACCACCACGGCGATGATCCGTTTGACCAATTTTTTCTTCTCCGCCGCGGTCCTCACCCGCTTTTTCGGGCTGGGGGCCTCCCACGGGTCCTGCTTTGGGGCCTGCTCCGGGCTCTGCTCTGGGACTTGCTCCGGAGCCTGCTCTGTTTTCAGCTCTTCGGTCTCGGGTGTCTTAACATCGGGCATAGCATTGTTCCTCCTGTCATCGGGCTGGAAAGGGCGCCCCTGGAGCGGGACGCTTGCTCGCAGTTTTCAGTATAGCGGGAACCGGCTGAAAAAACAACAACAATCCTGTAACAATTCCGTGTCTTAATTCTTTAGATTCTCTTAAGAAGCCCTGTCAGCCCGCCTCTGCGGCCCAAATTCCACGCTTTGGCGGGTGGCGCGGCTTCTTTTTATATTCCAGTCCCTTCTTTTTTATATACCCTGGTCCGCCCCGTTTGGTTGCTAAAAACCGGGCCGGCTCCCAAAAAATACAGGCCGGCGGCCCTCCGGCACACCGGCCTGTTCGCACAGTTCAGCGCAGCGGACGCACCGTCAGCGCGGCCCGCCATTCCCTCTGCTCCACCCGTGCCAGCTGCCCTCGGATGGGCGCCTGAAGGGCGAAGTCCTCCAGCTTGGCGGGCAGGCGGGGCTGGAAGCGCAGCCCCATGGGCCGCTCCGGGTCGGGCCGCACCCCCGCCAGCTCCTCGATCATCAGCGGGATGGCCCCGCCGGAGCCCGGGCCCGCGCCCCAGATTCCCCCTCCGTCCCCGGCCCCCTCCCGAGTGAGCAGGCGGTACAGGGCCTGGGCCTTCCCCAGCCGCCCCAGCCCCCGCAGGGCAAAGCACAGAAGGAACGGCCCGCACCCCGCGCTCTCCTCCTCCGCCAGCCGCTCATAGGCGTCCGCCCCCACGCTGGGGGTCAGGCCGAAGCAGGCGGGATAGGCGTTGGCCTCCAGCGTGCAGCGCCCGCCCCCTTCGGCCTCCGAGAACAGCTTGCGCTCCCAGCGCCAGAAGGCCCGCAGGAAGGCGGCCGCCACCCGCTGGGACTCCCCCGTCCGGGGCAGGCCCAGCAGCCGTTCCATGCGCTCCTTCCTCTGCAAAAAGCCGCACCACAGGGCGTTGGGCACGCACTGGCAGCCCCCGCCCCCCTCCGGGCCCCAGGGCGCGTTTTCCAGCAGGCCGTCCTCCCTCTGGTACCGGGAGAACCGGGCCGATACCGCCTGGACGGCGGGCCAGCACTCCCACAGAAATTCCCGGTCCCCCGTGAAATCGTAGTCGGTGAGGGGCAGGGCGGGGAACAGCAGGGCCATTCCCACCCCCTCCCCTCCGCCCTGGGCCGCAAGGCCCCGGACGCATTGGCGCAGAAGCTCCGTTTTCCCCGTCAGCCACACCTGGGCGCGGGCGGTGACGATCACGTCCTCCCCGCCGGGCTGGTAGTCCTCCTGGCAGGCGCGGCGCACCGCGTCTTTACAGCCTTGGAAGATGCGCTCCAGCCCGTCCTGGGAACAGGACAGGGCGCACAGCCCCTGGGGCATGGGGTAATGCCGTTCCCACGCCCAGCACTGCATCAGCCTCCGGCCATCCTCCAGCCCCAGCGCCTCTATGTACCGGAACGTCCTGGCATCGTGCTGGCAGAGGCGGCTCTCCCCCTCCGCCAGGGTCCAGCCCAGCTCCCCGGAGCCGGGTCGAACCCGGCCCTCCTGGTCCAGCTCCCGGGCAAAGCGCAGGGTGACGCGCTCTCCCGCTCCCCCCAGGGCCGCGGCGTGGACCGTCCCGGTCAGCTCCCGCCCAAAGTCCGCCAGAACGCCCCCGGGGACGGGGCGGACGGCGGCGGGCTCCACCCGCTCCCGGCACAGCCCGGCGATGGGCTGGGGGGTGGGCGCGGCCGCTCCCCACCCGGCGGGAACCAGGCGGGCCCAGCCCCGGCTGTCAAAGCGGGACCGCTCCCAGCCCTGGGGCCAGCGGCGGCTGTCGAAGCTCTCCCCCTGCGCCGTCTCGTCCCAGGCGCGGCACAGCTGATACCGCCACTCCCCGTCCCACCGGGTCCACGCCCGGCCCTGCCGGACGAGCTGTACCCAAAGCCCCAGCCGCCCGTCCGGCTCCTCCCCCGCCCGGCGGCAGAGGAGGACGGCCAGCGTCACCGTCCGCCCCCCCTCCACAGGGTATTCCTGGTAATAGCGGCCTTCTCTGGCGGGCGCGGGACCCTGGCCCAGCCAGGCCCCATCCAGCCACGCGTGGTAATACCCCCAGGCGCTCAGCCGCAGGGTGTGCTCCCCCGGCGGCAGCTCCACCCGGCCCCGCACCAGCACCCGCAAATTCTGATCCGCTCCCGCGGCCGGGTCCCCCTGCCGCCAGGAGTAAATGGTCATCCAGCCGCCGCGCCCGGGCTTCGCCGCCCTTCCCCCCGGATGCGGGCGGCTCCGCTTCTTTCCGCACGGGAGGGCCGGCCCATGCGGCGGTGCTTTCCGCCTCGCCGGCGCGCCATCCAAAGCAGCCCTGGCCTGGGAGCCGGGAATCGGTACGGGTCTGTTCATGAAAAGCACCTCATTTGCAAAATTCAGGGGGCGGGTTGATACCCCGCCCCCTGGCCTTCGGATATTCTCTTTTATTGTAACCTCTGCCGGCCGCCGCCGCAAGCCCCCAGGCAAAATATTTCAGAGCCTCGGCCCGGCAGGCGCAGAACTCACTTCTTGTCCGGCATAATCCAGAACTTCATGGCGGGGTAGCTGATGATGACCTGCATCAGAATGTTCACGATGTTGGCCAGGGTGGGCGCCACGCTGGCGGGCACGCCCAGATTGATGAACAGCGCCTGGCTGTAGGCGGGCAGGGCGGCGGACAGGATGACCAGCACCACCGCCAGCACGATGTACTTGGGCACCGCCTGGGCGAACTGGGCGTTGGACTTGAACACCCAGTTCTTCTGCACGAAGAAGTTCACCGTCTGGGCCGCCGCCGTGGCCACCAGGAAGCTGAGGAACCCACACAGCATCAGGTTATCCTTGGTGGTATAGTCGAAAATGAAGAAGCGGAAGGGCTGGTCGATGAAGGACTTGAAAATGAAGCCGGTGCACAGCCACATGACCACAAAGTTCGTCACCGTGGCGCAGTTGGACAGAATGTTGAACTTGATGAACTCCCACAGGTTGGGGTGCTCGTCGATCCACTTTTTGATGCCGCCCATAATAATACTCCTCCTTTTAATGAATGGCGTTGGCCGCTTTGCGCTTCTTGCCGGAGCGGGCGAACCCGCCGATGATAGCGCCCATGCCCTTGAAGAAGTGGCCGTTGACGATGGTGAGGATGCCCTCGGCCATCTCCATGGTGCAGATTCCGCCGGTCATCTTGGCGATGGCCCGGAAGGGCATATTGTAGTTGAACAGCAGGTTCAGGTTCGGCTCGCCCTTCTCGATGCTCTTGTTAATCAGGTTGGTGAGGATTTTGTACGCGAACCGGGCCAGACCGCTCTTGGCGTAGTACATCTGGCACAGCGCGTCGTTCATCTCCAGCGTGCCGTTCCAGTGGCCGTCGGGGATGGGACGGCCCAGCAGAGCCTCAAACTCCTCGTCGCTGACGCTCTTGATGTCGCCGGTGAAATACTTGGCGAACTTCTGCTTGTCGTAGGGGGACTTGGCCCCGGTGCCCTGGACCTCCACCGTCCCGGACAGCTTGATGTCCGCGCAGGACGCGCCGATCATGACGGTCCAACTGCCGCCCTCCACCTCAAATTTGTTGGTGTCCACGTTGAAGTACCGGAACGCCTTGTCGTCCAGGGAAATGGTCACCTTTTTCGACTCACCGGCCTTGAGGAACACCTTGGCGAAGCCCTTGAGCTCCTTGGCGGGGCGGAACACGCCGCCGTCCGGCTTGGACACGTACAGCTGGGCCACCTCGGCCCCGTCCATGCCGCCGGTGTTCTTCAGGGTGAAGCTGGCCTGCTTTTCGCTGACGCTCAAATCGCTGTACTCGAAGGTGGTATAGCTCAGCCCGAAGCCGAAGGGGAACAGCACGGGCACCTTGGCCGTCTCGAAGTAGCGGTAGCCCACGAATAGGCCCTCCCGGTACTCGGCGTTGCGCTCCTTGGAGGGGAAGTAGGGGGCGGAGGACACGTCCTCATAGCGCACGGGGTAGCTCTCCGCCAGCTTGCCGGAGGGGTTCACCTCGCCCGTGACGACCTTCAGCACCGAGGATGCCCCCGCCTGGCCGCACAGATAGCCGTGGACCAGCGCCTTCACCTTGGGCAGCCACGGCATCTCCACCGCGGAGCCGGCGGACATCACCGCCACCACGTTGGGGTTGGCCGCGCTCACCGCCTCGATGAGCTCCACCTGGCTCTGGGCCAGGCGCATGTGGGAGCGGTCCAGGCCCTCCGCCTCGCTGATCTCGTCCAGGCCGATGTAGAGCAGCACCACGTCCGCCCGCTTGGCCAGCTCCACCGCCTTGGCCAGCATCTCCGGGTCGCCCTTGCCGGAGCGGGGATAGCCGGGCGCAAAGCCGGCGACGTCCAGATCAAAGTTCTTGATCACGTCCATGGCGTTGTCCAGCCGGGTGGGGTTCACCACCGACGAGCCCGCGCCCTGATACCGCGCCTTCTGGGCGAATTCCCCGATGACCGCCACCTTGGCGTTCTTTTGCAGCGGCAGGATGTTCCCCTCGTTTTTCAGCAGCACGACGGACTGCTCGGAGGCCCTGGCCGCCATGGCGTGGTGGGCCTCAATGTCAAAGGGCTTGCCCTCCAGGGGCTTCACCGCCGCCGTTACCGACAAAATCACGTCCAGCAGCTCATCCACCCGCCGGTCCAGCAGCTCCTCGCTGAGCCTGCCGGATTTCACCGCGTCGATGAGCTCCAGGTCGGAGTCGCCGCCGGTGGTGGGCATCTCCAGGTGGGAGCCTGCCCGGACGCCCTCCACATGGTCGTTGGAGCCGCCCCAGTCGGACACCACAAAGCCGTCAAACCCCCACTCGTCCCGCAAAATCTCTTGGAGCAGGTGCTCGTTTTCGTTGGCGTAGGTCCCGTTGATGCGGTTGTAGGACGACATGATGGACTTGGCGTGCCCTTCCTTCACCGCGATCTCAAAGCCGGTGAGGTAGATCTCCCGCAGGGTGCGCTCGTCCATCACGGAATCGGACGCCATGCGCCGCAGCTCCTGGGAGTTGGCCGCGAAGTGCTTGGGACAGGCGGACACGCCGTTTTTCTGGATGCCCCGGATGTAGCTGGCCGCCATTTTGCCCGCCAGAAGCGGGTCCTCGCTGAAATACTCGAAGTTGCGCCCGCAGAAGGGAGAGCGCTTCACGTTCAGCCCCGGGCCAAGCACCACGCCTACCCCCTGGGACGCCGCCTCCGCGCCCAGGTGCGCGCCGATCTCCTCGCCCAGCGCCGGGTCCCAGGAGTTGGCCACGGCGGCGGCGGTGGGGAAGCACGTGGCGGGCAGAGAGGGATTCAGCCCCAGCTGGTCCCCCGCCCCCGCCTGCTTGCGGATGCCGTGGGGTCCGTCGGACAGCGTCATGCTGGGCACGCCCAGCCGCTCCACGCTCCGCGTCTGCCAGAAATCCTTGCCGGAAAAGAGATAGCACTTTTCCTCCAAGGTCATTTGCTTGATGATGTCCGCGTGTTTCAAACAAAACCCTCCTTATGCCGTTTTCTGTTCACAGTTTTCCCAATGAGAGCAGTGTAGCACAGCTTTTTCCCCTTGTGGACGGTTTTGCGCAAACTGCACGGTTTCCCGCCCAAACTGCATGGGGCGGTGTGCAGATCGCACAAAAGTGAACCGGGGGGCTTTGTGCGTTTCGCCGGAAATGGGAGGAAGCGGAAAAAGAGCGCCGGGCAAATTGCCCGGCGCTCTTGGCGCGTTGGATATGGGGTTACTTGGAATCGCCGCCGCCGGGGGTGGAGGGGTTAGTATCCGTCAGGCCAGTCTTCTGGCAGTCAGCGCAAGTGCCATTTTCGACGTTCGGATGCTGACAGGTCTCCATAACCTTGCCGCAGACACACTTTTTCACCATGTCATCGCCCTCCGCAACCCAGTTGCCCTGGGAGGCGTGCGCGGCATAGTCGAGCTTCTGAGCCTCATCCTTACCCGCCTGCACCGCGCAGTTGGCGGTGGCGCAATTGTGATAGTGGCCGTTGGTGCCCACAACCCAGCTGCTGGTGTCAGCCGTGCAGGTGTGCTCGGGCTCGGTCACCTTGTTGCGCTCAAACCCGCAGTCGTTGCACTTCTCCTTCGCAGGGTCGCTATCCGGCACATTCGCGAATCCATGCGGATTCTTGGTGTCGTCCACGACCTTCTTGCAGTCCTTGCAGACGCGCCAATGGTTGGTGGCGTCGTTCATCCACTTGCTAGTATCAGCGGTATGCGCGTCGGGTTTGACCGCAACGGTCTCCTGGGGCTTGGTAACCTTGCCGCAGACGTTGCAGCGCTCGCCGGCAGTCAGGCCGGTCTTCGTGCAGGTGGCCGCCACCGCCGCCAGGGTCGTCTTATCACCGTGGGTCTCGGAAAGCGCAAGCTCTTCAGTATCCAGAATGTCATTGCAAACTTTGCAGCGGGTGATCTTGCTGCCCTTCACGGCGCAAGTAGAGGCGGTCGTAGTCACGGTCGTGTTAGCCTCCGTGAATTCAGTGGGGCAGGTGTGGCTGACCGGTTTTTCAGCACCGCAGTCCGGGGTCTGGCACTTATACACCTGTTGGCCATCATTAGCACCGGTGCCATTTTCCTCAGTGGTTCCCCAGTTGTGGTCCGTCATGGGAATGGCCTCGGTGTAGGTCACCTTCTGGCACTTCTCGTCGGTGTTCTTGCAGGTGTAGGTCTTCACGCCAGCGGCCTTGCAGGTCGCGGGGGTAGTCACTTCGCTCGTATACTCGTGGACGTGGTCACCCTCGGGCTTGGGACCGGGCTCGCTGGGCTTGCTGGGGACATCGCCGCCGCCGGAGACGGAGCCGTTGTAATCGCCGTCGTCGGGATTCTCGGGGTCGGTGGGCTCCTCGGGCTTGCCCTCAACGGTCTCGCCGTTGACGGTGGCGTCCTCGGTGCT
>CATKZP010000027.1 GCA_949841355.1 uncultured Oscillospiraceae bacterium
GGAGCGAAGCCGAGCGGAGGGGCGCTGTGCGCCCCGCAGACCAGGCTGAGGCGGAGGGAAAGCGAGCGAGCGGTCAGACGGCTGCGCAGCGTGACAAATAGGAGGGGGGAAACCATGATTCTTTCGCCCATGCGGTTTAAAAATTTCGTGTGGCCCCATAACCCCAGGGTGTACGCCATCGCCTTTGAACGGAAAATGGCGGTGCACAAAATCCCCTTCGGACTGCACTATTTGCAGAGCCTGGGACAGACCCGCCGGGTGCTGCGGGGAGAGGGAGAGTTCGTGGGCGAGACGGCCTACGACACCTTTAAGGCGCTGGCCACGGTGTTCTATGAGGAGACGCCGGGGGTGCTGGTCCATCCCGTGTGGATGACCACTACGGCGTGGTTTGCCGCGCTGGAGCTGCGGCAGGCGCCCAGACGGAATTATGTGGCCTACTCTTTCGAGTTCTGGGAGACCGAGGGAGGGGCCGGTCAGCCCGGCCTGACCGCGCGGCCCCTCCAGAACGGCGGAGAGGAGGGCGGCCAGACCGGCGGCGCTCAGGCGGGAGAGTGGCACACCGTGGAGGGGGGAGACACCCTCTGGGAGATCGCCCGGCGGTATGGGGTCAAGCTGGAACGGCTGGTGGAGCTCAACCCCGGCATCCGCAACCCCAGCCTCATTTACCCCGGACAGAAGGTGAGGGTCCAATGATGAAATGCTGGGTGCGGCTGGGGAGCGGGGAGGAGCTGGAGCTGCCCACCGCGGTGAGCTGGAAGCTCTGCTACGGCACCGACACCCCCTGCGACAGCTTTTTCCTGCGGTGCCTGTGGCAGCGGGGAGAGGAGAAGGCCCTGTCCGCCGCCTGCCGCTTCTTCGCCCAGTGGGAGGGGGAGCGGGTGTTCACCGGGGTGGTGGACGAGTACGCGGTGATCTGCGGAAAGGACGGGCTGTATTTGGAGCTGTCCGGCCGGGGGATGGCGGCGCTGCTGCTGGACAACGAGGCCATGCCCGCCGAGTACCAGCGGGCTACCCGGGCGGACATCGTGGCCGGGCACGTGGCCCCCTATGGCCTGGAGACGGTGGGGGGCGGCAGGCTGCCCGCCGTCAGCGGCTTCACCGTGGCCAGCGGAGAGAGCGAGTGGAGCGTGGTGCGGCGGTACGCCTGCTATTACGGCGGAGTGACCCCCAGGTTCGACCGGATGGGCCGGCTGGTGCTGGACCCGCCGGGGGATGAGCGGGAGCTGCGGGTCCGGGAGGGGGACGGTGTGACCGGCTGGGAGTACCGGGAGGAGCGCCACGGGGTGCTCAGCCAGGTGGCGGTGCGGCGGCGGACCACCTGGGGCACCCAGTGGGTGTCCGACCCGGAGTTCCTGGCCCAGGGGGGCAGGGCCAGGCGGGTGATTACCGTGCCCAACACCACGGGGACGGCGGCTATGCGCTACACCGCCGACTACCAGTTGCGGGCCGCCCGGCGGGAGCGGGTGCGGATGAGAATGACCGTGGCGGGGGCGTTCCTGGCCTGGCCGGGAGAGCTGGTGTCGGTGGAGCTGAAGGACTTCGGGGCCAACGGACGCTACCGGGCGGCGCAGACCGAGGTGTCCTGCGGCAGCGCGGGGGTGAGCACCACCCTGGTGCTGGGGGAAGTGGACGCGATGATTTGAGAGAAGCGCGGAGAAGCGGACAGCGAGGGGCGCTGTGTGCCAGTGGCACACGCCCAGCGCCGACCGAGCCGAAGGCGAGACCTTGGAGCGGAGCGAGGGGAAAACCGGCTGGCGCAAAGCAGAAGCGGTTTTGCCCGAGGCGGAGGGAAAGCGACCGAGCGTTCTGGCCGGTTCGCAGCGTGACAGGAGAGAAGCGCGGAGAAGCGGACAGCGAGGAAGCTGGGAGAGGAGGTTTGACTATGTGGCTGAGCGGACAGCACAAGCGGCCCGCCGAGCAGAGCGAGGGGCAGACCGGCATCGTCACCATGAGCGGCGGGGAGACGGCGGTGCTCATGGACAGCGAGCGCCGGGGCTTGCAGGTATACAGCCCCGCGGGCTACCGCTGGACTCCCAGGGTGGGCCAGCGGGTGCTGGTCATCCAGGGCAGAGGGGAGATCCCCTGCGTGGTGGGAGCGCGGCAGGACGGGGACGTGCCCGCCAAGGTGACGGTGGAGGCGCGGGAGCTGAGCCTGCGGGGAACGGACCTCACCGCCGCCGCCCAGGGCAGCGCCGTGCTCCAGGGGGGCCGGGTGAGCCTGAACGGGGAGATCTACGTCAACGGCGAGGAGCTGGAGCAGTACGTCGCCCGGATCGCCGTGCGGGCGCTGGGAGGGTGATGGGATGAGCCTGCTGCTGACAAACAGAGATTACGCCGCCGACGGCAACGGCGGGGTGGCCGCCGTCCGGGACGGGGAGGAGCTGGTGGGAGAGGTGCTCTTCCGCCTCACCGCCCGGCGGGGGAGCTTCCCTTTCCTGCCCGGGCTGGGTAGCCGGATGCACCAGCTGCGCCGGGAAAAGCCCTCCGCCTGGGAGAGCCTGGCCCAGCAGTACGCCGCGGAGGCGCTGGACGGGCTGGAGGGCGTCGCCGTCACCGGGGCCCAGGTGCGCCGGGAGGGCGAAGGGCTGGCGGTGACGGTGCGCCTGCTGTGGCGGGGCGAGGGGCTTTCGGTGACGGCGCGGTGGGAGGAGTGAGAATTTGACCACATTAGAGGAGATCTATCAGGGACTGGCCGCCCGGTTCCAGGCCCAGACCGGTCAGAGCGCCGGCGGGAGCAGCGAATTGGCGGTGCGGTTTTACGCGGTGGCCGCCCAGATCTACAGCCTGTACGTCCAGGCGGAGTGGACCCGGCGGCAGTGCTTCCCCCAGACCGCCCAGGGGGAGGAGCTGGACAAGCACGCCAAGCTGCGGGGAGTGACCCGGCGCAGGGCCGTCCCGGCGGAGGGGACGGTGCGCTTTTACGTGGACCGGCCGGGGGAGCTTGCCGCCGGGGTGCCCAAGGGCACGGTGTGCATGACCGCGGGCGGCGTGCGCTTTCTCACCCAGGAGGAGGGGGAGGTGGCGCCGGGAGAGCTGTTTTGCCAGGTGAAGGTGGCCGCGGCCCAGGCCGGGGCGGCGGGCAACGTGGGGCAGGGCACCATCGTGTATATGGCCCTGCCCCCCACGGGCATCGTGGCCTGCGCAAATCCCGAGCCCCTCTCCGGGGGCAAGGACGAGGAGGGGGACGAGGCCCTGCGGGAGCGGGTGCTGGCCACCTACGCCCGGCTGGCCAACGGGGCCAACAACGCCTTTTACCACCAGGCCGCCATGTCCTTCGAGGGGGTGGCGGCGGCCGCGGTGCTGCCCCGGAACCGGGGGGTGGGCACGGTGGACCTGGTGCTGGCCGCCCGGGAGGGCGTGCCGGAGGAGGAGCTGCTCCAGGCGGTGCAGGCCCACTTTGACCGGGTGCGGGAGATCGCGGTGGACGTGAAGGTGCGGCCCCCCGAGGTGGAGACGGTGGATGTGTCGGTGCAGCTCTGGGCCGCCCGGGACAGGGACTGGGAGGAGGTCGCCGGGGCGGTGCGGGCCAGGCTGGAGGACTGGTTCTGCGGCGAGCGGCTGGGCCAGCCCCTGCCCCGGGCACGGCTGATCTCCCTCATCTACGGGGTGGACGGGGTGGAAAACTGCCGCCTGACAAGCCCCGTGCAGGACCTGCCGCTGGACAATGTGACGCTGCCGGTGCTGGGGGCGCTGGACATCACCCGGGGGGAGAGCGCATGACGGCGGGCCATGAGCAGCGGCTGGCGGCGCTGTTACGGCCGCTGGGGGTGTACGACCTGCGGCCGGGGACCATCAACCGGGGAGAGCTGGCGGCCTACGGCGGGGCGCTGGACGGGGCGGAGGAGGAGCTGGACCACACCGCCCGGGAGATGAGCCTGACCGGCGCGGAGGACTTCGGGCTGGAGCGGATCGAGGCGCTGCTGCCCTACCGCCCGGTGTGCCAGACCGCCGGACAGCGCAGGCAGGCCCTGGCCGCCCTGCTGCGCATCGGCGGGGACAGCTTCACCCCCGAGGCGGTGAACGACACCCTGCTGGGCTGCGGCATCAACGCCCGGGCGGAGGAGACGGGCAGGCCGGGGTATGTGGAGGTGCGCTTTCCCCGGGTGGCGGGCATACCGGAGGGCTTCGGCCGTATGCGGGCCATCATCGAGGAAATCCTGCCCAGCCATCTGGATATCACCTACGTGTTCTGGTACAACACCTGGGCCCAGGTGGCCGGGCGGCGGCCCACCTGGCGGGACGGAATGCGGGACGGGCTGAGCTGGTACGGCCTGGCCATTGAGAACGACGGATTCGAGGACGGGGAGGGCTGAGGGGCCCTCCCCGCTCCGCCCCGGGAGGGGCAAAAAAATTTTAAAAATCTCACAAAAAGGTCTTGACAAATCCGGGCGCTTATCGTACAATACAGACAGAAAGGAAAAGGTGAGTCCAATGTACTAACGTAGAACGCACCACTCTTTTCGCGATTGGGAAACGCAAAGTGAAACGAGGCTCGGCCCGTTCCAAACACGCTTAATCAAGCGAAGGAAGCCAGATCAAGTCTGAAGCCCACCATTGTTTGAGGAAACAGGGAGACGGCAGTTTCAAGCGAAACCCCAACGCAAAAATATCCGATAGATCGGAAGAAAGTGAAGGTACACGCCCTTGGACAATCAAACCCAGAAGTAAGCCCCCAGCCGCGGATGTAGGACGGCTGGGGGCTTGGTGTGTTTGGGGGAGGACGCCGCTTTTCCGGGCGGTGCTGTTCCAAGGCGGGAACTGGTGCGGAGAAGGGAAATTTAGAATGTTTCATGAGATCACGATTTACGAGGCGAAGATTGAGAAGCAGGACGAAATAGAGGCTCTGATGAAGGAGGTCGCTGAATTTTACCGCGGGCAGCCCGGGGTGGTGGAGGTAACCTACGTCAAGCGGACGCACCGGCAGGCGGATTTTAACGCGGTCAGGGAGGGAAAGCCGCCCATCCGCCTGACAAGGTGGGCGGGGAAGGTCACCTATATGCTCCATTGGGTGCTGGAGGACGGGGAGGCCCACGCCCGTGTGTCCCGCCTTGGGCTGGAGCGGTTTTATAAGCGGTGGAACCGCTGTCTGATCACAATGCCCAAAATCCTGCTGGGAGAGGAGATCGGATAGGGGATATTGGCGCGTGGACAATCCGCCGGAGGGCGCGTTCTGAAAAAAATTATGAAAAATTAAGGCGTCCCAGCGGGAAAAAGGCTTGCAAAATCAGGGATTGTCAGGTATGATTAATGAGTATACCCGCAATGGGTCTAAAGATATGACTATACGCAGCGCTTTTGGGGCAGAATTCCCTGTGATGGGGCCTGGCGCAGTATCTATACAGGAGTGAATGCTATGTTTGCAAGAGATATCGGCATTGATTTGGGCACCGCCAGCGTGCTGGTGTATATCAAGGATAAGGGCATCGTGCTGCGGGAGCCGTCGGTGGTGGCGCTGGACAAAAACACCGGCAAGCTGCTCAAGGTGGGCACCGAGGCCCAGCAGATGCTGGGCAAAACCCCCGGCAACATCGTGGCCATCCGTCCCCTGCGGGAGGGCGTCATCTCCGACTACGACATGACCGAGCGGATGCTGCGCGAGTTCATCCGCAAGGTGGCCCCCGTGCGGGTGTTTAAGCCCCGGGTGGTCATCTGCGTGCCCTCGGGCATCACCGAGGTGGAGGAGCGCGCCGTCATCGACGCGGGCATCCAGGCCGGCGCCCGGCGGGTGTACCTCATCGAGGAGCCTCTGGCCGCCGCCATCGGCGCCGGGGTGGACATCACCCAGCCCGACGGCCACATGGTGGTGGACATCGGCGGCGGCACCGCCGACATCGCCGTCATCTCCCTGTCCGGCATCGTGGAGTCCGCCTCCATCAAGGTGGCGGGGGACGCTTTCAGCGAGGCCGTTATCAAGTACATCCGCAAGCGGCACAACGTCCTCATCGGAGACCGCACGGCGGAGGAGCTGAAAATGACCATCGGCTGTGTGTTCCCCCGGCCGGAGGAGATCTCCATGGAGGTGAAGGGCCGCTGCCTCATGACCGGCCTGCCCCGGGTGTTCTCCGTCACCTCCAGCGAGATGATCGAGGCGTTCGAGGAGCCTTGCTCCCGCATCCTGGAGGCCATCCACGGCGTGCTGGAGCGCACCCCTCCCGAGCTGGTGGCCGATATCTCCAGCAACGGCATCATCATGACCGGCGGCGGGTCGCTGGTCTGGGGCTTCGACAAGCTCATAGAGTCCCATACCGGCATTGAGACCTTCGTGGCCGACGACGCCATCTCCTGCGTGGCCCACGGCACCGGGCGCAGCCTGGACTGGGTGAACGAGATGCAGGACGGCACCATGAATATCTCCCGCAGCAGGCAGATGCTGTAAAGAAGCGCGGAGCGCCCCCGAGGGGGCGCTCCGTTTGCATTTTTTAAAAATTTATGAAAATGGGTTTTTCTATATTGACAGGGTAATATTACATGAAATATAATATGGGTGTAAACAAAATTGCCCGGGCCGGCCCCCAGGGCGGGGGCCGCGGCGGCGAAAGGAGGAAGCTCTTATGGCTTACGCGATGGGACCGCAGCTGCTGGACGGATGCGTGCTGGCGGTATTGTCCCACGGAGACGCCTACGGCTATATCCTCACGCAGCAGATGAAGTCCCGGCTGGACATCTCCGAGTCCACCCTTTACCCGGTGCTCCGGCGGCTCCAGCGGGACGGACTGCTCACCGTATACGACCAGCCCTACCAGGGGCGCA
Source organism: uncultured Oscillospiraceae bacterium (assembly GCA_949841355.1). Lineage (GTDB taxonomy): Bacteria > Bacillota > Clostridia > Oscillospirales > Oscillospiraceae > Enterenecus. The sequence goes on from CATKZP010000027.1 coordinate 6,751, forward strand.
ACCGGCGGTACTACGCCATCACCCCCGTGGGAATGGCCCAGCTGGCGCGGCGGCGGGAGGAATGGGCCCAGTTCCGGGACGGCGTGGAGGAACTTATGAAGGAGGACGTGCAGCATGGACAAACTTACCTATTTGGCTGAGCTGGCCGAGGGGCTGGCCCGCTGGGTGCCCGAGCGGGAGCGCCAGGACATCCTGCGCTACTACGCGGAATACTTCGAGGAGGCCGGACCCGAGCGGGAGGCCGATGTGGTCCGGGAGCTGGGCGACCCCTGGGCGCTGTCCTGCCGCCTGGCGGTGGAGGGCGGCTACGTCACCCAGGAGCAGGCCCGGAACTGGGCGCCTCCCAGGAGAAAAAAGTGGCCCTGGCTGGCGGCGGCGGGCATTACGGCGGCGGTGCTGGTGTTCACCGTGATCAGCGTGGCCATGGGCGCGGCGGCCTTCGGGCGCATCGTGGGCCGGAGCGTGGCCGAGACCGTCACCAAGGTGGCGGACGTGGCGCAGGCGGAACCGGCCCGCCCCTCGGCGGTACTGGAACCGCCCCGCCCCTCGCTGGAAGTCGTTGAGGATTACGGCTTTGTGCCGGTTGAAAGCCAGCCTCCGGTGGCGTATGTGGAGGGGCACGATGGGGCCTGGGGGTTCTGGAGCATGGAGGACGGCTGCCTGGACGCCTTTGAGGACATCGACGTGAACATCAGCCTGGGCAATATCACCATCCACACTGCGGAGGACTACTCCCTGGCCATCCAGAAGGAGGGCGACCTGGGGGATTACAAGCTGAAGTGGACGGTGGAGGACGGCAGGCTGAAGGTTGAGGACGCCCGGCCCGGCGGCTTCCAGTCCAATTGGGTGGGCGTGACGGTGAACGGCTGGAACGGCGGAACGTCGCGGAGGGTGGACGTCATCATCACCGTGCCCGACGCCGCCGGCCTGCAAAAGCTGGAGGCAAAAACCGACGTGGGCAATATCTTGCTGGGCTCCTTGGAGGTGGCAAAGTCGCTGGAGGCCAAGACCGACGTGGGCAATGTGGAGGGCTATGGCCTGCGCACCGCCAAAAAGATCACCCTGAAAAGCGACGTGGGCGACGTGACCGTGGGCATGGAGGAGCCGCGCCGCGGGACGGAGCTGGAGCTGAAGGCCAACGTGGGCGATGTGGAGGCCAACCTGGACTGCCTCGAGCGGAATGTGAGCTATGAGCTGGCCTGCGGCGTGGGGACGGTGTGCGTGAACGGCGTAGACCAGGGCGACCGGTCGGAGCGGGAGAACGACGGCGTCTTTCATCTGGACGCCAAGAGCGATGTAGGCGACGTGAACGTGTTTTTCCAGGACGACAGATGGTGACGCCGCCCTGGCGGAGATGAGACAGAAACGGACCCCCTGCCAAGCAGGGGGTCCGTTTTTTTGCGCCGTTCAGCCCTCTTTGACCATGCGGGTGATGTCCTCCGGGCGGCCGGCCACCAGGATGTGGGTGTCGGCGGCGAAGAGGAAGGTGGGGCCGATGGGGCGGATGGCCCCGTCCTCCTTGCGCCCGATGACGTTTACGCTCCACTTCTTGCGGATGTCCAGGTCCAGGATGGTCCGCCCCGCCCAGTGGTCGGGCACGTCCAGCTCCATGATGGCGTAGCCCGGGGCCAGCTCCACGTATTCCAGCGCGCCGTTGACGCTGAAGCGCATGGCGGTGCGCTGGGCCATGTCCCGCTCCGGGAACACCACCTCGTCCGCGCCGATTTTCAGCAGCAGCCGGGCGTGGAGGTCCCGCTCCGCCTTGGCGATCACCATGGGGGCCCCCAGCTCCTTGAGCAGGGAGGTGGTCTCCAGCGAGGACTGGAAATTCTCGCTGATGCACACGAAGCAGAAGTCGAAGGAGGGAGGGTCCAGCGAGCGCAGCACCTCCTCGTCCATGCAGTCTCCGATTTTGGCCTGGGTGACGTGGGGGGCGATGCGGTTCACCCGCTCCTCGTCGCTGTCCAGCGCCATGACCTCGTTGCCGGAGGCCATCAGCCGCAGGGCCAGATTGCTGCCGAACCGGCCCAGGCCGATCACCAGGAATGTGGATGCCATATTACCGCACACCTTTCTGAATAAAACTGATGTTTCGCGTGAAACGGGCCGGGGCGATCCCCGTCACCCGATGGTGATGTGCTCCACCGGGTCCTTCACCCGGGGGACGGTGCGCTGGGCCAGGGCCATGAGCATGGACAGGCTGCCAATGCGCCCGCAGTACATCATCACGACCACCACCACCCGGTTGAGGGCGGACAGCTCCCGGGTGATGCCGGTGGACAGCCCCACGGTGCTCAGGGCGGAAAAGACCTCGAACAGCGCGTCCTGAAGGGGGAAGGGCTGGGTGGCCAGGATGAGAAAGCCCCCCGCCATGGCCAGGGTCATATACAGCGTGACCCCCGCCGCCGAGCGGTGGATCTGCTCCTCGTCCAAGCGGCGGTTGAAGGCGCCTACCTCCCGCCGGCCCCGGATGTAGGCCGACAGGGTGAGCAGGCACACCACCACCGTAGTCACCTTCACGCCGCCGCCGGTGGAGCCGGGGCCCGCCCCAATGAACATCAGCACGATGGTGAGAAGCCCGCCCCCGCTGGTGAGCTTGGACAGGTCCACGGTGTTGAACCCCGCCGTCCGGGGGGACACCGCCTGGAACAGCGACGCCAGCGCCTGCTGCCCCGGGGTCATGCCGGACAGCAGGTTGTCCCGCTCCGCCAGCCAGAACAGGGCCGTGCCCCCCAGGGTCAGAACCAGCGTGGCGGTGAGCATCAGCTTGGAGTGCAGCGAGTAGCGGCGCAGGCGCAGGCCGTTCTCCCGCACGTCCCGCCACACCAGAAAGCCCAGCCCGCCCAGCAGCACCAGGGCCACGGCGGTGAGGTTCACCAGGGGGTCGTACACGTAGTGGGTGAGGGAGCTGTACGGCTCCCGGAAGCCCATCAGGTCGAAGCCCGCGTTGCAGAAGGCGGACACGCTGTGAAAAACGGCGTACCAGACGCCCTGGGCCAGGCCCAGCTCCGGAATGAAGCGCACGCACAGCAGCGCCGCCCCCGCCCCCTCGATGAGGGCGGTGCCCCCCAGGATGTAGCGCAGCAGGGTGAGCACGTCGCTCAGGCGCTGGGCGCTGACGCTCTCCATCATCACCGAGCGCTGGCGCAGGCCGATCTTCCGGCCCATGAGCAGGGAGGCCTGGAGCATCATGGTCATGTACCCCAGCCCGCCCACCTGGATGAGGACCAGCAGGATGACCTGGCCCAGAAGATTGAACTGGGTCCAGGTGTCCGCCACCACAAGGCCGGTGACGCAGGTGGCGGAGGTGGCGGTGAACAGGCTGTCCAGGAAGGACAGGCCCCGGCCCGTGCGGCTGGCGGCGGGCAGCATCAGCAGCAGGGCCCCGGCCAGGATGATGGACGCGAAGCCCAGGGCCAGCGCCCGGTTGGGGGACAGCGCGGGACGCCTTGCTTTCAAGGGGCGGTCCCTCCCTTCCAGAATTTTCTCCATTATAAGAGCTTTCGGCGCGGTTTGCAAGGGGGCGGCGGGGCGAGAGGAGGGAGGAAGAAAAATTTTTTCCCCTCAAAGGCCCGTCCGCCCCGTCTAAATCCCGGGCCGGGCGCTTATACTCATTTACAGGTTGCAATTTCCAAAGGAGCAGTATATAATAAGTTGCCAAACGTGAAAAAGATCCGGTCCACGGGTTTATTATATGAGGTAATGCATATGGAAGTCAAGAATATCCGCGACTATTTGAAGCCCGGAAGGCGGGCCCACCTGGTGGGCATCGGGGGCGTGTCCATGGCCTCGCTGGCGGAGGTGCTCCACGGCGCGGGGGTGGAGGTCACCGGCTCCGACCAGCGGGAGAGCGCCACCGTGCTCCACCTGCGCGCTCTGGGAATCCCGGTGGTCATCGGCCACCTGCCCCAGAGCGTGGAGGGGGCCGGCTGTGTGGTGCGCACCGCCGCCGTCCACGACGCCAACCCCGAGATCCGCGCCGCCCTTGACGCGGGCATACCCGTTTTCGAGCGGGCCCAGGCCTGGGGGGCCATCATGCGGGACTACCGCAACGCCCTGTGCATCTCCGGCACCCACGGCAAAACCACCACCACCTCCATGTGCACCCATATCTTCATGGCCGCCCGGCGGGACCCCACCGTCATGATCGGCGGCACCCTGCCCCTGCTGGAGGCGGGCCACCGGGTGGGCCGGGGGGACACCATCATCCTGGAGTCCTGCGAGTACTGCAATTCCTTTTTGTCCTTTTACCCCACGGTGGCGGTGATCCTCAACGTGGAGGCCGACCACCTGGACTTCTTCAAGGACCTGCCCGACGTGGAGCGGTCCTTCCGGGCCTTTGCCGACAAGGTGCCGGAAAACGGCCTCATCATCGCCAACTGCGAGGACGAGAACACCATGTTCACCCTGCGGGGGGAGACCCGGTCGGTGATGACCTTCGGCATCGAGCGGGGAGACGTCCACGCCGAGAACCTGAGCATGGACCACGGCTTCGGCTCCTTCGACGTGATGTGCAGGGGGGAGAAGTACGCCCATCTGGACCTGTCGGTGCCGGGGGTGCACAACGTGAAAAACGCCCTGGCGGCCGCGGCGGCGGCCATCGCCCTGGGCGTGCCCGGCCGGGCGGCGGAGGATGGAATGCGGGACTTCCGCCTGCCCGGGCGCAGGTTTGAGTACAAGGGGATGTTCAACGGCGCGGAGGTGTGCGACGACTACGCCCACCACCCCGCCGAGCTGGCGGCGCTGTTCGACACGGCGGCCGCCCTGGGCCACAGGCGGGTGATCTGCGCCTTTCAGCCCCACACCTACTCCCGCACCCACGAGTTGTTCGACGACTTCGTGAAGGTGCTCCAGCGCCCCACCGTCACCCTGCTGGCGGAGATTTTCGCCGCCCGGGAGGATAACGACGTGGGCATCTCCTCCGCCGACCTGGCGGCCAGGATTCCGGGCAGCGTGTTCTGCCCCACCCTGGCGGACGTGACGGAAAAGCTCAGGCGCCTGGCCCAGCCGGGGGACCTGATCCTCACCGTGGGGGCCGGGGACATCTACCTGGCCGGGGAGGACCTGGTCAGGGAAGGGTGAGACGCCCAAACGCACAGCCCGCCTCCAGATGAGGCGGGCTGCTTTTTTTTACGTCTCCTGGAGGAACAGCGCGTCCAGCATTCCCCTGAATATGCCCAGCAGGGACATGCGCGGCACCTCCTGGGGGGCCACCAGGTCGATGGCGTCCACCTGCTCGCCGTCCACCAGCACCTTGAGCCGGCCCAGCTTCTGGCCCGCCTCCACGGGGGCCTCCACCTGATCGGTCAGCTCCATCTGCGTGGTCACCGCGCCGGTTTTGCTCTTCTCCAGCAGGATGGAGCACTCGCGGGCGGGGACGGGCTGGACGGTGTCCTGGACGCCCAGCAGCACCGGAACCGGCGGGATGGCCTGGTCGGGGTAGACGGGGGTGATGGCGTAGCTGGCAAAGCCGTAGTTCAAAAGGGCCTTGCAGCTCTCAAAGCGGTCGTTGGAGGTGGGCGCGTGCATGACCACCGCGATCAGCTCCATGCCGTCCCGCTCCGCGGTGGCGGACAGGCAGTACAGCGCCGTGTCGGTGAAGCCGGTTTTCAGCCCCGTGGCCCCCTCGTAGTAGAAGATGAGCCGGTTGGTGTTGGACAGCTGAAACGCGCCGTCGCGCAGCGTGTCCATCCAGATGGTGGTGTACTCCCGGATGGCGGGGTGGTTCAGGATGAGCTCCCGGCTCATCAGCGCGATGTCATAGGCGCAGGTGAGATGGCCCGGGGCGGGCAGGCCCGTGCAGTTGACAAAATTGGTGTGCTCCATGCCCAGCTCGGCGGCCCGCTGGTTCATCCGGTCCACAAAGGCGGCCTCGCTGCCCGCCAGGTGCTCGGCCAGGGCCACGGCGCAGTCGTTGGCGGACACCACCGTCACCGCCTTCACCATGTCCCGGACGGTCATCTGCTCGTTTTCCTTCAGCCAGACCTGGGACCCGCCCATGGAGATGGCGTGGGTGGAGGCGGTGACCATATCGTCCCAGCTCAGGCTGCCCGAGTCGATGGCCTCCATCACCAGCAGCAGGGTCATCACCTTGGTCACGGAGGCGGGTTCGTATTGAACGGCGGCGTCCTGCTCGTAGAGCACCTTGCCGGTGGTCTTTTCCATCAGGATGGCGGAGGGGGCGCTCACCTGGGCGGGGGCGGCGTGGGCCGGGACGGCCAGCAGGCACAGCAGCGCCAGCCCCAGGGCGGTTATTCGTTTCATGGCGTGAACCTCTTTTCCATTTGACTTCTGTGGGAAGGATGTGAAAAAAAGGCCGGTCCTATGCGTGGAAAATGAAGGGGCGCGGTTTTTTTCGTGTGGCGGGGCGGCAATGTGGGCATACTCTTGTCATCTTTTGAAAAGGAGATGATGAAGCATGGGCGGCATGGACAAATACCTGTGCGTGTGCGGCTGGACCTACGACCCGGAGGCGGGCGACCCGGAGCACGGCGTCGCGCCCGGCACCCCCTTCGAGGACCTGCCCGAGGACTGGGTGTGCCCGGTGTGCCTGCTGGGCAAGGACGCCTTTTCCCCCGCGTAGGAGCGCGGACGGCCGGGACCAGAAGGCCCCGGCCGCGCCATTTGACAGGCCGGAGGGCCTGTGATAAAATGAGCCTCACCATATTGTGGAAAGGGGGGAGCGGCATGGCGCTTTTGTCCATTATCGTCCCCTGTTATAATGAGGAGGACGCGGTGGAGCCCTTCTTTGCCCGCGCCTCGGCGGTGTGCGCCGGGCTGGGGGCGGACGTGGAGTACATCTTTGTGGACGACGGCTCCCAGGACGGCACGCTGGCCCGGATCAAGGAGCTGGGCGCGGGGGTGCGCTGGCTGTCCCTGTCCCGCAATTTCGGCAAGGAGGCGGCCATGTTCGCCGGGCTGGAGCACGCCCGGGGGGACTATGTGGCGGTGATGGACGCCGACCTCCAGGACCCGCCGGAGCTGCTGCCCCAGCTGCTGGCGGCGGCGGAGAGCGGCCAGTGGGACTGCGCCGCCGTGCGCCGGGTGGACCGAAAGGGAGAGCCCCCCATCCGCTCCTGGTTCGCCCGGCAGTTTTACAAGCTCATCAACAAAATGAGCCGCACCGAAATCGTGGACGGCGCCCGGGACTACCGCCTCATGACCCGGCAGATGGCGGACGCCATCCTGCGCCTCACCGAGTATAACCGCTTTTCCAAGGGCATCTTCTCCTGGGTGGGCTTTCGCACCAAATGGGTGGAGACGGAAAACGTCCGGCGCGCCGCCGGGGAGAGCAAGTGGTCCTTCTTCAAGCTGCTGCTCTACGCCCTGGACGGCATCATCGCCTTCTCCACCGCGCCGCTGGCCATCGCGTCGGTGCTGGGGCTGGCGCTGTGCGCGGTGTCCTTCTTCGCCATTATTTTCGTCGTCGTGCGCCAGCTCGTCTGGGGCGGCAGCGCCTTCGGCTGGCCCAGCCTGGTGTGCATTATCCTCTTCCTGGCGGGGGTACAGCTGTTCTGCATCGGCATTCTGGGGCAGTACCTGGCCAAGACCTACCTCGAGGTGAAAAAACGCCCCATCTACATCCTGCGGGAACAGGGAGGGGACCATGGGCAGGGGTGAAAGGCGGGGCGCGGCCCTGTATCTGACGGCCTTTCTGGTCCCGGCGGCGGTGATGCTGTGGACCTACGCGTCCCTGGGGCTGGCCCCCTGGGGGGACAAAACGGTGCTGGTGAGCGACATGTCCAGCCAGTACGTGGAGTTTTTCTGCGCGCTGAAAAACGGGGAGCTGCTCTTCTCCTGGTCCAAGGCGCTGGGCACGGGGTATCTGGGGGTGTTCTCCTATTATGTGTCAAGCCCCCTGTCCCTGCTCACCCTGTTTGTGCCAAACGAGGAAATGCCCGTGGCGCTGATGCTCCTCATCGTGCTGAAGGTGGGGCTGGCGGGGCTGAGCTTCGCCGTGTTTGCCCGGCGGCGGTTCCCGGGGCACGACGGGGCGGCGGGCCTGTGCGCGCTGTGCTACGGGCTGATGTCCTACAGCATGGTCTACTCCATCTGCGTGATGTGGCTGGACGGGCTGATCTGGCTGCCCCTCATCCTGCTGGCGCTGGAGCGGATTCTGGCCGGGCGGGGCGCGGGGCCCTTCATCGCCGCGCTGTCCGCCTGCTTTTTGTCCACGTGGTATGTCTCCTATATGGTCGGGGGCTTCTGCGCGCTGTACCTGGGCGCCCGGCTCATCGCCCTGCGCCCGGAGGGGCGGGCGCTGAAACAGGCGCTGGGGCGGTTTTTCGGCGGGGCGGCCTGCGCGCTTGGGATGACGGCGTGGATGTGGCTGCCCACCTTCCTGGCCATGTTCAACGGCAAGTTTGGCGGCGGCAATGTGGATTACGACGGGCTTTTGGCCTGCGATCCCGCGGCCCTGCTGGGCCAGCTGCTGCCCGGGCGGTATGCGTCCATCACCTACGGCGCGCCACCCTACCTGTTCTGCGGCTCGGCGGCGCTGCTGGGAGCCATCGCCTACTTCTTCCTGGGCCGCGTCCCCCGGCGGGAGCGGCTGGCCAATCTGGGGGTGCTGGCGGCGGCGTGCGCCTCGCTGCTGCTCTCGCCGCTGGACAAGGTGTGGCACCTGTTCCAGCGGCCCAACTGGTTCCCCTTCCGGTGGGCGTTTCTGGCCTCCTTCTTCCTGCTGTACCTGGCCGTCCAGAGCTTGGGGGCGGCGGAGGAGCGGTTGAGGGCGCGGGGCCGGCTTCCGGCGCGGGCCGGAGCGGCGGCGCTGGCGGCGCTCACGGTGCTGGAGCTGGGCTTCAACGCCCGGGCCATCCTGGGCGGGCTGGAGGGGCAGTTCCACTCCGCGTCCTATCAGGAGTACCGGGAATACTACGCCGCCAACGCCGCGCTGACGGCGGCGGCCAGGGAGGACGCGGGGGGACGCTTCTTCCGCATGGGGGCGGCGGAGGACCGGGGGCACAACAGCCCGCTGTCCTTCGGCTACCCCGGCATCACCCACTACAGCAGCCTCTACAATTACGGCGTGAACCGGACGCTGAAGGCCCTGGGCTTCGCCCAGAGCTGGATGTGGTGCGCCTATTACGGCTCCACCCCCGTCACCGACGCCCTGCTGGGGGTGGAGTATATCGTCAGCAAGGACGACATGCCAACCGGGTATGAGCGGATCGCCCAAGCCGGGGAGCTGACGCTGTGGAAAAACCCCAGCGCGCTGCCCCTGGCGTTCTGCCCGGAGGCGCTGGAGGAAACGCTGTGGGGCGGGACGCCCTTCGAGCGGCAGAACAACCTGCTGTGCTGCCTGGCCGGGACCGGCGAGCCGGTGTTTTCCCCGGTGTCCGCCCAGGTATCCGCCGGGGCGGGGGAGACTGTGTTCACCTTCACCGGGACGGGCAGGCCCGTCTACGCCGACCTGTCCGCCAACGGACTGCGGGAGGTGCTGGTGAACGGGGAGCGCGTCCTGCCTCTGGGAACCAGCGAGGCGGCGTCCGTCCGCTACCTGGGCACGCCCAACCGCGGCGAGGCGTGGACGGTGGCGGTGCGCTCCGCTCAGGGCTGGAACGGCCGGCTCTGGGAGCTGGACATGGACGCCCTGGGCGGGGCGGCGAGGCGGCTGAACAACACGCAGATCGCGTCGGTGGAGAAAAACGGCCGGGTGCGGCTCACCGTGGAGGACGAGACGGCGGGCGGGCTGGCCGCCACCATCCCCGCCGAGGACGGCTGGACGGCCTGGGTGGACGGGAAAAAGACGGAGACGGGCGTTTGGCTGGACACGTTCCTGTACGTGGAGCTGCCCGCCGGGGCCCGGGAGGTGGAGCTGCGCTACACCCCGCCGGGACTGGTCCCCGGGCTGGGGCTGGGCGCGCTGGCACTGGCGGGGCTGGCGGCGGGGCGGCTGCGGGGGAAGGGGCGCGCTTCATGAGCCGCTTCGGGATGTTCTGCGGCGACCCCCCTTGCTTTTTGCCGCAAAGTATGGTATATATTGTTGCAATGCCTCCCTTCGAGGTAAATCTTTACTTATATTAGGAGTTGATTTTGTCCCCATGGACCCTGACAGTATGATACTGCTGGCCGTGCTGGTGCTGATGGTGGTCATGTCCGGCTACTTTTCCGCCACGGAGACGGCCTTCACCTCCCTCAACCGCATCCGCCTGAAGAGCCGCGCCGACAACGGCGACAAAAAGGCGGAGAAAACCCTGGCCCTGGCCGAGGATTACGACAAGCTGCTGTCCACCATCCTCATCGGCAACAACATCGTCAACAACGTGGCCGCCACCCTGTCCACCCTGCTGTTCATCAAGCTCATAGACGAGACCAACGGTCCCGCGGTGTCCACCATCGTGCTCACCGTGGTGGTGCTGATTTTTGGCGAGGTCTCCCCCAAGAGCCTGGCCAAGGAGTCCCCCGAGGCGTTCGCCATGTTCGCCGCGCCCCTGCTGCGGCTGTTCATGGCGGTGCTCACCCCGCTGAACTTCCTGTTCGGGCTGTGGAAAAAGCTGCTGAGCAAGCTGTTCCACAAGTCGGAGGACGAGGGCATCACCGACGAGGAGCTGGTCACCATGGTGGAGGAGGCCGAGGACCAGGGCGGCCTGGACCGGGAGGAGAGCCAGCTCATCCGCTCCGCCATCCGCTTTGACGACCTGGAGGCGGGGGATATCCTCACCCCCCGGGTGGACGTGATCGCCGTGGAGGATGCGTCCACCCTGGCCGACGTGGCGGCGGTGTTCGCCGCCGAGGGCTACTCCCGCCTGCCGGTGTACCACGAGAGCATCGACGACGTGGTGGGCGTCATCCACCAGAAGGACCTGTTCTCCGCCCGCTACCACGGCAGGGACCAGCTCGCCCCCCTGGTGCGGCCGGTGCTGCACATCACCTCCGGCACCAAGATCGACGACCTCATGCGCCAGTTCCAGCGCACCAAAACCCAGATGGCGGTGGTGGTGGACGAGTACGGCGGCACGGAAGGCATCCTCACCATGGAGGACATCGTGGAGGAGCTGGTGGGCGAGATCTGGGACGAGCACGACGAGGTGGTGGAGGAGTTCCGCAAGCAGCCCGACGGCAGCTACCTCATCGCGTGCTGCGCCGGCCTGGACGACATGTACGACCTGTTTCAGCTCACGGGAGAGTGCGACGCGGCCACCGTGTCCGGCTGGGTGCTGGAGCAGCTGGGCCGCGTGCCCGAGCCGGGAGACCGCTTTACATGGGAAAACCTGGACGTCACCGTCACCCGGGCCGAGCACCACCGGGTGCTGGAGATCAAGGTGGTTGTGCTGTCCCCCAGCGGGGAAGAGGAATAATATAAAAAGCCCGGCGGACGCCTTCGCGTCCGCCGGGCTTTTCACTTGTTGTTATCGGATGGCCTTGGTTTTGACCTCTTCGCCCAGCAGGGCGGCAAAGGCGTCCAGCGCCATAGCGCCCAGGTCTTCGCCGGAGCGGCGGCGGGGGGAGACGGTGGCGTTCTCCATGTCCCGGTCGCCCACCACCAGCATGAAGGGCACCTTCTCCAGAGTGGCCTCCCGGATCTTCTTGCCGATTTTCTCGCTGCGCTCGTCCACCTCGCAGCGGAAGCCCAGCTCGTCCAGCTTGGCGGCTGCGTCGCGGGCGTAGTCCGCCGCCCGGTCGGTGACGGGCAGCACCTTCACCTGCACCGGCGCCAGCCACGCCGGGAACGCCCCGGCAAAGTGCTCGGTGATGACGCCGATGAACCGCTCGATGCTCCCCAGCACCACCCGGTGGATCATCACGGGGCGGTGCTTGGCGCCGTCCTCGCCGGTGTACTCCAGCTCGAAGCGCTCGGGCAGCTGGCTGTCCAGCTGGATGGTGCCGCACTGCCAGGTCCGGCCCAGGGAGTCGGCCAGATGGAAGTCCAGCTTGGGGCCGTAGAAGGCCCCGTCCCCCTCGTTGACGACAAACTCCTTGCCCATGCCGGTGATGGCGGATTTCAGGATGTCCTGGTTGCGCTCCCACTCGTCCACGGTGCCGATGTGGTCCTCGGGCATGGTGGACAGCTCGATGGTGTAGCTCAGGCCGAAGGTGGAATACACCTCGTCAAACAGGCGCACCGTCTCCTGAATTACGTCCTTCATCTGATCCCGGGTCATGAACACGTGGGCGTCGTCCTGGGTGAAGCAGCGCACCCGGAACAGGCCGTGGAGCGCCCCCGACAGCTCGTGGCGGTGGACCAGGCCCAGCTCGCCCACCCGCAGGGGCAGCTCCTTATAGGAGTGGGGCTCGCTGGCGTACACCAGCATCCCGCCGGGGCAGTTCATGGGCTTGACGGCGAAGTCCACGTCGTCGATGACAGTGGCGTACATGTTGTTTTTATAGTGGTCCCAGTGGCCGGAGCGCTCCCACAGCTGGCGGTTGAGCATGATGGGGGTGGAGATCTCCACGTAGCCGTACTTTTTGTGGACCTGACGCCAGTAGTCGATGAGGGTGTTGCGCAGCGTCATGCCCCGGGGCAGGAAGAAGGGGAAGCCGGGGCCCTCGTCCCGGAGCATGAACAGGCCCAGCTCGCGGCCCAGGCGGCGGTGGTCCCGCTTCTTGGCCTCCTCAATGCGCGCCAGGTACTGGTCCAGCTCGTCCTTCTTGGGGAAGGCGATGCCGTAGATGCGCTGGAGGGTCTCGCGGTTGCTGTCCCCCCGCCAGTAGGCGGCGTTGCAGGCGGTGAGCTTCATGGCGTTGCCCTTGATGCGCCCGGTGGAGTCCAGGTGGGGGCCGGCGCACAGGTCGGTGAACTCGCCCTGCCGGTAGAAGCTGATGGCGGCGTCCTCGGGCAGGTCCTGGATGAGCTCCACCTTGAAGGGCTCGCCCTTCTCCTCCATGAAGGCCAGCGCCTCCGCCCGGGGCAGCTCGAAGCGCTCCAGCTTCAGCTTCTCCTTGCAGATTTTGCGCATTTCGGCCTCAATCTGCTCCAGATGCTCGGGGGTGAAGGCGAAGGGCGCGTCCATGTCGTAATACCAGCCCTCGTCGATGGAGGGGCCGATGGCCAGCTTGACCTCGGGCCACAGGCGCTTCACCGCCTGGGCCATCACGTGGGAGCAGGTGTGCCAGTAGGTTTTGCGGTACTGCTCGTTTTCAAAGGTATACAGGTTTTCTTCGGACATAAAGATTCCTCCTTGTGTCGGGGTAAGAATATAAAAATCCCACCCCTGATTGGATCAGGGGTGGGATACGTAATCGCTGCGTATTCCACGGTTCCACCCTGTTTCGCCTTGCGGCGCACTCGTGTCCTCCGATAACGGTGAGGCTCCGTCCCATTCCTCATGGGCGGCTCGGGAGCGGTACCGCCCGCCGCTGTGCGCGGGGCCCTTCCACCAAATGGGTCCCTCTCTGTGCGCCGCGCCGCGGGCTCTTCTCCGTCTTTGCCGGTTTGAGAGAACTATATCACCGGGCGGAGGCGTTGTCAAGAGGGGATGGACGGGAAAAGCTGGGGCGTGCCTCAGCGAAGCAGCGCCGCCAGCGATTGCCCGTAGGGCGGGCGGCAGATCCCCTTTTCGGTGACGATGGCGGAGATGAGGGTGTGGTCCGTCACGTCAAAGGCGGGATTGTAGCACTTCACCCCGGCGGGCGCCATGGGCTGGGCGTAGAATTGGGAGCGGATCTCCTCCGGGCCGCGCAGCTCGATCTGAATGTCCGCGCCGGTGGGACAGTCCGGGTCGATGGTGGAGGTGGGGCCAAGCACGTAGAAGGGGATGCCGTAATGCCGGGCCAGGATGGCCACGCCGCTGGTGCCGATCTTGTTGGCGGTGTCGCCGTTGGCGGCCACCCGGTCGCACCCCACAAAGCAGGCGTTCACCCAGCCGTTTTTCATCACCATGGAGGCCATGCTGTCGCAGATGAGGGTGACGTCTACCCCGGCGCGGTGCAGCTCGTAGGCGGTGAGGCGGGCGCCCTGCAACAGGGGGCGGGTCTCGTCGGCAAACACGCGCAAGCTCATGCCCCGCTCCTTTCCCAGCAGCAGGGGGCCAAGGGCGGTGCCGTACCGGGAGGTGGCCAGAGGGCCGGCATTGCAGTGGGTGAGCACCCCGTCCCCGTCCTGGAGGAGGGTCAGGCCGTGTTCCGAGATGGCCCTGCACATGGCGATGTCCTCCCGGTGGATGGTGAGGGCCTCCTCCCGCAAAACGGCGGCGATCTGCCCGGGAGGGGCCACCGCGTCCGTCAGGCCGATGGCGCGGCGCAGCAGGCGGTCCAGCGCCCAGCGCAGGTTGACCGCCGTGGGACGGGAGGAGCCTAGGTACTGGGCCTGACGGAACAGCTCGCGAAGGTAGTAGGGGTGGTCCAGCTCCCGGCTGCGCTGCTGGGCGATGGCGGCCAGGCAGTAGCCGGCGCAGATGCCGATGGCGGGAGCTCCCCGCACCCGCAGGGCCTGGATGGCCTCGAACATCTCCTCCGGGGTGCGCAGGGTGAGATATTGTTCCTCGTTGGGCAGAAGGGTCTGGTCCAGGACGACCACGCTGGCCAGGTCGTCCCCCAAACGGACGTGATCGCTGAGATATTCCATGGAAGGGCCTCCTTTCTCAAAGCGGGCCGGCGGGGGAGCGGCGGGACAGGGTCCAGATCAGGGCATCCAGATTGTCCGCGTCGTGCTCCACCTCCCGGCTGAAGCGGGTCCACAGGGCGGCCTCCTCCCCCGGCTGGAAGAGGGCCAGGTGATAGAGCGCGCAGCAGGCGGCGCACACGAAGGCGGCGCGGCCGTAGAGCAGATCGTCGTTCACCGCCTTGTGCCAGTGGCGGAACACCAGATAACAGGCCAGGTTGGCCAGCTGGCGCTCCCAGCGGGGGTTGGCCCGCTCGTACCGTGAGCGCAGGGCGGCGTAGTCCGCCGGGGCCAGGGCGGAGAGCTGTCTGGCCCGCTTCTTCAGCAGTTCCGGCCAGTCCGGGCGCAGAGGGTCCAGCCCGGCCAGAAGGTTCAGCAGGTCCGCGGCGCGGGACGGAAGGGGAAAGTCCGGCAGGGGCCTGCCGCAGACGTCCAGCCCGTTGTAATTCCCGGCGTCAATGCGGTCTTGCAGCGCCTGGGTGCAGGACAGCAGGATGTGCAGCTTCTCCCAAATGGGGTTGGGGCCCAGGTCCAGCAGGCCCAGACAGGCGGCGCGGGTCTGCTCCAGCATGGCCAGAAGGCCGGGGTCCACGCCGTCGAAGGGCGGGCCGTCCACGCCGTCGTCCGTCTCCATAAGGGCGAAGCGGGGGGCGTCCAGCAGCAGCCGCGCCGCCTCGGGGCAGGAGACGGCCAGGGCGGTCTCCGTCAGACAGCCGTACTCCTCGGTGAACCGGGGATAGGCGGCGCAGTGGGCGCACAGGTGCGCCTCCCCCCAGTCCCGCTGGATGGCGCACAGGCCGTCGGGGGTGAGCAGGGCGCACATGCCCTCCTCGTCCAGCCGGAAGCACACGTCCCCGTCCTCATCGGCGGCGAGATTTCCGGCGATGCGCTCCCTCAGGGGGGCGGGGGCGGCGGCGTAGTCCGCCAGAGCGTCCTCGTCCAGGACCACCGACCAGTCCCGGCAGCAGGTGTCCGGGCAGGCGCCGCCCAGGCAGTGAAAGTCTGTGTAGTAATCCGGGCGGCGCTCAATCATGGGGGAAGTCTCCTTTATTCGTCGTCTTTTTTCACCAGAATGGTGAGGGCTACGCACAGCAGGGCGGCTACGGTGTAGACGATGGGGGCGGCCTGCTCCCACAGGTCCAGCCCAAAGCCCAGGCCCACGTACAGCGCCGTGGCGGTCACCATGCCCGCGCCCCAGATGCGGCCTACCCTGCGCTCGCCCGGGGTCATCTTCTCCTCCGGGAAGCCGTATTTGGAGTGCTGGATGCCCGCCCAGGTGAGGGTGGAGGCGGCGATGGTGATGCACAGCAGGAACAAGGTCCCGCACACGGCGTCCCGCTGGTCCTGGGTGAAGCAGGCGGGTATGCTCATCATCTCCATGGGGATGACGGCGGTGAGCCCCAGCAGGATGAGGACCACGGGGGCGGCGATAAGGAAGGGGTAGCGGCGCTCGAAGCGGTCCATCTCCTCCCGGGCGTAGCAGGGGCCGATGCCGGGGTGCTGGCGCAGGAAGATGTCGTGGTTCATGCCGGACACGATGAAGAGGGCTACGGCGGCGATGAGGGACAGGAAAAAGATCACCCCGGCCGCCATTGCGAGCCTAAAGAATTCTCCCACGAACAGCATGAGGGTGACGCCCAGCAGCACCAGCGCCACCCCGGCGGCGATGGCGGCGGCGAAGCCGTTCATGTGCTTGTCCCAGAGGGCGGCGTCCTCCCCGAAGCGGCGGGATACGTCCCCCCGCAAAAGGGTGTCCATATCACAGCGGAACAGGTCGCACAGGCGCAGGATGGCGTCCGTCTCCGGGTAGGCGGCGTTGGACTCCCATTTGCTCACCGACTGGCGGGAGACGTCCATCTTCTCGGCCAGGCCCTCCTGGGTCATGCCGGCGCGCTTGCGCAGAAATTGCAGGTTTTCTCCAAATGTCATAGTAGATGACCTCCTTTCAAGGTGCCCCCATTTTAGGCGGAGCACCCCGATTAAGCCACCAATTTCATGTTGCGTTTGGGTTGACAAGGGTAAAGTTGCGGTTGCGGAGGGCGATTCAGCCCGAAATGATGGCTTCCGCCACCTTGATGCCGTCCACCGCGGCGGAGGTGATGCCCCCGGCGTAGCCCGCACCCTCGCCGCAGGGGTAGAGGCCGGGAAGGGCGGGGGATTGGTAGGATTCGTCCCGCAAAATGCGCACCGGGGAGGAGGAGCGGGTCTCTACGCCGGTGAGCACCCCGTCGGGGTGGGCGAAGCCCCGGAGCTTGCGGTCAAAAATGGGGAGGGCCTGCTTCAGCGTGTCCAGCGCCCAGCCGGGGAGGGAGCCGTCCAGGGTGGTCCAGGTTACGCCGGGGCGGTAGGTGGGCAGGACCGAGCGGGGGCCGGCGGAGGGACGGCCCGCCAGAAAGTCCCCCACCAGCTGGGCGGGGGCGTGAAAATTCCCGCCGCCTGCCGCAAAGGCGGCGCGCTCCCACTTTTCCTGGAAGCGCACTCCGGCCAGGGGGTCGTCCCCGCCGAAGTCGGAGGGATTTACCCCCACCAGGAAGCCGCCGTTGATGTTGGTCCCGTCCCGGGCGCGGAGGGACATGCCGTTGGTGACCACCTGGCCGCAATCGCTGGCGGCGGCCACTACCTGCCCGCCGGGACACACGCAGAAGGTGAACGCCGACCGGCCCGACGGCAGGTGGCAGGCCAGCTTGTAGTCGGCGGCGGGCAGCTTGTCCCAGAAGGGGCCGAACTGGGCGCGGCTCACCGCCTCCTGGGCGTGCTCGATGCGCACGCCGATGGCGAAGGCCTTGCGCTCCAGAGGCAGGCCCAGGCCGTACAGCATTTGAAAGGTGTCCCGGGCGGAGTGGCCGGGGGCCAGCACCAGCGCGTCGCAGGGGAGCGGGCAGGGGCCGCTCTCCGTCTGGACGGTGAGGGCGGACAGGCGGCCGCCGGACTGGATCAGGCCGGTGAGCTGGTGGCCGAAGCGCACGTCCGCGCCCAGGGCAAGCAGCTCGCCCCGGATGGACTTGACCACGCTCCGCAGCACGTCAGTGCCGATGTGGGGCTTGTGGGACCACTTGATGTCCTCCGGCGCCCCGTGGGACACAAAGATGTCAAAGATGTGGGAGATGCGCGGGTCGTTTACCCCGGTGGTGAGCTTGCCGTCGGAAAACGTGCCCGCGCCGCCCTCGCCAAACTGAACGTTGGAGGCGGGGGATAGCTCCCCCGTGGACCAGAACCGCTCCACGTCCCGGGTGCGCTGGTCCACATCCCGGCCCCGCTCCAGCACGATGGGGCGCAGGCCCGCCCGGGCCAGGGTGAGGGCGGCGAACAGCCCCGCCGGGCCCATCCCCACCACCACCGGGGGCAGGGGGGAGGCGCGAACCAGCGGGGGCAGGGCGTAGGGCGCGTCCGCCACCGCCGCCACCCCGCGGGGGGCGCGGCGCAGGACGGCCTCTTCCTTATTTAATGTGACGCGGACGGTGCAGACCAGGTGGACGGCGTTTTTCTTCCGGGCGTCGATGGACTGGCGGTGGAGGGACAGCGCCAGAATGTCCCCCGGGCGGACCCCCAGGGCTGCGGCGGCTTTTTGGCGCAGCATGGCCTCGTCCCCGTCCACGGGGAGGCTGATGTTGGAAATTTGCAGCATGGCGTCAGCTCTGGGGCTCCAGGGGGATTTCGCTGGGGTCGTAGGGGGTGGTCTGGTAGACGTAGTAGTTCAGCCAGTTGGTGTATAGCAGCTGGCCCGCGCTGCGCCAGTTGACGATGGGGGACAGGCTGGGATTGCCGCCGGGAAAGTAGTTGGCGGGCAGATCGGGGTCCAGGCCCCGCTTCACGTCCCGGAAATACTCCAGAGCCAGGGTGTCGTCGTCGTACTCCGGATGGGCGAATACGAAAAAGCGGCGGTTGTCCGCGCTCTTCACGCCGAACACGCCGGCCTCGTGGGACAGGGCCAGGATCTCCAGCTCCGGCTTGGCGAGAAGCTGCTCCATGGTCACCTCGGTGTAGCGGGAGTGGGGCGCCCAGAAATGGTCGTCAAACCCCCGGAACAGGGGGGAGCGCTTGCGGATGATGGTGTGCTCAAACACGCCGGACAGCTTGCGGGGCAGAGTGCGCTTTTCCACGCCGTAGTGGTGGTACAGCCCCGCCTGGGCCCCCCAGCAGATGTGAAAGGTGGAGTGGACGTTGGTGCGGGTCCAGTCCATGATCTGACACAGCTCGTCCCAGTAGTCCACCTCCTCAAACTCCAGGTTCTCCACCGGGGCGCCGGTGATAATCATGCCGTCAAACTGGTGGTCCCTCACCTGGTCAAAGGTGGTGTAGAAGGATTGCAGGTGGGCCACGTCGGTATTCTGAGAGGTATGGCTCCTGGTTTGGAGCAGCTGGACATTGACCTGAAGGGGGGTGTTGGACAGCTTGCGCAGCAGCTGGGTCTCGGTGACGATCTTGGTGGGCATCAGGTTGAGAATGAGCAGGTTCAAAGGCCGGATGTCCTGGTGCAGGGCGCGGCGCTGCGTCATGACAAAGATGTTTTCACTCTCCAGCACGCCGGCGGCGGGGAGAGAATCGGGAACGCGGATTGGCATGGAAGGCCCTCCTTCTGTGATGTGGTGCGGCGCGTATATAATGTATGGGAATAGCGTACCACAGGCGGGAGGGTTTCGCAAGGGAAAATGTGCGGGAGAGGGGGAGAATGGGCGCGGCGAAAAAAATCGAAAAAAGATGAAAAAGGGGGTTGACAAACAGGGGAGGATTTGCTAATATAGGCGAGCACCAACCGAGAGGCCCCACGAGAGCGGGGCGGGCGAGCGAAAAAGTTTCAAGAAATTGAAAAAAGGGCTTGACAAAGCTTGGTGAG
>CATKZP010000028.1 GCA_949841355.1 uncultured Oscillospiraceae bacterium
AAGCAAATATTGAGTCAACCTACCTTGGACAAAATGATAGCTGCACACAACTTCTATATGGAACAGGCTGACCATAGTTTCTTTGGTGTTGAAAACCAGATTCAGGCAGTCAGTCATGTAGTGAATTTTTTACATGACCTTGGCTTTATGTATGAAGATCATGAATGTAAAATACGATATGCTTTTTTGGATTCAGAGGATTGCGATGCTATTTGTGATTCAATTCTATTGGACCTCCAAATCGCAATTCAAGACTGCGCCCCAACCTGTCAGATAGAGTGCGAAGCCACGGGTACGGCTATGAAGGATGCAGGGTTTTCTTTGGAATTATTATTCGACTATTGTGAAAAGGTGTGCATATTGACGCGATTTAATCTTATTTTTGGATAAAAGAATATGGTGGGAATTTTGGAGTGCTCCGCGTTTTGCGGAGTACTCCTTTTTGCTGTACTGTATGTACGCAGGACCCAAGAGGAGGGGGGACTGCACGAAGTACCTTGAAAATTGGATATGAAAGGAGAACGCAACCATGGAAATGGAAAGTGAGAAGTTGTGTGCCGAATTGATGGAAACTACAGCGACCCTACCTATCAACGACGGAGGCAGCAGCCCACCCGAAGCCGTTGCCGTCCCAGATGTCAATATGCTTCAAGAAAGCGATGATGGCAAATCCTGGATGGATCAGCTTAACATGCTCAAGAAGAAGATTGAGGCGCTACAAGAGAACTACGATCAGTCGTATCTGGAGATTGGAAAGGTTTTAATCAAAGCTAGGGATATTTACAAGGGCCACGGCAACTGGATCGGATGGCTGAAAGAAAACGTTCCATTTTCTGTCAGGCACGCCCAACGTTTGATTCGGGTAGCGGAAATGTTTGGTGATGCGACCCTGGTGTCTCAGTTGGGCCTGACAGCATCAAAGGCCTATGTTCTTACAAAAGTTGGAAAGGAGGATATCAGAACTTTCCATAACACCTTTTTCCCGGTAGGAGACAAAAAGAAGTCAGTTAATACTATGACCAGACGAGAGCTGGAGGTTGTAGTTGCGACCTTCCTGAGAGATAAATTAGCCCCAGCGAATCATGAAGACGTTCCTTCAAATCAAGGTGAAGAATCCATGAAAGCAAGCGTTGAATCGGACTTTGAAGAGTTGAAGAAAGCTCTGAACAAGACGATTGCTTCTATCAAAGGTTCGGATTCGGACACACGAGAGTCGTGGATTTCTGCACTGGAAGAACTGTACCAAATGGGCTTGGATGAATTATTACCAGAGCCTAAATAACGGGAACAGAACGATTATTGCGGTCGGTCTCAAGGCCGACCGCAACAACATTTCTTCTTGATATCAAGTTTGCAGGAGGGGCAGTCATTATGGGGAAAAAATCAGACAGGATGTTGCGCGATTGTATTCTATCACCGCAGCCAATGATCTCGCAAATATACAAACCCAGGATTACGCCAGGCAGAAATATTCCAGACAATATGATTGTGGATATTGAGGATTCTGGCGTTTACATGGGGTTGGAAACAACTATGGGCAAGGGATACTACGTTGGAAAACCAGCAAAATGTGATGGTCACATACTGACAGCAGGTGTCACTGGCAGTGGAAAAAGTAATATTCTGGCGAAATCAATACTTGAAACATGGCAAGATATTATTGTAGCGATAGACATAAAAGGAGAACTGTCGAGACACTATCAATGTTTATTGCAAAGGCACCTTGTTCGAAGGCCATGTATCGTATTCGACCCTTCTAACGGCGGGAGTCACTATGATGTGTACGCTCTGCTAAAAAAGGGAGACTCGCGTTTTAAGCAATATGTGCGTGAAATCGTTTACGCAATTATTCCTAAACCAGCCGATGTGCGAGACCCTTATTGGATCGATATGGCCCGTGACATGCTTACTGGAGCAATCGTGTACTACTACGAACTGGGGCTTGATTTCATTGGCACCATCTTGATGGTGCAGGATACACCTACAGCCGAACTGTGCAAGGAAATTATACGGGAGGGCTCTAGCAACGCTCGTATGTATGTTAGTGAAATAGCTAGTCTGCCGCGGCGTCAGCAAGCAGCTATCGGCACAGAGGTCAAGCGACATACAATGGTCTTTGCCACTGATCCTGACATCCAGTCGGCACTATCTTGTAGTGAAGATGAAGAAGATTGTTTTAACGCTTTTTCATGGGAAAGTATCGTATCGGATGCGGAGGCTCCTAATGTATTCCTTTCTATCAGCCAAGACCGCTTGGCACAATGGAGCGGTGTGTTGCGCGTGATGATTACACAGTTGATTCGACAGTTAGAACGACGCCCTGAAAAGTACAGTTTAAAAGGCCACAGTATGAAGCCATTCCTTCTGCTTTTGGATGAATTTCCGTTGTTGGGCAACATAGAGGATATCGATACTGCAATAACAACATTGCGATCAAAGAACGTGACATTGAACATTGTGATTCAAAGCATGACGCAGCTCGATAAAGTCTATGGCGAAAATGTTCGCAAAACGTTAGTTGACAACTGCGACTACAAGGTAATTTTGCGAGTCACAGAACCTGACACACAAAAGTATCTGAGTGAGATGATTGGAACCGTTCCAACTGTCAGGGGTGGAGCATCCCAAAGCTACAGCCCATACACAGATCAGCCAACTCGGGGGGTTCAGGTTCAAGAAATCCGAGAACCTTTAATTCATCCCCACGAGTTCAATATGAATGAGGATATTTGGCTTCATACGCCTCAAGGCTTTTTGAGTGCAATCAAACTGCCAGTGATTGTTTCAAATTTTCACGTCAACAAATTTGACGATGCTATCTCTGAGTATTTCAAAAGGAGGCATTCCACATGAGAACAACAGACCGGCTTGCCCAAGCGAAACGCCAGGTAGAACAAACCAAGCACCGGAGAATCTTAGAGGAAAATCGGGTGCGAGAGTCACAGCGCAAAACAGATGACCGTCGTAAATACATCATTGGTACGCTGTTTTGCAAACACTTCCCCATCTCTTTGGAGATCAGCCCCGGCAGATCGGCAGAGGAGGATCGCCTCAATTTTGAGCCTCTGGACAACTTTATGGAGGCACTGGCGAAATGTCAGCAATGTTACCAGGAGATCGAAGATGCTCTGCTTGAAAATAATGTGATCTCATAACGTCAGCACTATCTGTGTATGCGCACTTACATACACCAGTGGGTGCAATCCGAAAGGGGGGATATGTATAGAAGTTATATCGTTTAACGTAGGTTTTATAGGCCGGAAAGAGGGTAGATCATCTGTGCAAATGGCGGCATATTGCTCCCGTAGTAAAATGCTCGATGAATGTACTGGCAAGACATACAATTATGCAAAGCGCTCGGATTTGGTTCATCACGAAGTTATGCTGCCGGATCATGCACCGGACGAGTTTTTCAATTCAGAAATTCTTTGGAACAGTGTTGAGAAAGTTGAGAGGAAACGCAACGCGCGGTTAGCACGGGCGATTATTGTCGCCTTGCCAAAAGAGCTTGACATCAAAGTCCACATCGATATGGTTCAGCGATATGTGCAGGAATACTTTGTGCAATGCGGAATGTGCGCCGATGTCTCCATCCATGACAAGGGCGACGGAAACCCTCACGCTCACATTCTACTTACAACCCGGCCTCTGGACTGTAGTGGCAAGTGGATGGCCAAGCAGCACAGGAATTACCTTCTCGACGAGAATGGTGAAAGGATTTTCGATCCAATCAAGGGACAATACAAACTTGGCAGAAGTATCAAGACCTATGATTGGGATGATTTTGGCCGAGTTGAGGAATGGCGTGCTGCCTGGGCAAAAGCCTGCAATACACAGTTCCGACAGCATGGCATCGACAAGGAGGTTACTTGTCTGAGTTATGCAAAGCAGGGTATCGACCGCGAACCTACCAAGCATCTTGGAGCAAAGGTAAAGGCCATGGAGAGTCGTGGCATACAGACCAATCGTGGTAATGACAACCGCGAGATCATAGCGGAACGCCAGCGGCAAGATCGGCAACGTTTTAGGCAGCGCATGAACCAGAACCGCACTCGGAACATGGCAAAGGATTTGGAGCAGGAGCTTGACATAGATCGGTCTCGGTGAAACGCATGCACTCTGTTTCCGATTATATATTCTTGCCTTAAGGGGGTGAATCAAAATGCAAGATACACAGAAGGCCAAAGCCGCAGTCCCTATTGAACGGAAAGTTGCCCTGACAAAGTTTGAGGCCGCTGAATATAGTAACATCGGCATCAACAAGATCGAGGCAATGCTTCGTGAACCCAGTTGTCCATTTGTCCTCCATGTGGGGCCAAACAAAAAACTTGTTAAGCGAAAGGAGTTCGAGGAGTTCATCAGCGCAAGTTTTATAATCTGAACCTAACTTCATTCTTGCCTGACAGGGGCCTCTGTGATACAATGGGTGTGTTGCAGGGGCTCCTTCCAATATAGAAAGGGGTTCCCCATGAGTAAATACAGCAAGGGCAAAAAGCTTCCCAAAGGGATTTCGCAGAGGAAGGATGATGGAAAGTTTATAGCCGGTTTTGTTGACAAGGCTGGCAAGCGGCATCAGCGGCGGTTTGATACCATGGTTGAAGCTGACAGGTGGCTGTATGAAATGCGGCATCAGGACGAGTTCGGGGACGGCATAGACGCTGAGGATATAACCGTTGACGAGTGGTTTAAGTTCTGGCATACAGAGCTTATCAAAGACTTGGCGGCAAATACCCGAAGAAACTACGCCGAGCGGTATTCCAAGAATATCAAGCCCGTTATTGGTAGAATGAAGCTCAAAAATGTGAAGCCCATGCACTGCACCAAAATTCTGAACAGTATGGACGAAGAATATGCAGGGTCTACGATCTACCAAACCTATATCACGCTTGGGACCATGTTCAGGTCTGCCAAGCTGAATGGCAAGATCAAGGTTCACCCGCTGGATGGCGTAAAGTTCTCCAAGAGCATAAAAGCCGTAGATGATCTGAAAGTTCTCACCGTGGAGGAACAAAGGAAGTTTCTTGACACTGCAAAGAGGTCGCACAACTATTATCAGTACGCCTTTTTGTTGGAAACAGGGCTGAGGACGGGCGAGATGATCGCTTTGACGTGGGATGACGTTGACTGGGAGAGACGGACGCTGACCATTCGAAAAACAATGGAGTTCCGCTATAAGCGGCAGCAGTTTTGGGTTGCCGGACCTCCAAAGACGATGGCAAGCTATCGTACCATTCCACTGACGAACAGGGCATACGAAATCTTGAAAGCGGTCTATGCCACAAAGGATACCCGCAAGCAGTCCCCCGAACTGAACACTGTTTTGGAGTATGCAGACAAGCGGAAGGATCAAAAACAGAAAAAGAGCTTCAATATGAAGGACCTTGTTTTCATCAACTTTCGCACGGGTATGCCAAACAAAAACAGCTCCTATGATACCCATTTGTACAAGCTCTGTGATGAAGCTGGAATCAGGCGGTTCTGTATGCACACGCTTCGCCACACCTATGCCACCCGAGCCATCGAAAGCGGGATGCAGCCCAAGACCTTGCAGAAGCTCCTCGGTCATAGCAGCCTGAAAACGACAATGGACAGGTATGTTCATGTCACAGATGACAGTATGGAAATGGGCATCAGGCTCTTTGAGCAGGGGCAGCTTGAAAACGGGCTGGCAGCAGCAGAATAGACCAAAATGTGGCGGAAATGTGGCGGAAGCCATTTTGAAAGTCTTGAAACCCTTGAAAAATCAGGAGGTATACAGAAAGATGAAATTAGGCATCGTCGGCCTGCCCAACGTGGGCAAGTCCACCCTGTTCAACGCCATCACCAACGCCGGCGCGGAGAGCGCCAACTATCCCTTCTGCACCATCGACCCCAACGTGGGTACCGTGGCCGTGCCGGACAGCCGGCTGGGCTGGCTCAGCGATTTTTATAAGCCGAAAAAAACCACCCCCGCGGTGGTGGAGTTTGTGGACATCGCGGGTTTGGTGAAGGGTGCCTCCAAGGGGGAGGGCCTGGGCAACAAATTCCTGGCCAACATCCGGGAATGCGCCGCCATCGTCCATGTGGTGCGGTGCTTTGACGACGAAAACGTGATCCATGTGGAGGGCTCCACCGACCCCATTCGGGACATGGATATCATCGACCTGGAGCTGATTATGGCGGATGTGGAGATGGCCGACCGGCGCATCGACAAGGCCCGCAAGGCGGCCAAGGCGGATAAAAAATTCAACCACGAGGCGGAGGTGTTCGAGGGCCTGCGGGACTGGCTCAACGACGGCAGATCCGCCCGGTCCTACCTGAGTGAGGTGGACGAGGAGGACGCCGCCCTCATTGCCACCAGCGAGCTGTTGTCCCTCAAGCCGGTGATCTACGCCGCCAATCTGGACGAGGAGGGCTTTGCCGACCCGGCCGGCGTGTCCTACTACGGCCAGGTGTCGGAGCGGGCGGCCGCCGAGGGCGCCCAGGTGATCCCGGTGTGCGCCAAGCTGGAGGCGGAGATCGCTGAGCTGCCCGGCGATGAGAAGGCCATGTTCCTGGAGGACCTGGGCATCCAGGAGAGCGGCCTGGACCGGCTGATCCGCGCCAGCTACACCCTGCTGGGGCTGATCTCCTTCCTCACCAGCGGCGAGGACGAGTGCCGGGCCTGGACCATCACCCGGGGCACCAAGGCTCCCCAGGCGGCGGGTAAGATCCATACCGATTTTGAGCGAGGCTTCATCCGCGCGGAGACGGTGGCTTTTGAGGATTTGAAGGCGTGCGGCACCATGGCCGCCGCCCGGGAAAAGGGCCTCATCCGCTCCGAGGGCAAGGAGTACGTGGTGCAGGACGGGGATATCATCCTGTTCCGCTTCAACGTGTAAAGCTGCGCGCCTGGCGGGGGAGCGGGAAAATATCTTGCAATCCTGCGCCGTATAGGGTATAATATATTGACTTATTTTTTACACGGCCAAATTTTCGATAATTGGAGGACGATACCAATGGCAATGATTACAGCAGGCGATTTCCGCAACGGCGTGACCTTCGAGATGGAAGGCAAAGTGATGCAGGTGGTGGAGTTCCAGCACGTCAAGCCGGGCAAGGGCGCGGCCTTCGTCCGCACGAAGATGCGCAACGTCATCACCGGCGCCGTCACCGAGACCTCCTTCAACCCCACCGCCAAGTTTGAGCAGGCGTTTGTGGACCGCAAGGACATGGAATACAGCTACAACGACGGCGACCTGTACTACTTCATGGACATGGAGAGCTACGAGATGACCCCCATCAACAAGGACGTGCTGGGGGATAACTTCAAGTTTGTCAAGGAGAACATGACCTGCAAGATCATGTCCTACAAGGGCAGCGTGTTCGGCGTGGAGCCCCCCAACTTCGTGGAGCTGGAAGTCACCGAGTCCGATCCCGGCGTCAAGGGCGACACCGCCACCAACGTCACCAAGCCCGCCATTTTGGAGACCGGCGCGGAGATCAAGGTGCCCCTGTTCATCAACCCCGGCGACCGCATCCGCATCGACACCCGCACCGGGGAGTACCTGGAGCGGTGCAAGGGGTAAGCAGACGCGCGGAGCCGTCACGGACAGCGTGACAATGACAAGGAGAGAGCTATGACCATTTCTGAGAAGGTGGCCTATATCCAGGGGATGTTTGTGGGTATGGAGCTGGACAAATCCGAGATGAAGGTGGCCCGCATTCTGTCCGAGGTGCTGGACGTGCTCCAGGAGGTGGGCCAGCAGCTGGACGGCATGGACGCCGCCATGGACCAGTTCGACGAGGAACTGGACGCCCTGGGGGATACCGTGGCCGACCTGGAGGAGGCCGTGTTCGACGATGAGGACGAGCAGGACGCGGACTTTGGCGACGGCGACGGGGAAGAGGACTTCTTCGAGATCCCCTGCCCCACCTGCGGGGAGGACCTGCTGGTGGACGACGAGGCGCTGGCCGCCGGAGTGGTGGACTGCCCCGCCTGCGGCGGCAAGTTCGCCCTGTCCTTCGAGGACGAGGAGGAGCGCCCCGGCGACGGGGAATAAGCAAGCGCAAAAAAGCCCGCCGGACAGCGTCCGGCGGGCTTTTGTCATGGCCGAGGGGGCGGCAGCCTGCGGTAGACCTTTCCGTTTTCCGGCGTCACTCCCCGGATGGCGAAGAGCTGCTCCACCGTGACGAAGTGAAATCCCCTGGCCAGGAGCGCGTCCACCACCTGGAGCGCCGTGTCCACGCTGGAAGGGTAGATGTCGTGGAGGAGGATAATATCCCCGTCCTGGGCCTTGTCCACAATGGCGGCCACCTGACGGCTGGTGTTCCGGTCGGACCAGTCCTCCGGGTCCACCGACCACAGCACGATGGGGGCGGCGGCCCGGGCCTGGGTGGCGGCGTTCATCATGCCGTAGGGCGGCCGGAGCATAAAATCCTCCCGGCCCACCAGGGCGGTGAGGGTGGCGCGCAGCTGGTCCACCTCGGCGTAAAATCCGGCGGCGTTGAGCTGGTCCAGCATTTTGTGGTGGTAGGTGTGCAGGCCGATCTGGTGGCCCTCGCCCTCCATGCGCTGGAGGAGCAGCTCATTGCCCTCCACATTTTCTCCGATGACGAAAAAGGTGGCGCGCACCCCCCGCTGGGCCAGGCCGTCCAGCAGCACCGGGGTGGTGGACGCCTTGGGTCCGTCGTCAAAGGTGAGGGCCACATAGGGCCCGGCGGGGATTTTTGCCGCCCCCAGGACCTGCCTGTCCGCGCCAGACCCCGCCTGAGGCCAATATGCGGCCGCCGCCAGCGCCAGCATGGCCAGGGCCAGCGCCCCGGCCTCCAGGCGCGTTTTCCAGTTTGACAAGTCCCCTCGCCGCCTTTCATCCGCTAATGTGGTCAGTATGCGCGGCGGGGCTTTTTTTATGCGCGGGCACAAAAAGACGGAGCGTTCAGGGCTTTGCGGCCTGAACGCTCCGATTTTTTGAATTTTACAGGATGAGCAGCTGCTTGGGGGAGCGGGTGATGTCGATGCAGCCCTCCTCGGTGAGCATGATTACGTCCTCAATGCGCACGCCGAACTTCCCGGGCAGGTAGATGCCCGGCTCGGCGGACAGCAGCGCTCCGGCAGGGATGGGCTTGTCGTTGCGCAGGTGGAAGCCGGGGTTCTCGTGGATTTCGATGCCAAGGGAGTGGCCAAAGCCGTGGCCGAAGTATTCCCCATATCCCGCGTCGGCAATGACCTTGGCCCCGGCCTCATGGACCTCCTTGCCGGTGACCCCGGCCTTCGCCGTGGCGATGCCGGCCAGCTGGGCCTTGAGTACGGTGTCGTACACCAGCGCCATCTCCTCGCTGGGCTGGCCCACGGCCACAGTGCGGGTCATGTCAGAGCAGTACCCCCCCACCACGCAGCCGAAGTCCATGGTGACGAACTGGCCCTTCTGGATCACGTCGGGGCCGGGGACGGCGTGGGGCTTGGAGCCGTTGGCGCCGCAGGCCACGATGGGGTCGAAGGAGTTGCGCTCGGCGCCCTTCCGGGCCATGATGTAGGTGAGGCGGGCGGCCACCTCGCTCTCGGTCATGCCGGGCTTGATGAAGTTGAGGATTTCCAGCAGGGCCTCGTCGGTGATGCGCTGGGCCTCCTTCATGGCCGCCAGCTCGTCCGCGTCCTTCACCATGCGCAGCTGGGTGAGCAGCTCGGAGGCGGGGACGAACTCGGCCTCCACCGCCTTGGTCCACTGGTTGTAGTCGACCACGGACATGTACTGCTCCTCGAATCCCAGCTTGGACACGTGGTTATCCTGGACCAGCTGGGCGGCCAGCTTGCGGTAGTCCATGCCCTTGGGAGGCATGGACACCTCCGCGCCGGTGATGAGATTCTGCGCGGCCTCGATGTACCGGGAGTCGGTGTAATACCAGGTCCTGCCCGGGGTGATGAAGGCTACGCCCTCTCCGTGGAAGCCCATGGCGTAGAACTCGCCGGGGGCGCTGGTGACCAGCATGGCGTCCAGGCCGCGGTTTTTCAGCTCCGCGGCGATTTTCTCAAAATGGGTCATAAGAGACATCTCCTTAAAATAATATTCCAAGATCTTTCAGTATCATCGCAATTCCAAGCCCAATCATGATTAGGCCGCAGATCCTGATTACGGCCAATGCAAACGGCTCGGTTTTCCAGCTTTCCCACCGGATAAACAGCGCGGGCTTGGCCAGCATGAGCGCGCCAATTCCAAAAGCGAGCAGGACAGAAATGACATTCTGGAGCAAGATTCTCAGATTGTCTGCATCCATAAAACAGCGCTCCCTATTCCCGCTCAAAGCTTTGATAGATGCGCTTCATCTCCAGCGCGTCCTCCGCCTGGGTCCCCGCGCTCTCGCAGATGAAGGTGGGGTTCCACCCCCGCCGGGCCACCGCCTCCGCCAGCGGCGCCCAGTCCGGGCCGTAGCCTCCGTCGTCCCCGAAGGTGCGGTGGCACTTCTCGCCGCCGTTGGGGGTGAACTCGATGTGGGAGAAGTGGCTGTGGAACCGGAAGGCCCGCTCCGCCCCCAGCGCTTCCTCCATGCGGGAGAGCATCCGCTCCATGGCCTCGGCCCCATCGTCCGCGCCCAGCGACCGGGCGTACAGGTGGCCGAAGTCCACGCAGGGGATGAGCCGCTCGTCCAGGCCACACAGCTCCAAAACCTCGTCCAGGTCGCCCAGCTGATTGATTTTGCCCATGGTTTCCGGGCA
Organism: uncultured Oscillospiraceae bacterium; assembly: GCA_949841355.1. Lineage (GTDB taxonomy): Bacteria > Bacillota > Clostridia > Oscillospirales > Oscillospiraceae > Enterenecus. Next base: position 10,673 of record CATKZP010000028.1, read on the forward strand.
GAGGGCGATGTGGCCGAAGCCGGCGTCGTCGCAGGCTTTGATAACCTGCCGCAGAGAATACAGCGCGGTGTCCAGCGCCTCCCGCCGGGTGCGCTTCATCAGCGCCCCGGAGTGGATGACCACCCGGCGCGCGCCCATCCAGTCGGCCACCAGGCAGGCCCCGGTGATGTAGCCGGTGGTTTTTTGCAGCGCCTCCGGGTCCGGGTTGGCCAGGTTGATGAAATAGGGCGCGTGGAGGGACAGCGTGATGCGGTGGTCCGCGGCGGAACGGCCCACCTTGCGGGCGGTGTCCTCCCCCACGTGGACCCCCTTGCCGCACTGGTACTCGTAGCAGTCCAGGCCGATTTCCTCCAGCCACTTGGGCGCGTCCGCCGAGGACTTATAGGGAAAATTCTCCGCGTTTCCCGCGGGGCCGAATTGGGCGCTCACAGCCGTTCCCCCTTTCTAGACAGCAGCCGGAAGGGGACCTCCACGGCATAGCGCAGATACCGCCCCGGATTGCCCGCCAGCCGGATGGGCTCCACCAAAATGGCGGTCACACCGGCCCGGTTGCCCCCCAGCACGTCGGTGAACACCTGGTCCCCCACGATGGCGGTCTGCTCCCGGGTGACGCCCATCCGCTCCATGGCCCTGACGAAGGAGGGTGTTTTCGGCTTGCCCGCGTGGCCGATGTAGGGCACGCCCAGCCCCTCGGCAAAAATCCGGGGGCGGCTCTCGTGCCGGTTGTTGGACAGCACGAACAGCGTCACCCCATGGGCGGCCAGGTCGTCCCGCCACGCCTTCAGCCGTTCGTCCGGCAGGGGCACACCGTAGGGGACCAGGGTGTTGTCCAGGTCGGCCAGCAGCAGCTTGAAGCCCCGGCGGGCCAGGGCCTCGCCGGTGATCTCATAAATATCGTGATACGCGTAACGGGCCCGGAACCACGCCATAGTCCACCTTCTATTCCGCCCGGGACGGGCATAGGATATGATCAGCACGAACTGTATCTTATCACATATTTTTACCGTCCACAAGGGGGAGATCCCATGAAAGAATTGCTGCTGGCCCTGCCCGCCGGGCGGGAGACCGGGGGGAGGCGCTTCGGCCTCGTCCCCGCCCACATGGCCTACCGGGTGGGGCCGGGTCCCAGGCTGCTGGGCATCCGCCTGCCCCAGGGCCTGCGGGGCGGGCTGATGCAGGTGGACTGCGCGGGCTTTGACGGCGGGGGGGACCCGGTGGGCTGCTGCCGTCAGATACTGGGGGAGTGCCGCCGCCGGTCCTTCCGGGGCATCGTGTGCGACTTCGAGGGCCCGCCCGCCGGGTGCCTGCCCAAGCTGGCGGAGATATTGGACCGCAACTGCGCCGCTCAGGGCTGGGCGCTGTATGTGCCGGAGCCTTACGCGCCCCACGCGTGCCACGCCCGTGTGCTCATCCCCTCCGCGCTCACCCACGGCGCCCTGGAGCGGCGGCTGCGGGGCGCCCTGGAGCGGTACGGCCCCCAGCGCGCCGCCCTGGCGGTGGAGTGGGTGCGGGAGGAATTTCCCCTCCCCGCCCGGGGCCGGGGGGAGCCCATGGGGCAGGACCGGCTGGAGGAGCTGCTCCAGCGGCTGGAGCCCGCCGTGTTTTTCGACCGGGGGCTGTGCGCCCACTATTTTACCTACATGAAGGGCCCCCAGGCCCATTTCGTCCTCTTCGACACCCCCCGCTCCATCCGGGAGAAGCTGAGCCTGGCCAACCGCCTGGGGGTGGCGGCCGCCCTGCTGCCCCAGCCGGAGATAGAGGACCACCTGGAGGAGATTTTCGGCTCCGGCGCGTAAAAAAAGCCCCGTCCCGCAGGCGCGGGGCCGGGTTCTCACATTGGGAACGGGTTGTCAAGGGCGGCGGCGCGTGCTATACTGTGGTCAGGCCGCAGCGCACCGCCGAGGAAAGGAGTCCCGCCATGAACACCAATGAGCGCCGGGAGCGCATCCTGGACTATCTGAGAGAAGCCCAGACCCCTCTGTCCGCCACCGCCCTGGCCCAGCGCCTGTCGGTGAGCCGGCAGATCATTGTGGGGGACGTGGCGCTGCTCCGGGCGGCGGGGGCGGGCGTCACCGCCACCCCCCGGGGCTACGTGCTGGACCGCCCCCGGGCGGGGCTGACGCGCACCGTGGCCTGCGTCCACAGCGGGGCGGACATGGAGCGGGAGCTCACCCTGATGGTGGACCAGGGCTGCACGGTGGAGAACGTCATTGTGGAGCACCCGGTTTACGGTCAGATCACCGGGCCGCTGGACCTATCCTCTTGGTATGATATCTCGGAGTTTATACGAAAAGTTGAGGAAAATGCCGCCCGCCCTCTGTCGCTGCTGACGGACGGCATCCACCTGCACACCCTGCGCTGCCCCGACGAGGAGGCGTTCCAGCGGGTAGCGGCGGCGCTGGAAGCGGCGGGTTTTTTGGCGAAATAGGCCGTTCGCAACCGGTGGTTGCGAATAGTTCCAGCATCTGCTGGTGGCCCGCAACCGGATTTTCTGCTACCATAGGGCCATGAGGAGGTGGCTTTGGATGAAGCTGAACGAGAAAATTCTCTACTATAGGAAGGCGGCCAAGCTGTCCCAGGAGGAGCTGGCCGCTCAGGTGGGGGTGTCCCGCCAGGCGGTGAGCAAGTGGGAGCTGGGCGATGCCACGCCGGAGGTGGACAAGCTGCTCTTGCTGGCCCGGGCCTTTGGGGTGACCACCGACGAGCTGCTCAGCGGGGACGAGCCCCCGCGGCCGGCCCCGCCCCGGGAGGAGCCGCCGGCGCATACCGCCCCCGCCGCCCCGGCGGGAGACAATTTTGACCGTACCGCCGGGCTTATCGGCCGGCTGGTGCGGCGGTACGGCTGGCTGACGGGGGTGTATATCGCCCTGAGCGGGCTGGGGACTACTGTCGTGGGCGCGCTGGCCCGCTGGGGCTTCGGGGCCATGTTCGCCGCGTCCAACGACATGATGAACAGCGTGGGCGGCTTCGGCAGCATGGGGAGCGTGGAGTTCTCCCCCGGCACGCCGCCGGAGGTGCAGCAGGCCATTTTGGAGGAGCTGGGCTATGGCTCCGCCGCCTCGCCTATGGGCAGGGTTGAGGGCTTTTTCCTGGGCTTTCCCACTGTTATCATCATCATAGGCGTGGTCATGATGATTGCCGGGGCGGCGCTGGCGGCGTACCTCTATCAAAAAGGGAACAAACAGCCGTGAAAACCGCCGCGATCCCGCCGTTTTAGGCAAAACGCCCATTGACATTTTTCCCCTGTCCCTGTATCATAGTCCGCACAGGTGTCTTGACACCTGTGCGGACTACCTTTCTGAGAGTTGAGGGATGGAAATGGAAGCAATCAAGGCGTTTTTGAAACGCAAGGACATCGTAATCTCCGCCAAGCGCTACGGCATCGACGCCCTGGGGGCCATGGCCCAGGGCCTGTTCTGCTCGTTGCTTATCGGCACCATCGTGAAGACCCTGGGGGAGCAGCTGGCCCTGCCCCTTCTGGTGGACGTGGGCAATTACGCCTCCGCCATGAGCGGCGCGGCCATGGCGGTAGCCATCGGCTGGGCGCTGAAGGCGCCGCCCATGGTGCTGTTCTCCCTGGTCACGGTGGGCTATGCCGCCAACGCCCTGGGCAGCACCACCCTGGACGGCGGCAAGGGGGCGGGGGGTCCGCTGGCGGTGCTGTTTATCGCCATCGTCGCCGCCGAGTGCGGCAAGGCCGTCTCCAAGGAAACGAAAGTGGATATCCTTGTCACCCCGCTGGTGACAATCTTGGCGGGAGTCGGCCTGTCCGCCCTCGCCGCTCCGGCCATCGGCACCGCCGCCACCGCCATCGGCAGCGTCACCCGCCTGGCCACCGACGAGCAGCCCCTGCTCATGGGCGTGCTGGTGAGCGTGGTCATCGGCATGGCCCTCACCCTGCCCATCTCTTCCGCAGCCATCTGCGCGGCGTTCAGCCTCACGGGACTGGCCGGAGGGGCGGCGGTGGCGGGGTGCTGCGCCAACATGGTGGGCTTCGCCGTGCTGTCCTTCCGTGAGAACGGCTGGGGCGGGCTGGTGAGCCAGGGCATCGGCACCTCCATGCTGCAAATGGGCAATATCGTGAAGAACCCCCGCGTCTGGCTGCCCGCCATTCTGACCTCCGCCATCACCGGACCCATCGCCACCTGCGTGTTCAAGCTGGAGATGAACGGCCCCCCCGTGTCGGCGGGGATGGGCACCTGCGGCCTGGTGGGCCAGATCGGCGTGTGGACGGGCTGGATCGCCCCCAGCGAGCAGGCCCTGGCCAACGGCGGGGCGGCCATTGTCCCCGGTGCCTTTGAATGGGCGGGGCTTATCCTGATCTCCTTTGTGCTCCCCGCCGTGCTGTGCTGGGCCTTCGGCCTGTGGCTGCGAAAGATGGGCTGGATTCGGGAAGGCGACCTGAAGCTGGACTAAATAGCTGGTTTTGCTTGACAAACGCCCGCTGTTTGCGTATACTGAACGGGTAAAAGGCAGGGAAGGGAAGCAGTACCCCTCCTCCTCCGTTTCAGAGAGCGGCCGTTTGGTGCGAGGCCGCAGCGGAGACAGGGCGAAGTCGTCCCCGAGCCGCGGCGCCGAACGCTCAGTAGGCCCCGCCGTCCTCCCGCGTTAAGGGAAGCGAGTGCCCCGCAAAGGGGAATTCGGGTGGTACCACGGACAAAGCGTTCGCCCCGAGCCAATTTGGCTCGGGGCGTTTTTCGTTGGGAGGGATTATCGTGTTCAGGGTAAAGCTCGTTTACGATCAAGAGGATATGGCGGCACTGTTCCGCGCCACTTGGCCCCGCAGGAGCGGGAGGTGGTATCCCATTCTGCGAAAGGCCGGGCTGGTTGTGGGCATCCTCTTGATCGCGATGGCCGTTGCCGCCGGGGTCAGGGCCTGCGCCCATGAACTGTCTGCCTCCATTTCCGGCGGAGGTTACCGGCCGGACGCCTTTCTCGGCGTTGGCATCGTCTTCACCGCCGCCTTGGGGCTTTCTCTGGCAGCACCGAACAGCGGCTGGTTCTGGAAAAGGGCTGTCTGGAAAAACTACAAGGAAAAGGGAACCGAGCTGGAGTTCTGTTTTTCGGAGGACGGCTTTACCGTCACCGTGCCCACGTGCAGCAGCGATTTTTCTTATGCGGGCATTGAGAAAATATATGAGGATACCGGCCACTTCGTGCTGATGCTGCCCTCGGGAGCCGGTTATGTACTGCGCAAGAACTCTTTTACCCAGGGAGACCCGGCGAAGTTCGGCCCCTGGCTGGCAAAAAAAACAGAAAAACAGCTGATCCAGATTTGATCGGTTATCTTATGAAAGGACAGTGAGCAGATATGAACAAGGAATTACCCAAGGTTTACGAGCCCCAGGAGGTGGAGAGCCGCGTCTACCAATCCTGGGAGGAAAACGGCTGCTTCCAGGGCGTGCGCGACCCCGAAAAGAAGCCCTTCACCATCGTCATGCCGCCGCCCAACGTCACCGGCCAGCTCCACATCGGCCACGCCATGGACGACGCCATGCAGGACATGCTCATCCGCTACAAGCGGATGCAGGGCTACGCCGCGCTGTACCTGCCCGGCACCGACCACGCGGGCATCGCCACCCAGATCAAGGTGGAGGAGGAGCTGCGCAAAAACGAGGGACTGACCCGCCACGACCTGGGCCGGGAGAAATTCCTGGAGCGGGTGTGGGACTGGAAGCACAAGTACGGCGGGCGCATCGTCCAGCAGCAGAAGAAGCTGGGCATATCCGCCGACTGGGAGCGCTCCCGCTTCACCATGGACGAGGGACTGTCCAAGGCGGTGCGCCACGTGTTCGTCTCCTTGTATGAGAAGGGCCTGATTTACAAGGGCTCCCGCATCGTCAACTGGTGCCCCCACTGCGTCACCGCCCTGTCCGACGCGGAGGTCATTTACGAGGACAAGCCCGGCCACCTGTGGCACATCAAGTATCCCATCGCGGGGGAGCCGGGGCGGTATGTCATCGTGGCCACCACCCGGCCGGAGACCATGCTGGGCGACACCGGCGTGGCCGTCAACCCCGCCGACCAGCGCTACCAGGACCTCGTCGGCAAGAGGTGCCTGCTGCCCCTGATGGACCGGGAGATCCCCGTTGTGGCCGACGAGTACGTGGACCTGGAATTCGGCACCGGCTGCGTGAAGATGACCCCCGCCCACGACCCCAACGACTTCGAGGTGGGGCTGCGGCACAATCTGGACACCATCCGGGTGCTGGACGACCACGGCGTGGTGAACGAAAACGGCGGCAGGTATCAGGGCCTGGACCGCTATGAGGCCCGCAAGGCCGTGGTGGCCGACCTGGAGGCCCTGGGCCTGCTGGAAAAGGTGGAGCCCCACCAGCACAACGTGGGCACCTGCTACCGCTGCGGCAGCGACGTGGAGCCCATCATCTCCGCCCAGTGGTTTGTGAAAATGGGGCCGCTGATCCCCGAGGCCATCCGCGTGGTGAAGGACGGGGAGACCCGGTTCGTCCCCGAGCGGTTCAGCAAAAACTATATCAACTGGATGGAAGCCCTTCACGACTGGTGCATCTCCCGCCAGCTGTGGTGGGGGCATCAGATCCCCGTGTGGTACTGCGCGGACTGCGGCAAAATGACCGTGGCCGAGGAGGACCCCGCGGAGTGCGCCCACTGCCATTCTAAAAACATTGAGCGGGACCCGGACGTGCTGGACACCTGGTTCAGCTCCGCCCTGTGGCCCTTCTCCACCCTGGGCTGGCCGGAGCAGACCGCCGATCTGGACTACTTCTACCCCACCGACGTGCTGGTCACCGGCTACGACATCATCACCTTCTGGGTGTCCCGGATGATCTTCTCCGGCTGCGAGCACACCGGCAAAACCCCCTTCCACACCGTGCTCATCCACGGCCTGGTGCGGGACGACAAGGGCCGCAAGATGTCCAAGTCCCTGGGCAACGGCATCGACCCGCTGGAGATGGCGGAAAAGTACGGCGCGGACGCGCTGCGCTTCAACCTCATCACCGGCAACGCCCCCGGCAACGACACCCGCTTCTTTGTGGAGAAGTGCGAGGCCATGCGCAACTTCGCCAATAAGATCTGGAACGCCAGCCGCTTTGTCATGATGAACCTGACCATTGACCGGTGCGCCCTGCCCGAGCGGCTGGAGCAGGAGGACAAGTGGATTCTGTCCAAGCTGAACCGGGTGGTGCGGGAAGTCACCGAGAACATGGACGCCTATGAGCTGGGGGTGGCCTCCGCCAAGGTGTACGACTTCATCTGGAGCGACTACTGCGACTGGTATATCGAGTTCACCAAGGCCCGCCTCCAGGGGGAGGACGAGGGGGCCAAGGAGCAGGCCCAGCAGGTGCTGGTGTATGTGCTCACCGAGACCCTCAAGCTGCTGCACCCCTTCATGCCCTTCATCACCGAGGAGATCTGGCAGGCCCTGCCCCGCCGGGAGGACTGTGGGGCCAAGTTCCTGATGATGGACCGCTGGCCGGTGTACCAGGACGCCCTGGACTTCCCCCAGGAGGAGAAGGCGGTGGGCCTCATCATCGACGCGGTGCGGGCCATCCGCGGCAAGCGGGCGGAGCTGAACGTGCCCCCCTCCAAGCGCTCCCACGTCACCATCGCCACCTTCGAGCAGGAGGCCTTCGCCCAGGGCGCGCCTCTGCTCAAGCGGCTGGCCTGGGCCAGCGAGGTGGCGGTCATTGGCCACAGCGAGGCGGGCACCAGCGATGAGATGATGCAGAAGGGCCTGGTGGAGCTTCAGACCTACGCCGCGCGCATCTTCCTGCCCCTGGCCGAGCTGGTGGATCTGGAGAAGGAGCGGGCGCGGGTGGAAAAGGAGCTGAAGAAGAACGCCGATGAGCTGAGCAAGCTGAGCGCCAAGCTGGGCAACCCCGGGTTTGTGAACAAGGCTCCCCAGCACGTGGTGGAGGCCGAGCGGGAGCGTGCGGCCAAGCTGGAGGTGCTGGTGAAGAAGCTGGAAGCCCAGCTGGCCGCCATGTAAATTTTTCCTGCGCACAAGCCGCCTTCGGCAAATTATGACCTGTCCAATCCATTATAATGAGCGCGATACGGGAGATTTCCCGTACCGCGCTCATTTTTTTGCAAGGAAGGGACAAGCCATGCCCATCACCGTTACCAGCCGGGACAGCGCGCTCACCATCGCCCTGTCCGGCGAGATCGACCACCACGGCGCCCGGGAGATGATGGCCCAGCTGGATCAGGCCATCGCTGAGCGCCTGCCCACCCGGCTGGTGCTGGACCTGTCCGGCGTCACCTTCATGGACAGCTCGGGCATTGCGGTGCTGCTGCGCTCCCGGCGGCAGCTGGAGCACACCGGGGGAGAGCTGCGGGTGACGGGCATTCCGGCCCAGGCCCGGCGGGTGCTGGACGCCGCCGGCATCGGGCGGCTCATTTCCTTAGAATAAGGAGGGCTACATAGGATGAAAGCCATAGATCAGGTGAGCGTCGCGTTCACCTCCCGCTCCGCCAACGAGGGCTTTGCCCGCGCCTGCGCGGCCTGCTTCGCCGCCCAGCTGGACCCCACCCTGGACGAGGTGGCGGACATCAAAACCGCCGTCAGCGAGGCGGTGACCAACGCCATCGTCCACGCCTACCCCGACCGTCTGGGGCAGATCACCATGCGCCTGCGCCTCTATGACGGCGGCGTGCTGGACATACAGGTGAAGGACGCCGGGGTGGGCATACCGGACGTGGACCAGGCTCGCGCGCCTCTGTTCACCACCGGCGGGGAGGAGCGCTCCGGCATGGGCTTCACCATCATGGAGAGCTTCATGGACAGCCTGAAGGTCCGCTCCCAGCTGGGGAAGGGGACCACCGTGACCATGCGCAAGCGCATCGCCCGCCGGGCGGGCGCCCCCAGGTGAGGGGCCTGGACGCCCCCGCTCTGCTGGAAGCCGCCCAGGCCGGCGACAACGAGGCCTGCGAGCGCCTGCTGCTGGACAACAGCGGCCTCATCTGGTCGGTGGCCCGGCGGTACTACGGCCGCGGGGTGGACCCGGAGGACCTGTACCAGCTGGGCTGTCTGGGTTTTTTGAAGGCCATCCGGGGGTTTGACGCGGACTACGGCACCCAGTTTTCCACCTACGCCGTGCCAAAGATTGCGGGGGAGATCCGCCGCTTTCTCCGGGATGACGGCGCGGTGAAGGTGAGCCGGGGCACCAAGGAGCGGGCCATGGCCCTGCGCCAGCGGCGGCTGGAGCTGAGCCAGCGGCTGGGCCGGGAGCCCACGGTGGGGGAGCTGGCCCAGGCCACGGGGCTGGAGCCGGAGGACATCGCGGCGGCGGACACGGCCATGCTGTCGGTGGCCTCCCTTCAGGGGGAGAGCGGGGAGGACGGCTTTTCGCTGGAGGCGGTGCTGGGGGACGACGGGCTGGAGGACGAGCTGGTGGAAAAGCTGGCCCTGCGCCACGCCATCGACCAGCTCCCCGAGCGGGAGCGGATGGTGATTCTGCTCCGGTTTTACAAGAACTTGACCCAGGACCGGGTGTCCAAGGTGCTGGGGGTGAGCCAGGTGCAGGTGTCCCGCATTGAGCGCCGGGCGGTGGGCCACCTGCGGGAGGCGCTGACAGAATAAAGCCCGGACGGAGTATGGTTCCGTCCGGGCTGCCTGCGTGAAAGGGCCCCTTCTCTACAGGGCCCATTCCATGAGATACTCCACTTCGCCAGTATCAGTGTCGATGGATTCCTCTTGAATGAGAAAACCTTCCCTTTGATAGAATGTTACTGCGCGCACGTTTCGCCGGTATACGTTCAGCGTTAACCGCCCTTTGCGGGCCTTAGCAAAATCCAGCAGCTGCGTTCCAATCCCGCTGGATTGAGCCTCGCCGCAGACAAAAATCCCGGCGATATATTCGCCGTTCAGGCCGATAAAGCCCTGGATGGCATGGCTTTCGCCCTGCTCAAAAACATAAACCTCCGCCTGCGGAAGCATCCCTTTTACAAGTTCATAATTGCTTTTCCAATATTGTGTGGGAATAAAATCGTGGGCGCTTACATTGGTGTCCAGCCAAATCTTTGCGACTTTATTGATATCTGCGTCTTGAAATTTTCTAATCATACAGTTCCCTCAATGTGGAATTGAAAGCCGGAGCCCAAGCATCCCCGCCTGGGCTCCATGATTATAGTTACGGCTTAAAGCTGTCCTTCAAGCTCACCGAGCGGTTGAACACCAGATGGCCCGGCTTGGAATCCTTGGAATCCGCGCAGAAGTACCCCTGCCGCAGGAACTGGAAGCGCTGCGACGGCTGGGCGTCCGCTAAGCCCGCCTCCACCTTGCAGCCGGTGAGCACCTCCAAAGAATCCGGGTTCAGGCATTCAATGAAGTCCTTGCCTGCGGCGTCCGGCTCGGGGTCGGAGAACAGGTTGTCGTACAGCCGCACCTCGGCGTCCACACAGGTGGCGGCGTCCACCCAGTGGATGGTGGCCCCCTTTACCTTGCGCCCATCGGCGGGATTGCCGCCCCGGCTGTCCGGGTCGTACTCGACGTTGATCTGCACCACCCGGCCGGTCTCGTCTGTCTCGCAGCCCACGCACTTGATGAGATACGCCCCCTTCAGACGGCACTCCGGGCCGTTGGGGCACAGGCGCTTGTACTTGGGCACCGGCTGGGTCAAGAAGTCCTCCGCCTCCACCCACAGCTCCCGGGAGAAGGTGACGGTATGGGCGCCCTGCTCGGGGTGAAGGGGATTGTTCTCCACCTCGAAGGTCTCCGACTGTCCGGCGGGGTAGTTGGTGATGACCAGCTTGACGGGGCGCAGCACCGCCATCACCCGCTGGGCGGTCTCGTTCAGGTCCTCCCGCAGGCAGTACTCCAAGAAGGCGTACTCGATGGTGTTCACGGACTTGGTGACCCCCACCCGGTCGCAGAAGTTGCGGATGGCCCGGGGAGTGTAGCCCCGGCGGCGCAGGCCGCACAGGGTGGGCATACGGGGGTCGTCCCAGCCGGACACCCGGCCCTCCTCCACCAGCTGGCGCAGCTTGCGCTTGGACATGACGGTGTGGTCGATGCCCAGCCGGGAGAACTCAATCTGCCGGGGCTTGTGGTAGGGGATGGACACGTGCTCCGCCACCCAGTCGTACAGCGGCCGGTGGTCCTCGAACTCCAGCGAGCACAGGGAGTGGGTGATGCCCTCCAGCGCGTCCTCGATGGGGTGGGCGAAGTCGTACATGGGGTAGATGCACCACTTGTCTCCCTGCCGGTGGTGGTGGGCATGGTTGATGCGGTAGATCACCGGGTCGCGCATATTGAAGTTCCCGCTGGCCAGGTCGATCTTGGCCCGCAGGGTGTATTTCCCGTTTTCAAACTCCCCGTTCTTCATCCGCTGGAAGAGGTCCAGGGACTCCTCCACGGGCCGGTCCCGCCAGGGGGAGGTGGCGGGCACGCCGATGGTCCCCCGGTGCTCCTTGAACTCCTCCGGGGACAGCTCGCACACGTAGGCCAGCCCCTTTTTGATCAGCTCCACCGCGTACTCGTACATCCGGGGGAAGTAGTCGGAGGCGTAGAAAAAGCGGTCGCCCCAGTCGAAGCCCAGCCAGTGGATGTCCTCCTGGATGGCCTCCACGTACTCCACGTCCTCCTTGGAGGGGTTGGTGTCGTCCATGCGCAGGTTACACATGCCGCCGTACTTCTCCGCGGTGCCGAAGTCGATGGTCAGGGCCTTGCAGTGGCCGATGTGGAGGTAGCCGTTGGGCTCGGGGGGGAAGCGGGTGTGGACAGTCATGCCCTGGTACTGTCCGCCCTGAGCGATGTCCTCATCAATAAAGTTGTGGATAAAGTTTTGGCTCATGGAAACGTTCAGCTCTTCAGCCATGTCTGTCACTCCTCAGTAAAATAAGATTGGGTTCCGGAGCAGACCCGGAACCCAATTATTATATACGCTTTCAAATGGAAAAGCAAGCTATTCTTCCGCCGGGGCGGAGCCGGCCTGCTGTCCGTTCAGGGACAGGGCCTGGATGTCCTCGTCCACGCAGGCGGGGTGGAGGGCGGCGTCCCACTCCCAGCCCCAGTCGGCCAGCTCCTGGTCGGTGTAAAGCCGCAGGGCGGGCTCCTCCAGGCCGGGCTCCTCCCCGGCTTGGGAGGGATACAGCACCTGGGGCAGCAGGTGGCGGTACCCCTGGGGGGTGGACACGATGAGCCACAGTCCCGCCGGGCCGTTCACCGGCTCCACCTCAATGGAGCACTGCTGGCACAGGTACTCCATGGCCATGAGCAGCCCGAAGTCGGAGGCGGGCTCGCCGGAGAGGACGGACAGGGCCAGCGATGCGCCGTTGGGATCGGCCCCGCCCCCGGCGGCGCGGACGATGGTGGCCAGCTCCTCCACGGTGTACGTCTCCCCGGCGGGGGGGCTGGCCTCCAGCAGGGCGGCGGCGGCGGTCTCCAGCTGCTGGGCGTACTCTTTTTCCTCCAGGGCCACTTCCGCCGCGCTCTGGCTCCAGTCCAGCTTTACCTCCACCACCCGCCGCGTGCCCGCCTCGGGGTAGAGGGAGATGGACGTGGCGCTGATATCGTGGTGCCGGAACAGCTCCGGCGCGCTGAGGCACGCCAGGCCCAGCAGCTTTTCCACCAGCTCCCGGTCGCCGGAGAAGTAGGAGGCCAGAAAGGCGGCGGAGTCCTCCTGGCCGTCCACCAGCCGGACCAGCTCCTGGCGCACCCCGGCAAGGCCGGTGACCTCCGGCAGGCTGCTGACCTGCTGGGCGGTGCGGGAATAGGTGATGCGCAGCTCCACCTCATAATAGGTGAGGATGCGGGTGAAGTCATAGGTGAAGCCGTAGACGGAGAAGGCGCCCAGGGGGTCCTCGAACATCACCTCGTCCCGGGCGTTGGCCAGGTCGGCCTCCACGTCCCCGGTGTAGTTGTAAAGGCGGATGGTCCCGCCCCGGCGGTGCTCGTTGACGAAGTAGAGCATGGCGCTCACCAGGCCCTGATAGGATTCCGCCCGGAGGATGGAGTCGTCGTCGGTGACGGCATAGTCCACATGGGTGGTGATGGTCTCGTGGCTCCGCTCCAGCATGGCCGCGCAGCCGGAGAGGGGCAGCATCCCGCACAGGGCGAGGGCCAAAAGCCTTTTTTTCATGGAATACTCCTCCTCACCGTTGTTGGCATCCTGCGAAGCGGCCAGGGCGCCCGGCCCTGCCGGCCGCTTCTCCGCGCTTCGGTGTGTCACGCTGCGAAGCGGCCAGGGCGCTCGGTCGCTTTCGCTGCGTCTCGGGCAAAACCCGCCTGCCGCTGTGCGGCGGCTGGGCTTTTGCCCTTGCTCTGCTCCAAGCTCCCTCGCTGTCCGCTTCTCCGCGCTTCTTACAGATCATCCTTCTTATAGTCCCGGAACCCCTCGCCCAGCACCTCGTGGGCGTCGCACACGATGAGGAAGGCGGCGGGGTCAATGCCCTTCACGGCGGCCTTGATGGCGGCGATCTCCCGCTGCTTGAAGGCGCACATGAGCACGTTTTTTTCCGCGCCGCTGTACGCCCCCTGGCCGTGGAGGATGGTCACGCCCCGGTCCATCTCCCGCACCAGCATATCGGAGATGTCCTGGTTTTTGTCGCTGATGATATAGGCCACCTTGGCGGTGTCCATGCCGTAGAGCACCCCGTCCATGACGATGGAGGTGATATACAGCGCCACCAGCCCGTACATGGCGGCGTTCAGCGTGCCGAACACCGCCGCCACGGCAAGGATCACCGCCAGGTCAATGCCCATCAGCAGCTTGCCCATGGGCAGCCACGCCAGCTTGAGCTTGAGGAGCCTGGCCAGCAGATCGGTGCCGCCGGTGGTGGCCCCCTGCTGGAACACCAGCCCCAGGGACAGCCCCATGAGCACCCCGCCGAAGATGGAGGCCAGCATAGGGTCCATGGGCTGCCAGTGGTACAGGGGGGTGAGCACGTCGATGAACACCGAGGAGATAAACATGGCGTACAGCGACGACACCAGCAGCCGCCCGCCGATGAGCTTCCACCCCAGGGCGAAGAGGGGGATGTTCATGGCGATGACGGTGACGCCCACCGGGGCGGCGGGGAACAGAAAATTGACGATCTGCGCCGCGCCGGTGACGCCGCCGAAGGCGATGCCGTTGGGGGCGTAGCACCACACGAAGCCCAGGGAGTAGCAGGCGGAGCCCAGCGTGATGAATAAAAAGGAGAACAGGGACTTTTTCATGCTTGCCATATGGCGGCCTTCTTTCTTGGAATGCGGTGTGTCACGCTGCGAAGCGTCCAGGGCGCTCGGTCGCTTTCGCCGCGTCTCGGGCAAAACCCGCCTGCCGCTGTGCGGCGGCTGGGCTTTTGCCCTTGCTCTGCTCCAAGCT
>CATKZP010000029.1 GCA_949841355.1 uncultured Oscillospiraceae bacterium
GCCCGGCGGGCCGGGCGGTCCGGCCTCTCCGGAGAGGCCCCTGGGCCCAGCCTCCCCTGCCGGACCTTGCGGCCCCGCCTCGCCTTGTGGCCCCTGTGGGCCAGTTGCGCCCGGCGGACCTTGCAGTCCGGCTTCTCCCCGCAGGCCCGGCGGGCCCGCCTCGCCCGCCGGACCTTGAGGCCCAGCCTCTCCCCGCAGGCTCTCCAGCCACTCTTCCTCGCTCCCGGAGAAGCCGTGCTTCACCGCGATGCCGTAGGCGGTAAAATAATAGCCGTGCCAGTCTCCGCGCCCGTTGCTCACAGCAGTCCCTCCTCATGGGCGTCCGCCGGGCGGTAGTTCAGCGCGAACCAGCGCATGAACTCCCCATAGGACGCATTAAACATCTGCATGGTGTTCTGATACTTGTTGTATTCGCCGTTGGCAAAGTCGATCATGGCGGTGAGATAGGTCCAATAGAGCTTATCGTGGGGCGGAGCCACCAGCATGGGCTTGTCCCGGTCCTCCGGCCAGCGGTAGCGGATCAGCTCTACCGGCGCGAACAGGAACACTTCGGTCTGCACCATGCCCTCGCACTCGTTGATCCACGCCGTTTTGGCCTCGCCGCTGAACGCGTTGGGCTTGATCTCATCCACCATGGCGATGATTTCGCCTAATTTAGCCATATTCTCACCCGCGCGGAGGCAGCGCGCCCTTCGTCACGTTCCAGTGGCAATCAGATTGGTGCCGTCCTTGATACCGCCCACGGCGAAGGGCCGCCAGTCGTTGAAGCCCGCAGTGAACCGGGAATAGCCCTTCCACACGTTGGCGTCGTTGGCGGCGATCTCGCTGCGCACCTCCAGATTCACCCGGTCCAGCCATACCGCCCCGCCGTACTCCTCGTTATACCGCGTGTCAACCAGCACCCAGGGCTTGAGCCCCTTGGCAATGAATTGATTTAGGTAGGGCCACACGATGACGCTCCAGCGGCCATACTGATAGTTGAAGCCGTTGTTGGCGGTGGCGGGGTCCTTGTCCGCGCCGATGGCGGCGAACACATCCCGCTTAAGGGCGTAGTCGTTGGGGATGAGGATGGTGTCGGGCGACACGTCCAGCACCTCGCCCGCGTCCCCCCGGAAGTCCTGCATGGCGCTCTCCATGGCCCCAAGGGCATCGACGGAGAAGGCGTCAGCGAACTGGTTGCTCTGCGTCCCCTTATCCAAAATAGAGGGATGCGCCTTGTAGAACAGGCACTTGCCGTCAGCTGCCGTACAGGAGAATACCTTGCCGGAGAACGAGACCTCCTCCTTTCCCCCCATGGCCGCGCCCAGCAGGGCCGCGCCGAACCTCTCCCGGGTGCGGTGGTAACCGGCAATGAACCCGGCGGGCTTTTTCTTCAGGTCCATGAGCTTTCCGTCCTCCACGATCTCCCGGCTGAGGGAGAAGCTGTCCTTCCAGGTCATATGCTCGATGAATTTGCTATAGCCCTCCCGCATCCCGTCCACGGGATAGGCCCCGTTTTCGCCCACGGGCTTGAAACCGTCCATCGCGGTCATAGAGGTGAACTTCTCCCCGAAGCTCTTGCTGGGGGAAACGCAGAACAGCTCCTTAATCATGCTGTGCTGTTCAAATGCCTCCCCCCGCTTTTCCAGGAACAGCTTAATGGGCTCCTGGCACTTGCCGTAAATGCTGTCCTGAAGGCCGGAGCCCTCCGTAAAAGTGATACCTGCCACTTGAATTTCTCCTTTCCGTTTCTGTCGCGCGGTGGGTATGCCCCACGAGCGGCGGGCCGTGGGTGGGGTATGGTTGGCACGGCCCAAAGCGACGGGGCGCCCCCGCCGCGCTTCTAATGGAACCGGACCCGGCACATGCTGCCGGCCTCAGTCCCGTCCATGTAAACCACTTCGGCCGCGCCGCCTTCCGTGACGCCGGTGACGCCCAGGCCGTCCGCGCTGATGGCCACCTTGTCCCCCAGCTTCACCGTGCCGGCGTCGGCGGTGAACGCGGTCTCGAAAATGATATCCCCGCTCACCCGCACCACCGGGATGTACTCCCCTGCGCCGCAGGCGTCCGCCCGGTCGGCCATGCAGATATAGCTGGGCGCGCCCGCCCCCGCGGCGGCCAGCAGCCCGTCCGCCTGATTCAGCGCCATCCCCGCCTTTGGCGTAATGGCCCCAGCAGGCAGATACTCCGTGGCGGGCACCCGCCCGTCGTCCGTGCTGTGGATCATGAATCCCATCACTTGTTCTCCTCCTTGTGATACTTCTGATAGTGCCTCTGGATTTCTTCCTCCGTGGTGTCCGGGTTGAAAAGCTTGTACTGCTCCCGCACCTCGGCGGGCACGCTCACCGAGCCCGAACCGCGAGACTTGGTTTCAGTCAGGTGCTCCTTGCTGCGCGCGGCGTTCACCGCCGCCTGCCTGGCCCCTGCCGCCGAGCGCTGGGTCAGCGCGTCGAAGTTGGCCAGCCGGTAGGCATCGGTGAGCGTGTTACCCCGACTCACCAGCTCGTAGAACCTGGGATAATTGGGCATCTTGGCCAGGTCCTCCAGCGATTTGACGCTGGGGTCCATAGCCGAAATTTCCCGAATCTGTTCCTCCAGCTTCACCCGGGCGGCGGCCTCCCTGGCCTCCCGGACGGCCTTTTCCGCCGCCTCCTGGGCCTGCCGCGCCTGTTTCACCTCGGGCAGCTCCTGCACAAACCGCTGGAACTCCTCCCGGCTCATGCCGGTCTGCTGCAAAATCTGCTCCTGCCGCTCCCGCTCAAACCGCTCCTTGTAGGCGTCATACTCCGCCTTGGAGGTGATGGGCTGCCCGGTATACGGATTTTTCAGCCCGCTGAGGGCAAACGCTTCGTCTATGGCCCGCTGGGCGTCCGCCCGGGCCCGCGCAGCCGCCGCCTCCATGGCCGGGGGGCGGCGTTCCTCCTGCGAAGCGGGGACGGCCTCGCCGCCTCCCTCCGTCCGGGGCGTCTCCCCCTGGCCCGCGGTGTCCGATTCGGGCACAGTTTCCTGTCCGCCCGGCTGAGCCTGGCCCTGCGGCAAAGCGGGGCCCGCTTCACCCGGGGGCGTGTCCGATTCGGGCACATCGCTCCGCGCCTGCTCGCCTCCCTCCGGCGCGGGCTCCTCTCCGCCGTCCTCCGGCGTCAAGCCGAACAGCTCATGATAATCAGTATCGTCCATGTTTTTACTCCTTTCCACTGCTGCCGCGCCCTGCCTGCCTGCGGCTTAGCCCTTCTTTCCCGTGCGCAGGTCGCCGCCCTTGACCACGGTGCTCTTGCCCTTCCCGCCGCCGCTGGGATAAGGCGCGTTCACCTTCTGCGCCCCCGCGTTCTGGATCTTCCCTGCGTATCCGCTCCTGCTGTCCGCCATGCTGCCCCCTCCTTTCTCATAAACGTCAAATTATTCAGACGGGGAACCCGTTCCCCTGCATCTGACCGCCTGCGGCATCCCTTGCCGCGTCCTGCCGGGCCTGCCGGATGACCGGGGCATCCATCGGCCGCCCCATCCCCTGCTGAGCCATGGCCGCCATCCGCTGCCTTTGCAGCTCCTCCTCCAAATACGCCTTGGTCTCCCCGGCCCCCGGATAATGGAGCAGCTCCATCTTGCTCCAAAACAGGATCAGCGTCTGTACCTGCGTGGGGTCGCCAAAGGCTCCGCTCTGGAGGTTCATCCTGGTCTCCTGCCACATGGCCTCCCGGTTGGACGCCAGCGGCGCGGAGGTGTCGCAGGAGAACAGGAACTGGTCGTTCCACCACCACTCCCCCGCCTCGTCCCGCTCCAGGAAGTCATAGCGGTTGAAGCTCTGATACCGGGCGTTGCCATGGTCGTCGTGGGACACCACCGGGCGGGGCTCGTCGGCATAGGCCAGCTTAAACTTAAACATGGCCTCAAAGAGCGCGGCGTAGGCCGCGTCCTTCATGATCCGCTTGCTCTCCAGCCGTCCGGCGCTCTGGGCGGCGGCGAACTCCTTGGCCTTGCCGCTGGTGGCCGTGGCATCGCGCCGTCCCTGGAAGCTGTCGGTGATGCCAATGACCTGCCGCGCCTCCTGGTAGACCTGTTCCAGGTATGCCATGTCCTGCTGCACCCGGCCCTCCATGTCGTACACGTTGATGAGCTGGGCCGCCGCCGCGCTCCCCGGCCGGATGATTTTCATATCCTCCGCGTCCGCTCTGATATTGGCGTCGTCGGGCAGGCACATATAGCTGCCGCTTTTGACCAGCTTGTCCAGTATCTTGGCCTCCAGCCGGTTGGTGGTGTTCTGCTGGTCGGCAATTTTGTCCACATCGCTGTCCCCCAGGAGCTGTCCGAATATGCTCACGCTCTTCTGAAGGATCACGGGGAATATGTCCGGCTTGTAGAAGGGGATACGCTCCGGCTCCAGCGCTGTCTCCACGACGGGCAGGCCCAGCTCGTCCACCATGGTCTCCGACACGGATTCCACCTGACGCATCCCGCCCACGCTGCTGCCGTCGCTTCGCAGCACCGGGACCGGAAGCTCCTCGAACTCCTCGGGGCCCTCCTCCCACCTGGCGCCGCCGCAGTACGGGCACCGCTTGCGTCCGCCCCGGCGGGCGCTGGGTCTCGCCTCTTCCCAGCCTTCTCCCGCCACTGGGCCGGCATCCCCGCCCATGCCCGGGGGCGGCGTTCCGTCCAGGGTGGGCGCGCCCAGGGGCTGCACGTCTCCCACCGGCTCCACCGCTCCGCACTTGGCGCACCGCCGCAGCCGCCGGGCCTGATAGTCCTCCAGGTCCTCCAGCTGGATCTCGTTCACCCAGCTGAACAGTCCGATGCCGCCCTGGTCGTTGCGGTAGTAGGCGGTATACTGGGTAACCATGTCCTCAGCGAGGCTCTGGCTGTCCGAGCCCTTCACATCGGGCTCCCGCTCCCCCTCGTCCCCCACATCCACGCCGTACCGGCGGCGGATAAAGCCCTTGGTCTGGGGGATTTTGAGAATTATGTAGTCCATATTCTCCACCCCGGTGAACACGCCGTCCTGGGGTACGATCTGCTTTGGGTGCAGGCCGCTCACCGCCAGCTCGCCCACTGTGGCATGGGACCGCCTGGTGTTGTCCCACTCCACCAGGAACGCCCCGCCCCCCTGTATGGGCACCGTGCGCTCCATCATATCGTTGAGCTGCTCGAATGGCAGCCGGTCCAGCTCGTTGCGCAGCATGTCCTCAATGAGCTTAGCCTTGTCCTCGTCCTGCCGCCTCCGGGCGGTCACCTTGGGCTGGGGGATGCTGCTGGACACCTGCGCCTCAATGAGCTCGGCGCAGATATTGCGCACGTGGGGCGTCTTGCTTGTCCGCTCTCCCGTGACGATGGGCTTGATATCCCGGGTTCCCCGGTACAGGGCCTCCCGCCCATCCATCCGGGCCCTTTCCCCCTCATAGGCGCGCTCGCTGCGGCCCAGCCGTTCCTGCCACATGCGCAGCTTCCCGCCGCTCTTTTTTACCGTTCCGGAACGCCCCATTTCTGAATCAGCCTCCTGCGCTCCGCATCCGAAGCGTTTTCATAATCTTCCCACATATCGCGGGTCCATTTCACTGTCTCGCCCTGCGCGGCCTGGGCCAGATACCTCTGCTGAGGCCGGATGTGATGGGCGATGGCCAAGCTCATCACCAAATCGTCGTGACCGCCCGGCTCCGCCTCGGGCCGCAGAGTCTCCTTATTGCGCACGAAGGACAGCATTTCCAGCAGCGTGGCCTCGTCGGACACGATGGAGATATCCTCCCGCGCCGCCTTGATGAGCCCCGCGATGATAACGGGCCGGGTCTTGGAGTTGGTGACGAACCCGTAGCTGCGTCGCACCTTGTGGGTGTAGTCGTCCACGCTCTCCCTCACGTACAGCCTCGGGTATCCCAGCCGTTCCAGCTCCATGATGGGATAGGTGGAAAAGTTGGCCTCCGGCCCAATCAGCGCCGTGTTATAGTACATGCCCAGGCAAAACAGCTGCCGGGCGAACACATCCTCATCAAAGTGCCCGTGGAGCACCGCCGCCTGCGCGCCCGTGCGGTTGTCCAGCACCTGGGCGGCGAAGAAGTCGCTGCCCTCCCCCGCGGTGTCCGCGCCGATGACATAGGGCACGCCCTCCTCGGGTCTGAGGAACACCCGCACCGGTCCGCCCGCCTCATCCGTCCACTGGATGCCGGACAGCCGCAGCCCATCGTCGGCATACTGGAACAGCCCTGCCGCGGCGGGTCTGAGCTTCTCGTCCAGCCGCCGCTGAATGTCCTTGGCGTCAAACACCGTTTTGCCCGTCACGCCCCACATGCCCAGGGCGTACACCTGGTAATAGTATTCGTCCGTCTCCCGGAACCCCTCCAGCGTCCGCACCGCCTCCGGCTCCAGGAAGCGGTTGTCGCGGTAGGTGCTCTCATGGGTGCGGGTACGTTCCATGGCCCTGCGCCGCTCCTGGGGGTCTTTGATTTCGAAGTCGAAAAACCGTTTTTTCAACCAGTGCTGGACACTGATGGGGTTAAACGAGAGGATGATTTGCAGGTAATAGTCAAACTTGGTGCGCAGGCGGATATCCAGCTGATTAAAGTCCCGCTCCAGCACCTCGCTGGCCTCCTCGATCCAGATTCCGGTGACGTTGTAGATGGATTTCAGCTTCTCCACATCGTCCAAGCCGGTGAACAGGATCTCGCTGCCGTTGCGAAAGCGCATGGTCATGTCGCCGCCCTTGCCTCTGGGCATGTGGGCGATCTCCTCCCCATAGAACTCATACGCCTGATTTTTCAGCTGCTCGAAGCAGCTTTCCCGCAGCGTCCTGCCCACCTTCCGGCACACCAGCCAGCGGTGTCCCGGCTCGGTGGTCACCCGCTCCAGCACCTTGCGTCCGGCGAAGATGCTCTTGCCGGAGCCGCCGCCCCCCTTGAGCACCAGGTAGCGGTGTTCGTCCCAGAACAGGGGGAGAAAGGCGTCGTTGCTGGTCTCCCGCAGCCTCCGAAACCACAAGGCCGCCTCGTCGACGCAAGCCGCGTTCCTTCGCTCCGCTGCGCCTTCTCTCCCCACCGGACCCGCTTCGCTGGGCTCCGGCGGGGACCCCATTTTAGCCGGCATCGTCCGGCTCCCCCATTTCGCCCAAAGCTTTACTGGCCTCACGCAAAACGGCCATTTTTTCGGAGATAGACATCGTCCGGGCCTGGGCGCTGTCCGCCATGGTCTGCCGGGTCTCGCCGCCCAGCTCCACCTCCCGCTTCTCCCGCCATCCGTAGTTGTTCTGGAGGTTGAAAATCAGCCCCTGAACGTTCTTTTCCCGGGTGAGCAATTGTTCCTCCAAGTATGTCTCCAGGCGCAATTTGGCATAGGCCGTGATCTCCTGAAGTTCTGGGTGGAGCGCCCGGTCGGCGTAGTTCTGCCAGGTGCTGCGGTCGATGCCCAGATACAGGCACAGCCCGCTCACTGTCGGCGGCCTGACGTACTCCATCACCCAGATGGATTCGCCAGCGTCGTTACACACAGCCTCGCCGTCCTCGTCCAAGACTTGGACTTTCCGGCTGATGCTGGCAAAGTACCCCTCAACGGCCTTTTCCAGCCCCTTTTTCGTGTACTTTTTCGGCCTGCCCGCACCCATTTCCGCACCTCCCTGTCTCTGCCGCCAACGATGTTCCCGCACGCCCTGGGCGCGAATAGTCCCCGCGCCTGTGCCCGTGCGCCTCGCCGTGGGGAAAAATTCTTGGCGTTCTGCCCTGCCCGGGGGCCGCAGGCTATCACCTCTGCGGCGGCCGAAGGCTGCCGAATGGCACCCCACTGGGCAAAACAAAAGCGCCAGCGTCCACAACGCAGCCTCACAGGCTGGTCATGGGCTCTGGCGCTTAACGCTCTGGCCTCTCTCGATGTTCAAAATCACTTCGCTCCGGCACGTCCGGCAGTACACCGGCAGCCCCGTCGCCTCAGTCTCCGGCTTCACCCGGATCAGGCGGTGGTTTCGCCTGCACACTGGGCAGGTAACCCATCCGTCTTTCACTGTCAGTTTACCATATTCTCCGCACTCCTGCAACACCTTTTCCTCCATTTCTATCCCCCGTTCCATTTTTCAAGAGTGGTTTCAAGATCAAAAATTATTAGGACGATTCTTTTTTCCTGCCCCTGTTGTAGCTGTACCTCGGCGGCGGCTCATCCTCAAACAGCAGATACCACGCCCCCACGCAGTCCCCAAAGCCGTAGGGGTTGCGCTCGGCAAACTGCACGTAATCCACCGCGCCCGGCGGCGGGGAGAGCGTCACGCCGTCCACAGGGATCTCAAGGTACTCCTGCTCATACTTCGCCAGGTTCCGGGACGCCCGCCACGCGTGCTCTCCCGGCCGGGCCCGCCCGAATTCCCGGGGCTCCTTGGTCAGATATTTGGCCAGCTCCCGGTAGTAATGCACGTCCACCGGCTCGATCCGCACGTAGCCTCCGCCCTGCCACAGGCTGCGAAGCTCCTCCAAATCGCCGGGGCCCGTCCCATTGATTACCGCGTGGTGGTGGAGGCGGCGGTCCTCCAGCCGCCCATCTCCCCCGAAATACTCATCGTCCGCTTTGCCGTGCAGCCCCTCCGTGACATAGACGTAGCGCAGCTCCTGGCCTCGCATCCTCCGCACTCCGCGGAGCCTGCGGATGATTTTTTGGAAGCACTTGTCCGCCCCCTGCTTCCCCGGCGGCAGGTTCCGGTCGTCGTAAGTGGGCGTGACCACGTAATCGCCCCGGCCGAAGTTCGCGCCCAGGATCAGCGCCAGCTCCCGCCAGGAGCACTTGTCATTGTAGAACTGCATCGCGGCGCAGGTGGGGCGGCAGCGCCCACCCCGCCGCCGTCCCGGGGAGGGCTCGGGAACCGTCCCGATGATTTCAAAATGGAGCAGCCCCGCCTTGATGTGCTTAATCGCTTTCGCCATCTAGCGGCCCTCCCCTGTGTCCGATTCGGGCACAGCATCTTTCACCAGCGCGCCCCGCAGCATCCCCAGCACCCAAGAAACAGAAACTGTCGAGACCTCCGCCTCACTCATGGCGCTCAGCTCTCCCACCAAGCCGCTCACATCTGCCAGCATCATACTCGCTTCTCCTCCATTCTCAGTTGTTCCTCCTCCTGAATTTTCACCCGCAGCACCTGCACCCGGCCCAGCCCTTCCAGCGCCATCGCCGCGGCCTCCTTCGCGCCCTGCGGACCCGCCGCGAAGTCGTCTATGGCGATAGCTAACAATAGGCGGCTCACGAGGCATCGCCTCCGTCCCTCGTCTGGTCCGCCCGCAGCCACGCGATCCAGCTCAGCAGCAACAGCAGCTCCGGGTCCTCCACCCTGATCGACTGTCCGCAGCAGGGGCACGGGTCGCCGGGCTTCAGCAGTTCCATGACGGCGTCCCCTCCTCCGGCCTGCGGCGGTGGACCGCCTCAATGATCGCCACAGCTACTGCGGCGACCTGAACGGCCTCCTTGATGATAGCCTCAAAACCGCCCCGGTCTGGGTGTGCCGCGTTGCTAAAAGAGGTTTCGTTGACCGCTTCGCACAGCTCGCCGTACTCCTCCCCTAAAATGGACACCCACTCGAACAGGGAGTTCCCGCTTTGGTCGCCCCAAAGCGTACACTGACGCTCCCGCTCTCCCCTAACCATATCCAAAGCGTGATGGGTCAGCGGGTCGTTGCACGGCGGGGCAAGAATTGGAACATCCTCCAGAATCAACAGCAACGCTATCTTTTCTCGGCTCGTCAGGTCAGATTTTTTGATTCTTTCTTTCGCAAAATCCGCATCAATCGGTCTCATTGTCTGCCTCCTCCCTCTTTTTCAGCGCCGCCTCGGCTTCTTCACGGGTCAGAAAGACGGTTTTGCCGATATCGTTCATGTACTTGAATGCGTTTTCGGTCTTTATCTCTACCGATTTGATGTGCGGCGTACACATTGAGCGATTGAGATACTTTTTCCGCACGGCAATTTGATAGACCAAATCCCCAACCTTACACGGCATCACCACCAGCCGACCGTCCTTCTCGGCCTGGGTGAGTTCCGCGAGGCGAGCATATTGCAGCGCCTCATGCCGTGCGTTCCACGCCGCTGCGGCCTCTCCCGGCGTATCAAAGCCGTTCGTACTGGGGCGGATGAGGCACGCAGATCTTTCGCACCGCACTTTGTGCATCCGTTTGCCCCGCCATTGCCATGTATGAGTATTGGGTTCCGCCCCGCAGAACGGGCAAGGTTTTAGCTCCGCGCTCATCTCGCCGTCATTCACCCCTTACCGCCCTCCTCCGTGTCCGATTCGGACACCACCGGCGGCAGCGCCATCCACCGCACCGCCTCCGACCTAATGGCATCCCTGCTTTTTTCGTAACGGAAGCATCCTCCATCAAACCGGCATGCCATTCTGCTGATACGGCCTGTCCCGGCAAGGTCAAAGTCCGCCACCACATCGCAGGGCTGGAAGGGCTGCGTCCCGCCCGGCATCCAGCCGCAGATCGCCAGCTGCCCCTCCGCGCCGCAGGCTCCGACCGCCTCCCTGATTTTATCGGACAGAGCCAGCAGAGCCCGGGACATTTTCTCCGCGCGGTCCGCGTCCTTCCCCCTGGCCCTCAGCAGCAGGCCATGGATGCGGTTGATCTGCTCCTGGGCCCGGTCAAACAGCTCCTTGAACAGCACAAGGTCCTCATTGGAGGTCAGCGCCGCGTTTTTCTCCACCCGCGCCAGCTCCGTCCGGACTGCCTGAGCCTCCGCCTGGGCCGCAGCCCTGGCGCCTTCCGCAGCCTTACGCGCCTCCTCCGCCCGCGCCTGAGCCTTTTGTGCCTCGTCTAATTTGGCCTGCATCGCCGCCTCGGCCTCCTTCCGGGCGGCCTCCACAGCCTTCTCGTCCACCTGCACCGCCACCTCCACCGGGCGGCTCTTCAGCTCGGACAGCTCAATTTCCAGGCGGGCGATTTCCTTCTGCCACTTCACGCCTTCGGCCGCCCGGGCGTCCATCTCCGCGTTGAGCCCAGCAATGCGCTCGTTGGCCAGCGCCATATCCTCCGCCATTTTCGTCCTGGCCTGCTGGGCGGCGGACTGCTCCGCGCGGGCCTGCTCCGCTGAGCGCAGGGCCTCGTCCCGCTCCTTGATCGCCCGATCCAGCTCACGGGAGGTCATGTCGATGACCGTTTTTTCTTCTCCGCCCACCTGATGGCTCTCGGCCAAAAACGCTGTCCGCTCCGATTCCGGCAGGGCCAGGAGCTGTAACGCCTTGGTCGCGCCCAAATCCGTCAGCGCTGACGGATTTGACCACTCTTTAGCCAGACGCATAAAGCGCTGCGCCGTGCTCTCAGAAAATTCCACCTGCTCAGTCAGCCACGGCAGCCACTCCCCATGAGACAGCATAGCCTTGGCCTCCATCAGCCCCCGGCCTATGGCGAGAATGGCCTCGCCTCCCGCCCGCTTGGCGTTCAAAATCTCCGCGGTGATGGTCTCAATGTCCCGCACCTGCGGCGCCGGGACAGTCTGCACGTGTCCAGCTGCCGGACCCTTGCCCAGCAAGCTCATCACATGCGCGGACTTACAAGTATTTTTATTCGTTCCCACGGTAAAGCCCTCCAAAAATTCAAATATTCACACCCACGGGTTGTCCTTGTCATGGCCCCGCATCTCCCTGAACTGCGCCGCCGCATGGTTGGCCGCCTTCACCGCCCGGCCCTTGGCGGACAGCTCCGCCGCCACCGAGCGGTCCTCCTCTTCCTCCAGCTCCGTCATGGTCTGGGTGCCGCCGTCAAAGGCCAGCTTCACCGGCGGGGGCCGCCGCCCCTCCTTGTTTTTGGCGATGCGGAAGAGCCGCGCCGAATCGTTGTCCGCCATCTCGGACGGAAACACCAGAAAGGCCACGTCCGCGTCCTGCTCCAGCTGCCCCGACTCCTTGAACGAGTACATCGTGGGCATGGCCGGCTTGGACTTTTTGGAATCCTGATCGTACTTATCCGCCTTATCCGTTGCGGGAGGGCGGGTGAGCTGCGCCAGCGCCACCACCGCCGTCCCTGTGCGCTGGGCAAAGGTTTTCAGCGCCAGGCTCACCGCCGTCACCCGGGCGTAGCCGTCCGTGTCCCGCACGCCCGGCGCCCGCAGCAGCTGCACGTAATCCACGTAAACGATCTGGTAGCCGCGGCCCATGGCGTCGGCGGTGATGTCGTCCACCGAGGACCCCGCCGCCTGGATCACGTCGAAGGGGCACACCGTGGCCGCACAGTTCCCCGCCTGGGCGAACCGGTCCCACTCTTCTTCGCTGAACTGCCGGGTCTTGATCCTGCCCAGCGGCACCTTGGACAGGCCGGACAGCTGCCGGTCCGTCATTTTCTGCGGGCTGGTCTCCAGCGAGTAGTATCCCACCCGGTACCCCGCCTTGGCCTGGGCCTGGGCCATGGTGATGGACAGCAGCGTCTTGCCCGACGAGGCGTAGCCCCCCAGCAGAATCATGTCTCCCAGCTCGGCATAGACGTTTCGGTCTGCCACCGGCAGCCCCCAGGGCAGGTACCGGGGCTTCTCCGGGCGCTTCATCCGCTCATAAAAGTCGGCCACCCGCTCCGCCGCCGTCATCCGGCGCATCCGCTCCGTGGAGGACAGCGCCGACGCCATCTCCCGCACCAGCCCGTCCAGCCTGTCGTCGTCCGCCTCCGCCAACCCCTCCGCCAGCTCCAGCACCCGCCGCCGCACCGCCGCCTGGCGCACCATGGGGATGTACTCCTCCACGTTGGCCGCGGTGGGGGTGGCCTCCATGACCTCCCGGACCCAGGAGATGTACCGGTCCCCGCCCCGCATGGCGTCCACCACCGTCACCGGGTCGGCGGGCCGCCCCGTCAGCGTCAGCTTTCGCATGGCCCGGAAGGTCGCCTTGCAGGTGCCGTCGATAAAGTCCTCCGGGGCCAGCTTGGACAGCACCAGCGGGATGCACCGCTCATCGATGAGCATGGACCCGATCACCGACGTCTGCGCCTGATAGGCCCGGTCAAGAATTTCTGCCGCCATACCGTCACACCCCCAGCCTTTGCAGGGCACGGGACACAGTTGTTACGCTGCACCCCAGCTGCCGCGCGATCTCCTTGCGGCTCATCCCACGGCAGTACAGCAGGGCGGCCTTCAGATCATCCACCTTGCGCGGCTGGGGATGGCCCTCCCGCTTTCGCGTTGGCGGCCCCTCCTCCCAGCAGCCGCAGCGCTTGGGGCTGTTCCAGCACCGGGCCTCGCAGGCCCAGACCTCGCAGTCCGCACAGCAGGGCTTGTCCGCCAGCTTGCAGCCAACGGGAATTTTACAGCGTTTCATACCGCCGCCTCCCTCAATCCGGGGCGTCCGACCAGGAACAGCCGGACGCCTCCCGTGCCTGCGGCTCCTCCGGCAGCTTGTCCGTCCAGCGCCGGTTGCTCAGCCACCGGCAGGCGTGGGGAATGCCGATCCCCTCCCGCCACTGCCGGGAGCGCATCTGCGCTTTCAGCGCCTGAGCCATCTGGTCGATCAGCTCATCGGACGGGGCCAGGGCGTCCCAGGCCTCCACCGCCTTCAGCCGGGAACCGCCCCCGGGATAAACCGCCCAGAACTGCTCAAACCGCTCCGGGGCGTGGACAGGCACGGACTTCTTCTGGCGGGTGCGTCTGGTCCTGCTCTTGGGGGCAGGCTTGTCCGCAGGAACAGGCTTGTCCTCCGGCTCAGTATTGGGCACAGCGCCGTCCCCCTCTGGGGGGACTATAGGGGGGATCATGTAAGTACAAGCATGGTTACTACATGGTATTCCATATATACATTTGCCCATTTGGGCATCCTCATCTGCCCCTTTGGGCGCTTGCATTTGCCCATTTGGGCAAGTGCATTTTCCCGTTTCGGCCAGCCCATACAGCGCCAGCAGTTCATCCCCGGGCGTGTACCAGAGCGAGCGGTCCCTCCGGTCCTCGTTGAACTCCCCGGCAATGAGCGCCCCCTGCTCCCGGCAGCTGTTGGCAATGCGCCGGATCTGCTTGACGCTCCACCATGGGAAGATCTCCTCAAAGGCTTTGATGCTGTTATAAGTCCACCAGCGGCCATCCCGAAAATTGCGGTTATTCGCCCGGTTGGTGCGGTACCAGTACACGATGGCGTCCAGAAAGACGGCCTCCTCAAAGCCATACCGTTCCGCCACATGGGCGTAGCCGCTGATCTGCGTCAATGCCGTCGCCATCCAAACACCCCCTTGCAAACTGCGCGTTCCTGTGATATAATGCTTTCGTTCTCATGGTAAG
Organism: uncultured Oscillospiraceae bacterium; assembly: GCA_949841355.1. Classification (GTDB taxonomy): domain Bacteria; phylum Bacillota; class Clostridia; order Oscillospirales; family Oscillospiraceae; genus Enterenecus. The sequence continues at coordinate 14,169 of CATKZP010000029.1, forward strand.
TCCTTTGACTTGCCTCCCCGGCGGGCCCGCCAGCCTGCCGGGGGTTTTTTATGTCCCGGGCTCGGCTCATCCCACAGCCTCCATCTCCGGCTTCTCCGCCGTCTCCGCGCGCACCGGCCGCAGTTCACCCTTAAGCCCGAGGCTTTCCAACCGGGCTTGATAGATATACAGCATAGCTCTGCCGAATACATTCACGGAATTTTCGTTCATAATACCGCCTCCTGATAGGGTTTGCTCTATGCTATGCAGCTCTGCCTGTCCCACTTGCCCGGCCTCCCCCGCCATACGCCTTTTTATGCGCTGTCCCGCACCTCGTCCCCAAAAATCAGGCTGTCCGTGGTGCAGGCGAACAACTCCGCCGCCAGCTTCACCAGCGCCACAGACGGCATCTTCATCCCGATCTCTACCTGGGCGATCATCGTCTGCCCCACGCACAGCTTCTCCGCCAACTCTTTCTGGGTGAGACCCATGGCCTCCCGCTTTGCCCGAAATTGTGTTCCAATCATTTTTTTACCTCCCGTAATTACCGCAGTAATTGACAAGCGCCCCGCTCCTGGTGTAAACTAGATTTAAAGTTCACCTAGGTGATACAGCCTCATTGTAAATCCGTAATTACGTTTTGTCAATAGTTTAATTTGTGTTTACGGATTTTTATACGTAATCACGATTTCTTTTTTAAGAGGTGTATACTGCCATGGAAAAAGAATCTTTTGTGCAAAGGGTCAAAGCACTATGCTTTGCAAAAGGTATAAAGCCCACAAATGCATGTAAAGAAAGCGGGGTTGGTGGCAGCTTTTTAAGCGATATCAACCGTGGACAAATCCCCTCTGTTGCAAAAGTCCAGATGCTGGCAGACTATCTAGGCGTCACCACCAGCGAACTGCTGGGCGAAAGAAAAGACCCCGCCCCCGTTGCCGAGGGCGGGACCGATCCGCTGGATCAGCGTCTTAACGAGCTTCTTCCCCTTGCGACTGATGAGACAAAGCGGGCAATGATTGTTCTGCTAGAGCAGACGCAAAAGCAGTAAGAAACTCCTGCTTTGCCTCAGCGTCAAGCGTTTGGAACAGCTCTCTGATCTGCGCGTCATAGTCTAACATAAACACTCCTTTCCGCCTCGGCGCCAAGGCTATGTATTTGCGCGAGCGGATTATATCATAGCCACTCGAAAATAGACAGGTTTTTTCTGACAATCCAGCCTTATTTGCATTTATTTGCAGATTTAGCGACAATTGGGGGTGCCGCGCGTGGACGACTACAGTTTCCGCCGCATGGCTGTTGACAGCGCCCAGCGGTATTTTCAATATCTCGTCCAGGAGGACAAGGGGATCATCATTACCGAAGTCTCCAGCATTGAAAAGCTCGGAAAGGAGGCGTTTCTGCATCTGCGGGGCCGCCTATCCCCTGCGGGGCTGGAATCGCTGAAACTCAGGATATATGCGGACGAGTTCGACACCTGGGAGATTGTGCCCGTTGAATATCACAGCGAGAGCAACGTTTTGGTGCTCCATCCGCTGAAAGAGATATATGAGCGCCTTCCCTCAGGCCCATGTGAGCATATCTCCATCATTTCCGACCTGCGCTTCTTGGTGGAACGTGTGCGTAAATGGTACGACAACAAGGATCGCCCGCCCCTCGTCCTCCCGTCGCAGCCGCCCAACGTGGCCCTCCCACTCCTGTCTGATATGGCCGGCGGCGCCCCCACCAGGGAGCAGTATTCCGCCGTCTGCAATGTGCTCACTGCTCCATTTTCCTATGTATGGGGCGCTCCCGGCACTGGGAAAACCCGTTTTGTCCTAGCCAACTGTGTGTTGGCGTATCTGCGCGAAGATAAGCAGGTTCTGCTCACCGCCCCCACCAACAACGCCCTGGAGCAGATGCTGTCCGGCATTCTTGACGTTCTCCGCCCCTGTGGAATTCCCGCATCCCGCATTTACCGCTTCGGCATCCCTTCGGCCAGCTTTGCTGCAAAATATCCAGACGCCTGTGAACAGCGTTCCGTGGAAACCCGGAGGACCGCGCTCACCTCGGAGCTTGACGCGCTGAGGCAGCAGTACAGGTCTATTGTCAACTACGAAAAGGTACACACCGCCTTGTCCAGAACAGCCGAATTTGTCAAACGGCTCGATGAAATTATCCGCGAGTATCAGACATCATCCGTCCCTGACCATGAGCTGGCCCTGGCCCGCAGGGAAGCCGATCAGCTTCAAAGCACGGCCGATGAACTGGAGGAGACGGTTCAGGCCCTCACCACCTGGCTTAATTCCTTTCCTGGCCGAATGGCCCGGTTTTTCCGCCCAGGTGTATACTCCGAAAAGCAGTCTTTGCTCAAAGCGTCTGCCAAAGACCTGGAAAAATTTATGCTCCAATGCGCCGATGCCAAACAGCATCTTGACCAGTTGAACGAAAGGGTGCAGACGGCTTCCCGCCATTACTATGAACAGCTTGAGGAACTTTGCGTACAATTTCTTGACGCGTTTCAGACCCCTCCCACTCCTGAATTCTCTATCCCGCTACAGACTTCCATCGGGGAATTTCCGGTCAGGCTTCGTATCGCTTATGATGCAATAAAAACAAAAGCTCAGTCAATCCCGGTTCCCGATAACACGGACATTGCCGAACTGACAGAAAAAGCCCTCATATTAAAAGCTGAGCTTGAGCGGCTGAATGAAAACCGCGAAGCCCGCTGGGAAAATGTCCGCGTTTGGGCCATGACGATGGACCGGTTCATTACTTTTAGTGATGTCCCTCCCACTTTTTTCCCCTCGCACGTTTTCATGGACGAGGCCGCCTACTGCTCCTTGATCAAAGGGTATACGCTTCTCAGCCTGGGCCGTCCTGTCACGCTTCTGGGAGACCATGCCCAGCTCCCCCCTGTCTGTGAAATGAATCGGCACATTCTCAACAGGGGCTTCTGCCCAGAATTCCTATGGGCTCAATCCACGATCTACCTCGACTCTGTATTTCAAAAAACAGGCCTTGATCTATACAAGGAATACCACAGCGCCGCCCCACCCTCTTTTTCCAATCTTCAGCTGAATGTCCTCTCCGTCACCCACCGCTTCGGCCCAGGCCTTTCCCGCGTGTTATCTGATTTTATCTACGAAAGAGCGCTTATCAGCGCAAAGCCCGAAGAGACCGATGTTAAGTACATACACGCCCCGTCCTCCGCTCAAAATGCAAAGAGAACCAGCCGTACCGAATGCAGGGTCATCTGCACCTTAGCTGATGAATTGTCCTTTAAGGGAATCGACTTTGCGATTCTTGCCCCGTATAAGAAACAAGTTGCCCTATTGGCAAAGGAAATGCCCTCCCTTGCATCTGCGGGCCGAATTATGACCGTCCACGCCGCCCAGGGCCGCGAGTTTGACGCCGTCATTCTTAGCGTTGTGGACACAACCGACAAATTTTTCGTAGCTTCCGACAACCCTATTGGGCGCGCCGTTCTAAATACGGCAATCAGCCGTGTAAAGGCAGATTTGGTTCTCGTGCTGGACGCCGAGTATTGGCAAACCCAAAAGCAGGAATTGATTGGTCAGCTTTTAAACCTTCCAAATGCCACCAAAATTCAATTCACATAGATCAAAAAATGTGTCCGAATCGGGCACAACTCCAAAGAGATAGAGGAGGAGCATCACCATGAAACTGTTTATCAGCTGGTCCGGCGAGTTCAGCAAAAAGGTAGCCGAATGCCTCAGTGTTTGGATTCCTACCATCATCCAGACGGTGGACGTATTTTATTCCCCCGACGATATCGCAAAGGGCGAAAACTGGAGCAACCGCCTGTCCGATGAACTGGAGCAGAGCAATTTTGGCATCGTCTGCCTGACGCCTGAAAATGTCCTTGCCCCCTGGGTTCATTTTGAGGCGGGCGCGCTGTCCAAAACCGCCAATTCCCGGGTATCTGCTATTATGCTGGGAGTTTCCCCATCCGATGTCAAGGGGCCTCTCGCCCGCTTCCAGAACACCGCTCTTAACCGTGACGACTTTCATCGCTTGTTTCTGTCCATCAATAGTTCTCATGAAAATCCACTGAAACAGTCCGTTCTGGACCACGCCTTTGATAATTCGTGGGAAAAACTTGAACGTGACATTACCGCCGTCATGGAGGAGTATTCCTCCCAGGCCCTTGTTCAGGTTCCCGAGGAATCTCGGCGTGATGAACGCGACAGCAACAGCGAAGCTCTGCAAGAAATATTGAGCATTGTCCGTACCTTGGATAATAATTTGGAAGCGTCCTCACAAACTGGCTCAACTATTTCCTCTGATATGGTTAATTCCTTCCTCAGCGACCCCAAAAACTACGATCGGCTTGAATGTATTATCTCAATTACTTGTCCTCCTGATTCCGCCCAGCAACTCGCGCCAATCATCAGGAAATATTGTGATGCGATGCAATCTATACTTTTTTCTATATGCCTCTTGACCGATGACTCCCAGCGCATCGCAGTTCCACTAAGGAATCTTTCTTCTTTCTTAGCGGAACTTCAGCCCTACAATATGCCATGGCGAATTCAGCAGATCCAATATGCCTAACTCTCAACTATGTCCATTTATATGCCAAGGTGGTGTTTATGAAGCGCGTGTTCTTATATATCCGCGTCTCCACAGAAGAACAGGCCGTTCACGGCCTGTCCATCGAAGCCCAGACCGCTGCGCTGGAGGAGTGGGCCAAAGTCAGCGGCCATAAAGTGGTAGGCATTTATACCGACGCTGGAATATCCGCCCGCAAACCCGCAAAAAAGCGCCCGGAGCTTCAAAGGCTGCTCGCGGACGTCCAGGCCGGAAAGGGTGAACTGGTCGTATTTACTAAGCTGGACCGCTGGTTCCGCAACATCTCCGAATACTATAAGGTTCAGGAAATTCTGGAGCGCCACCATGTGGATTGGCGCACCATCCATGAGGATTACGATACCTCCACCGCCTCCGGGCGGTTGAAAATCAACATTATGCTCAGTGTGGCCCAAGACGAGGCGGACCGCACCTCCGAGCGCATCAAAGCCATCATGGAGGTCAAGCGGAGCAAGCTGGAACCGCTCACCGGCTGCTGTCCTTTGGGATACAAAATTGATGGAAAGCGTTTTGTCAAAGACCCCGCAACGGAGGCGGGGGTCACAGCTTTTTTTCAAAAATACATGACCTGTGGATCTCTGGTCAGAACCTTTGAGCATGTCCGCGAGAACTTTGGCCTCTCCCTCGGCTACCAGAACGCCCACAAAATGCTCCAAAACCCATGCTACTATGGCCACTATTTCGGGGTGGACGGAATGACGCCCCCCTATATCTCAAAAGAAGAGTTTGACAAGATACAGACCATGCGGAGGCGTATTGTGAGGAAAACAGAAAACAACCGAACCTATATTTTTTCCGGCCTGATTACCTGTGGCGAATGCGGCCAGCGGATGGGCGGCCGGGTAAACACGAACCAGGAATCGTATTATTACAACTGCACCTCTCACTACATGACCGCCAGCACCTGTGATAATAACTCCAACCTCGGGGAACGGCGCATCGAAAAGTTTCTGGTCGAGACGATTCGAGACCAAATGGACCAGTGGAAAATCGAAGTGGAGCGGCTCTATGCCGGCAGGAAAACCCGGGATTACAAGGCCGAGGTTTCCGCGCTCCGCGCCAAACTGGGGAAACTCAAAGAACTCTATTTGAATGATCTCATTACCTTGGATGAATACAAAGCAGACCAAGCATCATACCAAGCAAAGATTGAATCTCTTACCGCTGAAGCTGCCGCCCAGGAGCAGCCGAGTTTCGAGCTAGCCGATAAACTCCTAGCCGACGGCTGGGAAACCGCTTACTATGGAATGCAAAAAGAACAAAAACAAGAGTTTTGGCGCATCTTAATCAAAGAAATCCGAATTTATAAGGACAAACACATAGAGTACGATTTGAATGAGTAATTTTTTAGCCCCACATCTTCATAATATCTTTTCATCTACTCAAGAGTCCAACATGTATGTCAACGGCGGCAGCGAGGAGGAGTGGATGAACCGCCTGGCCGACGCCATGGTTCCTTACCTCGACGCCTCGGGTATCCGCTATACTCGCAACACCCCGGATATGAACGCCGTGTCCTCCATCCGGGCATCCAACGCGGGCAATTACGACCTGCATCTCGCCCTGCACTCTAACGCATCCGCTCCCAGCAATTATGGCAAGACCCGGGGCATTATCGTGTTCTACTACCCGGGCAGCTCCAACGGCAAACGTGCGGCACAGCTCGTCGCAGACAATTTAAAGGCCATCTATCCCCTGCCCAACCGGGTGCGGACAGAGGCCACAACCTCCATCGGAGAGGTGCGCCAGCCCCACGCTCCATCTGTTTTCATCGAACTGGGTTACCATGATAACGAGGATGATGCTGCCTGGATCAAAACCCATCTGGACGAAACGGCCAGAGCCATCGTACTGGCCCTCACCGAGTATTTTAATATTCCATTTTTAAGTCCCGGCGGCCAGAAACGCCAAGGAGTGGTGGATGTAGACTGGGGATATCTCAACATTCGCGCCCGCCCCTCGACCTCCGCTCCTGTGATTGCCAAAGCCTATGACGGTGCGCAGCTGACCATCCTCAACCAGTGGCAGGACTGGTATCTTGTGTCCTTTGATGGAGCAGAGGGCTATGCCAACAGCGACTTCGTCACACTGCTTTGAATCGGAATGCGCTGACTGTCAATTGCTTGGCCCACTGCCTCCTGACCGGGTGTGGCTCCCTGCCGGCGACCTTCCCTCCGCCCTGAACGCATTGCGTCAGCTTCAGGAAAAACTGTCTGCTCGTTCTTCTGCGCAGTCTACCGGCGATATTGTTTAATCCTTTACAAATCGTTCAAAAACACTTCAAAAACTATACATTCTTTTTTACGGAAAGGCATTATAATGAATATTGTCATCAAACATGACAACCCCTCCCTCTCTTTCTTGAATCCCATGGCTGCCTGCTGTTTTGCAGTGGGCAGCCGCTTTTTGCGCAATTACATGGCTACTATAGATTCTTTGGAAAAATTTCAATTTGCCTCTTGCTTTTTCTTTTGCAATGTGGTAATATATCTAAGGCTTACAGATTACGTAGCATATCCGGGTGTGGCGAAGTTTGGTATCGCGCTTGACTGGGGGTCAAGAGGCCGCAGGTTCAAGTCCTGTCACTCGGACCAAAAACCCTCCGATTTCCGTTGAAATCGGAGGGTTTTTATTGATTTTGTTTACTTTTTCGTATGGGTCAAATATAGGTCAACCTGTTCTGACCCATATCTGACCCATTCTGGAAAAATTTCAGGGGATGCCGATTTTTCCTTTCGGCACCCCCTGTTTTCGCTTTCAGGGCGGTTAGACAGCCTGGGCAATGAAGCTGCCCATCCGGTCTGCGGCCTCTTTCTGCATGTCCCCGGTGACGTGGGCGTAGGTGTCCAGGGTGAAGCCCGCGCTGTAGTGACCCAGGATGTTGGACACCGTCTTGACATCCACCCCCTGCTGGATGGCCAAGGTCGCGAACGTATGACGCAGGCCGTGGAAGGGCAGGTTTTCCGTGATCCCTGCCTTCTTCAACAGGGTCTTGTGCAGCCGCCCGATGCAGTCCGGCCCATACATTTTCCCCGTCACCGGCGAGGGGAACATATACGGGGTTTTCGGATGCTTTTCGTGTTCCTGTACCAGCAGATCCACCGTTTCCTGCGGCAGGCAGATCGTCCGCACCGAGTTGGCGGTTTTCGGCTGGGTGACCCTCACCTCTCCTTTCAACCGTCCCGCCGACTTTGACACCGTCAGAGTGCGGGTCTCCACGTCAAGGTCACTCCAGAGAAGGGCTGTTATCTCTCCCCTTCTCAGCCCTGTGGTCAGCTCCAGGTAGAACATGGGTAGGACGCCGTGTTCCTCCGCTGCGCTGAGGTAGGCGCCGATCTGCTCCGCCGGGAGAATCTGCATCTCCTTTTTCTCCTTGGGCGGCAGACGACAGCCGATGGCGGGGTTGAAGGGGATGAGCCGCTCCTTCACCGCCTGGTCCAGCGCCGTGCGGAGCATGGCGTGGAGTCCCCTCACTGTCCGAGCGCTCAGGCTCCTGTCCTCCATCCCCTCGTATTTCTCCACCCTGCCGCTCTTTTTTGTCTTGTTGTAAAATTTCTGAAGATCCAGGGTGGTGAGCTTTTCCAGCTTGATCTTGCCGATGTTGGGCGCAATATGGTGCTCAATGTAGCTGCGGTAGTATTCCGCTGTGCTGTCCTTGACGGCGGGCTTGCAGTAGTTCTCGTGCCAGAGCCAGCACCACTCCTCCACCGTGTACTGCCCCGCCTTGGTCACATCGATTTTCCCGTTTTTCTCAATGGCCTGGGCCAGCTTCTCCTTGCACTCTTTCTGCGTCTTGGCCAGGACATTTTTATAGATGGCCTTACCCGTCACCGGGTCGCGGCCCGCCGTGTAGCGGCCCTCCCAGCGGCCATCAGGGCGCTTGCGCAGGCTGCCCTCGCCGTTTGCCCTTTTCTTACCCGTGGTCATTCACCTCCGATTCTGATGTCGCCATCATTGTCATCCATACACTCGGCCATCATCCTGACACCCAATCGGAAGCCCAGGATGAAATTTTCCATGGCAGTGATGCTGTCGATCTCCTGTTGTGATTCGATAAGCTTTGCCAAGACCGCTTGCCCGGTCTCGTCGAGCTGTTCCGTGAGCTGCTTTTCAAACCGGGCCACACGGTCTGTCGCACGCTTCAGCTCCGAATTGGGCGCCATGTCCTGCGCGTTTGGTGTGATGTTGCCGTAATAGAAATCTTCCAAAGTGTTTCGCATGATTCTCGCCTCCTGTAGCAACGCAACATACCACAGGCAGGCGGAAATAGCCATGGCAAACAGGAAGAATTATCAATCCAGACACATCTTTTTTTCTGTGGCGGCTGTCCTTTGATTACTTCCCCGTTTAGCAGTACAATTAGGTTAACGCCTGTTGGCCGGCGCGCCTGAGACACAGGAGGGGGAAACAATGCAAAACACCAAAAAAGCCCCAAATAAGGGGGTACGGCTCCTGCTGATAGTATTTGGCGGCATCCTCGCGGTGATGCTCCTTGCGGCGGCCGCCTTGTTTGTGATCCCGTTGACGGAGCGGGTAGACGCCGCCCCTGTGGCTGGCTCCGCCGACTGGATGGCAATGCTGCCGGACGATGTGCCCCTGGGCGAGCTGTCCATCCCCGGCACCCACGATGCGGGGACGCAGTATGTGCAGCTCGGCTTTTTCTCAAAGTGCCAGGCCCGGAGCGTTGGCCAGCAGCTTGAGGACGGTTTCCGCTATCTTGATATCCGCCTTGCCGTCAACGGGGACGGGCTCGGCCTGAACCATGGTTTTTGCGAGTGCAGAACCGGCGCCGCGCCCTGGTCTGACCGGCTCATGCTGGAGGACGTGCTGGAAGACTGCTATGCCTTCCTCTCCGCCCATCCCACCGAGACCGTGATCTTCGCGGTCAAGCAGGAGCACGGGGACGAGAGCGTGGCGGAGTCTCAGCGCGTCCTCGACCGCTATATCCAGGAAGATGCCGGGCGCTGGTATCTGGACAGCGAGCTGCCCTCCCTGGGCGAGGCCCGCGGCAGGCTCGTCCTCCTGCGCCGGTATAATGACGAGGCGGGGCTTGGTAAGAATGCCGGTATCGCGCTCACCTGGCCGAATCAGAACGGCTATGATGACCCCGCAAGGGCGTTTTCTTCTGAGAGTTGCTCCGTGGGCAGCCTGACCCTCGCCGTGCAGGATCGGTATGAATATGACGAGGAGGAGAAGTGGGCCGCGTTCTGCGCCGAGGCGGACAATCCCGACGCGGTGGCGCTGCGGTTCCTCAGCACCAAGGGGCATATGACGTTCGGGCACCCGTATCGCTACGCCAAAGAACTCAATCCCCGGCTGCTTGCGCTTTGCGAAAATCAGGATATATCCTTGGGGTGGACGGTGATCGACTTTGGCAATGCCCGGCTTGCCTCGGCGATCTATGAGCAGAATTTTTAAGCGCTGTGTGATTTTCGGAAAAACCATGCGGGCGGCGCTCCGCAGACGCGGAGC
>CATKZP010000030.1 GCA_949841355.1 uncultured Oscillospiraceae bacterium
AGAAGGGAACCTCTGTCTGCGGGGAACAGTATATCACCGCCGCTTCCGGCGAGGATACCAAAACACACAGCCGGTGCATACTGGATGCATATTCTTGCAGGTTTGCTCTGTTCGAAAGTATAGCAGGGATAAAGAAACGCCGCTCCGGGCATAGGCCCGGGGCGGCTTTGCGTTATCTTCGGATGGCGTAAACCCCCGTGGCGGAGGCTAAAATGCGCTCCGGACTGCCCGCGGGGAACACCTCGGCGGACATATGGCCGGTGGAGCAGCCCACCCGCACCGTGCTGGCGCGCACCCGCAGCTCCGAGTTCAGCGGGACGGGGCGGACGTAGTTCACCGTCATGGAGACGGTGGGGGTGGCGGCCCGGCCGCACTGGGCGGAGCAGGTCACCCCCATGCAGGTGTCCACCAGCGAGGCGGTGACCCCGCCGTGGACCATCCCCAGGGGGTTGGACATGGACGGATCGGTGCGGCAGGCGAAGAGCAGCGAGCCGTCGGGGCCGTCCTCGTCCACCAGGGTGACGTCCCGGCCGAAGCGGGGCCAGGCCTGGGCGTCGGAGCGCAGGCGCAGGGCGATGGACTCCTGGGCGTACCGGTGCAGCTCCCGGCTGGGCATCAGCTCAGTCATGGCGCGCGCCCCCTTCCGGTTCCTGATCCGCTTTGCTCCATCCGCGCGTCTCGCGGCGGCTCAGCGCCCGCACCAGCTCCTGGCTGGGGGTGACGTACACCGTGCGGTAGGTGCTGTAGACCACGAACCCCGGCTTGGCCCCGGCGGGCTTCTTGACCACCTTCACGGGGGTGTAGTCCACCGGCACCTGCCCCGACTCCCGGCCCTGGGAGAACCAGGCCGCCAGCATGGCCGCCTCGGTGAGGGACCGCTCGTCCGGCTCGGCCCCGCCGGTTTTCAGGATGACGTGGGAGCCGTGGAGCTTCTGGGCGTGGAGCCAGATGTCCCGCTTGTTCGCGTCCCTGAGGGTGAGCCGGTCGTTCTGGGTGTTGTTCTTGCCCACCAGAATGGTCAGCCCCGCGGAGGATTTGAACTCCATGGGCTTGGCGTGGACGGTTTTCACCTTTCCCTTGGCGGTCATCTTCTTTTTGTGCTGCTTGAGGTAGCCGTTGTCCATCAGCTCCTGGCGGATCTCCTGCAAATCCCGGTCCCCCTCGGACAGCTGAATCATCTCCAGCACGCTGTCCAGATAGAACAGCTCCGCCCGGTTTTTCTTCAGCTGGAGGGTGAGCATCTCCTCCGCCTTCTGGGCCTTTTTGTAGTCCTTGTAATACCTGGCGGCGTTCTGCTGGGGGGTGAGCAGGGGGTCCAGGGGTATGTCCACCTCCCGGCAGTCCGGGTCGTAGTAGTCCTGGGCCCGCAGCAGGGACTGGCCCTTGCTCATCTGATAGAAGTTGGTGGTGATGATGTCGCCAAACCGGCGCAGCTTCTCCCGGTCCGCCGAGCGGGCCAGGTCCCCCTCCTGGTTGGCGATTTTTTTGGCGGTGCGGCTGCGGGCCTGGGTGACGCAGCGGATGAAGTCCTGCCCCCGCTGCTTCACCCGCTCCTGGGCCTCCTTCTGCTCGTAGAAGTCGTCCAGCAGGGCGGAGAAGGCGGGGTAGCGCCGAAGCTCCACCCCGGGGCCGTACTGGAGCACCGGCATGAAGGTGAAGTCGAAGGGTTTGCCCTCCCGGATCAGGGCCGTGGGGGTGAAGTCCCCGGCCCGCACCCGGTCCATGAGCAGGCAGAGCCGGTCCGCCAGCCCCTCCCGGCTGCCCTCCCCCTGGAACGCCAGCTCCCGGGCGATGAGGGGGGACAGGCCGTTAAACTGGTCCAGCAGCCACTTGTCCTGGCCCTCCCCCTCCGGGGCGCCGGCGAGGACGAAGGAGCGCAGCTCCTCCGGGGCCATGGCGGAGGGGTCCAGCCGCCCGGTGGGCTCGGGGGGCTGGTAGTACAGCCCCGGCATCACCGGGCGCTTGGCGGACAGATCCCCGTCCGCCCGGCGCAGGCAGTCGGTGATGCGCCCCGCGCCGTCCAGCATGATGAGGTTGGACTTGCGCCCGATGCACTCCAGAACGAGCCGCCGCTCCACCCGGTCGCCCAGCTCGTCCAGCGTCTCGAAGCGGAAGTCCAGCAGCCGCTCCATGGAGGGCTGGGACAGCTCCAGCAGCCGCGCCCCGGTGAAGTGCTTGCGCAGCAGCATACAGAACATGGGGGGGGTCTCCGGGTTCTCCCGGGGGACCCGGGTGAGCTGGGCCCGGGGGTGGGCGGGGCTGGCGGACAGCAGCAGGCGCACGTTGTCCCGCCCGGCGCGCATGTGGAGCACCGCCTCGTCCCGGGCGGGCTGGTAGAGCTTGTCCACCTTGCCGCCGGTGAGGGCGCTTCGCAGCTCTCCGGCTAAGGCGGTCATAAAGATTGCGTCAAAAGGCATAATTATGGTTCCTCCCAAACAAATATGGGGTCCCCGCGAAAGCGCCCTTCCGCTTTCGTGGGGAGAGGAGGCGCAAGGGAGCGACACAAGGAATGGCCGCAAGGCCGTTCTGAGTAGAGCGGACTTTGCGCCGACGAGTCAAAAGGCATTACATGCTTCCTCCATCATGGCTTCAAACAGCTCGTTCAGCCGGTCCGTCCGGCCCTGCAAATACAGCCAGCCAAACAGGGACTCCAGCGCCGTGGCGGCGTGGTACTCCCCCACGCTGGCCCCCCGGGGGACGGCGGCGGTGTGGCTGTTGCGCCCCCGGCGGTACACCCCCTGCTCCTCCTCGGTGAGCAGCGGCAGGATGGCGTGGACCAGGCGCGCCTGGGCGGGGGCGGCCACGTACTTCACCGCGGCCTTGTGCAGCCCCGCGTTGGTGGCCTTGCCGTGGAGGCACAGCCACGAGCGCACCATCAGCTCGTACACGCCGTCCCCCAGGTGGGCCAGCCCCAGGGCGCTGATGCGCTCCATTGTGTCCTGTCCGGCGGACAGGTGAAAGTAATCCATGGGAATTTCTCCAATCTCGCGAAAATATCGGTGAAATTATATCACAAACCTGAAAAAACGCAAGGGGAAAGGGCGGCCGTCGTGAAACAGCCGCCCCTGCGCTACGGTTTTTTCCACACCATCTGAATGTGGGGAATGCCGTCCTCCAGAAATTCCTCCGAGGACTGGACGAAGCCGGCCTGCTCGTACAGCCCCCGGGCGTAGGTCTGGGCCTCGATGGTGATGGCGTCCACCCCCAGAAGCTCCTGCGCGGCGCGCACGCCCTCGGCCACGATGCGTCCGCCCAGGCCCTGGCGGCGCTTCACGGCGATCACCCGGCCGATGGACGCGGTGGGGAAGGTGGCCCCCGGCGGCAGCAGGCGCAGGTAGGCCTGAATGCCCTCCCCGTCCTGGAGCCACAGGTGGTAGGCGGCCGGGTCATGCTCATCCACCTCGGGGTAGGCGCACTGCTGCTCCACGATGAACACCGCCACCCGCAGCTTGTAGATGGCGAACAGCTCATCCCGGGTGAGCTGGGAAAAATGCTTGACAATCAGTTCCATGGTTTGCTCCTCCTGGTGTGTGTTTGACCGCAGGCCGGACGGGCGGCCGCGGTTGGACGGTGCGTCTATCGCCGCTCCGCTCCATCCGCCCCTATGCGCCTATCGTCGCGCTTCTTACTCGCTTCTCAGCGCCTCCACCGGGTCCTTCTTGGCCGCGCCCCGGGAGGGCACCAGCCCGGCGAACACGGTGAGCACCACGCTGATGGCCACCAGAATAGCCCCCGCTCCGGCGGGCAGCACGGCGGACAGGTTGTTGAGCCCCGTCAGATCGTGGATCAGGGCGTTGATGGGGAAGGTGGCCAGCACGCTCACCAGGATGCCCAGCAGGCCCGCCGCCAGGCCCACGATGAGGGTTTCCGCGTTGAACACCCGGGACACGTCCCGCTTGGACGCGCCCACCGCCCGGAGAATGCCGATTTCCTTGGTGCGCTCCAGCACGGAGATGTTGGTGATAATGCCGATCATGATGGACGACACCACCAGGGAGATGGACACGAAGGCGATGAGCAGGTAGCTGATGCCGCTGATGATGCCGGTGATGGAGCTCATGAGCAGGGCCACGTAGTCGGTGTAGGTGATCTGGTCGTCCTCGTTTTCCACCCCGTCGTTATACTCCTTGATGAGGTCGGCAATCTGGTCCTTCTGGGCGAAGGTGGTGGCGTAGATGCTGATGGCGGAGGGGGAGTCCAGCCGGGTATAGCCCAGCAGGTCCAGATTGTCCTCGTAGGTGGAGGAGGACTTTGTGGGGGGCATATAGTGGTCGTAGAGGTAGACGAACTGCTCGTCGGTGAGGGGCGTGGGAACGCCCATGGACAGCCCCGCCATGCCGGGCTGGGCAAACTCCGCTTCCCGATCCATGGCGTGATCCAGCATACCCGCCAAGGTGTCCTGGCTCAGGGCACCCAGCTGGGCCTGGACGCCTTGGGCGTACTGCTCCCGCACGGCCTGGGCGATGGCTTCCTCCACCTTGGCAAAGAGGTCGTCGTCCGTCATGTCCGCGATGTAGCCCCGGACGGTGTCGCCGTCCACCCCCATCTCGCCGGCGTACTGCTCCACGATCATGTCCTCGATGTCCTGCCGGGTGAGGCCGGCCATCTGCTGCTCCGCCACCATGTCCACGTACTCCTGGGAGGGCTGGCCCATCACGTCGATGTAAGCAGCCGCCTTGTCCTGGACGGACAGGGTGGACAGATGTTCGGTGATGGCGGACGCCTTCTCTTCATCGGTTGGCTCCACGTCGGTGTCCTTGGGGAAGGGCAGGTTGACGATCACGTCGGTTTCCGGGTCGGCCAGCTGGGCCTTCAGAATCTCGGTGTCCCCGGTGGTCTCGATGGCGAAGCGGGTGAGGGCGCTGGTGTAGCCGATGCCGCCGGACAGCATCCCGCCGCCCCCCTCCAGGGGCCGGGCGATGCCCGCAACCTTCAGGGGCACGCCGGTGTCGCCGCTGTTGTAGAGGAAGTCCATCCCCGCCTGGGTTTTGGACATGTCGGTGTAGGTGTCCGTGGCGGGGTCGTGCTGGTAGTATTCCGCCGGGAGGATGAGCTTGAAGCCAAGGGCGCACAGCTCCTCGTAGGACCAGCTGACGTCCTCAAACTCCACGGTCTCCCCCTTGGACATGGACACCATGGCCTCTTCCATGTCGTCGTGGGGCATCAGTCCCAGGGCGTACAGCATCAGATCGGAGATCTCGTTGTTCCCGTCCACGAAGAGGATCACCTCGTCATAGCGCTCCGGCCAGGCGCCGTACAGCAGCTCGTAATCGGCCCGCACCTGGGGGGCGATGAGCTCGCCGTTCTCGCCGGGGAGCAGCTCCTCCCACACCTCCATGGCGGAGTACATGGAGCCCATCTGCTGGAAGTAGCTGGAGTAGTCCCCGCCGTACATGGCGGTCATGGCGTCCTGCATCAGGGTCATCACGTCGCACTTGACAATGTCGCCGTTTTCGTCCTGGGTGTAGATGTCGAAGTCGAAATCATAGCTGTAGTGGACGTTGGCCATGTCCTTGATGCCGCCGCCCCCGTTGTCCAGATACTCCTTGAACGCCTGGAGGTTGTTGGTCTCCACCTCGGCGTTGAGCATGGAGTCCATCATGTCGTACATGACGGTGGAGGGGTAAACCCGGTCGGGGTCCTGGTCCTCGGCGGCGCCGCCGGTGAGCTGGTCCCGCCGCGCCCCCATGAGGGAGGCCATCATGGCGGTCATGTCGGTGCTCTCCGCCTGGATGGTGAGGGGGTAGCTGGTCAGGGTGTCCTCCTGGACCTGGTTGATATAGTCGTTGATGCCGGTGGACAGGGCCAGGATGAGGGCGATGCCGATGATGCCGATGGACCCGGCGAAGGCGGTGAGCACCGTGCGCCCCATTTTGGTGCGCAGGTTGGTCAGCGACAGGGACAGGGCGGTGAGGAAGGACATGGAGGGCTTTTTGTCCGCCCGGGCCTGTCTGCCGGTGAGCACGGGGGCCTGCTCTTCGGCGTGGTAGGGGTTGGAGTCCCCCGTCACCCGGCCGTCCTTCAGGGTGACGATGCGGGTGGAGTACTGCTGGGCCAGCTCCGGATTGTGTGTGACCATGATGACCAGCCGGTCCCGGGCCACCTCCTTCAAAAGCTCCATCACCTGCACGCTGGTCTCGCTGTCCAGCGCGCCGGTGGGCTCGTCGGCCAGGAGGATGTCGGGGTCGTTGATGAGGGCCCGGGCGATGGCCACCCGCTGCATCTGCCCGCCGGACATCTGGGAGGGGACCTTGTTGAGCTGGTCGCCCAGCCCCACCTTTTCCAGGGCCTCCACCGCCCGGCGGCGGCGCTCCTTCTTGGACACCCCCGCCAGGGTGAGGGCAAGCTCCACGTTGGACAGCACGCTCTGGTGGGAGATCAGGTTGTAGCTCTGGAACACGAAGCCGATGGAGTGGTTGCGGTAGGCGTCCCAGTCGCCGTCCCGGTAGTCCTTGGTGGACCGGCCGTTGATAATCAGGTCGCCGCTGGTGTAGCGGTCCAGCCCGCCGATGATGTTCAGCGTGGTGGTCTTGCCGCAGCCCGAGGGGCCCAGGATGGACACGAACTCGTTTTCCCGGAATTCCAGGTCCACCCCCCGCAGGGCGTCGATGGTATTGCCGCCCAGGGTGTACTGCTTGGTGATGTTGGATAGCTTTAACATGGGCATTAGTCTCCTTTTGTCTGTTCAAACAGATAGTCCAGCATTTGGTTGGCCGCCCGGAGACCCCGGATCAGCTCCTCCTTGGCGTCGGCGGGCAGGGCGTTGAGCAGCTCCAGGTAGTAGTTCAGCCGGGCCTGGAGCCGTTCCGCCGTCTCCCTCCCCTTGGGGGTGAGGGAGAGGATCACCACCCGGCGGTCTGACGCCCGCCGGGTGCGGGTGAGGAAGCCCTCCCGCTCCATCTTTTTGCACAGGGAAGAGGCGTTGGCCTGGTCCATCACCGCCAGGTCGCTGATGTCCCCCACCGCCGCGTCCTGCTGGGACAGGTGGCTCAGCACGCAGGCCTGGAGCAGGGTGAGCCCCTCCGCCTGGACCACCGGGTCCAGCAGGCGGGAGGTTTTGGCCTTCAGCGTCTGGAACATGGTGAGCACGGAAATCCGTTCGTCTGCATTCACGGTGTCACCTCCGAATCTATTTGCTTCACATATGTGCTTCACACATATTAGCCCCGTCCGGGCCTCATGTCAAGAGAAATATATGTTGTTCACATATTGTTTACAGCGGAGAAAAAGCCCCCTCCAAAGGGAGGGGGCAGGGACGGCCTGTAGCCGCGCTACCGCCTGGCGGACAGCGCGAAGCCCAGCACCGTGCCGCACAAGCCGCCGATGATGTGGGTGAGCTGGGAGATGTTGTCCTTGACAAAGATGGCGTCCCACAGCTCGCCGCCCAGGTAGAATATGGCCACCAGGATGAGGGTGGTGGGGATGGTGCCGTTGCGCACGCCGCCGAAGGAGGACAGCAGGATCATCATGAACACGATGCCGGACGCCCCCAGCAGGGCGGTGCCGGGGAAGAACAGGAACTGCACCAGTCCCGACACCAGCGCGGTGAACAGGATGGCCCACAGCACGTTCCAGCTGCCGAAGCGGTCCTCCAGATTGGGCCCCAGCACTAGGATGAGCACCATATTGCCGATGTAGTGGGCGTAGCCGCCGTGGCCCAGCACGTGGCCGAAGAAGCGAAACCAGGCCAGCGGGTCGCCCAGGGAGCACTGGTAGACGGAGAACAGGCTGGCGTTGGCCCAGCCGCCGGTGAAGTGGTTGGCCACCAGCGCCAGCAGGGAGACCAGCGCGAAGGTGAGGGCCACCGGGGCGTTGTAGGAGATCCTCATGGTGGGGCGGTTCATATCGTTTCGTGCCATATGGCTCACCTCGAAAAAGAATTGCCGGCCGTCCGGCTGGCAGCCATTATAACCGATCTGGGCGAAAAAGGAAAGAAAAATTTACGCCTGCGGAACGGAAAAAACAGCCCGGGAAGGGTCCCGGACTGTCTCCGCGCTTCTCAGCTGTCACGCTGCGAAGCGGCCAGGGCGCTCGGCCGCTTTCACTGCGGCTCAAGCAAACCCCAGTCCCGCGTTGCGGGCCTTGGGCGTTTGCTTTCGCACCGTTCCAAGCAGCCTCGCTGTCCGCTTCTCCGCGCTTCTTTTATACGTCCCACGTGAGGGGGCCGCCCTCCTTGTCCACCAGGGGGCACAGGCCGCCGGCGTAGCCGGAGTGGACAAACAGGTACTGCACGCCGGTGGCGGTGTCCAGCAGCACGATGCGCTGATCGGAGGTCAAGCCGTTGCCCTCCGTGTGAATGACCTGGAAGCGGTCGTTTTTCGCCATGGTGATCCTTCCTTTCTCAACTGCGGTGAGCAATATTATATAGCGTATGACGTTATGCTGTCAATGCGGCCCCCGCAATCTTTAGGAATTCTTAAGCCTGAGCCGGACGCTGGCAAACACCAGCAGCGCCATGGCCAGCAGCATGACCGCGCCGTTGGCCCGCACCGCCCAGTCGGGCAGGGGGAGGAAAATCCGTCCCGCCGTCCACAGGATCACCGACAGGAACAGCGCCATGAGGGATACGAACTGTAATTTTTTCATGAAACATTCTCCTTTGGAATCAGCGCCGCCAGGTCGGCGGGCAGGGGGGCGGCAAAGCGCAGCCGCGCCCCGGTGAGGGGGTGGGTGAGCTCCAGCCGCGCGGAGTGGAGGGCGGGGCGGGAGATGAGGGCGCGGTCCTCCGCTCCGTAGAGGAAGTCCCCGGTGAGGGGGCAGCCCAGGTGGGCCATGTGGACCCGGATCTGGTGGGTGCGGCCCGTGTCCAGCTCCAGCTGGACCAGCGCGCGGGGGCCGCAGGGGCGCAGGACCCTGTAATGGGTCCGGGCGCACCTGCCGCTGGACCAGGGAGCCCTCCACGGGGCCGATGGGGGCGTCGATGACGCCGGCGGGGGCGGGAGGCGCCCCGTCGCACACCGCCAGATACACCCGGCGGAAGTCCCCGGTGTGGAGCTGGCGTTTCAGCTTCTCCTGGGCGTGGGGGTGCTTGGCCACCGCCAGCAGCCCCGAGGTGCCCTTGTCCAGCCGGTGGACGGGGTGAAAATCGGACTCGTCCCCGCACTCTTTGTAATGATGCATCAAAAAATTACCCAGCGTATCGTCAAAGTGGCCGTGGCCGGGGTGGACCAGCACCCCGGGGGCCTTGTTGAGCACGATCAGATCCCCGTCCTCGTACACGATGTCCAGGGGGCCGGGGGCGGGGACCACCCCGGAGGCGGGCCGGGGGTCCGTGAGGCGCACCGCCAGCGTCTGCCCCTCCCGCACCCGGACGCGGACGTTCACCCGTGCCCCGTCCAGGGTGACGCCGTCCTCCAGCCACTTGATCCGCCGCAGCACCGTGCCCGACAGCCCCAGGGTGCGGCGCAGCAGGGTGTTCACCTCCGCGCCCGCCAGCTCGGGGGGGACGGTCAGGGTGAGGTACCGGGCGCTCACAGCTTTTTGGATAGGAAGAGGTTGGCGGCCAGCCAGGCGAGGGCAAACACCGCTATTACCCCCAGCACCGCCAGGGCGGCCTCCATACTCACCGCCACCAGCACGAACAGGGAGCCCGCGGCGGCGAAAAAGGTGAACATCCCAGCGAATTGGTAGGACTGGTTGATGATGGCCTTTTCCCGCTCGTCCTGCTCCCGGATCTTGGCCCTTTTCCGGGCCTCCGGGTGGGTGAGCAGATAGGTCGCCCGGGCCAGCAGGACCGCCGCGCCGATGGAGATGCCGATGGCTCCGCCCAGGTAGAAGCCCCGGGCGAAGTCGGGCAGCACGTCGCTGCCGTCGATCAGGAGAAAGTAGCACAAAACGCCGGTCAGCCCCACCGCCAGCAGGCCGAAGCCCGCCAGACGGCGGCGGCGCAGGGAGCGCTCGAAGTCGGACGAATCAAATATACACATCAGCATAGCGCTGCCTCCTTATTCCCGGCCGGTGAGCCGGAGCTTGAACGCGTGGAATTTGTGGAACAGGGGCCGGGTCTTGGGGGAGCCGTACAGCAGGCCCACAAGCAGCATCCCGCAGGACGCGCCGCCCAGGAAATGGGCGGCGGTGGCCGCGGGGCCGCCCAGCTCCAGCACGTTGCGGATGAAAACGCTGATCCACAGCAGGGCGGCGCCCGCGAAAAGGGCGGGGTTCGGCTGGAAGTCGCAGCTACGCTTCATGATTCTTCCTCCTCGAATAAGAAAATGTCCTCGATGGCCAGCTCAAAGTATTTGGCGATCCTGTGGGCCAGCAGGAGCGAGGCGTTGTACCGTCCGCTCTCCAGCGAGATGATGGTCTGCCGGGTGACGGCCACCGCCTCGGCCAGCTCCGCCTGGGAGATGCGCCGGGCCTTGCGCAGCTCGGCAATGCGGTTTTCCATGCCATCCCTCCTCTGAATGTAAAGTTTGCTTTACAAGATGGAGTATAGCATGCTTTGCATTTGGTGTCAAGCGTGTTTTACATTTTCCCGCAAAAAAACTTCCCCGGGAACCCCGGGGAAGTTTTTCAAGGCAGGGCGGAGAGGTCACTCCGCGGAGATCATATAATAGTACACGGGCTGACCGCCGGCCAGCAGGGTGATCTCGGCGTTGGGGCACTGCTTCTGGAAGATGGACAGCGCCTCGTTGGCCTGGTCCTCGCTCACGTCCTCGCCGTAGAAGATGCTGATGAACTCGGCGTTCTGCTGGGAATCGGCCTGGGCCAGGCGCTCCAGCAGGGAGCCGATGGCCCGGTCGGTGCCGAACAGCTGCCCCTCCGCCAGGGCCATGTAGTCCCCCTCGTGGATGTCGAAGCCGTCGAAGTCGGAGTCCCGGGCGGCGTAAGTGACTTCGCTGGTGCGCACGTTTTTGCGGGCCTCCTCCATGGCGGCGGCGTTGGTCCCGGTGTCGGCCTCGGGGTCCAGCACCAGCATGGCGGAGATGCCCTGGGGCACGGTGCGGGTGGGCACCACCACCACCTCCTTGCCCTCGATGAGGCCCTGGCACTGCTGGGCGGCCATGATGATGTTCTTGTTGTTGGGCAGCACGAACACCACCTCGGCGGGGGTGCGGGCGATCTCCCGGCAGATGTCCTCGGTGGAGGGGTTCATGGTCTGGCCGCCGGAGATGATGCCGTCCACCCCCAGGTCGCGGAACACGCTGGCCATGCCGTCCCCGGCGCTCACCGCCACCACGCCGTACTTCTTTTCCGGCGGGACGATGGCGTCCCCGCTCTGCTGGGCCTCCAGCTCGGCCTCGATCCGGTCCAGGTCGTCGGTGGACTGGGCGGTTTTGCCCGCGGCCAGCTCCTGGGCCTGGGTGCGCATGTTCTCGATCTTGGCCAGCTCCAGCGTGCCGTACTTCTGGGCCTCACTGAGGGCGGCGCCGGGGGTGTCGGTGTGGACGTGGACCTTGAACGCCTCGTCGTCCTCACCGATGACCAGGCTGTCGCCAATGCCGTTGAGGTAGGCGCGGAAGGGCTCGATGGACTTGCCCGGGCTCTTGCGCACGATGAACACCGTGTCAAAGGTGAAGGTGATGTCCTCCTCGGACAGGGCGGCGAAGTCGGCGGAGTCCTTGGCGTCCAGCCCGCCGTCCTCCTCCTCGGGGACGGGCAGGCCCCGCAGCTCGTCCAGCATCCCCTGGAGGATGCACAAAAAGCCCTTGCCGCCCGCGTCCACCACGCCGGCCTTTTTCAGCACCGGGTTCTGGTTCACCGTGTCGGCCAGGGCGAGCTGCCCCTCCTGGATGGCGGACTCCAGCACGGCCTCCACGCTGTTGTGCTCGGCGGCGGTCTCGGCGGCCTTGGCGGCGGCCAGGCGGGACACGGTGAGGATGGTGCCCTCGGCGGGCTTCATCACCGCCTTGTAGGCGGCGGACACGCCCTCGTTCAGGGCGGCGGCGAAGGCCAGGCCGTCGGCCTCGTCCATCTCCTTGAAGCCCTTGGACACCCCCCGGAACAGCAGGGACAGGATGACGCCCGAGTTCCCCCGGGCCCCCCGCAGCAGGGCGGAGGCGTTGATGGAGGCGGCCTTGCCGATGGACTGGGCCGGCTTCTTCTTCGCCTCGGCGGCGGCGGTGCCGATGGTCAGGGACATGTTGGTGCCGGTGTCCCCGTCGGGGACGGGGAACACGTTCAGGTCGTTGATGGCCTGCTTTTGAACGCTTATGGAGGCGGAGCCGTGGATCACCATGCGCTGAAACAGCGCGCCGTCGATGATATCTACCATATTCGGATAATCCTTTCTGTCTGGTGTGGCGGCCTCAGCCGATCACCATGGAATCCACGCAGACGTTGACGCTGCGCACCTCCACCCCGGTGAGGCGGTGGACGTTGTACTTCACTTCGTTCTGGATGGACTGGCCCACCGCCACCAGGTTCACCCCGTTGTCCACGATGATGTGCAGGTAAATGGAGATGGACTGGTCGTCGTTATAGACGATCTTCACGCCCTTGGACATGGATTCCCGCCGCAGCAGGTGGACCAGCCCGTCGGTCTTGGAGCGGAACGCCATTCCCTTCACGCCGTAGCAGCTGGTGGCCACCGCGCCGGTGAGGTTGGAGTACACGTCGCTGGTCAGCCGGATCGAGCCCTTTTCGGTTTGTATTTTCATGGGAACCTTCCTTTCTTTCCATGCAAGAGGGTTGCCGTTTCTGTTTCATCCGCTCTTTTTATTGTATTCCATTTCTCTGAAAAATACAAGTCCGTTTTGCCGCCAAAAAACCCGGGGAATGGCGGGGGCTTTTGGGCTTTTTGGGCAAAAAGCGCCCGCCGGGCCGGGTGCGGTCCCGGTCCTCCCGGCCGGGAATTGCGCGCCGGCTGAAAACAGGTTATAATTGCACCGAAAAATCGGGATTGCGGAGGTAGATAACATGGAGATCAGAAAGGCGGCGGATCAAGAAATGCTGCGCTTGTGGGGATATGAAACGATGGATTCAGCGCCGCCCACCGCGTTGTTTTTTGCGCAAAACATATCGTCTGGCAGCGCCGAGCTTTGGACGCTGAACGATAACGGCCAAGTGATTGGCGAGTTATCTGTATTCTGGCAGCTGGAGGATCAGGATTTTGCGGATGGAAAAGACAGAGCGTATCTATGCGCGTTTCGCGTGAAAAGCGAATACCGAGGGAAAGGCTGCGGAAGCTTTTTGCTGAAAGCGGTCTTGGAACACGTCAAAAATAGAGGCGTTTCAATTGCGACAATCGGGGTGGATGAGACAGAAGAGCGTAATATCAGGATGTACCATAGATTTGGGTTTACCAATAAGATAAAGGACTGCTTTGAGGACCCCTGCGATGTGGACGGCGGAATGAGGCCCAAGGCGAGCCCTTGCTTTTGGCTTCTCGCCAAAAATCTATGGGAAACAAGCTCCGGCCTGTGAAACAGAAAATGGGGACGCCTTGCTGAAAAGGGAACCGCAAAAAAATCCCCCGCCGGCTGGGGCGGGGGATTGGGGGGTCAGTTCATCAGCGAGCACACCAGCTCGGTGTAGGCCGCCGGGTCCTCGATGGGCAGGCCCGCGATGAGCAGAGCCTGGTGGTAGAGCACCTGGACGTATTTGGCGGCGCGGTCCCGGTCCTCCGCCTCCAGGGCGGCCTTCAGCGCGGCGAAGGGGGCGCTGGCCGGGTTGAGCTCCAGCACGTGCTCCGCCTTCATGGGGCCCATGGGGGAGGAGCCGTCCATTTTGGCGAAGTACTTCTCCATCTCCAGGGACAGCGGGCCGCCCGCCGTCATGCACACCGGGGCGCTCTTCAAAATCTTGGACACCCGGGCCTCCTTGATCTTGTCCCCCAGGGTCTCCTTCACGAAGTCCAGCACGCCCTTGGCGTCCTCGGCCTGCTTTTCCTGCTCCGCCTTCTCCTCGTCGGTCTCGGGCAGGGCGTCCGGGTCGGACACCGACTTGAGCTTCTTGCCCGACACCTCCTGGAGGGCCTGCATGACGAACTCGTCCACCTCCTCGGTGAGGTAGAGGATCTCCCAGCCCTTGTCCGCGATGCGCTCCACCTGGGGCAGGCGGGCGGCCTGCTCCTTGGTGTCCGCGCTGACGTAGTAGATGAACTCCTGCCCCTCGCCCATGCGCTCCACGTACTCGGAGAGGCTGGACAGTCCGCCCTCCTTGGAGGTGGTGAAGAGCAGCAGGTCCTGTAATAGGTCCTTTTTGGCGCCGTAGCCCTCGGTGACGCTGTACTTCAGCTGGCGGCCGAAGGCGGCCCAGAACTTCTCGTACTTCTCCCGGTCGTCCTTCATCAGCTTGACCAGCTCGTTCTTGATCTTCTTCTCCAGGGCGGCGGCGATGATCTTCAGCTGCCGGTCGTGCTGAAGCAGCTCCCGGGAGATGTTCAGCGAGAAGTCGGGGGAGTCCGCCACGCCCTTTACAAAGCGGAAGCAGTCGGGCAGCAGGTCGGCGCACTTGTCCATGATGAGCACGCCGGAGGAGTAGAGCTGCAAGCCCTTCTCATACTCCCGGGTGTAGAAGTCGTAGGGGGTGGCGGAGGGGACGAACAGAAGGGCCTTGAAGGTCACGGTGCCCTCGGAGGAGGTGGAGACGGTGGCCAGAGGGGGCTGCCAGTCGCCAAACTTCTCCCGGTAGAAGCTGTCGTACTCCTCCTGCGTCACCTTGGAGCGGGGGCGCTGCCACAGGGGCACCATGGAGTTGATGGTCTTTTCCTCCACCACCGTCTCCCACTCGGGCTGGTAGTCGTCCCCCGCGTCCTCCGGCTTGTCCTTCTGGCGGTAGTCCTCCACCTCCATGCGGATGGGGTGGCGGATATAGTCGGAATACTTTTTGATTAGGGCTTGCAGGCGGCCGGTCTCCAGGTACTCGCCGTACTTCTCGTCCTCGGTGTCCGGCTTGAGGCGCATGACGACGTCGGTGCCGGGAGCGTCCTTTTCGCAGTCGGAGATGGTGTAGCCGTCCGCGCCGGAGGACTTCCAGCAGTGGGCGGCGTCCTCCCCGTGGCGGCGGGTGATCACCGTCACCTGGTCGGCCACCATGAAGGCGGAGTAAAAGCCCACGCCGAACTGGCCGATGATGTCGGACTTGTCCTTGTCCCCCTCCATGTCCGCCTTGAATTGGAGCGAGCCGCTCTTGGCGATGGTGCCCAGGTTCTGCTCCAGCTCGGCGGCGGTCATGCCGATGCCGTTGTCCGACACCGTGAGGGTGCGCGCCGCCTTGTCCGGCGTCACCGTGATGCGCAGGTCGCTGCGCTTGGTCGTTACCGTGTCGTCCGTCAGGGAGAGATAGGCCAGCTTGTCGATGGCGTCGCTGGCGTTGGAGATGATCTCCCGCAGGAAAATCTCCTTGTGGGTGTAGATGGAGTTGATCATCAGGTCCATCAGACGCTTGGATTCCGCTTTGAACTGCTTTTTTGCCATGATTCGCGCACCTCATCCTATATCATTCATTTTTGAAAACGGTGTTTTAGCACTCATTCGGAAAGAGTGCTAACGATATGATAATACGGCCGTTTGGAATTTGCAAGGGGTATCGCAGAAAATTCACAAATTTCCCGGAATATCTGGGGCCGGCCGGGACAAAATATGGCTGTATGGGAGAATCGGAGCGGGAACAGGAAAAGGATGAAAGTTTTGGTTGCCTTTACTTACGGCAGGTGCTATAATGTGGAGATGGAGAATGGGCCCCCTGTGATATTGGTTGAGCCGTCTCCTTAAAAATTGATTAGATGGGGAATTTACCCCTTTTACGAATAAGCCCGGTGCTGCCGGGAGTCAGAGGTGCTGATTTGAAAAAGTATGTGATTCACGGCGGGCGTCCGCTGTATGGCAAGGTGGAAATCAGCGGCGCCAAGAACGCCGCCGTGGGCATCATCCCCGCCGCGCTGCTGGTGGAGGGCCCCTGCCGCATTGAAAACATTCCCGCCATCAGCGATGTGGACCTTTTGCTGGATATTTTGAGAGATCTGGGCGCCAAGGTGCGGGTCGTCAACCGCACCACCGTGGAGGTGGACTGCTCCGGCGCCATGTGCCAGCCGGTGCCCTACGACGCCGGGCGCAAGCTCCGGGCCAGCTATTACCTCATGGGGGCCATGCTGGGCCGGTTCGGCCGGGCGGAGGTGCCCCTGCCCGGCGGGTGCGACTTCGGCAGCCGCCCCATCGACCAGCACCTGAAGGGCTTCGCCGCCCTGGGGGCGGAGGTCCAGGTGGAAAAGGGCTATATGTGCGCCGAGGCCGAGGGCGGGCGCATGAAGGGCAGCCAGATTTACCTGGACGTGGCCAGCGTGGGGGCCACCATGAACCTGATGCTGGCCGCCGTGCTGGCAAAGGGCACCACCATCATCGAAAATACCGCCAGAGAGCCCCATATCGTGGATTTGGCCAACTTTCTCAACTCCATGGGGGCGGACGTCACCGGCGCGGGCACCGATATGATTAAGATTCGGGGCGTGGACAAGCTGCGGGGCGGAGAATACTCCATCATCCCCGACCAGATCGAGGCGGGCACCTATATGGCCGCCGTCACCGCCGCCGGGGGCGAGGTGCGGGTGTGCAACGTCATCCCCAAGCATATGGAGTGCATCACCGCCAAGCTGCTGGAGATGGGCGCCGAGGTGGAGGAGCAGGGGGATTCCCTCATCGTCCGCCGCCATGGGCCCCTCCAGCGCACCAACGTCAAAACCATGTTCTACCCCGGCTTCCCCACCGATATGCACCCCCAGATCGCCGCCGCCCTGTGCCTGGCCCGGGGCACCAGCGTCATCACCGAGGGCGTGTGGGACAACCGCTACCGCTACACCGAGGAGTTCCGGCGGCTGGGGGCCAAAATCCAGGTGGACGGCAAAATCGCCATCATCGAAGGGGTGGAGCGGCTCACGGGCGCGCCCATGGAGGCCTGCGACCTGCGGGCCGGGGCGGGTATGATTATCGCCGGGCTGGCCGCTCAGGGCACCAGCGAGATCTCCAACGTGAAGCATATCGAGCGGGGCTATGAGGATATTGTGGGCAAGCTGTCCGGCCTCGGCGCGGACATCCGCGTGGTGGAGATCCCCGACCCCGAGCGGGGTAAGGTATCCGCGGCAGGCTGATAGCGCGGAGCCGTCGTGAGCAGCCGTCAGGCCGCAAAGCGGCCATAGGCCTAAGCCGCCCAAAGGGCGGCCCACGGCGCGGATGGAGCGGAGCGAGGGTGAGCGATGGGGCCAAAGGCCCCAGAGACCAGCCCGAGACGGAGCGAAGCCGCGCGTCGCGAACAGGCGCAGCGTGAATGGTCAGCGCGGAGCCGTGGACCGCGCGCATCATGATAATATAATGCGCCTTCCCCCGGGCGGGGGAGGGCGAGATTCGACGTTTTGCCGGAAAGGACGGTTTCCTTTCCGGCTTATTTGTGAATTAGGGAGAATTTTTTGTCGAGGAGGCAGCGCGCTATGCTGAGGGTGGCCACCCTGGCCAGCGGATCGTCGGGCAACTGCGCCGTGGTCAGCGACGGACGGGTACATATTTTAATCGACGCGGGTATTTCCACCCGCCGGATCGCCCAGGGACTGCGGGGACTGGGGCTGGAGCTGCGGCATCTCGCCGGCGTGCTCATCACCCACGAGCACACCGACCACGTGGCCGCCCTGCCCGTGCTGTGCAGACAGACGGACGCGCCCCTCTACACCGCGGAGGGCACCGCCCTGGAGCTGTGCGGACGGTGGAACGGGCTGACCGAGCGCTTCCGGGTGTTCCAGCCCGGCCAGCGCTTCGCCATTCAGGACCTGGAGGCGGGCACCTTCCCCACCAGCCACGACTGCGCCTGCCCCTGCGGGTTCTCCGTCACCGACGGCAGGCGGAAGCTGGTGCTCTGCACCGACACCGGGGTGGTCACACCCCAGGCCCGGGAGGAGGCGGGAGAAGCCCATACCCTCATCGGGGAGTTCAACTATGACCCCGAGATGCTCCGCGCCGGGCCTTACCCCTTCCACCTGCAAAACCGCATCCGGGGAGAGCGGGGCCACCTGTCCAACGAGATGGGCGGAGAGCTGGCCGCTTGGGCGGGACAGCGGGGCGCCCGGCGGGTGATTCTGGCCCACCTCTCCCAGGAGAACAACCGGCCGGGGCTGGCCCTGGCCGCTGCGCGGCAGGCCCTGGGCGGGCTGGGGCTGGGAGAGCGGGACGTGGAGCTGATCGCCGCGCCCAGGGGCGAGGCAACCGGGTGGTTTGAAGTATAGCGCGGAGCCGTCGTGAGCAGCGCGGATGGAGCGGAGCGAGGGTGAGCGATGGGGCCGAAGGCCCCAGAGACCAGCCCGAGACGGAGCGAAGCCGCGCGTCGCGAACAGGCGCAGCGTGAATAGATAGCGCGGAGCACACGGCTGCGAGGGGCGCTGGGGCACCCTCATCCGGCATCGCCTGCGGCGATGCCACCTTCCCCCTGAAAGGGGGAAGGCTTAAGGGCGCGGAGGGGCGTCCCCCCGGGGGACAGGAGGGAAGGATATACCATGGTGGACGTTACGCTGATTTGCGTGGGAAAGCTGAAGGAAAAGTTCTACCAGGAGGGGGTGGCGGAGTACGCCAAACGGCTGAAAGGATACTGTAAGCTGAACATTGTGGAGCTGGCCGAGCAGAAGCTGCCCAAAAATCCCTCCCTGGGGGAGATTCAGGGGGCGCTGGAAAAGGAGGGGGACGCTATCCGGGCCAAAATTCCCCCCAACTCCAGCGTCGTCGCCCTGGCGGTGGAGGGAAAGCTGCGGTCCAGCGAGGAGCTGGCCGCGATGATCTCCACCTGGAGCCACAACGCCGCCAAGCATTTGGTGTTCGTCATCGGCGGGTCCTATGGGCTGCACCCCTCGATCAAGGCGGGGGCGTGGGCCGCGCTGTCCATGTCGCCCATGACCTTTCCCCACCACCTGGCGCGGGTGATGCTGCTGGAACAGATCTACCGGGCGTTTAAGATCCAGGAGGGATCGGAGTATCATAAGTAGAACAGGGAGGCGGACGCAAGTGGACGGCTGGAGCATGGAAACAGACCGGCTGGTGCTGAGAAGGTTCCGGGAAAACGATATGAAGGCGATATTCCAGCTCTTTTCAGACAAAGAGACCAATACGTTTCTGCCGTGGTATCCCGTAAAGAATATGGACGAAACGGAGCGGTTTTTTGAAAAAAGGCTGAAAGATCGGAGGTACTGCTTTGCCGTCTGCCTGAAGGGCGGGGGTGAGCCGATTGGCTATGTGCACGCGGAGGAGGACGACAGCCACGACTTTGGATACGCGCTGCGCAGCGGGTACTGGCGCCAGGGGTTTGCCAGCGAGGCGTGCCGCGCCGTGGTTGGGCTGCTGAAAGAGGAAGGGGTTCCTTATATTACGGCGACCCATGACAGGAATAATCCCAGAAGCGGGGCGGTTATGAGACGAATCGGTATGAAATACTGCTATTCCTACGAGGAACTGTGGCAGCCTAAGAACTTTCCGGTGATATTCCGGATGTATCAGCTCAACTTTGACGGAAATGACGGGTTCGTGTATCGGAAATATTGGAATTTATACAGCAATCACTTTGTGGAAGCGTAGCGGCGGGCGGACGCAGATTCATAGGATTCAGGCCGGGGCAGATTTTTTGCCCCGGAATTTTTTTGCCTTGCACCGGGACGGGCAACGAAAGAGGGGTTCCCTACAGCGGCGAGGAGGTTGGCCATGGGGATGCAGGAGAAATGCGAGGAGCAAAAGGCGCGGCAGGAGCTGACGGGATATTTGAGAAAATTGGCGAGGTGGAAGAACAACGATGTGGTGAAGCTGGCGTTCCTGGACGGGGCGGACGCCCAGAGGGTGGACGAGCTGGATTTGTCCGGCGTGGTGGAGCTGCGGCGCAACGCCAACGGCACCTTCGAGGCCAAATTCGTGGATAAGGTGCGGGTGCTGGCCATGCTGCGGGAGCTGCTGGACGAAAACCGGGACGGCGCGCTGGGCGACTTCCTGGACGGACTGCGCCCGGCGGAAGCGGACGGTGAGGGGTGAAACGATTGCAGTTCTCCCCCAAGCAGCGGCAGGTGCTGGACTGGTGGAGACAGGGTGAGCTGGACGCCGTCATCTGCGACGGGGCGGTGCGCTCGGGCAAGACCTTCGCGATGGGGGTGTCCTTCTTTCTGTGGGCCATGGCGCGGTTCCACAGACAGAGCTTCGGGCTGTGCGCCCCCTCCCTCAACGGGGTGCGGCGCAACCTGCTGGGCCAGGTCAGGCCCGTGCTGGAGGCCCTGGGATTCCGGTGGGAGGAAAAGGTCAGCCGGAACGAGATCGTGCTGCGGGGCGGCGGACGGGAAAATACCTTCTACCTCTACGGCGGAGGGGACGAGGGGAGCTGCGCCTCCATCCAGGGCGTCACCCTGGCGGGCGCGCTGCTGGACGAGGCAGCCCTCATGCCCCGCTCCTTCGTGGAGCAGGCCTGCGCCCGGTGCTCCGCCGAGGGGGCCAAGCTCTGGTTCTCCTGCAATCCCGCGGGGCCGGAGCACTGGTTCCACACAGAGTGGATTTGCAGGGCGCGGGAAAAGCGGGCGCTTTACCTGCGCTTCGCCATGGAGGACAACCCGGGGCTGTCCCCCAGAGTGCGGGCGCGGTATGAGCGGATGTTCCAGGGCGCGTTCTACCGCAGGTACGTGCTGGGAGAGTGGACCGCCGCGGAGGGGCTGGTGTACGACTTCTTCCGGGCGGAGGATATGCCCCAGGCGCCGGAGGGTCCCTTCGCCCGGTGGAGGATCTCCTGCGATTACGGCACCAGAAACCCCGCTTCCTTCGGGCTGTGGGGGGAAAAGGATGGAATTTGGTACAGAGTGGACGAGTTCTACTACGACGCCAGGGCCAGAGGACGGCAGAAAACCGACGGGGAGTACGCCCGGGAGCTGAAAAATCTGGCGGGAGAGCGATGCATCGAAATGGTCATCGCGGACCCGTCGGCGGCCAGCTTTATGGAGACGCTGCGCCGGGAGGGCTGGAGCGTGCGCCGGGCCGACAACCGGGTGCTGGAGGGTATCCGGCGCACCGCCCAGGCGCTCAAGTCCGGGAAAATCGTGATTTGCAGAGGGTGCCGGGCCGCCGCCAGAGAGTTCGCCCTCTACCGCTGGGAGAGCGGCGGGGAGGACCGGGTGCGAAAGGAGTTCGACCACGCCATGGACGACATCCGCTATTTCGTCATGGCCATGGAGGAGGGGGGCAGCGCCGCCAAATTCGTGGAACGGGCGAGCTTTTGAGCGGAGCGGACTTTGCCAAGGGGGCCCCCGCAAAGCCGCCCGTTGGCTTTGTGGGGAGAGGAGGAGCAAAGGGAGCGGGCGCAGTTTTTCGCCGCAGGCGGAAAACCAGCGAGCGGACTTTGCGA
>CATKZP010000031.1 GCA_949841355.1 uncultured Oscillospiraceae bacterium
CCCGGATCGGCAACACCAGCAACGTCATGCTCCAGTCGTTCTACTGGCGCGACACCCTGCCCGCCGCCGTCCGGCTGGATAAGGTTGTCACCGGCACCTACAATTTCCCCGGCACCTATAAGATCGTCTATAAGGTGAACAACACCGGAGACTACCGCACCCTGGCCGACAGTCTCAGCACCAGCCGGAATTACACACTGGCGGCGTCCCCCACAGCCCTGGGCCTTGCGGCCAATGAGCGCGTCACCGAAATCATGTTCGTGTTCGGGCAGGTCCCCGGAGGCTTTAGCCAGGTGGAGGCCCCCATGCTCCACTGTAAGGCCGTGTCCGGCCTGACCCCCGGCAGCAACTTTGTAAACGTGGCCGACGTGGGCGGAACCCATGACGGCGTATGGGTGCAGGCCGTGTCCCGCTGGGTGACGACTGTGTACGGCAAGCCCACGCCCCTGCCCAAGACCGGCTACTGATTTTTCTTTGTCGGAAATGCGTCTCAACTTGAGACGCATTTTCCGACCTTTTTCGCAAACCCGGCAGCATATCCAACTATGCCAGAAAGGAGGGAATTTTATGGCCCATTTCCAAGCGGTCCGCAGCGGCCTTGCAATCAGCCAGAGTATCGCTGATATGCTGGAACGGGCTGACCCGGCGCAGTACAACGGCGCGAACCGGACGCAGACTATCCGGGAAGTCAACGACATTTTGCAGGGCCGCTCCGAACTGTCCTTCGATATGCTCTATTCGATATTGGAGCAAAAATGCGGCGGCGAGGCCGGACAGGTAGAGAAGGTCAGACGGGACGCGGAAGCGTTTCGCCATCAGAAGCTGTGCCGGACGCTGCGCTATACCCTGTCAGGCAGTCAGGAATACCACTATGAAATGTGGGACTTTGACCCCAAGCGCCCGTTGAAGATCATCAGCCAGCCCCTGTTCGACCATGCGGCGGAGCATGGTTTTCCCCCGGACTTTTTCACAGCATCCTACTTTGACCATGTGACCATCTACTGTATGCCCGACAATGTGGACTGCTCTTTCTCACAATTTCAGAACTGCCGCTTTTCCGTCTGCGGCATCCGCGGAGCGGTCTTTGACAATGCCACCCTTGATAATACCGATTTTCACTCCGCGCTGCTCCAGATGGTCAACTTCACCGGGGCCAGCATCGCACACGCCCATTTCCGGGACAGCTCCCTTGTCTCCGTCTCCTTCCAGGAGGCCCGGCTGAAATCCTGCCTGACGCTGGACTGTACGCTGAATCGCGTGGACTTCCTGGGAGCTGTGCTGGATGGCAGCAGCTATGACAGGGTTGCCGCCAGCGGCATCCAGAACCTCCCCAGCGCCACCATTACCCAGGGCGGCGCGACGCGGGAAGAAGCGGAACGCCTGCGGGCGTCCGTTTTCCATGAGCTGGGCGTGCCCATGTTCCAGGTCAGGCAACGGCCCCGGCCTGCCCGACAGGAGCGGCCGCGTGTCCCGGAAAGGTAGGGCGACCTATGAGAAAACAGCAAGAGGGCGGCATCCTTCCATGGGTGCTGCTGGCGGTCCCCGTCCTATGGGCGGCGGCGATCATGGCCTACGCCTACGAGGACGGCATGAACCTCTTTGACCTGCTGGGGCGGTTCACCGTTTTGATGGAATACCCCTTTGCCATCGGCTGGACACCCCATACCCTGAAATTTATGCTGATCGGCCTACTCCTGTACGGCTGTGCCGCCACCCTGTTCCTCTCCACCAAGGAGAACCGGCGGCCCGGCGAGGAACACGGCAGCGCCCGCTGGGGTAGTCCCCGGCAGCTCTGCGCCAAGTACCGGGACAAGGACCCCATGCAGAATACTATCCTCACGCAGAATGTCCGCATGGGGCTCAACGGGAAAAAACACCGGCGAAATCTCCTGCAAATCGTGATTGGCGGCTCCGGCGCGGGCAAGACCCGCTTTTTTTGCAAGCCCAATTTGATGCAGGCGAATTGCAGTTTTTTGGTGACAGATCCCAAGGGAGAAATGCTGCGGGCCGTGGCTCCGCTGCTCATTCAGAGGGGCTATGTTATCAAGGTTTTTGACCTGATCGACCCGGCCAACTCCGACGCCTTTAACCCCTTCCCCTACATCCGGGACGATAAGGACGCCATGAAGCTGGTGCATAACCTGATCCGCAACACCACCCCCAAGAACGCCAGCAACAATGACCCGTTTTGGGAGAAAAGCGAAATTGCCCTGGACACCGCCCTGATCCTCTATCTGCTCCATGAAGCGCCCCCGGAGGAACAGAATTTTGAAATGGTCATGTATATGATCGAGAACGGCGGGGCCAGGGAGGACAGCGACGACTTCCAATCCCCCCTGGACCTGCTCTTTGAGGCGCTGGAGGAGGAGGACCCGGCGCACATCGCTGTGCGGGAGTACAAAATTTTTAAGCAAGCCGCCGGCAAAACCGCGAAAAGTATTCTTCTGTCCGCCGCCGTCCGGCTGTCCGCGTTCATCCTGCCGCAGATCGTCGGCATTACCACACGGGACGATATGGAGCTGGGCATGATGGGGGACCGCAAGCAGGCTGTCTTTGCCATCATCCCCGACAATGACGGCACCTTCAACTACCTTGTGGGGATGCTCTATACCTGCGCTTTTCAGGCCCTCTACTATCAGGCTGACAAGGTGCATCAGGGGGCGCTGCCTGTTCCGGTCCGTCTGATGATGGACGAGTTCTGCAACGTCTCCCTGCCGGATGACTTCGGCAAGTTACAGGCCACAATGCGCTCCAGGAACATCATGTCTACCATCGTTCTGCAAAACATATCGGCGCTCAAGGCTCTGTTCAAAGACGACTGGGAGGGCCTGATGGGTAACGCCGATACATTGATTTATCTCGGTGGAAACGAGCAAAGCACCCACAAATACATCTCTGAAATGCTGGGAAAAGAGACGCTGGACACCCGGAACCGCAGTATTTCCAAGGGCTCCCACGGCTCCAGCTCTACATCGTACCAGCAGACCGGCCGCGAATTACTTACGCCAGATGAAGTGCGGGCCATGGACAACGCCTACGCCATCGTCTTTATCCGGGGCGAGAGGCCGGTCATTGACAAGAAGTACGACATTCTCAAGCACCCCAATATCAAGCTGACCGAGGACGGCGGGGCCGCCCCCTATATCCATCATCCCGGCCTGACCTTCGCGCAGGAGGACTTGAGCCTGCCGTTTGACAGCCTGGACAATATTCTAATCATTGACGAGGAGGAACTATCCAATGAAAAAGACCGTTGAAACCATCACCGCCCGCCAGCGCCGGGCCAAGCGCCGCTACTTCACCGCTGTGCTGGCCCTGGCCCTCTGCGCCGCCATGACCTGCCCGGCCTTCGCCGCAGGCAGCGACCCGCTGACCATCGTAAATAACCTTTCTGACTTCATTTTCTCCATCATCAAGGCCGTGGGCGTGATCGTGCTGGGCTGGGGCATCGTCCAGGTAGGTATGTCCATCCAGTCCCATGACGCCAGCCAGCGCACCCAAGGCTTCCTGTGTCTGTTCGGCGGCTTGATGATAGCCTTTGCCAAGGAGATTTTGACCACCATCGGCGCGCTGTAAGCCGCCCAGGGGGGCGGGCCGCAGCGTCCGCCCCCTACCTTATAATATATTGTCGAAATGCGTCTCAATTTGAGACTTATTTCGGGGCCCCCGCCAAAACCCAGCAAAGCGGTTTTGGCGGGGAGAGGAGGGGCAAAGAAATGGAACTCCGTTTTTGCCGTTAGGCGGAAACGGAGTGAAATGGATTTAGCCCCGACGAAGGAGGTGAATCTTTTGAGCGACAACTGGATCGTTGGAAACCTGCAATCGGCTTTCAACACCTGGAACGGAAAACTGACGGAGATATGGTCCCTTATCACCACCACGCCGGAGACCTTCCGGGGCGGCACCGTATGGGGAACCATCGTTACCATCAACGACGCGATGAAGGCCGTGGGCTATGGCCTGCTGGTGCTGTTCTTCGCCATGAGCATTTTCCAGACCGCCGCCAGCTTTCGGGACTTCCAGCGCCCGGAATTTGTACTGCGGCATTTCATCCGCTTTGTGCTGGCAAAGCTGGCCGTCGGTTCCGCTATGGAAATTATGACCGGCATTTTCTCCGTCTGCGGTGATATCGTGCAGACTGTCATGGGCGGCATCGGCGGTATGGCCGCCGCCAGTATCACCGTGCCCCAGGAGATCGTGGACGCCATCGAGGGCGTGGGCTTTCTCGCCAGCATCCCCCTGTGGCTGGTCTCCCTGCTGGGCAGCCTGTTTATCACCGTCATGTCCTTTATCCTGATCCTCACCGTCTATGGCCGGTTTTTCCGCCTGTACTTCTATACCGCCCTGGCCCCGCTGCCCCTGGCGTCCTTCGCCGGGGAGGGCACCAGCTTTGCGGGGACTGCTTTTCTGAAAAGCTATGTGGGCGTCTGCCTGGAGGGGGCCATCATCGTGCTGGCCTGCCTGATCTTCTCCGCTTTTATGTCCAGCGGCGCCCCGGTGGTGGACACCTCTCTGTCCGCTGTCACCATGAGCTGGCAGTACATCGGGGAAACCATCTTCAATATGCTGGTGCTGGTGGGGCTGGTCAAGGGCGCGGAACGGATCGTAAAGGAGATGTTCGGCCTGTAATTGGATGGACACATGAAGTAATGTCGAAATGCGTCTCAATTTGAGACGTATTTTAAGAAAGGAGCAGCAACATGGAAATTAAAATCCCCAAGGAAGTGCGCCAGCACAAGGAAACCATCTTCTTCGGCCTGTCTGTCCGGCAATTCGTCTGCGCGGTGCTGGCCGTCGGCATGGCCGTGGGGGTGTACTTCCTTCTGAAAACCATCACCGGCCCGGAGACCGCAAGCTGGGCCTGCATCGTGGCGGCGGCGCCCGTGGCTGTCACCGGCTTTTTCCAGTACAACGGCATGACCTTTGAGCAATTCCTTTGGGCCTATCTGAAATCTCAATTCCTCTGCGCCGGGCCCAGGGTGTTCCAGTCGGAAAACCTCTACTGCGCGGCGCTGACGAAAAAGGGGGTGCAGGACTATGATTAAAACACTGGCCGCCGCCAACAAGAGCGAACGGGAGACCCTCAAAATTCCCCGCAGCGTCCAGCAGTCCATCCCCATCCAGCGGGTGTTCCGGGACGGCATCTGGCAGACCGGCCGCAATCGGTACAGCCGGACATGGCGCTTTGCGGATATTAACTACTCCGTGGCGTCCCATGAGGACCAGCAGGAAATGTTTATGGCCTACTGCGGCGTTCTCAACAGCCTGCCCACCGGGGCCACCGCCAAAATCACCATTAACAACCGCCGTCTCAACGGCACGGACTTCCAGCACAGCGTCCTCATGCGCTTGAAGGGGGACGAGCTGGACCGCTACCGCCAGGAGTATAACGGCATCCTCACTGAAAAGGCGCTGGAGAGCAACAATCTCATTCAGGACAAGTACATCACGATCTCCGTCGCCCGGAAGAACATCGACGAGGCCCGCACCTTTTTCAAGCGGGTGGACATTGACCTGTCCAAGAGCTTCGGCAAGCTGGACAGCGGGGCCAAGCCCCTGGACAACCATGAGCGTCTGCGGATCTTCCATGACTTCTTCCGGCCCAGCGAAGAACGGGATTTTCAATTCGACCTCTCCGCCGCCATGCGCCGGGGCCACCATTTCAAGGACGCCATCGCCCCGGACGGGATGCAATTCAAGGCCGACCACTTCGAGCTGGGCGGCAAGGTGGGCCGCGTCCTGTTTCTCCGGGAGTACGCCAGCTATATCAAAGACCGCATGATTACCGACCTGTCCGACTTCTCCCGGAACCTCATGCTGTCCATCGACATTCTGCCCATCCCCACCAACGAGGCCGTAAAGGAAATGCAGGCCCGCATCCTGGGCGTGGAGAGCGATATTACCCGCTGGCAGCAGAAGCAGAACGCCAACAACAACTTTACCGCCACTGTACCCTACGAGCTGGAGCAGCTTCGGGCGGAGAACAAGGAGTTTTTGGACGATCTCAGCACCCGTGACCAGCGCATGATCTTCGCCAACGTCACCCTGGTCCACATGGCTGACACGCTGGAACAGTTGGATGCCGACACAGAGACCTTGCAGGCCATCGGCAACGAGAGCCTTTGCCAATTCTCCGTCCTGCGCTACCAGCAGGAGGACGGGCTGAACACCGCCCTGCCCTACGGCCTGCGCCGCGTCAAGACCACCCGCACCCTCACCACCGAGAGCGCCGCCGTGTTGATGCCCTTCCGCGTCCAGGAGATACAGGACGCAGGAGGCATTTACTACGGCGTCAACGCCGTCAGCAGAAACCTCCTGATCTGCAACCGAAAGCGGCTGCTGAACCCCCACGGTTTTATCCTGGGCGTGTCCGGCTCCGGCAAATCCTTCAGCATGAAGGAGGCCATTACCTTTATCGCCCTGTCCACCAGCGATGATATTATCATCATCGACGCTGAAAGGGAGTACGGCGACCTGACCCGCGCCCTGGGCGGGGCCGTGATCGAGATTTCCCCCAACAGCCCCCACCACATCAACCCTCTGGAAATTGCCAGGGGCTACGGCACCGGCGAAAACCCCGTGGCTATGAAGTCCGAGCTGCTTATGAGCATCTGCGAGCAGCAGATGGGCGCGGGCCAGTTGGGGGCCTTCCACAAGTCCATCATTGACCGCTGCACCGCCAGCGTCTACCATGAGCTGGTCGCCAGCGGCGGCAAGTCCCGGCAGCCGATCCTCTCCGACTGGCGCAACGAGTTGAAGCGTCAGCCGGAACGGGAGGCCGAGGAGCTGGCCCTGGCGTCCGAGTTGTTTGTGGAGGGCAGCTTGAATATGTTCGCCCATGAGACCAACGTGGATATTGCCAACCGCATCATTTCCTTTGACCTCTATGAAATGGGGGAACAGCTCAAGCCCACGGCGCTGAACGTCACCCTGGAGACCATTCAGAACCGCGTGGCGGCGAACCGGCTGGCCGGGAAATACACATGGGTATTCGTGGATGAGGTGTATTTGTTCTTCCGCTACTACTACTCCGCGCAATTCCTGTATAAGTGCTGGAAACGGTTCAGAAAGTACGCCGCCGCCATGACCGCCGCCACGCAGAACGTGGAGGAATGTCTGCGCTCTGACACCGCCCGGCTCATGTTCGCCAACAGTGAGTTTTTGGTGCTGCTGAACCAGGCGGCCACCGACCGGGCCGAGCTTGCCAAGCTGCTGAATATCTCCACAAACCAAATGTCCTACATCACCAGCGCAGAGGCGGGCCACGGCCTGATCCGCGTGGGCGGCTCCATCGTTCCCTTTGCCAATGAGTTCCCCAGGGACACCGAGCTTTACCGATTGATGACCACGACCCCAGGGGACAAGTAAAAATCCTGTCGAAATGCGTCTCAAGTTGAGACGCATTTCGACACCCTTTTTTGGAGGCCACCATGAAAACCATCAAGGAAAAACCGAAAGGGGCAAAGGCCAAAAAGAGTAAAGGCCAGTCCGCCGCCCGGTCCCAGCCCGCCATTTCCACAAAACAGGCGGCAAAGCTCCTGAAGGATAAGTATGTCCAGCAGCTTGACCAGCGCCAGCCGGAGAGCGGCAGCGCCGAGACCCAGGCCGTCGATCAGGTGGAGGGGGCCGGGAGCTGGGCCGTGGACGAGCTGCTGGCCCATGAGCGGCCCCGCTCTGACTGTCGGCCAGACCAGCGGATCAAGGAGCGGCCCAGGGATGTGCCGGGAACCCCGGCGCCTGCGGACACCCCGGCATCCGCCCCGGAGAGTGCGAACCCGCCGCACCGCCAAGCCAATACCAGCCCTCGCCAGCGGCCAGGACCCACGCCCAAAGAGAAAGCGGCCCAGGTGAAGGGGACGCACCTGCAGAGGGCGGCAGCTCCCGCAGAACTCTCCGCACCGCCCACCAATGCCGGGCCAGTAGACGCTCCCGCCCGCACCATGCGGATCAAGGAGCGCCCCTCTGTCCGGCCGAGAGAACAGCGGCCCAGGACTGCGGCCCCCAGCATAAAAGAAAAACCTTCTTCTCTCGCTAATCAATCAATCCCATCCATCAAATCAACCCAATCCATCCCATCATCCAAGGAGCACCCAGCTCCGCCAGCGGCAGGCCGCTCCACCGCTCCCGCCGCCAGCCAGCCGAGGTTTGGTCCGAGTTCCACCCAGCCCAGGCGGGAGATCAGACAGCAGATGTTGGAGAAATCCCGGCACAGCGTTCCCCGCCAGCCGGGAGGCGTTGGCCCGCGCAAAGCCCCCAGCGCCGCACCCTCCGTCCGCAGTACAGGACGGAATGTACTTCCGCGTAAAGGAACCGGCAGTAAGGGCAGCGCCCCAAAAATCCGGGGGGCCGTCTATCGAAAAGGTATTTCCGGCCCAAAGGCAGGCCGGGCCCCAATCAAGTCTGCTGTCTCCCGGCCTGTCCGGGGCATCCGGCAGAACGCACAGCGGCGCATGACCCAACAGGCCGTACAGAAGGCGGCAAAAGCTGCCAAGACCTCGGCGGCGGTTTTCAAAAAGGCGGTAGTCGCCGTAACAAAGGCGGCGTCCGCTCTTGTCAGCGCCCTGGCCGGTATTGTTGGAGGCGGCATCCTGTTAATGGCCCTAGTAGTAGTCGTTGTGATTGCCGCCATAGCCAATTCTCCCTTTGGCCTGTTCTTCGCCCAGGAACCGAACGCCCCGGACACCGTATCCGTGGCCCAGGCGGTAGGGACGGTCAACATGGCCTACAACAGCCGGTTGGAGCTGCTGCAAGCCGGGGACTATGACACCATCACGCTGGACGGACAGGCCCCGGATTGGGCGGAGGTGCTGGCCGTGTTTGCCGTCAGGACCGCCGGGGCCGATGTGGACGGCCTGGACGTGGCCACGCTGGACCCGGACAGGGTAAGTAAGCTGACCGCCGTATTTTGGGATATGACCGGGATCGCCGTGTCGGAAGATACTATTGACCATCCCGCCAGCGGCACTACGGCAGCCTGGACGGAGAAAATTTTACATATCACCATCACGCCCAAAACTGCGGATGATATGCGCGTCTCCTACGGATTTTCCGAATATCAAAACAGCGCCCTTGACGAACTGCTGGCTGACCGGGCCGCGCTGACCTCCCTGGCCGGGAGCCTCGCCATCACCAGCGCCGATGTGCGGGAAGTGCTGGCCGCCCTCCCGGATGATCTGGACCCGGCCCGCAGGGAGGCCGTACAGACCGCCCTCCAGCTTGTGGGAAAAGTGAATTATTTTTGGGGCGGGAAAAGCTATGTCATCGGCTGGGACCCCCGCTGGGGCCAGCTTGCAAAAGTATGGTCGGCGGGCAATTCCACTACCGGCACATACCGCCCCTTCGGGCTGGACTGCTCCGGCTTTATTGACTGGACCCTGCGGAACGCGGGACTGCACAGTGACGGCCACTGGTACATCGGCACGAACCTGACGGCGGTATCACAGGCGGACGCCCTTCCCGGCGACCTCGCGCTGTACCCGGACGCATCCCACGTCGGCATGGTGGTGGGCCGGAACGAGGCCGGGAAACTGCTGGTCTGCCACTGTTCCAGCGGACAGAATAAT
Source organism: uncultured Oscillospiraceae bacterium (assembly GCA_949841355.1). Classification (GTDB taxonomy): domain Bacteria; phylum Bacillota; class Clostridia; order Oscillospirales; family Oscillospiraceae; genus Enterenecus. The sequence continues at coordinate 9,564 of CATKZP010000031.1, forward strand.
GTTGTTGTGACCGAGTTTACCGCATCCGGCTTTACTGTTGTTGGCAGGCCCGGTATTTACGGCAGTTGATTTTGTCGAAATGTGTCTCAAGTTGAGACGCATTTCCCGTTGGCCCTATACTGCCCATTGTGGCGGTATAGGGCCGATTTTTTGTGTTTTCCGGCGAAAAATGTTAGCATTTTCGGGGAGGTATACCGTTATGCTGACATGGAACGAACTCAACATTTTAAGCTATGGCGCGGGGACGCCCAGCACGTCGCTGGCCCTCATGTCCTGCCAGAACGCCCTGCGCGGCCCGCCGTTTCCATTTCCGAAAGTGCCCGTTTATGATGCCGTGATCTTCTGTGACCTGCACAGCGAACCGGGCTGGGTATATGAACAGGCTGCTTTTACTGCCGCTGTCTGCCGGGAGGCAGGTATACCGTTCTACTGCCTGGACGCTGACCTGTACGGGGACTTTACCCGTAACTTTGGCCGCGCCCGTACCGCCTGTATCCCGTTCTGGACGCTGGGGGACGACGGGAAAAAGGGAAAGATGCCCCGCCAATGCACCTATGACTATAAGATCAAAGTCATTGAGAAATTCGTGCGCTATGAGCTGCTGCGCTACAAGCCCAGGGAGCGGACCCTGCCGATGGACGTACACGCCCATTCCCTCCACATGGGCATCATGTGGGAGGAACGGCGGCGGGCCAGGGAGAGCAAGCAGACGTTGTTCGTCAACCGCTATCCGCTGGTGGAAATGGGCTGGACACGGGCCGAATGTTACGCCTACAACAAGCTCGTATGGGGACTGGCGACCAGGGCGAGCTGCTGCCTGTTCTGTCCCTACCACACCAACTACTTCTATCACTATATCCGGGAGCATGAGCCGGGCTACTATGCCTGCGCCCTCCAGGTGGACACGCTGGTGGAGACCCATCAGGCCCGGCCCCCGCTGAAAAGCAAGCTGTTCCTGTCCAAATCCAGAAAACGCCTGCGGGATCTGACGGAGGAGGACTGCCAGGATAAGCAGACATTCCTATACTTCCAGACGCCGGTATGGAACGGCTTTTGACTGCCCGCAAATTCAGTCGAAAAATGCGTCTCAAGTTGAGACGCATTAAAAACTGCCATGCTCACGGCTGGCTGGTGTCCTGCACAAAGCGCACAACATCGCTGGGGGAGCAATCCAATATCGTACACAGCTTTTCCAGCGTGAGCATGGTAATATTTTTGTTCTTTTTCAACCAATCCAAGGTGCGGCGGTCAACTCCGGCTTGAATGAGCGCGTACTGCGTTACGCCCTTCTTTTTCATTGTGTCCCATAAAGGGCTGTAATCGACCACCCTGCCACCCCCCTTGAAAATTGTATCTTCATTATAGGGTGGCCGAAAGATTTTGGATATTGCACATATATGTGCAATATGTTATGCTCTGGAAGGGGGTTACAGGAATGAAATCTGCTGCTTGCCCCATTGAAAAAATGCGTCTCACGGTGAGACGCGATTCCCAGCCAGAATCAAATCCCACCGTGAGATTTATTTATCATCTTCAATTTTTTCCGGGCGTCTATATTCGATCAGTTCCCCAGCGTCAATCTCCAAATACCAGCACAGTTTACAGATAAGGCCAGTGTCCATCCGTTGAAAGTCATTGCGGCAATATCTGTTGAAATTAGCGCGGGGAATGTCCAGGTCTTTACAGATTTGATTTTTTGAAATACCTCGCGCTTTCAAAATGCGCTCAATATTCAATGTCAGTGTTCCGTAATCCATAATAAGTCCCTCTTTACTTCGATGGACTTATTATATATAATGAGGGCATGTTTAATAACTCACTATTTAGCAAGTCCCTATATAGCTACCCTGTGATAACGGATAAGGTGAACAGGCCAAATATTTCGCCTATCAAACTTGAAAATAGGGGATGGAGAAGAACCATGCTGAAAACTCGGCTGAAAAAGTGCAGTATTATGACCCCCAAATACCATTGGAGCATTGTTGAGGCTATGGTAATCATTATACTGCTTACGGCGTTTTTCCTCTTTGGCGTTTTTTTGCGCGGCATCGTTGCAGATCGGGAAATGGCATCGTGGAAATCCTTTGTTCTGATGCCGGAGCCGGAAATTTGCGCTCTATGCGGGAGCGGCATACCGTATCACGCCCCTGTCCTGCTGAACCTCTCCACCGGCGAGGCAGGCGAGATACGTGTATATGACCCTGACCCCCGGCATCGCTATGAACTTGCGGAAGAACAATCAACAGGCACCTTTTCTCTCCTGCATATCGCCGGTGCTGCTGGCTACCGTGATACCAGCAATCATACCTGCTGTGTCACCCTGCCGGAAAAGGAGTCCCCGATAGATCCCGCTCTCTTTTGCCGCGACTGCCGGGCGCTGCTCGCAGATACGGCCGCCGAGGATTATATTTTGGCGGACCTCTACAATTTGAGAGATATGAAAGTCTATGCCATAAAGGACAACGTAAAGTATACGATCCGGGACTATGACATTTCTATATCCACCCGGACGGAAACAGGCGGCCTTTCCATCAATGTGACGGGCCTGCTATTTACAAGTGAGGGATAAAACTATGCGAGAAAAAACCTGCTGCTTTACCGGCCATCGGAAAATACCGCCAGAGGAACGGGCCGGGATCACCGACAGACTGGAACGTGTCATCGTCAGTCTGTACCAACAGGGCATACGGGCATACGAGGCGGGGGGCGCTCTGGGCTTTGATGCCCTCGCCGCCCGGACTGTGCTTCACCTGCGGGAGAGCTGCCCCGGCATGAAGCTGATCCTTGTCCTGCCCTGCCTGACGCAGACAAGGGGCTGGAGGCCAGAGGATGTAACGGAGTATGAGCGCATCAAGGCCCAGGCCGATGAGGTTTTCTACACCGCCCAGCAGTATACCAGGGGTTGTATGCACAGGCGCAACCGTTACCTGGTAGACCACGGCTGCGTATGCGTCTGCTATCTGACCGGGGACAGCGGCGGGACGGCCTACACCGTCCGATATGCGGAGAAGCAGGGGCTTGAAATCATCAATATCGCCCAAGGAGGCCCGTAATATGCCGCGTGTTTTGTCGAAAAATGCGTCTCAAGTTGAGACGCATTTCCTGTTGGGAACAGCTTTTTCAAAAAAATCAGGAAAAACAGCTCAAACTATATGGTTATAGAGTAGACAAGAAGCAGGCAGTTTTGGTAGAATATCATGTACTCATGCGAAAAGTGCAAAATTTACAATTATTTTACAAGAAAGGGGTTGCAATTTTATGACGGGCGCGTATAATATCGCAAGCAAGCAAGCAAGCAAGCAAGCAAGCAAGCAAGCAAGGGATAATTGCGCCCTTTTTTCCTGTAAAATTATATTTCAACCTAAAAAGCCACCTGGAAAGCATTTATGCTGACCGGGCGGCTTTTTTGCGCTCATTTAAGGGAAAAGGAGGCTGAACAGTGGATCAAAACTATATTGCGCCAGCGGCTGCGCTGAAAAAGCTGAAGAAGGCCCGGAGCCTGCCGCAGACAGTTTACCTTTACGGGGCCACCGGCTACGGCAAGACGGAGCTGGTGCGCCAGTACCTGTCAGGCCGCAGATACACCTATCTCTCCTGCGAGGAACTGCCCTGGGAGGATGGGGCGCTGCCAGCGGAGGAACCGGGCAGGCAGAATCGCCGGGTGGTGGTGATCGACGACCTGCACCGGCTGAAAAGCGAGGAGCTACGCCGGGAGATTTTAGCGTTGGAGGAACGGGAGGATATATGGCTGATCCTGATTAGCCGGAGCCCTCTCCCGGCGTGGCTCATGCCCCAGCATATCAAGAGTGTCTTTGTCGTGATCTCCGAGAAAGACTTGCGGATGGGCCGTAGCGAGATCGCCGCCTATCTGGAAGCCCGCGGCATCGCCTATACGGAAGAAGATATTCAGTATTTGCAGAACACCGCCGAGGGCAACGCATACGTCCTCCACCATGTCGCCCTGCGGATGAGGGAGGGCTTATCACCCGGCCCGGAGCTTTATGCGGAAATATGGGATGCCTTTGCCGTCTACCTGGAAAACGTGGTGCTGGTGCGCTGGGACAGCGACCTGCTGGAATTTATGATGCAGGTCAGTGTGGTGGACGAGTTTACACTGGAGCTGGCGGAGATGATCTCCGGCAACCTCCACGTCACCGCCCTGCTGGAACAGGCGGCGGAGGCCGGGAACTTCATGACCCAGGAGGACGACGTATACCGCCTGCGCCCGGTATTGATCCAGGCCCTGCAGAACCGGGCGTTAAAGATATATGGCCGGGAGCGCGTTGAGGACCTCAAATACAACGCTGCCCTCTACTACGAAATGCACGATGAAGTTGTCCCGGCATTGAAGTTGTTCGAGGAGTGCGGCAAGACCGAGCGCATCAAAAACCTGCTGATCCGCAACGCCCGGATGAATCCTGGCAACGGTCACTACTACGAACTGCGCCGCTACTATTTCAATCTGGATGAGAGGGAGATTGCGGACAGCCCGGTACTCATGGCTGGTATGAGTATGCTGTGTTCCATGCTGATGGACGGCGAAAAGAGCGAGTATTGGTACGAGAAGCTGAAAGCCTACGCCGCCAACGCCAAGGGCGGCATACGGCGGGAGGCCCAAAGCCGCCTGTGTTATCTGGACATTGGCCTGCCCCACCGGGGGAGCCGGGATGTGCTGGCGGTAATGAAGAACATTCCCGCCCTGCTGTTCGACAAGGGCAACCAGCTCCCGGAGTTTTCCGTCACCAGCAATCTGCCCAGCACCATGAACGGCGGCAAGGACTTCTGCCATTGGAGCCCCGATGATACCATGCTGGCGAAAACGGTGGGGCCACTGGTGGAGCGTGTGCTGGGCCGCTACGGGAAAGGGCTGGTCAAGGCCGCGCTGGGCGAGAGCTATTACGAAAAAGGCGGGGACAATTACAAGGTGATGACCCTGCTGACCAGGGCACAGATGGAGACGGAACGGGGCGGGACAATGGAGATTGCCTTTGCCGCCGTGGGTATCAGAATCAGGCTGGCCCTGTTCCAAGGGGACATACAGGCGGCGCGGGAACTTCTGGCGTCCTTTGAACAGTCCGCGAAGGAGAACCGCGCCCTCCAGCTCCTGCCCAACATTCAGGCGCTCCGCTGCCGTCTGGCCTTATACGAGGGCAACATGGACGCTGTGGAACGCTGGATGAAAACTGCCCCGGACGAGGATGTGGAGTTTTGCAGTCTGGAGCGTTACCGCTACCTGACCAAAGTACGCTGCTATCTGGCAAACGGGGAGTACACAAAGTCCCAGGCCCTTTTGGAAAAGCTGCGCTACTACGCCGAGCAGACCAACCGGCCCTATGTCCGCATGGAAACCGGGCTGCTGTCCGCTGTCACCAAGGAGCGGGCAGGCGGGCCGTGGCAGGAGGAGCTGGCCGCCGTTCTCCGGGAGGCGGAGAGCTACCGTTTTCTGCGGCTCATTACCGAGGAGGGCGCGGCGGTATGGCCCTTGCTCCAGCAGGAAAAGAAAGCGTTGCAGAGCGCGGGGACGCTGGATAAGGACTGGCTGCGCCGGGTGCTGGACGAGGCCGCAGAGGTGTCCCGGCGTTATCCGCTCTATCTGAAAAAGCGGGCGGCAGCGGCGGCAGATTTCAGCGGCACCGCCCTGACAATCCTCCGTTTACAGGCGGATGGACTCTCCCTCAATCAGATTGCAGGAAAATTAGATATGAAACCATTTTCTGTTTCCTATCATATCCAGGAAAATTACCGCAAGCTGAACGTCTCCCGCAAGGCCGACGCGCTGCTGGCGGCGCGAAGTATGGGGATTTTATAAAAATGCGTCTCAAGTTGAGACACATTTCGACAACAGCCATTTTGAGATAGGAGGCGCTTATGAGCAAGGACAGCTCCAACCAACACTTTACCCCGCCGCGAAAGGCGAAGCCCATAGACCCCGTTCAGCGGTTTGGCATGGAAGTGAACTGTGAAACCATTTACGTTGTCTTTTGCGGGGGTTTTCCCACGCTGTCGGCGTACCTGTATTTTCAAAAGGATGTGGAGGTCTGCCACGTCAGCGACGCCGGGGAGCTGCGGGAAGTGCTGACCGGCGCGGACGGCGTACCGGCTGATCTGGCCGTGGTATACAGCTATGACTTTCAAAACCTCCCGCCCATGACGTTCTTTTCCCCGGTGGACGGCCATGAAACCACGGTGAAATTCTCCCTTGACACCGAGATCGACGAGGACAGGCTGAACGAATGGTATGCCCTGATAGACAGCCTGCGGGCTAAAAAGCGGCAGTTTGTAGAGGGCTTGAAACTTTATCAAAAATTGCATCCCGAAGTGAAAGAGGAGGACGCAACATGAAGCGCAGAATTTTGAGTATCATCACCGCTCTGGCCCTGTGCCTGAGTCTTTGTCCCACTTGGGCGCTGGCGGCGGAGGCAGACCCGTCCCTTTGCAAGCACCACCCGGAACATACCGAGGACTGCGGCTACGCCGCCCCCACCGAGGGCCTGCCCTGCGGCCACCGGCACACGGCGGAGTGCTACACCCTGGGCGTCCTTCCCGACGCGGACGGCGGCGATTATTACGAGATCGGTGCGGACACAGAAAACCTGCTGGACTGCCAGCACAGCCATGACAGCGACTGCGGCTATGTCCAGGCCGACCCAGGCGCGCCCTGCGGGTATGCGTGCCGTATCTGTCCCATCGAGGCCCTGATCGCCGCCCTGCCGGAGCAGGTGACGGAGGACAACGCGGACGATGTGCGGGCACAGCTTGACCATATCCTCGACCTCTACCGGGAGCTGACTGAGGACGAGCAGGGGCAGCTCGACCTGTCCCGTGTTACCGAGCTGCAAGGGGCGCTGGACGGGGCCAACGACCCCGACATGATAGAGGGCGAAGTGTCTGTCGATTATCAGGAAGCGGCCTGGAACGGCAGTGAAGTGACCTATACGGGCAAAACCGAAAACTGTACGTCTGTTGAAAGCAGTACCGAGCCAGTCACATGGAACGCGGGCTGGTATGTGGTCAACAGCACCGTCACCATTTCCGAACCCATCACCGTCACCGGGGAGGTACACCTGATCCTGACGAACGGCTGCACCCTCACAGCGGAAAAGGGCATTGTGGTGACGAGCACCAACAGCCTGACCATCTACGCACAGTCCAAAAATGGCGGCACGCTGAACGCCACCGGCATGACTGACGATAGCGGTAATGCCAGCGCGGGCATCGGCGGCAGCACCTCCTCCGTTGACAGCGGCAGCATTACCATTCATGGCGGCATAATCAACGCCACCGGCGGCGTTGCGAATAATAATTTTGGTAATCCTAATTATGGCGGCGCAGGTATTGGCGGCAGTACCACCAGTTCTGGAAATGGCGGCAACAGCGGCACCATCGAGATTTACGGCGGCACGATCACCGCCAACAGCGGCGCAGGGAACCTCACTGGCGCGGGTATTGGCGGCGGCGGCGGCGATAATGTCGGCGGTGCCGGCAGCAATATCACCATCTATGGCGGCAGCGTCACAGCGGCGTCCACTGGCACACGATTAGGCGGCGCAGGGATCGGTGGCGGTGGCGGCAACAAAGACGGCGGTACCGGAGAAAATATCAATATTTATGGCGGTACGGTAAATGCCACAGGCGGCAATCTCGGCGCAGGCATTGGCGGCGGTGGTAGCAGCACCATTGATGACTCCAGCCACAAATCCGGCGATGGCGCCGTCACCATCAGCGGCGGCATCGTGACCGCTGTGGGAGGCACCAATGCCGCGGGCATTGGCGGCGGCGGTGGGTACTATTCCAGCTACACATGGGGGGGCACGACTTACGGTAACGGTTGTACCGGCGGCACCGGCAGCGTCACCATTACCGGCGGCATTGTGGACGCCAAAGGCGGCGCGGGGAACTCCAGTGGCGATTACGCGGGTGCTCCCATCGGCAACGGCGGGAACACAACCGCAGCGGCGACCGTCAACAAAACCACCGGCATCGTGTTTGAAAACGGCGCGGGGACTGTCTACGGCGATGTGGTTCTGAATGAGAACTATGCTGTCCCTGCGGGCTACTCCCTGCATATCTCCGCTGGGGCCAGCCTGTCCGGGAGCGGCACATTAAGCGGCGGCGGGACGTTCACCACCGAAAATCTGACGGAGGATATGATCTCTGTCCCGGAGGACTGGCACTATACCGGGGAGGATTTGACGGAGGACATCAAGAAAGCGGTCAGTCTGAACGGAGATGTGACCATCTGCGGAAAGACATTCACTGCTGATACAACCGGCTGGGAACTGAGCGTAGATAAGGTGTCCGAGCTGGAGTACACCGTTAAATATACCCACAGCGAAAAGGGGACGCTCTCGAAAACCGTCACCATAGCCAAGGGACAGCCCTCTCTGTCCGATGCCGCAGCTTATAAAGCGGACGGCACGACACACGCCAGCACCTTTGGCGTTGGCGAAACGATCATCATAAAGGCCACCCCTGCGTTCCCGGCCAACGGCGCAGTCATGGCCGCGGCTTTCACTGAGCCTGCCGGGGAGCAGATGGCGGTCTACTATAACGACACACAAATCTCTGCCCCCTCCACTGTAGAAAACGGCGTCCACACCATGACGGTAGATACCAGCAATTTGCCGGAAAGCGCATTGAACAAAGAAATCGCCCTCACAGTGAAATACATTGAGAGCGGTAATGCGTCCGGCGCGGATACCGAAGTAAAGGTTACTGTCACCGCTGCGGCGAAGATCGAAAAGGGCAGCTCCACCACCTTCGTGGGCGCTTTGGCCGATGCGTTCACAGAAGGAAACTCCGGCGCGACAGTAACCCTGCTGTCGGAGGCAGATTTAGGTGCCAATTATATTAGCATCGACAATACTTTCACTTTGGATTTGAACGGTCAGACTGTCAAAGCAGCTGACTATGGCGCATTTAATATCTCAGGTGGCAGCCTTACCATTCAAGACAGCGGAACCGGCGGAAAGATTGAGAGTTCATATATTACCATCGAAGTAACCGGCGGAACGCTATCCATCAAAAGCGGGACTGTTTCAGGATATTACGGTGTGCAAATTACCAGGGGAACCGTCAATATTTCCGGCGGAGTTATCTCGGGAACGGAAAATGGATTATGGGTGAATGGGGGCGGAAACATAGTCCTCTCCGGTGGAGCATACAGTGGAAGACACGCAATATGGGTAGATGGTAATGCGTCTGTCACGATGAAGGATATGCTTGCACCCGGGTACGCCTATCACCAAAATGATATACCTATTGCGAAAGCAA
>CATKZP010000032.1 GCA_949841355.1 uncultured Oscillospiraceae bacterium
CGCGCCCCAGGACGGCGCCCAGAGCGCCCACACCGGGGGCCAGAACCATAAGCGGCGCTACCGCCCCCACCACCGGCGCAGGTCCGGCGGGGGCCAGCCGCCCCAGGCGTAACCCATCCCCCGCCCCACCGGGCGGGCGCGGGACCTGTATCCACAGCCCTGGAGGCGTGGGTGCAGGTCCCTTGGTCTCCCCAGCTTTTTCCGCTCCGGCGCAACCCGGCGCCGCCCTGCGGGGTATTATAAATGACAGGCACAAACGCGCCGCGGCCGAGGCGCGCAGGAAAGAAGGCGATGGCCTTGACACAGGAGCAGCGCACCCAGGTGGTGGAGCGCTGGGGGGACATGGTGTACCGTCTCGCCCTGGCCCGCACCGCCAGCGTCCCCGACGCGGAGGACGTGTTTCAGGAGGTCTTTCTGCGCTATTTCCGCCATGAGGAGAAGTTCCACAACGACGAATACCGCAAGGCCTGGCTCATCCGCTGCACGGTGAACCGGGCGAAAAGCGTGCTCTCCTCCCCCTGGCGCAGGCGCACCGTCCCCCTGGAAACCGCTGAGGAGGTGGGGGTGGAGGACGACTACCGCGAGGTATACGGCGCGGTGCTCTCCCTGCCCGGGAAATACCGGGCGGTCATCCACCTGCATTACTTCGAGGGCCTGTCGGTGGCCGAGATGGCCGCCATGCTGGAAGTGCCGGAGGGAACCGTCAAGTCCCAGCTCAGCCGGGGCCGGGCCCTCCTGCGGGATATGCTGAAGGAGGCAGAGCTATGAAGCGGTACAAGCAGGCAAACGAGGGCATACACGCCCCGGAGGAGCTGAAAGAAAGGGCTGCCCGGCCTGGCGCGCGCCGCCCCTACTCCCAGTGGATGGGTGCGGTGGCGGCGGTGCTGGCGGTGGCCGTGATCGGAGGGATCGCCATGTGGCCCGGACAGGGGGGCCAGCCCATGCAGCTGGCCGGCTACAACGACCCGGCGGAAGGCGCGGAGCCGTCCGGCAGTCCGGCGGCGGGTCCGGCCCAGTTCCGCGCCACGACGGGGGGCGAGGCGGACGGGTCCTATCATGTCTATGCCCTGGCCCTGGCGGACGTGCCGGAGATGGCCCCCTACCCCAAGGACGAGGACTTCTTTGCCGACGTGGGGGACAGCGAGGACGCCTGGCAAAAGGCCAGCGACGCCCACAGCCAGGCCTATGACGCCTGGGCGGAGAGCCGCAAGGCCCTGCGCTCGGGCACCGACTACACGGGGCTGATGGACGGCTTTATCACCTCCACCAGCGCCCAGTACCTGGCCGGAGCCGGGGAGGAAAACCGGGTCTACTCCCCCGTCAACGTCTACATGGCCCTGGCCATGCTGGCGGAGACCGCCGGGGGGGACAGCCGGGAGCAGATTCTGGACCTGCTGGAGGCGGACTCCATCGAGGCGCTGCGCCAGCGGGCCAACGCCCTGTGGCGGGACAACTACCGGGACGACGGGGTGGTCACCTCCCTGATGGCCAACTCCCTGTGGCTGCGGGACGGCATGAGCTACAGCCAGCCCACCCTGGACATCCTGGCGGAGGACTACTACGCCTCCTCCTTCTCCGGCGCCATGGGCTCGGAGGAGTATAACCAGGCCCTGCGGGACTGGCTCAACGCCCAGACCAACGGCCTTTTGCAGGAGCAGGCCCAGGGGCTGGAGATGAGCCCGGAGACGGTGCTGGCCCTGGCGTCCACCATCTACTTCCGGGCCGCGTGGGACGACGAGTTCCGCAAGGAACGCACCGAGACCGACACATTCCACGCCCCCTCCGGGGATGTGGACGCGGACTTCATGCACAAGGCCCTGGAGAGCACCTTTTACTGGGGGGACAATTTCACCGCCGTCCAGCTCTATTTCCAGCGGGGAGGCTCCATGTGGCTGATCCTCCCCGACGAGGGATACTCTGTGGACGGGCTGCTGGAGAGCGGCGAGGCCATGGACTTTCTCCTCGCCCCCAAGTACGATCGGTACGACGACAAGGGCAATGTGGCGGTGGAGGGCTGGACCGGGCAGAAATACCTGACCATCCACCTGTCCATGCCCAAGTTCGACGTGTCCTCCGACCTGGACCTGATCGACGGCCTGAAGGAGCTGGGGGTCACAGACGTGTTTGACGGCTCGCTCTCCAACTTCGATCCCCTGGGGGCGTCCACGGACGATCCGCTGTACGTCTCCCAGGCCAAGCACGCCGCCCGGGTGAAGGTGGACGAGGAGGGCTGCGAGGCGGTGGCCTACACGGTGATGATGGTGAATCCCACCTCCGCCGCCCCCCCAAACGACGAGGTGGACTTCACCCTGGACCGGCCCTTCCTGTTCGCCGTCACCGGGGACAGCGGCCTGCCCCTGTTCACCGGGGTGGTGAATCAGCCGTGAAAAGGCGGACGGTTTTCCTCCTGTGCGGCGGGCTGGCGCTGGTGGTGCTGACGGGAATTCTGGCACAGCTCTTTACCGGCACAAGGCCCTTCAAGGACCTTACCGCCGGGGATATCCAAGCGGTGAAGCTGGAGCTGTTTCCCCCGAGCGCGGAGTTCAACCTCACCCCGGAGGAGATCGAGGAGCTGGCCCCCCTGCTGAACGACGTGGTGGTCTACCGGCGGGACGACAGCTGGCGGGATTACGATGGCCAGCTGTGCCGCTTTGCCCTCACCTTGGCGGATGGAAGTCAGACCACTGTGGGCGCCTACAACCCCTTCCTGATCGTAGACGGCGTAGGCCGGCGCACCAAATACGAGCCCTGTGAGGCGCTGAACCATTTTGCCAACACCCTGCGGAATTGAACAAAAAGAGGCCCTCCCCGTCACGGGGAGGGCCTTTTTAATTGACGTTACTCGCCCAGCACCGCCGCGCAGCGGGCGCACAGCTCGGCGTGATGGCCGGGCGTGCCGATGCCCTCGTCGTGGTTCCAGCAGCGGGGGCACTTGGGGGCGTCGGACAGCTTGACGGACACGGTGGCGTCCACATCCGCCCCGGCGGGCTCGCCGTCCCGCTTGACCACCGTCACCTTGGACACGATGAACAGGGTGGCCAGGGCGGCCTCGTCAAAGCCGGGCAGCACCGTTCCGGCCTCCCAGGCGGCAAACGCCTTCTCGGGCAGGTGGAGGGTGATCTCCGCGTCCTGGTTTTTCTTGACCTGCTCCTTGGCCTCCTCCAGCGCCTTGAGCACCACGTCGCGGACATGGAGCAGCTCGGCCCAGCGCTCCGCCTCTTTCTGGTCCAGCGCCAGGGCGGGGTCGTAGTCCGGGATGTCGTTGAAGAGGACGCACTCCACGTCGTCGCCCGCCCGGTGGGGCATGGAGGTCCAGAGCTCCTGGCTGGTGAAGGCCAGGATGGGGGCCAGCATACGGGTCATGCCGTCCACAATGAGATACAGGGCGGACTGGGCGGAGGCGCGGTCCGCGTCGCCGCCGCAGTACAGCCGGTCTTTGATGATGTCCAGATAGAAGTTGGACATCTCCACCACGCAGAAGCTGTAGATGGCGCGGTAGACGGCGTGGAACTCGTAGGAATCGTACCCGGCGCGGACCGCCTTCACCAGATCGTTGAAGGCGGACACCGCCCACTTGTCCAGATCCAGCATGTCCGCCGGGGCCACGGCCTGGCTGGGGTCGAAGCCGTCCAGATTGCCCAGCATGTACCGGGCGGTGTTGCGGATCTTCAGATACGCCTGGGACAGCTGCTTCATGATCTCCTTGGAGATGCGCATGTCCTGGGTGTAGTCGGCGGAGGACACCCACAGGCGCAGCATGTCCGCGCCGTAGTCCTTGATGATCTCCTCCGGGGGCATGGCGTTGCCCAGGGACTTGTGCATGGCCTTGCCCTCGCCGTCCACCGTCCAGCCGTGGGTGATGATCTGCTTGTAGGGGGCCACGCCGTTGCAGGCGATGGAGGTGAGCATGGAGGACTGGAACCAGCCCCGGTACTGGTCGCCCCCCTCCAAATACACGTCGGCGGGGTACTGGAGGTTGTCCCGCTGGTCGGCCACCGCCGCCCAGGTGGAGCCGGAGTCGAACCACACGTCCATGATGTCGTTTTCCTTGGAGAAATGCGCCCCGCCGCACTTGGGGCACACAAAGCCCGAGGGGATCAGCTCGTCGGCGGTCTGTTCAAACCACACGTTGGAGCCGTGCTCCCGGAACAGGCCGGCCACGTGGGAAATGGTCTCGGGGGTGACGACGGACTCGCCGCAGCCGTCGCAGTAGAACACCGGGATGGGCACGCCCCACACCCGCTGGCGGGAGATGCACCAGTCGTTGCGCTCGGTAATCATGGACACCATGCGGTCCTTGCCCCAGGCGGGGTGCCAGGAGATGCCGTCGCAGGACTTCACCGCCTGGTCCTTGATGGCGTCCACGGAGCAGAACCACTGCTCGGTGGCCCGGTAGATGATGGGGTGCTTGCACCGCCAGCAGTGGGGGTAGGAGTGGGTGATGCTCGCCTTGGCCAGCAGGAAGCCCTCCGCATCCAGGTCGGCCACCACCTGGTCGTTCCCCTTGGCGTAGAACTGGCCGTGATACCGCGCGTCGGTCATCACGCCCTTGGCGTTCACCGGCACGGGCACGCCGATATGGGTCAGCCCCGCGTTGTCATAGCGCTGGCACACGTCGAAGTCCTCGCCGCCGAAGCCGGGGGCGGTGTGGACGCAGCCGGTGCCCGCCTCCAGGGTGACGTGGTCGCCGTTGAGGATCACGCTGTCCTGGTCCAATAACGGGTGCCTGGCTGTCATCAGCTCGAAGTCGGACCCCTTCAGGGTGGCGAGAATCTTGCACGCGCCGAAGTCCAGCCCCGCCTGCCTGCACACGCCCTCGGCCAGCTCCTTGGCCAGCACGTAGACCTCTCCGTTGGGGGCCTGGAGCAGCACGTAGTCAAAGGCGGCGTTCAGGGAGATGGCGGTGTTGCCGGGGATGGTCCAGGGGGTGGTGGTCCAGATCACGAAGAACAGCTTGCTGAGGTCGCAGTACTGCGCCAGCTTACCCTTGTCGTCCTTCACGGGGAACTTGACGAAAATGGTGGTGCAGGGGTCGTCCTGATAGTCGATCTCCGCCTCGGCCAGGGCGGTCTGGTCGTGGGGGCACCAGTACACCGACTTCATGCCCTTGTAGATCAGGCCCTTTTCCGCCATTTTGCCGAATACCTCGATCTGCTTGGCCTCGAACTCGGGCAGCAGAGTGATATAGGGGTTCTCCCACTCCCCCAGCACCCCCAGGCGCTGGAACTGCTCGGTCATGCGCCCCACGTACTGGGTGGCGAACTGGCGGCACTTGTCCCGGAAGGCGGCCACGCTCATCTCCTCGCGCTTGACGCCCTTGTCCTTGAGCACGGCGGTCTCGATGGGCAGGCCGTGGGTGTCCCACCCGGGGACGTAGGGGGCCTGGTAGCCGGTCATGTTCTTGTACTTGACAATGATGTCCTTGAGGATTTTGTTCATGGCGGTGCCGATGTGGATATTGCCGTTGGCGTAGGGCGGGCCGTCGTGGAGGACGAACTTGGGCTTGCCCGCGTTTTTGTCCATCAGCTTGTGGTAGGTGATCCTGGCCCACTCCGGGTTGAGCAGCTCGGGCTCCCGCTTGGGCAGGCCCGCCCGCATGGGGAAATCGGTCTTGGGTAGGTGGACGGTCTTGTTGTAGTCCATGGGTGATTCCTCCTATTGCTTTGTATGGTTTTGATGATAACTCCAACTGGCGGTACTGACCGCCAGTATAACGCAAATTGCGGATGTTGAGATATTGGCAGAGCAGGGCCGCATTGCGGTATAGTTCGCGAAATGCCGCAACCATTGACAGCGATCCGTTCAAAAAAACGCCCCTGTCCCCAAACGGAGACAAAGGCGCAAACCTCTGCGGTACCACTCCAATTCCGTAGAAGCGCTGAGCCGTCGTGAGCAGCGGGCTAAGACCGAAGCGGAGCGAACTGGCCGAAGCCGCCAGGGGCGGCGCAGGACAGTTTGCGCAGTCGGAGGGCTTAGAACCGCGTCGCGAACAGGCGAAGCGTGACAATACGGCACTCGTGCGCGCTGTAACGGGCACACCCGGCGGAGCCTACTTGCTTTTGCGTTGGGTCCGCAGCTCCCAGGGGATATTCGCCGGGTCCGCCCCGCCGCCCTCGCACCATGCGGGCGGCTCTCTGAGAGGTTCCATCCGGCTACTCGTCCTGATCCAAGCCTTGTGCTGTTTCGTCCGCCCCTTGGAGTGGACGCTTTTTATATTATAGGCGCGGACGGGATTTGTCAACCGTTTTCCGGGGAAAAGTTCCACAAAAAACTTACTTGGGCCTCTGCCGGGGGGCTCCCTCCGGGGGGTTCCTTTCTCTCACGCGAGAGAAAGGAACCAAAGAGCGCGCATAGGGGGCGCGCCCCCTATGTACCCCCCTTACGGGAGAGCCCTATACGCGGCTTGGACAGATACCCTTCCGGCGCGCGCGGCTTTCGACGCTGGTGCTCCCAGTTGTGCTGCCGCTGGTGTCCAGGCACGAAAGGCTGGTGCGCCCGACAGACTGCGCCTCCGTGCCGGACCGTCCGGGCCGGGGCTGTGCGCCTACCGCCGCGCTTCGCAGTTGTCACGCTCCGGTCCAAGCGCCCCTGTGCGCCTATCGCCGCGCTTCGTATGCGTGCCAGCCGCCCCGCTCCAGATGGCGGGTGATGGCAAAGCCGTATTGCTCCAACGCGGCCCGCACCTCGTCCTGCCGCCCGTCGATGATGCCGGAGGTGAGGAATACCCCGTCCGGAGCCAGGAACTCCCCTGCCCTGGCGGACAGCGGGATGATGACGTCCGCCACGATGTTGGCCAGCACCACCTGGTTCCGCCCCGGCTCCAGCTTGTCCGCCAGCCGCTTGTCCGACAGCACGTCTCCGGCGTACACGCGGAGACGGTCCGGGCCGATGCCGTTGAGGGCGGCGTTCTCGAAGGCCACGTCCGCCGCCTTGGGGTCGATGTCCGCCCCCACCGCCTGGGAGGCCCCCAGAGCCAGCGCCGCGATGGCCAAAATCCCCGACCCGCAGCCCAGGTCCAGCACCCGGTCCCCGGGCCGAAGGACCTGCTCCAGCAGCTCCAGGCACAGCTGGGTGGTGGGGTGGGCCCCGGTGCCGAAGGTGAGGCCGGGGTTGAGGTAGAGGGGCGCGCGCCCCTCCGGCACCGGCTGCCCCCGCATCCAGTCGGGGACGATGTATACCCGCCGGCCCACGGGAATGGGCTGATAGTACTTCTGCCAGGAGGTGGCCCAGTCCTCCTCCCGGAGGGAGACGGTCTGGGGCTCCAGCTCCTCCAGCCCCGCCAGGTACTGGCGCAGCTGCTTTTGGCCCTCGTCATTGTCTGGCACGTAGAACTTCACCCGGCTGACCCCCTTCATGCGCTGGGCCAGGCCCTCGTCCACGTAGTCCCAATACTGGCGGTTCTGCTCCAGAAAGCGGAGGAAATCCCCCTCCTCCTCCACCACCAGGCCGGTCATGCCGTTGTCTGTGAGAATATCGCACACCCGGTCCAGCCTGTCCGCCGGGACGGGCAGGGTCACTTCCAGCCATCTATCATCCATATGATCGCCCCCTTGTACCTACGCTTTGCCTGTTCGCGACGGCTCAGCGCACTTTAATCTGCTTCACGCTGTCCAGGCGGATCAGCTTCTCGCATTCGTTCTTTTTGCCCTCGTTGGCAAGGACAAGGGCCCAGTCCTCGTCGGCGTCCAGCACCCTGCACGCCTTGCCCATCACGTCGCCGTCCCCGGCCTCCACCGTGAGGGTGACGGTGTTCCCCACCTGCTTGCGCATCTGCTCCCCCAGGCCCGCCGCCCGGACGGAGCCCAGGCCGTTGTCCCGCAAAATGCGCTCCAGCCGGTTCACCTTGCCCATGAGGAAAAGCACCATAATAAACGAAAAAAAGCCAAAGTATTCCATCGTCCGCCCCTCCTCAGTTCAGCTCCAGGGGGGAGCGCTTCGCCGCCTCCCCGTCCTTGAGGAAGGTGATGGTGCTGATGGCGGACAGGGGGATGAGCCGCACCTCGTTTTTCTGGGGCTTCTTCTGGTTGACCACCACTTCCACGTTGGCCCAGGCCCCGTCGAAGTCCTGGATCACGCACCACTCGTGGACGACGGGCATTCCGTCCCCCTCATAGAAGGTCAGCTTTACCCGCTTTCCCTGGGCCTGCTTCAAAAGCCGGGTCACCGGGGGCTTCACCGGGGCCCCCTTCTCGTCCACCCCGTCCTGAAGGAGGTAGTCGCAGCTCACCTCTAAAATCTGGGCCATGCGCACGATCTTATCCGTCTCCGGGTAGGCGGCGTCCGACTCCCAGCGGCTCACCGCCTGCCGGGTCACGTCCAGCTTTTCCGCCAGCTGCTCCTGGGTCAGGTTTTTGGCCCGGCGGGCCTCCGCCAGTTTGTTTCCTAAGCTCATCAAATTCACCTCATAAAACCGGGAGGTCTCCTCCCTTTGATGCCCCCAGCATACCAAAACCCGGCGGTTTGACCAGCGTTTTGCCGTTTCCAAATGTAACGTTTGGGTTGCACAGAAGCGCGGAGCCGTTGTGAGCAGCCGCGGATGGACCGGAGTGAGGGCAAAAGCCCAAGGAGAGCCAAGGGCTCGGATGGGTTTTGCCCGAATCGGAGGGAAGCCGCGCGTCGCGAACAGGCACAGCGTGACAATGAAAGCGCGGAGCCGTTGTGAGCAGCCGCCAGGCCGCAAAGCGGCCATAGGCCTAAGCCGCCCAAAGGGCGGCCCACGGCGCGTTCCTTCGGTCAGGACGCGGGGCAGGGACCGGGGGGATCGCCGGCATCCAGTCCGGCCAGCTCCTTCAGCGTCACCGCGTAGGCCTCCCGCTCATAGGGCAGGACGGGCAGCGCCTCCGGCAGCGCCCAGCCCTTGAGGGAAAACAGGCGGCGGATGAGGAAGTCGGTGAAGTCCGGGTTCTTCACCAGGATGGGGCCGGTGAGGTGGGTGGCGAACACATTGCCGTCCACGTAGCCCTCCCCGAGCGCCCCGTCCCCGGCGTTGCCGGGGCCCCGCTCCACCTGCTCGAACAGGGGGGCGGCCACCCCGCAGGTTTCGGAGCACTTGTTCATAAAGCCCACCACGAAGCTCCCCCACAGGGAGGTGCGGGCCACCACGTCCTCCGGTACCCGGTAGCCTGTCTCCACGGTGGTAAACTCCGCAAGGCCCAGGCAGGGCCACACCTTGCCGCCCTCCTCCGCGGTGATGGACGCGCCCAGCAGCTCCATGGCGTTCCCGGTGAACAGCAGGACGGCCCCCCGGTCTATCGCGGCCTTCAGCGCCTCCTTGTGGGGGAGCAGGGCGGACAGCGCCGCCTTTTGGGTGCGCTCGGTTCCCGCGCCCATATAGATGAAGTCCGCGCGCGCAAAGTCCGGCGCGTCCTCAAACAGGGCGGACTCCACCGTGACGGCCGCCCCCGCGGCCTCCAGGTGGCGGCGCAGCACGGCGATGTTGGCGTACTCCCCGTACAGTGACATGCAGTCGGGGAAAAGGTGTAATATGGTCAGCTCCATCGTATTTGCCTCCTCAGTCCCGCTGGACATGCGCCAGTAATTTATCCCGGTCGGAGAAGCAGGTGACCACGTACACGTCCTCGCCGCCCTCCGCCTGGAGCTGCTGCGCCGCGGTGCGCACGTCCTCACCGATCTCGATTTTGTCCGCCGGAACCCGGCTGTACTTGAAGCGCACCGCCAGATCATTGCAGTATTTTCCGTACAGCATGACCTTTTGCACCTGGGGGCAGGCCAGCTGGTCGAAGTCGATGTCCCACAGCCAGCTGGTCTCGCCGGTGAAGTACTTCCGGCTGATGGAGTCCACGATAACCAGCACCGTGCAGGGCTTGTCCGCGGCGGCGATATAGGCCAGGTTGGTGTCGTAGGCCACCGAATTTTCGTGCTTGGAGGTGAGCAGGGTGCCGGGATGATTCCCAATGCGGAATGTAATCATCCGCCCATTTTTCAACATATAGTTGTTAATCACCCCGGACATGACGGCGGGGTCCGCCCCCGCCAGGGCGCACGCCGACCACGCCGCCAGAATGTTGTAGACGTTATAGACGCTCTTGAAGGCCAGGGAGATGTCCGTCCCCCCGTTGACGGTGAGGCGGCCCTCCTTCAGGTCCAGGGCGGTGACGCTGAAGTCGGCGGCGGGGCGCTTATGCCCGCAGGCGGGACAGGCGTAGTGGCCGATGTGGGCGTAGTGGTAGCAGGAATACTCCATGCGCCCTTTACACACCGGACAGCGGGCCCCGTCGTGGTACACGCCATGGTGCTCCCTGGTGCTGATGGAGCACTGGTCCAGGCCGAACCACTTCACCTTGTCCGGGTCGTGGTCCCGGGCGAAGCAGGACACCAGGGGGTCGTCCGCGTTGAGCACCAGGGTGGTCTCCGGGGACAGGGCGGCCCGGATGGCGTCGTACACCCACTCGGGGTGGCCGTTGCGGGTGAGCTGGTCCCGGTACAGGTTGGTGATGACGAAGTGGGTGGGGTGGAACCACTGGAAGGTGTGGCGGGCATAGCGCTCGTCGCTCTCCAGCAGCAGCACGTCCCCCCGCAGCCTCCCGCCCAGCGTGCAGCGGGACAGGATGAGGGTGGCCACCCCCTCGATCTGGTTGGAGCCCTCCTTGTTATAGACCACCCGCCGGCCGTCCTTCTCCAGGATGGCGGCGATCATCTCCACGGTGGAGGTCTTGCCGTTGGAGCCGGTGACGGCGATGATGTGGGCGGGCAGCTTCACCCGGCCCAGCACATCGGGGCACACCTTCAGCGCGAACTGCCCCGGCAGGGAGCTGCCCTTGCCGATGAGCCCGCCGATGAAGCGCAGAATTTTGCAGACGATGACAGCCAGGATCAATTTCATAACTCAAACGCCCTCTCCTCGATTTGCTGTGTCCTCTTGAGCTCGCGCCATTCGTCCTCCAGGATGGCCATGAGAATGTCGTCCCCATAGGCCGTCCCGTCCAGCACCGCCTCCCGGCGCGCGCCCTCTCGGCGGAAGCCTGCCTTCTCGTAAGCCCGGATGGCCCGGGGATTGAAGGAAAACACGTCCAGCTCCAGCCGGTGCAGCCCCAGCGCCTCAAAGGCGAAATCCCGGGTCAGGCCCACCGCCCAGGAGCCGATCCCCTTCCCGCAGCTGTCCGAGCCGAACAGGGCGATGCGGAAATTGCCGCACCGGACCTCCCAGTCGATCTCGTTGACGACGCTCTCCCCCAGTATGCGCCCCTCCGGGTCCAGGATGAGAAAGTCGGCCCGGTCGTCCGCCTCCAGGCAGCGATGAAAATAGGCCAGCACCTCGCCGCGGGTGAAGCTGGAGCGGCTCCCCGTCAGCCGGTCCACCTCGGGGTCCATGCGGAGGGCCGCGCAGTAGGCTTCCGCGTCCTCCGCCCGGATAGAGCGCAGGGTATAGCCGTCCTTTTGCCAAATCCGTTCTATGTGTTTCATTCTGTTCCTCCTATGGGCTTTACAAAGCAGACAATCCGGTTGGCCTGGGCGAAGCCCGCGCCCAGATGGAAGGCGGCGCTGTCTGCGTTGTCCAGCTCGCAGTCGCTGGCAAACTCCGTACAGCCCCGCTCCCGCGCCCAGTCCTCGCAGGCGGACAACAGGGCCGTTGCCGCGCCCCGCCCCCGGAACGCCTCTCGGACATAGATGCCCTCCAGATAGCCCACCGGGCTGGTCTCCGTCCCCTCCACGTAGTCCCGGCGCAGCTGGCACTGGGCGAAGCCCGCCGGAGCGCCCTCCTCCTCCGCCAGAAACACCGCGCCCTCCGCCGGGGACAGCGCCTCCCATTCCGCCAGCAGTTCCCCCGGAGCGTGCCCCGGAAACAGCTCGTCCGCCAGTACGGCGGCCTGGGGGAGGGTCTGCTCGTTTGCTTTTGTGACTGTCATGTCGTGCTCTCCTCTGCGGCGCTCGTTCCCGGCGCGGGGCGGCGGCAAATCAAGGTTTGTGGGTTATTTGGCGGTACGCTTTCCCTCACAGCCGTTGAAACGGAAAGAACAAATACAGCTGTCCGCCCTCCGCCGGGCGGTGGCAGTCCTGCACGGCCCCGGCCAGGGACAGGCCCCGCCGCGCCAGCTCGTCCAGCCCCGCCCGGAACGCGGCCCCATAATCTCCCTCCGCCTTCACCCGGAGGCAGGCAAAGGCGGGCAGCGTCCATGTTGTCCAGCCCTCCGGCGGCTCCGTACCGGCCGGAACCTGCGCCCCCGCCAAATAGAGCCCCCGGCTGAAGCCGTCCTCCCAGGGCAGGAATTGACGGGACAGGTCGCTCATCGCGCCCCAGATTCCCACGGGAGCGCCCCGTTCGTCCCGCAGGGCCAGCGGCTCGATCTCGCCAAACCGGGCGTTGGCCGCCTCCCACAGCGCGGAAGCCGGGTTGTGCCCGGGACTCGCCTCGCCCTCCATGCCGATGACGGAAATGGGCGGCAGCTCGCAGGTCACAATTTCCATAGCACTAACCCCGTTCCAAATAAATCATCAGCGCCGTCACATCCGCCGGGGACACCCCCGACACCCGGGACGCCTGCCCCAGGTTCAGCGGGCGGATCTTGTCCAGCTTCTGCCGGGCCTCCAGCCGCAGGCCCTGGATGGACAGGTAATCCACATCCGGGGGAAGGGGCCGGTCCTCCAATTTCCGCAGCTCCTCCGCCTGGCGCAGCTGCCGGTGGATGTAGCCCTGATACTTCACCGAGATCTCCACCTGCTCGGTGATGTCCGGGGAGAGGGCGGGGCGGGCCGGGTCGAAGGGAGCCAGGACGGCGTAGCTCAGCCGGGGGCGGCGCAGCAGGTCGATGAGCCGCGCCCCGTGGGGACAGGGGGGCTCGCCGTTTTCCTCCAGGAGCTTGTCCAGCGCGGGGGACGGCGCGGCCCCGGTGTGTTCCAGGCGCTTGATCTCCCGGTCCACCGCGGCGTATTTTGCCTCCACCTGGGCCAGGCGCGCCTGGCTCACCAGCCCCGCCCGGCGGCCGCAGGCGGACAGGCGGCGGTCCGCGTTGTCCTGCCGGTGGATGAGCCGGTACTCCGTCCGGGAGGTCATCATGCGGTAGGGCTCCGGCGTGCCCTTGGTCACCAGGTCGTCAATGAGCACCCCGATATAGCCGTCCCCCCGGCTCAAAATCAGCGGCGGCTCGCCCTTGATCTTCAGCGCGGCGTTGATGCCCGCGATCAGGCCCTGGGCGGCGGCCTCCTCGTACCCGGAGGAGCCGTTGAACTGCCCCGCGCCATACAGGCCGGGGACCTTTTTGCACTCCAGGGTGGGCAGCAGCTCGGTGGGGTCCACGCAGTCGTACTCGATGGCGTAGGCGCACCGGGTCATCTCGGCGCGCTCCAGGCCGGGGATGGTGCGGAGCATTTGGATCTGCACCTCCTCCGGCAGGGAGGAGGAAAAGCCCTGGATGTAGAGCTCCTCGGTGTTCAGGCCCATAGGCTCGATGAACAGCTGGTGCCGGGGCTTGTCCGCAAAGCGCACCACCTTGTCCTCGATGGAGGGGCAGTAGCGGGGGCCCACCCCCTCGATCACCCCGGAGAACAGCGGGGAGCGGTGGAGATTGTCCCGGATGACCTGATGGGTCTTTTCGTTGGTATAGGTGAGCCAGCACACCGCCCGGTTTTCCGGCGGGTCCTGTGTGGAAAAGGAGAAGGGCACGGGGACGTCGTCCCCCGGCTGGACCTCCATCTGGGAGAAGTCCACGCTGCGGCGGTTCACCCGGGGGGGCGTGCCCGTCTTGAAGCGGCGGATGGGCAGCCCCAGCTGTTTGAGGCAGTCCGTCAGCGGCAGGGCGGCGGCCATGCCGTCAGGGCCGGAGTCCCGGGCGACCTCCCCCACGATGGTGCGCCCGCCCAGGTAGGTGCCGGTGGCGATCACCGCCGCCTTGACGGCGTACACCGCGCCCGTCACGGTGCGCACGGCGCACACCGCGCCGTGTTCGGTGAGGATCTCCCTCACCTCCGCCTGCTTCACCCACAGGTTCTCCTGAAGCTCCAGGGTGTGCTTCATCACCTCCTGGTAGCGGCGGCGGTCCGCCTGGGCCCGCAGGGACCACACCGCGGGGCCCTTCCCCCGGTTGAGCATCCGGTACTGGATGCAGGCCCGGTCGGCGGCCTTGGCCATCTCGCCGCCCAGGGCGTCGATCTCCCGCACCAGATGGCCCTTGCCGGTGCCCCCCACGGCGGGATTGCAGGGCATGTTCCCCACCGCGTCCAGATTGATGGTGAAGCACACCGTCCGCAGACCCATCCGGGCGGCGGCCAGGGCGGCTTCTATCCCGGCGTGGCCCGCGCCGATGACGGCGATGTCAAATTGTCCGGCGTGATAGTCCAAGGCCCTATGCCCCCGTTTTCAGTGTCACCACCGCCAGCTCTGGGCGGTTGAATAGGCGGAACCCCCGGATGGGCACGGTGTTGTTCCCCAGCCCCCGGGAGACGAACAGGGTGCTGTCCCCCAGGGCGTACAGCCCCGACGTCCACTTGGGAAAGAGCCGCCGGTCGGTGCCCACAAGCCCGCCCACAAAAGGCAGGCGGACGATCCCCCCGTGGCCGTGGCCGGACATGACGAAATCATACCCCGCGGCGGCGTACTGGCCGAAGTGGTCGTTGCGGTGGGCCAGCAGGAGGGTGAACAGGCCGGGGGCCTGCTCCTGAATCCGGGCGCGCAGCGCCTCGGGAGAGGTCTGGTCGGCGTAGCCGTTGGGGTCGTCGATGCCGGCCAGGGCGATCTGCGCGCCCCCCCGCTCCAGCACCTCGTATTGGTTGGACAGCACGGTCACCCCGCACTGCTCCAGCACGGCCTTCAGATCCTTCACCGCCCCGGAGCCCAGCGCCCATTCGTGGTTGCCGGTGACGTAGTACGTAGGGGCGGCGGCGGCCAGCCCCCGGGCCAGGGCGGGGACCATGCCCAGCTGGCTCTCCTGGTCGATGAGGTCGCCGGTGACGACGATGAGGTCGGGGGACTGCGCCCGGGCCAGCGCCAGCAGCTCCCCGCTCCCCTCCCCGTACTCGTGGCCGTGGAGGTCGGAGAGATGGACGATGGTGAAGCCGTCAAAGCCCTCCGGCAGGCCGGGGAGGACGGCCTGGGTATGGGTGGCGGTCAGCCCCCAGCACTGCCAGCGAAGCCAGAACCAGCCCCCCGCGGCCAGAATCAGCAGGGCGATGAGCCAGACCAGCGGGCGGCGGCGCTTCCGGGGCCGCCGGTGGGGGGCGCGCTCAGTCGCCGTCATGGAGGTAGTAGGGCCGCATCAGGCTCTTGTGCTGGGTGGAGTCCTTCTGCCGGTCGGAGCGCAGGGGGGCCTCGATGGGCCGGGGCCGGTCGTCCCGGCGGCGGCGCTTCTTGCCGGACAGAGAGGGGGGCAGCACAGGCTCCTTGGCGGGCTGGGCGGGCGCGCCCTGCTTTTTGCCCTGGCGGCGGGGCTTTTGGGGCGCGGGCTTTGCGGCCCTCTCCTGTTTCCGCTGGGACTCGGCCTTATGCTGGTCCCGGCCCTGGCCCTGGGGCTGAATCTGAGGCCGGGGGGCGGGGCGGCGGGGGGCCAGCAGCCGGGCGGTGGCGTCCATAATCACGTCGGAGTCCAGGGGGTTGGGCTTGTGGAATTCGGTGACGGGCATGGAGGGGTCGTCGGGCAGCGTGTCGGCAATCCGGCCCTGGCGCACCCCCCGGCCGATGGGCTTATCCCGCAGGACCAGGGGCCTTTCCGCCTCCGGGGCGGGGACGGCGGGGGCCTCCTGAGCGGCTCCGCCGGATTTTTTGCGGCGGCGCTTTTTCTTCTTGGAGCCGTCCGCCCCGTCCCCGGCGGCAGGCTCCGCCTCCGCCATCCCCAGGAGCGTGGGCTTTTCCTCTCCGGCGGCGGCCT
>CATKZP010000033.1 GCA_949841355.1 uncultured Oscillospiraceae bacterium
CGTGGGTGGCGATCACCACTTCGAAGCCTGGAAACTGCCGCTGGGCGAACTCCAGGCCGATGGCGTTAACCTCCTGGGGTGTGATATCGTCCTCCGCGGAGAAGGACTGGACGAAGTGGTAGAACTGCGTGCCGTCAGTTTTGCTGAAGCGTTCTTTGGTCATCTGCATTTCGATAAACGCAGATTGTGGGACGCAGTTGCTACCGATGACCAACCATGCGTCGCCCCAGCGTGTTTTCTTCTCCTGTTCCACGTAATCGATCACGCCACGCATGGAGCTGGCGGACTGTTTTTTGCATTGGATCGCGGTGAAGGTTGCCATCAGCGCACCTCCCGGATCAACGTAGCCAGTGCGTCACACAGTCGGGTGTGCGCTTGAACGAAGTCGTCCCCGCGCAGAACAGTGAGCCGCCCCATGTTGGCCAGTGTGGTAAGCTGGTTGAGGTTGCGGCCCTGAGCTTTCAGCTCAGAGAGCAGATTGTCCAGCCCGTTCACCCGGACGATCTCCTTGCCCAAGGCGCAGGCGGTGAGGTAATCCGTGACGGTCATGCCTGCGGACTTGGCCCGCTGGCGGATGACTTTTTTGTCCGCAGGGGTCATACGGGCGGTGATGATTTCGGTTTTCTTCTTCTGCATTGAACTCCTTTCTCCCCCTTCAGGGGGTAGGGGGGTGCCGGGGCATGGCCCCGGCGAGTGCGGGCGGCGTATAGCCGGGCGCGATGCTTGCCCTACCCAAAAGGGTAGGCATCCGTCCCAACGGGGCGTTTCTGCACTGCCCTCACCTGGCGCTCCCACGGTACTGCGGCGGGGCTGTCCGCACTGCGGAGAGCTGTGAGGGAAATTTATCCTGCTTGCCCTTAAATTGGGCCTCTGCGCTGCCCTTCAGCCTGTGCCCGCGTGCCCCTTACTGATTACAGCGTGGTACATTTTTCCGCTGAACAGCCCCTGCACACCCCGCCCTCCCACAACGGGCCGAACGAGGGCCAACGCCGTATTTTAGGGCATCGGAGGGGTACGGATGCCACCCGATCCGTGGGAGAGCCACAAGGTGCCTTACAACGCGAAACACGGGGTCATGCACCCAACTGGAGTTGGGTGCGGGCGGTTTCCTGGGCCAGCCGCTCCAATTGCCGCTGATAGTGGGTCTCCAAAACATCTTGAAATGGGGAGACGGTATAGAGCAGATTGCCATTTCGTTTTACGCCAGCCTTGGTGGAAACGGTGGTGTTTTCAGTTTGGATAAGGCCCTTGCGTTCGAGACTGCCGACGTATTTTGCAACCGTGTTTTCAGTCATGCCAACCGCTTTGCCAATTGTTTTGTAGCTGGGCCAGCATTGGTTTGTTTTGCGATTTGCACAGCAGAGCAGATAGGAATAGACGGCCAGTTCGCCAGGGCAAAGGCCGAGGATAAAAATTTCATTAGGGAAGGGGAACGTGTTTTTCAAGGGATTAAATTTTTGCCGTCTGCTCAACGGCTCTCACCGCCCTTCGTGTGCTGCTCCACCCACTCAACAAACTTCTCCTTTGGGACAACCAATCGGTTGCCGATTTTTAGAACAGGGAAGTCCGTTTCGTGCATCAACTCATATGCACTGGATGGGGCAATGCCCAGCACTTTTGCCACCATTGCTGCGTTGAGAAACAACGGCAGATCGTCATAGCTTTTGTACTCAGATAATTTCATTGGCTTTTCCTTTCATAAAATTTTGTTGGCCACACACCGTACACCTTCCTGCCCCAGGATCTCACTGCGGTGTTTTCACTCTGTTGGCACGCTCACTCTATGCGAAGGTCTCGGCGGTACTTCACCCAGGGAGTATGCACTCCGGCGGTGGGTATTCACTTGTCAATGTTCAACAGGTTCTTCCCTTTGGGATGTTCTCATGATAGAATAGGCGCAGAGGGTTTTACATCAGGAAGTGATCTTTTTGGAAAATAAATTGCGTGGGATACTGGGTGGGTCACAGTTGTTGCTGGTGGAGAAAGGAGCTGGGCTGTTTTCAACGGTACTCCACTGTGAGGATGGGTCGGAGAAACAGCTTCCGGCCACCACGCCGGCGAAGGATCTTATTGCCGCTGCGGAGATTGACTACCGGGCATACCGCAGGGAAATCAAACGCCTGCGGGACGAGCATCCCTTGTTCGCGGTGCGGCTGGACGTCCCGGTGGCGGACTTTGAGGACTTTGTGGCGGAGACGCTGCTTCTGCCGTCTATGCTCCAAAAGATTGACCCGGTGGGCTTTTTTGCGCTGGGGATCTTGTTGGATCAGGCGTTGCAGAGAGAGGATGACGGCAGTGCGTTGTTTTTGCTGGACGCGGCACAGGAACTGTTGCACGTGCTGGAGGAGCCGATCCGCACACAGGTTTACCTGCGGAATATCTTGGAGATGGCCTTTGATGGGATGGAACGGGTCAGCCAGCGGGAGCGATTGGAGAAGCTGTGCCGGGTTTATCCCGAGGTAGGTAAGCTGTGTGATCCTGTCAGCCTGCCTGATGTGGAACCGGGGCAGAGAGTGTTCCGAGCCAATTCCATTTTTGGACTGCGGATGCTGGAGCTGGCGCTCTACTTCCAGCAGAACAAGCAGCGCATTGCCCGGTGTGACTACTGCTGGGGCTGGTTTATCCCCAAGACGAAAAAAGCCACCCGGTACTGTGACCGGGTGACGGACGGGTTTCCCTGCAAACAGCGAGGGGCGCGGTTCAAGAGAAATTTGGTGGAGGATCAGGATAGCGCACTCAAGGTTTGCAACCAGCTGCGGGACAGGATGTACGCCCGCCTTCTGCGCTGGCAGGATGCCGCGCCGGATGAGCGTGACAAATTGATCTCCATGGAGTATGATCAGTACGAGGCATGGAGCGAGAACGCTCGCTTGGCCCGGATGGAGTACCTGAAGGGGGAACTGACGGCGGAGGAGTTTCTGCGGCGGATTGATATGACCCACGAGTTGGAGAGCTACGAAGCGGGCAAGGCAGAGCTGGTGGAGGAAACTGCGTGGCAGCGCATGGTGGCTGGGAACTTTGCGTTTGACGCGGAAACGCACTACCCGGAAATAATACAGGTGCTTGACTTGCGGGCGGAGGAACCAAAATGGGAACTGTACACAGCGGATGACCTGCGGCGGGTGGATCAAGAGGGGCATCAGGGTCTAAGGGATAGGTATAACAAAGGGTGAGCAACTCATCACAAACCAGGATAGATAAAGCTGCGGGCAGGCCGGGTATAATTGGCGAAGGAATTCCGCTTGCGAACCTCAATGCTTTTTGATAGAATGACGAGTAGCAGATGGCTGTGCGCGTTGGGGGGTGGAAGTGTGCTGAATGTGGCGGTGGTGGACGACGAGGAAAAGGAGCGGGCGCATCTCAGCCGGCTCCTAACGCGCTATGCCCAGGCAAAGGGTGAGAAATTCCGAACGGTTCCTTTTGAAGGCGGCGTCCAGTTCCTCACCGGCTACCAAGCGGACAGCTTTGACATGGTGTTTATGGATGTGGATATGCCCGGCTTGGATGGCTTTGCCACGGCGCGAAAGCTGCGCGAACAGGACTCCTCTGTGGTGCTGATCTTTGTGACCAACTTAGCGCGCTATGCCATCAAGGGATATGAGGTGGACGCGCTGGATTACCTTTTAAAGCCTTTGACCTATGAGGCGTTTGCCCTGAAAATCAAGAAGGCCGTCTCCATCTGCCAGAGGAACTGCAAAAACCGGGTTATCATCAAGACGCGCAGCAGCCAAGCGGTATTTCCAGCCTCCTCCGTAGCTTATGTGGAGAGCGACGGCCACCGAATCCTCTACCACACGGAGCACGGAGACTTCCCGGCATACGGAACCATGAAGGAGGTGGGGGCGCAGCTCCCGCCCGATTCCTTTTTCCGGGTGAACAGCGGGTATATCGTCAATCTGGACTATGTTTCCGGGTATGACGGAGCACTGCTCTTTCTGAAAAGCGGGGACCGGGTGGAGATCAGCCGCGCCCGGCGAAAGGATTTTCTGGAGGCATTGGCGAACTATCATATTTCCATGGGGAGGCGGTAACATATGCGGGAACTGGTGCAAAGTCTGCTGGGTACCGTGACCTATGTGGGCGCCGTCGCGGCGGCCAGCATCATGGTGGGGCACAGCCTTTCCCGCAGGGAAAGATTCTGGCTCCGGCTAACCGCCTTGCTATGCGGCATCATCCTGCTGAGCGCAGGGTACAACCGCCTGATCTTTACCCTGTGCACAGAGTCCGAGCTGATGCTTTTCCTGCGGAATACGAACTGCGTGTTGGTTTTTATCCTGACCATGCTGCTGCTGCGGACCTGCTATCGGTGCACTTTTTGGCAGGCGCTGTTCTGTGCGACGGCGGGGTACTGCATAGAGCATTTGAGCCAAAAGCTGGCGCTGCTGATTCAGATGACGTGTCCTTTGGACGTATATGGCAGGACCATCCTCAACATCTGCGTTTACGGGGTGGTGGACATTCTCCTGTTTTACTTCGTGGTCAAACGGATTCAGACCGACCGAATTGAGACGGAGAACCGTGCGCAAATCGTCATGGCCCTGCTCACAATCCTGTTTACCATTTTTATCAACTCCTTTGCCAGCACCGAGGTGCGCAGGCTGGAATCCACCGTTTTGATGGTGTACCTCCATCTGTTTTCCATTGTTACCTGCATTATGGGCCTGTTCGTGGAGTTCTATCAGCTGGCCTACCAGGAGATGAAGTCGGAGCGGGATATTTTGAAGCAGTTGCTCCACCAGGAGGCATTGCAGTACCAGCGGGAAAAGGAGACCATCGACGTTATCAACATCAAGTGCCATGACCTGAAGCACCAGCTGCATATCCTGGAGGCCCAATACGGCAAGGATAAAATGAAGGAGATGCGCCAGGCCGTGGACGGCTACGACTCCTTGTTCCGAACGGGCTGCGTGGCGCTGGATACAGTGCTTGGCATGAAGAACTATAACTGTGAACGCAACCACATCCAGTTCACTTGCCTGGCCAACGGAGAAAAGCTGGGCTTTTTGCCGGAGGAGGACGTTTACTCCCTGTTCAGCAACATCCTGGATAACGCCATTGAGGCGGTGGAGGGACTGCCGGAGGAAAAGCGGATTATTTCGCTCACCGTGATGGAAAAGGGCGGCTTCGTGCTGATACATAGCGAGAACTACTTTTCAGCCCAGCCGGAATTTGTGGACGGCCTGCCAAGAACGACAAAGGCCGACAAAACCTGCCACGGATTTGGCAGCCAGTCCATCCACATGCTGGCGGCGAGATATGATGGAATTTGTACCTTCAAGACGGAGGAGGGCGTATTTTACACCGATGTTGTTCTGCCCGTCAAATAGATTGACCGCGCGAAAGGCGGCCCCTCTCTCTATTGGGAGAGAGGGGCCGCCTTTTGTTTTAAATAACCGATTATGCCGTTTGGCAAACCGAAAATGTTGTTGAGCTTGCAGCAAGGCCTCCTTTGCCATATGCTCAAAAGGACAACGGGTCCATGGATGGCCGGGGCCCCGGGATAAAAAAGAGGAGGAACGATATGAAAGCGAAAATGAAACGGCTCGTCAGTGTGTTCTTATGTCTTGTCATGGTGATTGGTCTGGCCGCCTGTGACAAACCGGCCGGCGACAATCCCAGCGCAACGCCGGATCAGCCCGGCGGCTCCGGCGCCCCGGAGAGCCAGGAGCCCGCCGACCAGCCGGAGCGCGGCAGGCCGGGCACAAACCTGGGTACCCCGGGCTCCAACCTGTTTTATTCTGATTACGACACCATGACCGAGGTTTACGAGGCGGGGCTTGCTCTCAACAAGGAGATCGCCGCCGAGGGCTATGTCCTGCTCAAAAACGAGGGGAGCCTCCCCATCTCCGACACCAAGGTCAGTGTGTTCGGCAAAAGCTCAGGCAGCATTGCCCAGGCGCTGGAAAACAGCGGCTTCGATGTGAATCCTGCGCTTAAGGCTTTTTATGCGGACAACGGGCTGTCCGGCGAGGGACGGAGCACCAAAAACCACGCCTCATTCAACGCCACCGGCGAGACGCCCCAGAGCCAGTACACCGCGGCGGTAAAAGCGTCCTACGGGGATTATGCAGGCACCGCCATTGTGGTCTTTGGGCGCAGCGGCGGCGAGGGCAGCGACCTGGCCCGCGCCAGCTTCGCCGCCGAGGAGGGGCAGACCACCGCAGTGCTGGCCTACCCCACCCGGGAGGAGATCGAGTCCGGCACCTGGACCCCCGTGGGCGGCCAGGGCCGGGAGAGCGACCCCTTTGAGCACTTCTTGGAGCTGGACGACCACGAGGAGGCCATTCTTCAGATGCTTCAGGCGGACGACCGCTTCGACAACGTGATCGTGCTGCTGGACAGCACCTACGCCATGGAGGTAGGTTTTCTCCGGGATGAGCAGTATTCCAAGGTGAAGAGCTGCCTGTGGATCACCGGCAGCGGCGCCAACGGCTACGATGTCATCGGCGACATTCTCACCGGCAAAATCAACCCCTCCGGGCGCACCCCGGATATCCTGGAGGCCGACTTCACCGCCAGCCCCAGCTGGAACGACTATGCCAACAACTTCGTGGGCAACGAGGACGGCTTCGACTCTGCCAAGGGCAACGAGTACACCCTGGCCGACGGCACACTCTATAAGGACGCCTTTGACCTGGCCTACTACACGGTATCCTACAAAGAGGGCATCTACATCGGCTACCACTACTATGAGACCCGTGGCTTCACCGACGGGGAGGACTGGTACCGCAGCAGCGTGGTCTACCCCTTCGGCTACGGCCTGAGCTACACCGGCTTCGACTGGGAGGTGGTGGGTCAGACCCCCGCCAGCGGCGCGGAGCTGACCCAGGACGGCGAGATCTCGATCCAGGTCAAGGTCACCAACGTGGGCGACATGGCAGGCAAGGACGTGGTCCAGCTCTACTATGATGCCCCCTACACCAGCGGCGGCATTGAGAAGGCCAAGGTGGAACTGGGCGATTACGCCAAGACCGGCCTGCTCCAGCCCGGCCAGTCGGAGACGGTGACCCTCACCATGAAGGTGCGGGATATGGCCTCCTATGACTATGCGGACGCCAACAAGAACGGATTTACGGGCTACGAGGTGGAGGAAGGGACGTATGCCCTTTACATCTCTGAGAACTCCCACTCCTGGTCCTCCAAGGACACCGATGTGCTCACCTATACTGTGCCCTCCGGCGGCTTTGCCTACGCCGAGGATGAGGCCACCGGCACCGCCATTGAAAACCGCTTTGATTACATCAGCGAGGAGATGAAGGGTAAGGTCCTCTCCCGCGCCGACTGGGAGGGCACCTGGCCACAGCGCCCCCTCTGGTTCGACGTAACCGGCGATACCACCATTGATCCCCTTTGGGCGGCCCGCTACCGCGCCACCCACGACGGCGCCGACTGGACCTCCGCCGACGCCTCTGTGACCCCCGTGTACCTCAAGCAGGGCAAGGCGGAGCTGGTAAAGGACGCGGCATGGCTGGCCAACTTTGAAATGCCCCTGGCGGACAAGGACAGCAGCCTGGGCGGCGGAAACAACGATTTCACCCTGGACCCCGCCTACGACGAGGCCAATCCACGGTATGACGGCGGCAAGGCTCCCTGGTATTCCGAGACCATCCCCAGCTTCCGGGAAGAGGACAGCGCCTATACCGCTGAGAATCCCGCGCCCATCCAGCTGTCCGACATGGTGGGGCTGGCCTTCAACGATCCCAAGTGGGAGGAATACCTGACCCAGTTTACCGAGAAGCAGGCCATTGAGCAGATTATCACCGCCTTCAACTTTGTTCCCAACGACGGCATGGGCGTGCCCAACTCCACCCACGGCGACGGCCCCTTCGGCATCCAGCGGGCCTTTGACCGGATTGTTTATCTCCAGCCCGGCGACATGATGGAGAACGACCAGCTGATCAAGTGGTGCTCCCAGGTGACGGTGGCCGCCTCCTTTAACAAGGATCTGGCCTACCGCTACGGCAAGCTCAACGGCGATTTCGGGCTGTGGGCCAAGTTCAGCGGCTGGTATTCCCCCGGAGCCAATGTCCACCGCACTCCCTTCTCCGGCCGCAACACCAACTATTTCTCCGAAGATGCGTTCCTCTCCGGGACCACCCTGGCCAACATGGTGAAGGGCTGCACCGAAAAGGGGATGGTCACCTTCATGAAGCACTACGCCCTCAACGACCAGGAGACCGACCGCGACATTACCGGCGTGGCCACCTGGGCGGACGAGCAGACCATGCGCCAGGTCTATCTCAAGGTCTTTGAGATGGGCGTGAAGGACGGCGGGAGCCTGGGCATGATGACCTCCTTCAACCGTGTTGGCTTCGATTGGGCAGGCGCGTCCCACGAGCTGCTGACCCAGATTGCCCGGGAGGAATGGGGCTTCCAGGGGGTGTTCGTTACCGACGCCGCCGGCACCAACCAGGCGGGCAACTACATGAACCACAACATGATGATCCGCGCGGGGCAGGATATCTCTCTGGACGGTGTCATGGGCGGTTATTTCATCGACCAGGACGGCGGAACCCCGGACCGGGTGACCGGCATTAACTCCAACGACGAGGCCAATACCGCCACCCACCTCACTGCTCTGTACGACTGCCTGCACCGCATTCAGTACACTGTGGCCAACAGCGCGGCCATGCTGAACAACCACAGCATCGTGCCCTATGAGTACAGCGTGAACGATACCTCCTACACCAATATCCGGGATACCCGGGGCAATGCGGACACCAGCAAAGAGGCGTGCCATGTCTTTGAGGTGTCCAAGGGCGGCGAGGCTGAGCTGGATGTCCACGCCGAAAATCTCAGCGGCGTGAAGTATGTCCTCTACGCCGGGAACCTGGAGCAGCTGGGCTTGACGCTGGACGGAGACACCGGCATGATCTCCGGCACGGTTTCCACCGACGCGGCCCCCGGCGACTACCGCATAACCATCGGTGTGTGCGATGGCGGCGTTAAGGACAACGAGGCATGGACCGCCAACGCGGTAGCGTACTTCTACATCACCGTGTCCTAAACCCTGGAACCGGCATCTCATGTTCCGTTAAAACGAATCAATCACCCGAGCACCCACAAGGCTGGCCCTGTGGGTGCTCGGAAAATGGAGGGAAACCATGAACGCGATGAAAAAGGTCAAGGCGCTGCTTGCCGCCGCGCTCTTGCTTGTGGGCCTCACGGCCTGCGGCGGTGGAACGGACTTCCAATTTGAAGGAAAAACCCTTGCCACCGGCAGCGTAGGGGCTGCCTATAACGACACTGTTTCCGCCGGTGCGGAAGACATATACTACGAATTGGACTATGACGATAACCTTCCCTTGGGCCTCTATCTGGCGGAGGACGGCGCAGTGACGGGCACGCCGGAGGAGGCGGGCGACTTCACCTTCACCATTTTTGCCACCGATCCCGAGGACAATTACAAAGAGGCTGAGTTTTCCATCCACATCGAGAAAGGGGCCCTCAGCTACACGGGCAAGGCCCTGGAGGACGGTGCGGCGGGAGAGCCCTATGTGCAGAGCGTGGGCACCGCCGCCGGAGCGGAGGGCGTCACCTACGCGCTGAAGGCGGGCAGCGCCCTCCCGGCGGGGCTTTCCCTGGCCGAAGACGGCCAGATTTCCGGGGTGCCCGAGGCGTCCGGCAGCGCGGAGATTACCGTTGTGGCCTCCGCCAACGGCTGCGACCCCGTGGAGGCCGTGTTCACGCTGAACATTTCGGAGGGCTCCGCAGAGGCGGCAGGCCCCACCGACCTGGGCCATATCGTGTTCGAGGGCTGGACCCTTCCCGACGGCCAGGTGGGCGAGGCCTACAGCGAGAGCGTGCGCAAGGCCTACGGCGTACCCAATATCAGCTATGAGATCAAGTATATCGGCGGCATCGGGTTTCCCAAGGGGATCAGCTTCAATGAGCTGGGCGTTATCGCGGGCACACCCAGCGATTCCACCAGCGGCGTGATGCGCTTCAATATTATTGCCTCCGCCGAGGGCTGTGAGCCGGTCAGCGTGGAGTGCCAGCTGCGAATCTACGATGTCTATGAGCAGACCAATGTGATGGAGGCGGAGCACATCGACGTGTCCAGCCTCAAGGGCGCGGGCTACAGCGGCAGCGCCAGCGGGCTGGCCATGATTCAGTCCTACGCCAAGGCCAGCGGCGGCAAAGCGCTGGGCTATCTGAACACGGCTGCCAGCTTTGAGTTTGCCATCACCAGCGCGGCAGACACCTCGGCAAACCTGATCCTGGGGCTGGGCACCGAATGGGGCGACCTGACCCTCACCCCCAAAACCTTCAAAGTGTACGTGAATGGCCAGGAGCTGGACTATGGTTCCATTGCCATCCCGGACAACGGGGCGGGGAACGATATGGCGTTTGACCGCTACACCCTTTCGCCCTCCGTCAGCCTCAAGGCCGGGGAAAACATCATCGGGTTTGAAATCCTGGACTCCGAGGATACCGGCGGTGTGGGGACTGCCACGGCGAAGGGCCCCATCTTTGACTGCCTGGAGATCGGGGGAGCTTCCTGTGAGATCGGATGGCGTCCGCGTGTGGCCAACACGAAGTAAAGGGGAGCGTATGAAAATTTTCAAAAAGATAGGCGGCGCGTGTTCCTTCACCTGGAAAAACTGCCGGGCGTTTATGGTGACCACTGCGATTCTGCTGGTGTTTTGCTTGGCGCTGAATATTGTGGCAACCCAGGTGCCGCTGGTCCACAACACCTTCAACTCCCTGTTTGGCGAGGAGCGCCGGGTGGTCACCAAGGGCGACCCCGCGGACGCCATGCACTTCACCCCCGATGAGGGGATCGTGGATAAAGCGACGGCGCTGGCAGCGGCAAACCGGGTCAACGAGGAGCTGTGCGCCGAGGGATTTGTCCTGCTGAAAAACGACGGAGCGCTGCCCCTTCCCGGCGGGGCGCGGATCAGTGTGTTCGGCATGAACTCGGCAGACCCGGTATACGGCGGTTCCGGCTCCGGGGCCAAGGAAAATTCCAACGGCGTGGACATCTATATGAGCCTGGAAAGCGCGGGCTTCCAGGTAAACCCGGAGCTGAAGGAGTTCTATGCAGCCCAAAAGGCCGCCGGAAAGGGCCGCACCTCCAAGCTGAATTTTGACACGGGGGTGCTGGAGGGCCTGGAGACCGGGGAGCTTCCCCTCAGCGACTATACGGGCGGCATCCAGAGCTATGCCGGCGATTATACCGACGCGGCGCTGGTGGTGTTTTCCCGCGTGGGGGGAGAGGGCTACGATCTGCCCCGGACCATGAAAAATACCGCCGGGGCCAACCCGGAGGACCACTATCTCCAGCTGGACAACAACGAGCGGGCCCTGCTGGAGGCGCTGTGCGCCCCGGATTCCGGGTTTGGCAGCGTGGTGGTCATCCTGAATTCCGCCGCTCCGATGGAGCTGGGCTTTTTGGAGGACGGGGTCTATAACGGAAAGCTCAAGGGCTGCGTCTGGGTGGGCACCACCGGCGGCACCGGGATGGCCGCGCTGGGCAGGCTGCTCAGCGGTGAGGTGAATCCCTCCGGCCGCCTGGTGGACACCTTTGCCCGCCGCTTTGCCGACGCGCCCGCATGGGCAAATTTCTCCAACAATATGACCCAGGACGGCAACCGCTATCAGGTAGACGGTGTGGATCAAAATGCCTATTTCGTGGATTACGAAGAGGGGATTTACGTCGGATACCGCTACTATGAGACCCGGGGCTATACTGAGTACGAGAAGAGCGGCGATTACAGCTGGTATGATAACGCCGTTGTATTCCCCTTCGGCTATGGGCTGAGCTATTCCGATTTCACATGGACGCTGGACCGGCTACTTCTGGACGGCGCGGAGATCTCCTCTGGGGACGCCATCACCCCGGCCGACAAGGGCAAGACCGTCGCGGCGGAGGTGACAGTGACGAACAGTGCGGACAGCCGGTACAGCGGCAAGGACGTGGTGCAGCTCTACATCTCCGCCCCCTACTATGACGGTGAGGTGGAAAAAGCCCATGTGGTGCTGGGCGCCTTTGCCAAGACAAAGCTGCTGGCCCCTGGGGAGGCCCAGACCGTGACCCTCTCCTTCCGCGTGGCGGATTTGGCCTCTTATGATTACGGGGATTTGAACGGCAACGGCAGCAAGACATACGAGGCGGACAGTGGGACATACGCCGTTTACATCGGCAAAAATGCCAACGATGCGTGGCGCAGCAGCGGCCTCAGTTTTGAACTGACTGTGCCTGAGACCCTTGTGTTCGCCGAGGACACCGCCACTGGAAACCCTGTGGAAAACCGCTTCGACGAGGTGAGCGGGCACATCGCGGCCTACCTCTCTCGGGCGGACTGGGAGGGGACCTGGCCCGCCACGCCCACGCAGGAGGATCGGAACGTGGAGCAGTCTCTCATTGACAGCCTGTCGGTGGAGGCGTATATCGGCGCGGGCAGCGCCGTGGACGAGGGCAAGCCCTGGCACGCGGAGCGAAAGCCCCGCCAGCAGCGCACACCCCTGACCTTTTCCGAGACAGAGGTGAAGCTGTATGATTTGATCGGCGCAGATTACGACGATCCCAGGTGGGAGACGCTGCTTTCCCAGCTCACCGTCAAAGAGATGCGCTACCTGGTGGGCACAGGAAACTTCAACACGGCGGCCATTGACTCCATTGGAAAGCCCAAAACCACCGACCCGGACGGCCCCGCGGGATACACTACCTTTATGTCCGCCACTGACGCGACCGCGGTGGTGTACGACACATGCTTCTATGCGTCCGAATGTGTGATCGGCGCCACCTGGAATGTGGAACTTGCCCAAGCCATGGGGAATTCCATCGGCAACGAGTCTTTGATCGGCAATGAGCGGGGGGATGGGCGCACCTACTCAGGCTGGTACGGCCCCGCCATGAACATACACCGCACGCCGTTCTCAGGCCGAAACGGGGAATACTACTCTGAGGACGGCCTGCTCTCCGGGCGCATGGCCGCCAGCGTGGTGACCGGGGCCAGGGAAAAGGGCGTCAACACCATGGTGAAACATTTCGCGGTAAACGACCAGGAGACTGACCGGGACACCAACGGACTTATCACCTGGCTCAGCGAGCAGGCGCTCCGGGAGATTTATCTCAAGCCCTTCGAGCTGGTGGTCAAGGAAGGAAAATCCTTGGGCATCATGTCCTCCTTTAACCGCATTGGAACGGTGTGGGCGGGCGGATCCTATGAACTGCTGACTGAGATCCTCCGCAATGAGTGGGGATTCCAGGGAATGGTCATCACGGATTATGCCAACGCATATATGAACCCGGATCAGATGATCCGGGCGGGCGGAGATCTGTGCCTGTTCCAGGATCAGCAGCCGTCCGCTTCAGGTTCTGTGGTCAATGCGTCCCACCTCACGGCGCTGCGCAAGGCGACGAAAAATATCCTCTATGCCACATCCCAAACCAACGCTATGAATGGTATGGGCGAGGGGATTGAGTATGGCTACGCATTGCCTTATTGGGAACTGGCCCTCTTTGGATTTGACGCCGCTGTGACGGCAGGATGTATTCTGTGGGGGGTCTTGTCGATGCGGAAAGCCTTGGGAAAGGAACAAGGGGACCAGGGAAACCAAAGCAGATAGACTATCCTGATGTTTGTAGGTATCAATGGATAACCAGGGCGCATCGGCGCCATCAATCAGCGTTTCTCTTTCATTCACTTTTGGCTCAGGGCCGGCGACAAACCTGTTGCCGGCCCTGAGCTGATATTCTTTGTATTTTGGGGAAGCCTTTATTGTTTACAGTGACGCAATTTTTGTATGGAACGGCCCCCTGGAAACGTAGTAAAAACGGGTCTATCAGCCAGCGGTTATATCGCTGAGTGATAGCCCCATCACTACATTTTGACCACATAACCAGCCACAGACAGGCGTGGAAACAATGGAGGACATATCATTAGAAAGTGCTGAAAAGAAATTGTGCCGGAGCGTAAATGCCTATAAACCACGGGAAAAGATTATAAAAAATTCCTTACCGCTGTTGGTAAGGATGAGGTCCCCAGTTCAAATCTGGGTAGCAGCTCCACGAAATCCCTTGAGCCACAACGGTTTGAGGGATTTCTTCTTTTTGTGTCCGGCGGGGTGATTTCAGAATTTGTTACCGTTTTGTTGCCGGGGCGGATAGTATTCTGATAAGGTACAATAAATTGCGCAAATAAAAAGGACAAGGTTTGCAGTCTCAAGTAGAATGGAGTTGAGGAACCACATTCAGAAAGGAGACAGCAAACCATGTCGGAAAAGATTGTACAGCTAAATG
>CATKZP010000034.1 GCA_949841355.1 uncultured Oscillospiraceae bacterium
GGGTGGCCAGCTCCACCATACGGTTGAGCATGTCGTGAACCTCAGTCAGAGCGCCCTCGGCGGTCTGCACCAGGGAGATGCCGTCCTTGGCGTTCTTCTGAGCGGTCTCCAGGCCGGTGATCTGAGCGCGCATCTTCTCAGAAATAGCCAGACCAGCGGCGTCGTCACCGGCGCGGTTGATCTTGTAGCCGGAGGAGAGCTTCTCCAGGTTCTTCTTCATGGCGGAGACGTTGTTGGTGTAGTTCCGGTAGGCACTCATTGCCATAATATTGTGCTGAATACGCATTTATAATTCCCTCCATAGTATTTAAGCCTCGGCGATCCTTGCCTAAGCTCCACAAAATTTTGCGCCTCCCAGCCCGGCCATCTGGCCAGACTGTCCGGACTGTTTGACGCGCTTCTTTATTTCACCGGCCCGTCAGCCGGGTGAAACCAAACACGCAGCCGCTGTTTCATAATCTATATGTTTATGAACAAACTTTTCTCAGCTGCCTTCGCTAACTATATCGTCCTCATTTTCAAAATAATAAGTGATTTTGAAAGAAATTTTTTACGATATCTTTTTGTCTCCCAAAGTATGGTTTATTGTCCGCAGAAAACCGCTCTCATCGCACAAAATAAAACGCGCGGAACCGTGAAGTCATCACGGTTCCGCGCTCGTTTGGTTGGGGCATTATCAGCCTGCCGCCGTTACAGCTCGATCTTCTCCGCCAGAATCTCCTGGTCCATCTGCTCCAGGAGCCGGACGCACTCGGGCACATAGCGGCCCACCGCCGTCTCCTCTGACATCTGCACGCCGTACACCCCGGACTTCATGATCTCATACAGCGCCTCGATCTCTCCGATGGTGGGGATGGGCTTGGTCTCCATGTTTTTGAGCACCTGAGTGGCCAGAAATACCTTCACATCGAAGTACAGCGCCTTGTCGATGATGTATTTCTGGAAGCGGGGGATTTTTTCGATGCCGATGTCGGTGGACAGGTCCCCCCGGTCCACCAGAATGTATTTTACCAGAGGCAGGATCTCGTTGATATGCTCCACCGCGTCGATGGTCTCAATTTTAGAGATCACCTGGGTACCCTCTCCAATGAGGGCCTGGGCCTCCTTCACGTTCTCCGGCGTGCGCACAAAGGACAGCCCCACATAGTCCAGCCGGTACTGGTTGGCCAGCTCAATGAGCTGCCGGTCCTTTTCAAACAGGAAGGGAATGTCCTTATGAATGCCCCGGACGTGGACGCCCTTTCCGTTGATGAGCACTCCGTCGGACTTGGACCGGAACACGATTTTCTCGCTGTCCGCCGACACCACCTCAAACTCAAACACGCTGTCGTTGGCCCAGGCGGTCATGCCGGGCTGGAGGTGGCGGTAAAAATCCGGGTAATTGAACTGACCGGCGCGCAGGGAGAACGTCCTGCCCTTTTCCAGCTGAATGCCCACCTCAATGTTGGCGGTGCGCACCTTATTGCCGGGCAGGTCCATCAGAATGGCCGCGCTGGGGATCTGCCGGCGGATGTTTTTGATACCCGCCTCAATGTCCGCCACAGTTCCGTGGGCACCGTTGATGCGATAGATGTTCTTGCCGCTGTGCACCTGGGCCAGAGGAACCTCGTTGGCCAGGGCAGGACCGGTGGTGAGGATGTATTTCTGCATGGCGATGCGCTCCTTTTATGTATTTTTGGTCAGCTCCATAAAAATAGTGTCGTCCTTTTTCTGCTGGTACCGCAGCCAGTACCCCGCGATGAGGGAGGACAGCATGGTGGTCAGAATCAGCACCGTGAAGAACTCCACGCTGATAATCTCGTAGGAATAGGCCACCGTGGCCAGCACGATTCCCGGGCCTCCCCGGGCGTTCATGGTGACGGCGAAGTTGACGATCACCTGCTTTTTCAGGTTGGTGAACAGCAGCATAATCACCGTCCCCGCAGCCTCCAACCCGAAGGCGATGGCGAAAAACAGCAGAAACCGGCTGAGCGAAAAGTTATGAATCAGATTGAGCTGAATACCCACCAGGGCAAAATAGATGGGCACAAACAGGGAGAAGGAAAAATTGGCCACCGCCTCCATCCGCCCCTCCGCCTCCGGGTCGTTTTGGGAGAGGGCCTTGACGATATACCCGGTGAGGAAGGCGGAGTACATGATATTGATGCCCGTCATATACAGCACCGCCGAGAACAGCAGCAGGGCGATGAAGCTTACCGTGTAAAAGTCCGTGGCCTTCACCCGGTTTCGGTACCCCCGGCGGAGGTGATCCGCCGCCAGCTTGGCAGCCACAAACATGCCCAGGGTGAACGCGATCACCAGCAGCATATCCGGCAGATTGACCTCCCCGGTGGTGGCCATACGGGTGGCCACGTTGAGCATGATCCACAGGCACAGATCCTGGAAGGTGGACACCGTGAGCACCGTATTGGTGAAGGTGGTATTCATCACCCCCATGTCGAAGAAGATCTTGGAGATCACCGGGATGGATGTGATGGCCACCCCGATGACGAACACCAGCAGGAAGGAGATGTCGTTCCCCCGCGTCCCGATAAACGCCTCCTGAAACAGCCCCACAAAAGGGATGGCCGCCAGCATGGGCAGCACCGTGGCCCCCGTGAACACGCAGGCGATGATCTTCAGGTTTTTCCGGTCCACATCAATCCGGGTGTTGAAGCCGGAAGAGAACATCAGGAACACCAGACCCAGCTGGTAAAACAGGTTGAGCACCTTTCCCTCCTCCGGATAGGCCAGAAAGACCGCCTCCATCTGGGCGGGGAAGAAATGGTACAGAAAGGTGCCGCCGAACAGCAGTCCCCCGGTGATCTCCCCCACCACCTTAGGGGCCTTCACGGCCTCCATCAGCTTCCCGCACAGGTACGCCCCCATGAGCAGCAGGGCCAGAGCCAGGAACGTGGTGATGATCTCATGCTCCGACAGAGTTTGCAGCGTCATATTTGACCGCCTCCTTCTTGTCCGTATTTTACAGGATACCAGGACAAAAACAAGGGGTTTTGCCGTCCTTTGGTTGTGCCCCAAGAAAATGAGAAAATTCCGGCGGCTATCTGGCCTGAAGAATTTTATAAACCCTGGATATGCTCAGATCATACTTCCGAGCCAGATCCGCTACCTCGTAGTCCCCGCTGTAGAAGTCGTCCCGAAGCTGTAGGTTGCGCTCCTCCAGATCGGTGAACTCCGTGTTGGCGGGAAAATACACCGTGGTTCCGGCCAGCATGGACACAATAGACGCATAGGTGGCATCGTCCACCAGCTCTCTCAGCTTTTTCAGCGCCGCCTTGGAATTCATGAGATGAACACCTGGCCGCAGCTCAGGATGGCGTCAAAGATCTCTTTGCGCAGCATGATCTCGTCAGGGATATAGCCGTCGCTGATGTACTTGCGGATGATGGTGCCGCTGATCTCCACCCGGTGGGTATGGTAGTGGGCGCAGTGCTTGTCCGTCACGATCTGGCCGCACTTTTTGCAGAAATAAGGCTCCCGGGTGAGCAGGAGCTGAATGCCCAGGTCCTGCTCCAGCTCCCGGGCCAGGGCGTGGGCGTCGTAGGCGCCGTAATAGCCTCCCACCCCCGCGTGATCCCGGCCGATGATGAAGTGGGTGCAGCCCAGGTTGCGGCGGATGATGGCGTGGAACACCGCCTCCCGGGGGCCGGCATACCGCATTTGGGTCTTGAGTCCCGCGATGTGCACCCGGTCCTGGGGATAAAATTCCTCAATCATCCGCCGGTAGGCCGCCATCACCGCTTCCTGGGTGAAGTCCCCGGTCTTTTTCCAGCCCACGATGGGATTGATGAACAGCCCGTCGCACACCTCCAGGCCGATGCGCTGGATGTGCTCGTGGGCCTTGTGGATGGGGTTGCGGGTTTGAAAGCCCACCACCGTTTTCCAGCCCTTTTCCGCAAACACCCGCTTGGTGTCCTCCGGCTTCAGCGCGTCCGCCAGCAGCGAGCGATCCGTAAGGCGGACAGGCCCGCCCACCCGGCAGGCCCAGCGCTCCCGCTCCTTGCGCACGCCGGGGTGGGCGTCCTCCCGAGTGCGGAATACCGCCTCAATATCCCCGTCCGTCATATGGAACTTGCTCTCTGCGCGCAGCTCCGCCACCGGAGCGCCCCCGTAGGTCAGGGTCAGAGTATCGCCAAGCTGGATGGTCTCGAACTGCTCCGGCGGCATGTCCAAGGTGATGGGCAGAGGGAACACCTGGCCGTCCGCCAGACGGCAGCGATCCACCACGCCGCGAAAGTCCTCCTCCCCCATAAAGCCGGTGAGAGGGGCCAGCAGCCCGGTCTCTATATTGATGATGTCCTGTAAGGTCTCCTCGTTGATGGTCACAGTCATGGCGCGCTCCTTTACCGGTACTGGGGGCCGTATTTGGCGGCGATGTAGTCCAGCACCGCCTGGAAGGTCTCATCCTCCGTCTGCCCGTCCACCTCCAGCACCAGATCCGGGTGCTGGGGCTGGTCGAAGCTGGCGTCGATACCCACAATCTGGGTTTTGCCCGCGTTGGCCCGGTACATCCCCTTCACATCGTTTTTCATGCTGATTTGCAGGTCTTTTTTCAGATAAATCTCGTTATATCCGGCGATTTTCCGCCGGGCCAGAGCTCGCAGGTGCTCCAAGGGGGAGATATTGCAGACAATGCCTACAATATCGTTTCGGTCCAACAGATACGCGCCCAGAATGATCCGCTTGATGTTGGCCTCCCGCTCCGCGTCCGAGTAGCCCAGGTCCCGGTCGAACAGATCCCGCACCTCGTCGCCGTCCAGCAGGTAGTTCTTGACGCCCAGCTCATTAAAATGCGCCTCCAGCTTCCGGCCGATGGTGGTTTTGCCCGCGCCGGATATACCGATCAGCCAAATAATCATAATCTGTTCCTCCTCAGTGATAAAGCGGCTGCTCCAACAGCGCCGGATCCAGCTT
This sequence comes from uncultured Oscillospiraceae bacterium, assembly GCA_949841355.1. Lineage (GTDB taxonomy): Bacteria > Bacillota > Clostridia > Oscillospirales > Oscillospiraceae > Enterenecus. The sequence continues at coordinate 4,915 of CATKZP010000034.1, forward strand.
TAGCTTGGCCATCATACGCAGGGGCTGGCCATTTTGGTTGACAAAGCGCAGACCGCGCAAAAGCGTCTTTGCCACGCTGTGCCAGTTCTCCCGGATGCTCTGCATATTTCGATCCATCGCTTCGTTTCTGGCATACTCTGCCTCTGTTTCGGACACCTCCTGGCCATCTTTGGTTACGATGCCCTGTGACAGCACGTTTTCCCGCCAGGCGGATCGGATATAATGCTCGATGGTGGTAAAGCCATCAATCCACCGGTCCACCTGTGCCTCGTCCACCGGCTGACCGTCATAGTATTGAAAATCGTAGCCGTATTCCCTGTAAGCGTCCCGCATGAAGTACTCAATAAACGCCCGCTCCGCATCATTGGCGTATTCATCGTAGGTGCGGTAGACGGCGCCTGTGGAGAAGCCCAGGTCATTCCCCTTCAGCGACTCCGGGTCACGCTCTCCGAACAAGGTACAGTAGGTCATGCTCTGGGTATAGGGTAGGTCCAAAAACGCCGCCAGCACGGTAAAGACCGCCTTGGGGTTGAGCTTGGCATCCTCAAAGCGCACCAGCACACTGTCCGCATACAGCCGGTCCTGGGGGTCGATCATATAGCTGCGGTTGAGTACCCGGGTGAGCATATTGTCATCCATAGCGGCGACTTTCTCCGATTCTCCCCGCTGATACTCCAAAACCCGGTTATGCATGAAGCGCATACTGGCCCCATAGGCGCTGGTAATCCGGCGCATAGGGGTAAAGGTTTTGATATACTTGAAGTTCTGAAAAATCGGAGAGGTCTGAATCTCCTCGTACTCCTTGGAATGTAAGACAGCATGCCCTGCCGAGTCTAAATGAATCTGATATTTCATATTGCCGAAGTGAGGCTGCAAAAACAGGGCTGGAGCAATACGAGCGGCAGGGTCCAGCGGCTTCGTGTATTTTTCATCATACATACACACAGCCACCAGCAGATCCTTATTCGTGCGGTCCCGCAGGGCTACCAGCTCTTGAATCACCCGCGCCGAGGCCTCTGGCAGACCGCTGGTATCGGCCTCCCGTCCCTCGTCCACCAGTGCCAGCATCTGCCTAGGCTTGTCGATCTCCTCCTTCAGCTTTTCCAGCATGATGGAGGGCATAGCAATCAGGTTGGGGTGGCCGTCGAAAATTTCGTTGAAAAAGTCGCCGCCGTTGTGGCTGGCCAGCTGAGTGTGCCAGATCAGCCGCTGCACCTCCCGGATACCGACGGGCTTCACGGGATACTGGCTGTAGTCGATGCCGAACCGTTCTTTAAAGTCGATGGGGTATTGGACGATCTCATCCCCAATGAGAAACACGATTTTTTTGTCCTTCAGTAGCTCCCGCACATTCAGCACCTGCAAGTGGGCGCAAAACTCCCCCCAGTCCGTGTAGTGGAGGTAAATATGATTTTCCCGCCCCACCCATTCGCTGGGGCGCACGTTATCGTTGAGATATTCCAGTTCATATTGAGAATAAACATCCTGGGCTAGGATGGGATTATCTAAGTTATAAAAGAAATTCCGGCTCACCACCGGGCGGTTAACATCCACATAACCGTCAAAGCGCTCCTGCGCCGGGTGGAATGGCAAATAGCCGCTGTCGTCAAAGGGATAGAAACGCACCGGCAGAAATTCGAAGTTTAAAAAGTCCTTTCGGAACAGATAGGGGTACTTTTCCAACGCCCGGCAGTTTTTCTCATACCGGGACTTCATCAGCTTTACATTGGGGGCATAAAACGCCTGGGTCATAATCTCCAGGCAATCTTCGCGAAACAATCCCCGGTCATAAAGGGATCGGAAGCAGGTATAGGCCACCTTATAATTTCCCTCCGCCTGGAGGATAAAAACCGCCGCCTCCATCTCCTCCTCCGGGGCCAGCCCACCCTGCTCGAGGGCTAGGGTATATCCCCGGCAGGCGTCTTTCATATTTCCCAGCTCCGCCATGCGGCGGGCGATCTCTAGCGCATTCATGAGAGGGTATCCTCCTTAAAAAACGGGGGCGGGCCGAAGCCCGCCCCCTGTGGTTGGGTCATGCGGTTTGTGCCAAAAACAACTCGCGCGGAAGCTTCTTACTGGAGGAGCTGGAGCACGCCCTGGGGAACCTGGTTGGCCTGGGCCAGCATGGCCTGAGCGGACTGGATCAGGATGTTGTTCTTGGTGTAGGCCATCATCTCCTCGGCCACGTCCACGTCGCGGATGGTGGACTCGGCGTCCTGGATGTTCTCGGTCATGACGCCCAGGTTGTTGATGGTGTGGTCCAGACGGTTCTGGGTGGCGCCCAGAGTACCACGGACGTCGGACACCTTGTTAATGGCGGCCTTGATGGCGTCCACGGCGGCGGCGGCGCTGTCCTGGTCGGCAATGGAGATATTACCAATGCCCAGAGCGCCGGTGTGGCAGTCACCGATGGAAACCTTCAGCTGGTTGTAATCATCGGCCGTATCGCCGATCTGGAGGGTCAGCGCCTTGCTGCCGGAAGAGGTGTCCACCATGCCCACCTGGATCAGGCCCTTCCAGTCGGTAGCCTTGGCGTCCTTAGCCTGGGGCGCAGCGCCGGTCGCATCATTGGTTCCCTTGTTGTCGGAACCGGCCAGGTTGTTCTTGCTGTAGTCCACGCCGCCCTCGCGCTCGGTGAAGGTGATGACGCCATCGGTGGTCGTGGTGCCCACCTTAAAGTTCTTGTTGTCGGCGGCAACGGTGGACAGGCGCTTGGCGGCCTCCTTGATCAGGTCGGTATCGCCCACCTTCTTGTCGGTGAGGTCAATGACGTTGGCCGCGTCCTTATACTTGCTGTTGGCGCCCACCGCAAACACATAGGAGGTGTCGCCAATCTTGATCATGCCGCCGTCCACAATGTGGTCTGCGGTAAGGGTGAACTTGGCGGAGCCATAGAGACGGCCCACCTTGCCCGCGGGCTCCTGCTCCACGGTGACAGTGACCTCGTGACCGTTGTTCTGGATGGCGTCAGCCAGGGTGAACTTGCCGGTGGTCGCGGCCGTATCAGTATGAGTCTGGGGAGCCTCGTCCTGAGTGAATACCACCTTATTGCCCACCACGGAAGCGGTGACGTTCACGCCGTCCAGCTGCTTATCGGCGGCGGAGGTCTGCGCATTCCACGCATCGGCAATGGCCTGGGCCAGGTCCTTGCCCTCCACGGTCTCACCGGCAGCAACGCCGCCAGTGCCGCCAATGTCCAGAGTCTTGCCGAAAATGGTGAACTTGATGCCGGTGTTGGCGGAAGTCTTAGTGTTGGTGATGCTGGCGTCGCTGAGATCAATGGACCACTTGCCGGCCTGGGGGGTCTTGGACAGCTGGCCATCGGTCAGAATCTGGGTATCAGCAGAAATGGCCTCTTTCACGTTGGCCATGCTCACCTCGGCGGACATGGAGCCGTCCAGCAGCTTGATGCCGTTGAAGTTGGCGCTGTCGGCAATACGGTTGATCTCGTCCCGCAGCTGATCGACCTCTTTCTGCATCTGGGCGCGGTCGGTGGTATTGTCGTAGGTGCCGTTGGCGGACTGGGTGGCCAGCTCCACCATACGGTTGAGCATGTCGTGAACCTCAGTCAGAGCGCCCTCGGCGGTCTGCACCAGGGAGATGCCGTCCTTGGCGTTCTTCTGAGCGG
>CATKZP010000035.1 GCA_949841355.1 uncultured Oscillospiraceae bacterium
GAGCGGAGCGGACTTTGCCAAGGGGGCCCCCGCAAAGCCGCCCGTTGGCTTTGTGGGGAGAGGAGGAGCAAAGGGAGCGGGCGCAGTTTTTCGCCGCAGGCGGAAAACCAGCGAGCGGACTTTGCGACGACGAGGGAAATGCTCCGGAAACGGGGATTTCTATAGACTTTTTGCGCGGAGAAAGGAGACGATGGGTATGGCTCAGAGATTTGACAATGTGAGGCTGGAAAAGGGGATGTACCACGAGGCGGGCAGGTCCTTTACCCAGGTGCTGGAAAAGCTGGACCCCAGCGAGCAGTACCGGGGCACCCCGCTGGAGGGGCTGGACGCCTATCAGCGGCAGCTCAAGCGGTTCGACATCCGGGTGAAGGGGGCGGGGTCCGACCTGGTGGACAAGTTCTTCGCCAGCAGCCAGTCGGCGGTGCTCTTCCCCGAGTACATCGCCCGGGCGGTGAAGGCGGGCTTGGAGGAGGGCAATATCCTGCCCGATATCACCGCCACCGAAACCCTCATCGACGGGATGGACCACCGGTCCATCACCTGCGTGTCCGAGGACGGGGGGCGGCTGGCCCAGGTGGAGGAGGGAGCGGCTATCCCTCAGACCACCGTGCGCACCCGGGACGATCTGGTGAGGCTCCACAAGCGGGGACGGATGCTGGTGGCGTCCTATGAGGCCATCCGATTCCAGAAGCTGGACCTGTTCTCCGTCACCCTGCGGCAGATCGGCGCGCAGATCGGCCGGATGCATTTGGAGGACGCCGTGGACGTCATCCTCAACGGCGACGGCGGCGGCAACGCCGCCCAGGAGAGCGCCGTGGCAAAGCCGGGCGCCCTCACCTACGAGGACCTGGTGGCGTTCTGGAACCTGTTCGAGCCCTATCAGCTCAACGCGCTGCTGCTGGGGACGGACACCATGCCCAAGCTGCTGGGCCTGCGCCAGATGCGCGACGCCGAGGCGGGGCTGGACTTCCACGGCACCGGCAGGCTCATCACCCCCATGGGGGCCAAGGTGCTGCGCTGCTCCGCCGTGCCCGCGGGCAAGATCATCGGGCTGGACAAAAACTACGCCCTGGAGATGGTCAAGGCCGGCGACGTGATGGTGGAGTACGACAAGCTCATCGACCGGCAGCTGGAGCGGGCCGCCATCACCACCACCTCCGGCTTCGCTAAGATCTTCCAGGACGCCAGCCGGGTGCTGAACGTCTGATGAGCGGCAGAAGGCGCGGGGCGGCCGCCCAGCCCCCGGCCGCCGCCGCCCAGCTGCGGGACGCGGGACGGCACCCGTTTTTCCAGCTGGACGGCTACGTCCCGCTCAGCCGGGGGGAGACGGCCCTCTACCGGGCGGTGCGGGAGGCGGTGCCGGTGGTGGACGCCGCCATCTGCAAGCTGGTGCGGCTGTGCGGCGGGATGCGGGCCGTCTGCCGGGACGCGGAGGCCCAGGAGGGGCTGGACCGCTTCCTGCGCACGGTGAACGTGGGACGGGGACAGCGGGGCATCCAGTCCTTCCTGGACCAGTACCTGGACTCCATGCTGGTGTGCGGCAGGGCGGTGGGCGAGATCGTCCCCGCCGCCGACGGGCGCGGCATCGCCGCGGTTTTGTGCGCCGACGCCGAGCGCATCGAAATCAAGGAGGGCGGCAGCCCGCTGGACTTTACGCTGTGCGTTCGGGACGGGGACGGGACGGTGCGCGTCCCCAGACGGCAGGAGCTGCTGCTCTTCACCCCCTTCCAGCCGGAGGCGGGGGCCCCGTATGGGGTGTCCATGCTGCGCTCCATGCCCTTTTTGGCGGATATCCTTATGAAGATCTTCCAGGCCACGGGGAAGAACTGGGAGCGGATGGGCAATGTGCGCTTCGCCGTGGTGTGCAAGGGAGAGGACGGCGCCGCCGCCCGGGAGCGGTGCGCCGGGGTCGCCCGGGAGTGGAGCGCCGCCATGCAGGCGGGCCGGGAGGGAGCCGTGCGGGACTTCGTGTGCGCCGGAGATGTGGAGATACGCACCATCGGGGCGGACAACCAGATCTTGGACAGCGAGGTGCCCGTGCGGCAGATCCTGGAGCAGCTGGTGGCCAAGACCGGCATACCCCCCTTCCTGCTGGGGCTGAGCTGGTCGTCCACCGAGCGGATGAGCGCACAGCAGGCCGACATACTCACCAGCGAGATCGCCGCCATCCGGCGGGGCCTGGAGCCGGTGGCGGAGCGGGTGTGCGAGCTGTGGCTGCGGCTGAAGGGGTACGACGACCAGGTGAGTGTGGAATGGCTGGACGTGAATTTGCAGGACGAGGAGTCCGAGGCCAGGGCGGCGCTCTACCGGGCCCAGGCCGGAGCCTTGGAGGAGGGGAGACAGAATGGAAATTTGTAAGGACGGGGCGGTGAAGGCCATCGGTACCCCGGACGGGGAGGAGCTGAAGCTCATCAACGCCCTGAGCCGGAGAGAGCTGGAGGCCGGCGAGGTGTATACCTTCGCCCTGCGGCTGTGCGACAACGAGATGGACCGGGACTTCGAGCGCTTCAGCGACGAGACGCTGGACCAGCTGGCCCCTATGTTCGTGGGGGCGTCGGGGGTGTTCGACCACCAGTGGTCCGCCAGAGGACAGACCGCCCGGATCTACCGCGCGCAGGTGGTGGAGGACGGCTCCCTCACCCGGGACGGACGGCCCTGCCGCTGGCTCAAGGGGTGGGCGTACATGATGCGCACCGCCGAGAACGCCGGGCTGATCGCGGAGATCGACGGCGGCATCAAGCGGGAGGTGAGCGTGGGGTGCGCCGTGGAACGAGTGGTGTGCTCCGTGTGCGGCCAGGAGCTGGACGCCTGCCCCCACGAGAAGGGGGAGAGCTGCGGCGGACAGGTGTGCTGCGGAGTGCTCACCGGGGCGCAGGATGTGTACGAGTGGTCCTTCGTGGCGGTGCCCGCCCAGAGAAAGGCCGGGGTGGTCAAAAGCGCCGGGGGACATATGGAGGACGAGGCGCGGCTGGGACGCAGGTACCTCAAGAGCCTGCGGGACGAGATGGTGCGCCTGGCGGGCATCGCGGAGCCGGAGGCCGGACACGCCCTGATGAAGCAGGTGGCCGGCAGGCTGGACGAGCAGGAGCTGCTGGGGCTTATCAAGCTGTACCGGGGCAGGGCCGGTCAGGCCCTGGGCGCCGGGGTGCAGCTGAGCTATGGCCGGGAGGAGGCCGCGCCGGAACCGGCCGACGGGGCCTTCCTCATCTAGGAGGAGCTATGACGGAGCGGGTTTTGGAGCTGGTCCGCGCCCTGGGGGGCGCGGGACAGGAGGATGCGCTGGGCGCGCTGTGCGCCGCCGCCTGCGGGGCGCTGGACCGGCGGCTGCGGGAGGGCGTGACGGCTCAGGACTGCGGGGACGCCTATCCCCTGGCGGCGGCGTGGCTGGCGCTGGACTGGCTGCGGGGCAGCCGGGGCTTGGAGGGCGTCACCGCCCTGTCGGCGGGGGATATCTCCGTGCGGCGGGAGGGCGGCGGCGACGGCGGAGGGCTGTCGGAGCGGGCCTGGGAGCTGATGGGACCGTTCCTCGCGGACGAGGGATTTGCGTTTCAGGGGGTGAAGGGTTGATCGAGGCGTTTGAATGGGTCATCCGGACCTATGGACAGGAGATGGCGTGCCGCCGGGAGGACGGCTCCGAGGCCGGACGGGGCATGGCCATCGTCCAGCCCATGACAAAGGCGGACTGGCAGTATACCGCTGGGGCGCTGGGCAGCTTCTCCCAGGACCGGTTCCTGGGGCTGGCGGAGCCGGAACTGCCGCTGGACCAGATTGGGCCGGGAGGCTGGCTGGAATGGGGCGGCGGCCGCTATGAGGTGATGAGCGTCCGGCCCATCTGGGTGGGGGGACAGGTCACCCACCTGTGGCTGGCGCTGCGGCCCTGCGGGGAGAACGCGCCGTGAGGGGGGCGCTGAGCGACTGGCGGGACGGCGTGGTGGAGCAGCTGCGGGGAGCGGGGCTCAACGCCGTTACCGCCATGGACGGCGCGCCGGCCTCCCGGTGGCGGGAGGCGGCCGCCGCAGTGGCCGTCAGCAGGATTGCGTGCGGGCCGGGGGGCTTTCAGAACTACCTGGGGACGGAACGGGACCCGGAGAGCGGGGAGCAGCGGGAGGTCTATGGCCGGGAGGCGGAAATCACCCTGGCGCTGGATATCTTCGCCCCCAGAGACGGGGGCGGAGAGGCCTGCCGCCGGGCGGCGGAGACGGCGGTGGAATGCCTGGTGTGCCAGGGGGCGGCGGGATTGGCCGCGCTGGAGGTGCGGGCCGGACAGGCGGAGTTCTTGGAACGGGACGGGCTGTACCGGCAGCAGGTCACGTGCCGGTGCGGGGCGTGGCTCACCGCGCGGGCGGACGCAGAGGCCGGACGCTTTACCGACTTTGAAGTGAAGGGGAGAGTGAGATGAGCGCGTTGACAAAGCATGAGAGACCGGGGGTGTACTCGTCCTACGAGGCGTCCAGCCTCACCGCCGCCGCCGCGGGGGGCGGCGGCGTGGCGGTGGTGGCCGCGGCGCAGGGAGAGGGGCTGGAACAGAGTTACCAGTGGACCAGCTACAGCCGGGCGGCGGCGGACGTGGGCGACTGCCCCCTGAGCCGGATGGCCCAGCTGGCCATCCGAAACGGCGCGGGAGTGGTGTACGGCATACCCGCCGGGGAGGATTACGCCAGGGCCTTCGCGGTGATGGCGGGGCTGGAAAACGTGAGCGTGGTGGCGTGCGACAGCACGGACGCCGCCGTGCAGCAGGCGCTGAAAGCGGCGGTGGAGGAGTGCTCCGCCGCCCGGCGTGAGCGCATCGCCGTGGTGGGCGGCGCCGCCGGAGAGAGCGTGGAGCAGCTGGTGAAGCGGGCCGGACAGCTCAACTGCGAGCGGATGGTGCTCACCGCGCCGGGGGCCGGGGACGGCTCGGGCGGCGCGCTGTGCGCCGCGGCGGTGGCCGGGGCCATCGCGGGAAACAGCGACCCGGCCCTGCCCCTGGGCGGCGCGCAGCTCTACGGGCTGGGCGAGCTGGAGGGCGGCTATGACGACGGGGAGATCGACCTGCTGGTGCAGGGCGGCGTGACGCCGCTGGAGACGCTGGCGGGGGCGTGCTACGTGGTGCGGGGGGTGACCACCCGGACCAAAACCGGCGGGGCCGCCGACGCCACGTGGCGGGAGCTGACCACCATTCTGGTGGTGGACGAGGTGATCCCGGGCATACGCCGCGCCCTGCGCGCCAGGTTCAGCCGGGCCAAAAATACCGCCCAGAGCCGGGGGGCCGTGCGCTCGCTGGCGGTGATGGAGCTGGAAAAGCGGGTGAGCCGGGAGATCATCGACAGCTACGAGGATGTGACCGTGACCGCCCTGGACTCCGACCCTACGGTGTGCGTGGTGGAGTTCGCCTTCACCGTGGCCCACGGGCTCAACCAGATCTGGCTGTCGGCGCATATTACGGTATAGCGCGGAGCAGGCGGCTGCGAGGGAGCTTGGAGCGGAGGGAGGCCGAGCGCAGGGGTGCGCAGCACCCCGGAGACCAGGCCGAGACGAAGTGAAAGCGACTGAGCGGTCAGGCGACTGCGC
>CATKZP010000036.1 GCA_949841355.1 uncultured Oscillospiraceae bacterium
AACGGCAGCTCCCCAAATATTTTCGATGGCCTATTTCTGATAGGTCTGCTCTACTGTGCCCGTCCCCTCAGCTCAGATATTCACTCCTTTTTGCATTTTTATGCTTGACAACTCCTTAGCCGGCTGCGTGCGGTTCTCCATCCAGCTGATGCTCTGCGAGGCCGCCTTCCTGGTGGGCCGCCCCCGGCGGGAGCGGTTCGTCCTGCGGCTGGCCGGGGCGCTGGCGGCCTATTTCGCCTGCGCCTTCCTCTGGAACGCCCTGCTCAACGCCCTGCCGGGGGGACTGCTGCTGTCCCGGACGCTGCTGTGGACGGGGCTGTTCGTCCTCACCTTGGGTGGGATCTGGTGCTGCTTCGACCTGATCCCCATGGAGCTGCTGTTCGTGGGCACAGGGGGCTACGCCACGGAGCACATCGCCTTCGCCCTGGGCCGGATCGTCCAGTACGCCGGAGGGTGGAGCGAGGACAGCCTGGGCGTGCCCGTCCACACCATTCTGTTCCGTTTCCTGATTTATGTGCTGGTGTCCGGCCTGATATATTTCCTCCTGATCCGCCCCAACCGGGGCAAGGGCGACCTCAAGCCCGGCGATGGCCGCATCGCCCTGCTGACCCTGGTGATGCTCATGGCCGCCATCGTCCTCAGCGTGTTCTATACCTACGATGCCTTTATGGAGCAGGGTACCTTTGGCAGCGAGGTGGTGTGCCCGCTGTACGCCACCCTGTGCTGCACGCTGGTGCTGTTAATGAAGTTTTACGTCCTGCGGGAGAACCGGATGGAGCGGGAACGAGAGGTTATGGATCAGCTGCTCCAGATGGCCAACGCCCAGCGCCGGACCTCCCAGGAGACCATCAACATTATCAACATGAAGTGCCACGACCTGAAGCACCAGATCCAGGCGCTGGCCGCCATGGACGACACCGCCGCCCGGTCCCGGTACGTGGCCGAGGTGCAGCAGGCGGTGTCCATCTACGACACGGACTACCACACCGGCTGCGAGGCGCTGGACTATGTGCTGCGGGAAAAGGCGCTGCTGGCGGGGGAGCGCCGCGTCACCTTCAGCTGCATGGCGGACGGCGGGGCCATCGCCTTTATGGACCCGGCGGATATCTACGCCCTCATGGGCAACGCCCTGGACAATGCCCTGGAGCGGGTGGTCCGGGAGCCGGAGGAGGAGCGGGTGGTCAGCCTGCTCATCAAGAGGGCCGGGGACATGGTGCTACTCCACTTGGAGAACACCTGCGGCCGCCCGCCGGAGTTCCAGGACGGCCTGCCCGTCACCGACAAGGAGGACAAGGCCGCCCACGGCTTCGGGGTGCGCAGCATCCGCTACCTGGTGGAGCGCTACCAGGGGGAGGCGCTGATGCGGGCGGCGGAGGGGAAGTTCTGCCTAGACATCCTGCTGCCGCCCCAGGCCGCTCAAGCATAACAGAAAACGATGACGACAAAACAGCCGCCCTGGGCGGCTGTTTTGCGTTTTCCACAAAAAACGGCAATCTAAATTGTCGAAAACGTCCCATTCCAAGCTGTGCTGCCCACCGATTCCTGCGCCTGCTGCACCGATTTTCGCAGATCCCGTTCCGGCCCTCCCTTTTGTGCTACCATGGCCTCAACAGGGCGGACGGAGGCCCGCCCAACAGAATGAAAGAGGAGGAACTGCTTTATGACCGGCATCCAAGTGGCATGGGAAGACGTATTCAGCGTACTCGACATCATCAAGGTCCCGCTCATCGTGCTTCTGGCAGGTCTCGTGGTCTGGATTGCGGTGATGGTGCTGGCGAAAAACCAGCCCAAGCCCCGCAAGGGCTTCATTCGGCTCCAGTCCGTCATCGCCCTGGTGCTGTTTCTGGGGATCATGGTCAACGTGATCTGCTTGGGCAGCCTGCGCAACACCCTAGAGGTGGTGCTGGGCGACACCGGGGCCATCGCCCCGGAGACCGCCGCGCAGTCCCGGGAGATCGTGGAGACCGTCACCGGTGAGGGCATCGTCATGCTGAAGAACGAGGCGGACGGCCTGCCCCTGTCCGGCGTCACGAACCTGAACGTGTTCGGCTGGGGATCCACCAACCCCATTTACGGCGGCACCGGCTCCGGCTCGGTGGATGCCTCCACCGCGGTGGATCTGCTCACCGGCCTGACCAACGCCGGGTTCAGCCTGAACACCGAGCTGAGCGATTTCTACACGGCCTATCGGGCGGACCGCCCCGCCATCACCATCAACAACGGCCAGGACTGGACCCTGCCTGAGCCCACCGCGGACAGCTACACCGACGCCATGCTGTCCAACGCCAGGAACTTCTCCGACACCGCCGTGCTGGTCATCGCCCGCTGCGGCGGCGAGGGTGCCGACCTGCCCCACGACATGGGCGCGGTGATGGACGGCGCCTACAACAAGGGCACCAAGTACACCAACGCCAGCTACACCAACAACGGGGACTACGACGACTTTCCCGCCGGGACCACCTACCTGGAGCTGAGCCGGACCGAAAAGGACCTGGTGGAGCTGGTCACCGCCAACTTTGACAAGGTGATCGTGGTCTACAACGGCGCCAACCCCCTGGAGATGGGCTGGGTGGAGGACTACCCCCAGATCAAGTCCCTGCTGGTCTGCCCCGGCGTGGGGGCCACCGGCTTCAACGCCCTGGGCAGGGTGCTCAAAGGCGAGATCGATCCCTCCGGTCGGACGGTGGACACCTGGCTGTACGACCAGACCGCCGCCCCCAGCTACCGCAACATCGGCCACTTCGCCTATGACAACGTGGAGGACGTGACCTCCGCCGCCAAGGCGCACTGGGAGCGGGCGGACGGTGTGGTGTCCTTCGTCAACTACGTGGAGAGCATCTATGTGGGCTACCGCTTCTACGAGACTGCTGCCGCCGAGGGCCTCATCGATTACGACAGCACCGTGCAGTACCCCTTCGGCTACGGCCTGAGCTACACCACCTTCTCCCAGACCATGGGCGATTTGAACGTGTCCGACGGCACGATCTCCGTGGATGTCACCGTCACCAACACCGGCAGCGCGGCGGGCAAGGACGTGGCCCAGCTCTACTATGACCCGCCCTACACCAACGGCGGCATTGAGAAGGCCAGCGCCAACCTCATCGCCTTCGGCAAGACCGACCTGCTCCAGCCCGGCGATTCCCAGACTCTGACGCTGACCTTCACCCAGGAGAGCATGGCCTCCTATGACGACCAGGGCCGGGGCTGCTATGTGCTGGAGGCCGGGGATTATATCATCAGTCTCAACTCCGACTCCCACACCGTCCTCGACTCCCGCACCCACACCGTGGGCTCCGACATCGTGTATGACGAGAGCAACCAGCGTTCCGACGACAAGATTCCCGCCGTCAACCAGTTCGACTACGCCCGGGGGGAGATCACCTATCTGTCCCGCGCCGACGGCTTCGCCAACTACGAACAGGCTGTGGCGGCTCCCGCCAGCTACTCCCTGCCCGACCGGTACGAGGTCACCGGAAACGGCACCTACGACCCCTACCAGTATAACAACGACAGCGATGTGATGCCCACCACCGGGGCCCAAAACGGCCTGGTGCTCTACGACCTGCGAGGCTCTGACTACGACGACCCCAAGTGGGAGGACCTGCTGGACCAGCTCAGCGTGGACGACATGGTGCAGCTCATCGGCTACGGCGGCTACGGTTCCCCCGCCATTGAGTCCGTAGGTAAGCTGAAGGGACTGGACGCCGACGGCCCCGCCGGCATCACCGCCCGGGTGTCCGCCCAGTCCGACAGCACCAGGGGCCTGGGCTACCCCTCCGAGATCGTCATCGCCGCCAGCTGGAATACCGAGATGGCCAAGCTGGCCGCCGAGGGCCTGGGGGCCGAGGCCCGGGACCTGGGCGTGGACGGCTGGTACGCCCCCTCCATGAATATGCACCGCTCCGCCTTTGCCGGACGCAACTTTGAGTACTACTCCGAGGACCCGGTGCTGTCCGCCGCCATGGCCGCCGCCGAGTGCGAGGGCATCTACGAGTACAACCTGTACCCCTTCATCAAGCACTTTGCCCTTAACGACCAGGAGATCAACCGCAATGGGATGTTATGCACCTGGACCACCGAGCAGGCCATGCGGGAGATCTACCTCAAGCCCTTTGAGCGCTGCATCAAGGAGAGCGGCAGCAACCCCATCACCGTCATGTCCTCCTACAACTACATCGGCACCACCTGGGCGGGGGCCAACCCCGAGCTGCTGAACACCGTTCTGCGGGACGAGTGGGGCTTCCGCGGCATGGTGCTCACCGACTACTTCGGCAACTACGGTTACATGGATGCGGACAAGGCCGTCCGGGGGGGCAGCGACATCATGCTGGCCACCGCCGGCAACGACGCCATCATGACCGATACCACCAGCGCCACCTCCGTGCTGGCCATGCGGCAGGCCTGCAAAAACATCATGTACACCATGGTGAACTCCTACACCTATGAGACCTACGACCCCAGCGCCGTCTCCGGCTGGGTGCGAACCTTCTACATCGTGGACGGGATCGGTGTGGCGGCTCTGCTGGCCGCCGAGGCCGCGCTGATCGTCAGCTTCCGCAAGAAGAAGCAGGAGGCCTGATCACAGGGTCGAGGGGACGCCTCCGCGCGGGGCGTCCCCTCCCTGCTGCCCGGCGGCACATTCCATGGCGTTCAGGCATGGAAAACGATAGAAACAAAGCATTTTACAAAAAAGGCATTTGGCGCTACAATATGGATGAGGTAGGAGACGCCGCGCCTTGCCGGATTTCTCCGGTAGGTTTCAGCGCTCCCCCTCCCGAACCGGACGGACACCTCTCGGCGTATCCGGCTCTCCGTCTACAAAACTTAGGTTTGGATGC
>CATKZP010000037.1 GCA_949841355.1 uncultured Oscillospiraceae bacterium
ACAGTATATCACCGCCGCTTCCGGCGAGGATACCAAAACACACAGCCGGTGCATACTGGATGCATATTCTTGCAGGTTTGCTCTGTTCGAAAGTATAGCAGGATAAACACCGGGCGTCACAAGTGACACCCGCCGAGCCACAAACGCCCGCAGTGCGGGCGTTTTCCCGGGCTGCGAATGGGGTCAAAACAGAAGGAAAAGTGCGCCGTTGGGGTCAAGAATCCCCAAACGGCGCGAAATCACAGGCTTTGCACAGGGGTCGAACCCCGGAAAGGAGCAGAAAATGAGCAAAAAAGACAAGCTGGCGGTCTATCTCACGCCGGAAAAGAAAACCGAGCTGGAGCGCCGCTATCACGAGGATGGCAGCAGGAGTATGACCGCGTTCATCGAACACGCGCTGGATTTCTATCTGGACTACCTCAGCGCCCAGGATGCGGGGCTGTTCCTCCCTCCAGCCATCCGTTCCTGTATCAACGGACGGCTGGGCACCATGGAAAACCGTATGGCGTCGCTGATGTTCAAGCTGACGGTGGAGGTGGATATGTGTATGAGCATCCTTGCGGACTGCACACAGCTGGACGAGGAATATCTGCGGCGCAAACGCTCAGAGAGCGTGGAACGTGCGAAGCGCACCAACGGACAGATCCACTTCGCGCAGATCGCGCGTCACGTTGAGGACGACTGATGCCCAAGCTGATTCTGAAAAGCCCGTACATCAAGTGCGGCGGCAAAGGCGGCATAGGTGGCGGCGGATACCTGCGCTACATCGGGACACGGGACGGCGTAGAGCTGGTGCCGGACGACCGCCCCGCCACCAAGCGTCAGGAGCAGTTGATCCGGTCGCTGGTGCGGGACTTCCCGGACAGCAGGGAGCTGTTGGAGTATGCTGACTGGGAGGCATCGCGCACCAAGGCCCATGCTTCCGCGTTCATCACCACGGCGCTGGAGTGCAACTGGGAGCAGGCCAACCGCTCCGATGTGTACCTGAAGTACATCGCAACCCGCCCGAGAGTAGAGCGGCTTGGCAGCCACGGCCTGTTCGGTGATGATGACAGTGTGGATTTGCAAAAGGCGGCAGTGGAACTGGACAGCTACACCGGCAACGTGTGGACGCACATCATCTCGCTGAAGCGGGAGGACGCGGCCCGTCTGGGCTATGACCGGGCGTCGGCGTGGCGGGATTTGCTCCGCCAGGAGCGCAACGAGATCGCCGCCGCTATGAGCATACCGCCGGATCACTTCCGCTGGTACGCCGCTTTCCATGACGAGGGCGATCATCCCCATGTACACATGATGGCCTGGTCAAGCCAACCCAAGGAGGGCTGGCTCGACCGGGACGGCATTCGCAAAATCAAATCCACGCTGACGAATCAAATTTTTCACCAGGAGATGCTCCATCTGTACGAACAGAAAACCGTCTCCCGGGACGAACTGGTGCGTGAGGCGCGGGCGTCCATGCTGGCGCTGGTGAAGGAGATGCGCCAGGGCATCTGTGACCACCCGAAGGCGGAACAGCGGATGTGGGGGCTTGCCCAGGCGCTGGACGGTGTAAAGGGGCAAAAGAAGTATGGCTATCTGCCCAAGCGGGTGAAAAAGCTGGTGGACGAGGTGGTGGACGAGATGGAGCGCCTGCCCGCGGTGGCCAAATGCTATGAACAGTGGCAAATGCTGCAGGGCGAGGTGGAGGGTTACTATTCCGACGCACCGCCCAAGGAGCAGAAGCTGTCTGAGCGGAAGGAATTTCGGCAAATCAAGAATTCCGTTGTGGCGGAGGCGGAGCGTCTTCGTTTTTCTGCGCTGACCTTCGAGGGCGCACAGCAGCCGGAGGTGGATACCGGCTACGATCATTCCCGCAATGGGTGGTACTGGAAGATGAAGCAGATTCTGGACAGCCCGGAGGAGCCCATAGAAAACAAGGACTGGGCTGTGTCGGAGATGCGGGAACTGGCGGACTACGACGTACCCCAGGCGTGGTATGTGCTGGGGACGTTGTACCGGGACGGCGGCATCCTCATCCCGGACAGCACGCTGGCGGCGGAAGCATTCGAGAAAGCGGCACAAGCGGGGATGGTCCCCGCCCAGTGTGCGCTGGGGGAGCTGCTGCTCTCCGATGATCTGGACGTGCTCAATCCGCCCGCGGGATTGGAGTGGCTGAAACGTGCGTGGGAGGGAGGTTCGCTCAGGGCGGGGTATCTTTTGGCGAAAGAGTACCTCAGTGGGGAGAACGCCGCCAAAGATGTGGAGCACGGGCTGGAATGCCTGTCTGCCTGTGCCGACGAAGGCTACCCCGGCGCACAGTATCTGCTGGGCAAGCTGTACCTCACAGGTCAGGAGATCCCGCAGGACATGGAGCAAGCCGAATACTGGCTATCCCAGGCGGCGGCCCAGGGTAACGAATACGCAGGTCTTCTGCTCGAGCGAACGGAGGAACCCCCAATGGCCGGAGCGGCGCTGGCCGTGATCCGTCTGCTCCACAGCATAAGCTGCATTTTTCAGGAGAACTCCCTGCCCAAGCACAGCCCGGTGGGGATGCGGACAGACCGCAAGCTGTTGCAGAAGATCCGGGAGAAGAAGATCGCCATGGGCCATAAGCCCGACGACCACCCGGACGAAGGCATGGTCATGTATTAGAATTTTGAGTATCCCACCCTCAATTTTTGGGAGGAACTATATCAACAAGACGCATCCAACAAGATAGGAACCCTTCCATCGGAAGGGAGAAAGGAACAAAATAAAGAAAACGAGCTACAGGTCTTACGATGAACTGCCCTTGATGCTCTCGGTGCCGGAAGTGGCGGCGGTACTTGGCATCAGCCGCGCAGGAGCCTATGAACTGGTGCGCGCTGAGGGCTTTCCGGCACTGAAGATTGGCAGCAGGATCGTGGTGCCAAAAGAGAAATTCCTTGGCTGGATCGACGCGCAGATGGCAAGAGACTAACGCCACTGTCCTAATCGATTCTGTGTAAAGTGCTTCGTTCCCGCCGTTGTTTTTCTCCAAGCTGTAATCTGGACTTCTCCCCGGTGCTTCGGTATTGTGTTGCTTGCCAAAGGCACACAACAATCTGAAAGGGGAATTACTATGAGCAGAAAGCGGGAAGCAGTCTTTATGGGGCTCGGCATCCTCGCCGGCCTCGCCCTGAGCGGCCCCGCCGCCCAGGCGGCAGACTACCTCACCGCCCGACCCAGCAGCCAGACGTTCTACATCGACGGCCAGCGAACTGCCCTCACCGCCTACTCCATCGGGGACAGCAACTACGTTCGTCTGCGGGACATCGGCAGGGCGGTGGACTTCGGCGTGAACTACGATGCCGCCACTAACTCCGTCTACATCAACAGCACTCAGTCCTACCAGGACGAGGTACAGTCTGCGGCTGCCGTCACCGAGGAAAGCGTGCAGGCTGTCCTGGCACAACTGAAACAGATCTACCCCACCGGGGCAGAGTTCCCCGCACCCTACCGCTCCACCAGCGGCGGCCCCTATCGCCAGGGCGTCCACTGCTCCGGCTGGGCTACACTATGCAGCGATGCCGCTTTCGGTGACCTTCCGTGGAGGCGGATCAACCGCCCAAGCTGGGAGCAGATTCGCTCCGGTGATCTGATCCGCTACGACAACAGCGGCAACGGCCATGTAGTCGTGGTGGTGAAGAAAACCGACGAGTACATCAAAGTCACCGAGAGCGGCATGAATAACCATGCCCGGTGGGGTGGGCAGTATTTCCGCTGGTGGCTGGAGGAGCAACCACATTATATCAGCTACACCAGGTACCCACAATAAGCTTCAATGGTGTACAGGGGCGGCGCTCCGCGTCTGCGGA
>CATKZP010000038.1 GCA_949841355.1 uncultured Oscillospiraceae bacterium
GTTTCCCCGGTGTAATCCACGCCCCAAATGTCGGATAAAAGCTGTTCCCTGGTGAACGCAACGCCGGGGCGGGAGAGGAACAGGCGAAGCAGTTCAAATTCTTTGTAGGTGAGCAAAATACGCGCTCCGTCTGCGGTAACTGTCCGTTCTTCCAGATCCATCGTCAGGCCCCCGGCTGTCAACTGCTTTGCCGGAGATGCTGGCTGGCAGCGGCGCAGGACGGCTTTTACCCGCGACACCATTTCCATCATACCGAAGGGTTTCACCAGGTAATCGTCCGCGCCCAGATCCAGGCTTTGGATTTTATCGTATTCCGCGCCCTTGGCGGTGGCCATGATGACGGGAATATCCGCAAGATGTACCGTCGCCTTCATCCGCCGCAGCAACTCCACGCCGTCCATTCCCGGCAGCATGACATCCAGAATGACAAGCTCCGGCCGCTCTGTTTCCAGCGCCGCCAGGAACGCTCCGCCGTCCTCAAAGCCCCTGGCCTCAAAGCCGGTGGAGCGCAGGGTGTAAAGCTCAATATCCCGAATGCTGGCATCGTCCTCTACACACCAAATCATAGCGCTTCTCCTTTGTGTTCCCCGGTCACGGCAAAAATCACCCATTCCGCGATATTGACCGCATGATCTCCAATACGCTCCAGATATTTGTCGATCATCAGCAAATCAAGAGCGTGTTCGCCGCAGTCGGGGTTTGCCGCGATGTTCCCGATCAGCACCTGTTTTACCCGGTCAAAGCATTGATCCACAATGTCATCATGGGCAATCACCAGCTTGGCGCGGACAGTATCTTTCTGGACGTAGGAATCCACGCTTTCCGTGACCATCTTGATGACCTCCGCCGCCATTTCCCGGATATGGCCCACATCCTCCGGCACATACCCCTGGGCCAGCATTGCCAGAATGATCTCCGCGATGTCGGCAGCCTGATCTCCGATGCGCTCCATATCCGTGATGATCTTCATGGCGGCGGAGATCTGCCGCAGGTCCCGGGCCACCGGCTGCTGCTGGAGCAGCAGCTTCAGGCACAGCGTTTCAATGTCCCGCTCCATCTGGTCAATCTCGCCCTCCAACGGCTTGACCTGTTCCGCCAGTGTGCGGTCACCGTTCTCCAACGCCTTCGCCGCCTTTGAGATGGCCTCCTCGCACAGCGCCCCCATCTGGATGAGTTCCGTATTCAAAAGGGCAAGCTGTTCATCAAACTTACTTCTCACTTACCCAAACCTCCCTGTGATGTAGTCCTCCGTGCGCCGGTCCTCCGGCTGGGAGAACAGTCTTTCCGTCTCGCCGCACTCGATCAGCTCCCCCAGCAGGAAGAACGCTGTGCGGTCGGAAATGCGCACCGCCTGCTGCATATTGTGGGTCACGATAACAATAGTGTACCGCTCTTTCAGCCCCATTGCAAGCTCCTCAATTTTTGAGGTGGAAATGGGGTCCAGGGCGCTGGTGGGTTCGTCCATCAGCAGCACCTTGGGCTCCACGGCCAGGGCGCGGGCGATGCAAAGCCGCTGCTGCTGGCCCCCGGACAGGCCCAGGGCGTTCTTTTTCAGCCGGTCTTTCACCTCGTCCCAAATGGCCGCGCCCCGGAGGGACTGCTCCACAAGTTCGTCCAGCTTGGCTTTGCTTTTGACGCCGTGCGTGCGGGGGCCGTAGGCGATATTGTCATAGATGCTCATGGGGAAGGGATTGGGCTTCTGGAACACCATGCCGATTTCCTTACGCAGAGCGTTCACATCCAGGCCGGGAGCGAAAATGTCCGTATCCAGATACCGCACCTCTCCGGTGATCTTCACGCCGGGGATCAGGTCATTCATGCGGTTCAGCGTTTTCAGAAAAGTGGACTTTCCGCAGCCGGAAGGGCCGATCAGAGCGGTGATGTTGTTCTCTGGAATCTGGATATTGATATTTTTCAATGCCTGGGCGCTGCCGTACCACAGGCATAGATTTTTTGCGGTAATTGCGTTGTTCATAGCGCCCTCCTTTTCTTGAAGCAGCGGCCCACCAGGGCGGCAGTCAGGTTGACCGCCAGCGTCAGGAGCATCAGGATCGCGGCGATGGCAAATGCCACGCCAAATTCTCCCTGCTCTTTTGCGTAGACGTACAGCGCCACGGTGAGGGTGGCCCCCGGACTGGTCAGGCCGGTAATAAAGCCGTTCAGCGCATGGGCAAAGCCCGCCGTAAACAGCAGCGCCGCCGATTCACCCAAAATACGCCCCACCGACAGGATGCAGCCGGTGATGATGCCGCCCGCACATCCGGGCAGCACCACCGTGCGGATGACCCGCCACTTTCCGGCCCCCAGGCCAAAGGCCCCCTCGCGGTAGCTCTGGGGCACAGTTCTCAGGCTCTCCTGGGTCGTTCGTATGATGGTGGGCAGGTTCATGATAACCAGTGTCAGCGCACCCGCCAGCAGAGAGGTTCCCAACACGCCGGTAAACACCAGCATCCCCACAAGGCCGTAGATGATGGACGGGATGCCGGAGAGGGTTTCCGCCGCGTACTCAATGACAGACACCAGACGCTTATTTGCGGCGTACTCGGTCAGATAGACCGCCGCCCCTGCCCCCAAAGGCAGGACGATCAGCAGGGCGGCAAGGATGATGTAGATGGTGTTCAAAATGTCCGGCAGGA
>CATKZP010000039.1 GCA_949841355.1 uncultured Oscillospiraceae bacterium
TGATCTCCGCGGTCCCCGCCCCCTTTGCGACAGCCACCCAGAAGGTCAGCACCTGCTCCACCGCTACCGTGTCCGGGTCGCTGGAGGTGACGGTGTAGTCGATCCCGCTGGGGCCGATGATCAGGCCGCTTCGCTCTCCTACCTCCAGGGTACTGCCCTTGTAGCTGCTCACCCGGATGGGTTCGTTGGGCGCTTCCGCTGCCGCGGCGGGGACGGTGAGCCCAATGGTGAGGGTGGCTGCCGTCAATGCGGCGGCAATGCGCTTTTTCATGCTGGTCATACTTTTTTCCTCCTGTATTCCGTATTTTTTGGTGCTTTTGCAAGCAATACAATATCGGAACAGAGGTCAAAAGTCGAGAAGAAAATGCAATCTAAAATGGAGAAACGAGCGGGCGAAAACGAAGCATATTAGCTAATTTCCACGCCCTGGACGCACCACCGCTGATCCCGCTGGTCACGGACGCAGGTGTAAAGGGTGATCATGTTGGTGGTGGAGGCGGCGAGGGCGCTGCGGTCTGTCTCGCTCACCTTGGAGACACTGGTCACCTCATAGGTGCGGGTCCCAAGCTGTGTGGTCAGGGAGATGGTATCGCCCACCTCCAGCGTATGGATCTCCCCGAAGTGGTTGTTCACGCCCCGATTGTGGGCAGCCAGCGCCACATTTCCATCCCAGATGGAGGTGTCCTCAAAATGACCCGCGCCCTTCTTCAGCGCGGCGCTGTCCGTACCCTGGTAGATCTTGACGCTCAGGCCGATGGCGGGGATCTTCAGCGTGCCCAAGTGTCCTCCGGAATAATAGAGATCGTCCGTTACCGCCGTGTAGCCGCCGGAGGCACTGCCGGGGTTGGTCACTGTCACCGAGGACGAGCCGGGGACATAGACGGAGCCGATGCCGGAATCCGTTTCCAAACTGCCGCCCATGGCGGGAGGCTGAATGACACCGGCGCTGCCGTTGATGATGGCTCCGGAAGTGGGCTGATAGCCGGGAGCCAGATTGGGAGTGAGGGGCGTGCCGGTGTGCAGGGTGTCGGCGCTGAAGCTGCCGAAGGTGGGCGGGGCCAGCGCCGCCCTCGGCCAGCTCACTGCGCCGCTTGAGGAACAGCGCGATCCCGATGCCGCCGCCAGCCGCGGCGATGAGGCCCAGAGGCGCCAGCAGAAGCGGCCAGTTGAAGCTGGCGGCGGGGGCCGGATCGGTTGCCTCCAGACCGTCGTCCACAGGCTCCGCAGGCTGGAGGGGCGTCCCCTCGAAAATTGCCACATACCGGGTCTTGTTCAGGGCGATCCTGCTGACTGTCCCAGTGTAGTCGGCGGTGACGGTATAGCCTTTGACATAGCTGCTGGTGGCGCTGCCGGTGTAGGTGGCCACGGCGGTGTAGCGGTCGCCCAGGGCGTAGCCGTCCAGACTTCCCGTGTTGTCCGTCTGCCAGCTGACGTCCTGGAGGGTCAGAGTGCGCCCTCCGTCCTGGATGGTCTTGGGGATGTACTGGGTGTCCTGTCCCGCCAGATTGGGATAGGTCCGGGTGGCGGAGACCTGCTTGGTGGAGCTGCCGTAGCCGGCCACCTCCACCTGCACCGTATCCAGCCGCAGGGTCAGCGTCCCGGCAAGGCCGTCGTCGGTGATGAACGCCTTCTCCTGGGGCAGCAGAGCCAGCACAGAGGCCATATCCTTGTTTTTACTGTCCAGCGTCACCGTCTCGGTGTGCTGGCGGCTCTCATGCTCCGGAAGTTCCTGCTTGAGCAGATCCACCAGGGTGTAGTGGTATCCGTCCTGCTCGAAGTCCGAGCGGGGGATGCCGGTGGGATCGTCCTCCGGGGACAGATCGTAGAACTTGCGGATCTCAGTTCCGTCCTCACTCTGGGTGACGGAGCTGGGGTAGCAGACCACATCGTCGCAAAGTCCGCTCTGCTCCGTTTCCGCCTGACGGCGAAAACTATGCTCGCTCCCTTGCTCCTCTGTTCCCCATGCGACCCGCGTTGCTGGGCTCGCATAGGGTACCCCCGCCCACTCCGCCGCGTGAGCGGCGGGAGTGAGGGCCGTAGTCAGCGCCAATACCAGGGCGCAGACTGCGGTCAGTTTCTTCATCGTCGTTTCCTCCTAAAAATTTTTTGGTAAAATGGAATCACTCCATGGTCATGCCGCCCATGGCGGGCCCGGTGTCCTGTTCCTGCTGGGGAGTGCGAAGCTCCTCCAGCTTCTCCCGCGCCCAGTCCGGCAGATACTTCTCATCCAGAACGCCAGCGAAGTCGGAGCGGTTCCAGCGGGTCTTTTCCCCGTCGCCCAGGCAGGTGGCGTAGACCGCCTGACCTCTGGCGTGGGGAGAACAGCCAAAGCCGCCTTCCGCCAGCCAGAGCATATTGCGGGGGTCCCAGCAGCTCTCCCGGAGCGTATCGGGACGCA
>CATKZP010000040.1 GCA_949841355.1 uncultured Oscillospiraceae bacterium
CATCCGCCCCGCAAGGCACTCCTGAATGAGTTTTTCCTTTTCCGATAAATCCATTTCGATCCGTTTTCCCATCTTTCCTCCCTCTCCCTCTTATTATTTCCCTGTCTGCCTTTTAGGGAGCATATCAGTTCTCCTTCCAGGGGGCTTCGGACGTGGATTACTACTGCGTCTGGGTTTATGGCGCAGACGAGAACGGCGAGGCTGTAGGCGACTATTTGGCGGCATCCAAGCGGTTGTCTGGGGAAGGGGAAATCACCGGCAGCGTGGATTTGAGCGCACTGCCCTTTGGCAGTTATGTGGCCAAGGCAATCCCATTCCAGGAAAACGGCTCAGCTCAGGTGAGCACACCTGTGGCCCGGTTCACTGTTACTGGAACGCTGTCTGCGCCAGAGTTCAAAGTCAGTGCGGATGGTACGACAGTAACGGTATCCCTTGATAACGCCACCATGACCACCTACTATGAATCGGAACTGTTCCACCAGCTGACCATCCGGGTGTACGATGCCGCAGGGACGGAGGTAACCACAGAAACCATCAGTCCTGATGAAGTGGTCTATACCCCGGGCTGGGGCCCGAATCCCGGAACCTATGCAGCGGAGAAAACGCTGATGCTGGGGGAGGGCAGCTATGAAATTACCGTCACCGCCGATGGTGATGGGAACTATGCTGCGTCCTCGATGGAGAGTGAGCGGGTAGCCCTTACTGCAGCCGCGGGGCAGACTGGCGAAGCGGCAACCTCCGGCTATGTGGAGACCCAGGGCATGGGTGGCCCAGGCGGTTTCCCTGATAGAGGATGATGTCCCCGGCCACGGTGTCGATCTGCTCATTGTTGGTGGGCAGGCTCCGGCCCAGGGGGCCCACCTTCTCCATGCCGGCGTAGTCGTGCATCTGGACGGTGACAGGGCCCTGTGTCAGCCAGTCCCGCAAAGCCTGGGCGGAGGAGTTGCCCGCCAAATTTGCGGTGAGGGTGGTTCCGTTCACCGTGATGTTCAGCATACCGCTCGTCCCTTCCTGTGTGTTGTTTTCCGTATTCCTGGGCAGATCCAAACCGCTTACCCAATTCTCCACCGTTTCGCGGGAAGCGCTGCCGCTGAACCGCTGGCCGTCCAGCCAATCAGCGTCAGGGGCCAGAGCGTGGAGATTGCCGGCGCTGGATCCTATGGGGCTGCTACCCGAGGTCAGAAGGGCACGACGGTCTTGCCGCTGAGATCGTAGCTCTCCAGGAACGTGCTGATGATCTTCGGGGCCTGCCCGTGCCAGATGGGGTAGCCCAGGAAAATGACATTGTACTGGGCCATATTTTCCACCGAGCCGGAGATGGTGGGACGGGCGGCGGGGTCGTTCTGCTCCCGGTTGGCCCGGCTGGAATCATTGCGGTAGTTCAGGTCGGCGGAGGTGTAAGGGGTTTCGGGGACGATTTCGTACCGATCCGCCTCCAGGATATCTGCGATGTGGTTCGCCACGTTCTCCGTATTGTTGGTGGCGGAGAACCAGGCCACCAGCACCTTGCCCTGTCCGGCGGGCTGCTGGGGAAGCCGGGCGTAGTTCCACACCGCCGCCGCGGCCTGGGCCCGGGTGGCGGGCTTGGCGCTTCCGTCAAAGCCGGGGATGCCGTCGGTGACGGGCTGGTCAGTGTACCGCCCGAAGATCAGGTTAAGCTGTTCCTGGGTGATGGGGTTATCGGTGCCGAAACGGCCGTTGCCGTAGCCCTCCACCAGCCGCTCGCTGGCCGCCCAGCGGATGGCCTCAGTGTACCACTGCTCTCCAGGCACGTCGGAGAACTGCATCAGGTAGTTCACCACCGGCTCCTCCGCCTGCCGCCACAGGACAGTGGCCAGCATGGCGCGGGTGAGGGTTTCCCCCGGGGCGAAGCGGCCCCCGCCCACGCCGTTCATCAGTTTATGCTCCCGGACGTAGTCCACCGCCCCGGCGTACCAGGCCCCGGCGTCCACATCGGAGAAGCCATCGGCGGAGATCGCAAGGCTGGCGTGGGCCTGGAAAGGCGCGTTGGGATCGTTGGGGGACTCCCCACCCTCCCGGGCAGCGCAAGCCGGGAGGGACAGAGCCAAGGCCGCCACCAGCGTCAGCAGGGCGGCAGTCAGGCGCGTCAGTTTTTTCATCGGTCGTTCACTCCTTGCAATGGTTTACGCGTGCGCCCATAAGCCCGGGCGCGTCAAACAATAAATCCGGGCGCGGTTTCTTTGGAATGCTGTTTTGAGAAAACAGTAGGTAAAAGTATCAACGCAATCAGCAAATTTAATGGGAAAAGGAG
>CATKZP010000041.1 GCA_949841355.1 uncultured Oscillospiraceae bacterium
AGCATTTACGGCACAGCGGGCGCTATCCTGTTCGGTGTCCCGGTAGGATTTTTCGCGGCGGTTTATCTGGCGAAGCTGGCTCCAACCCAAGTAAAATCCATCGTTGAGGCCGCTGTCAGCCTCCTGGTGGGTATTCCATCTGTGGTCTACGGTCTGGTGGGGATGCTGGTGCTTGTGCCGGGTATCCGGGCGCTGTTCCATGTGCCGGACGGTGCCAGCCTGCTGGCGGCAATCATTGTCCTGTCAATCATGATCCTGCCCTCCATCATCAAAGTATCCATGACCGCGCTGGAGGCAGTACCGAAGGAGTACGAGGACGCATCTCTGGCCCTCGGCGCGACCCCGATAGAAACCTATTTTCGGGTATCTGTCCCTGCGGCGCGAAGCGGCATCGCGGCGGCGGTAGTGCTGGGGGTAGGCCGGGCCATTGGGGAGGCTATGGCGGTAATGATGGTATCCGGCAACGCGGCAAATATGCCCTCACTGTTTGAAAGCGTCCGATTTCTTACCACGGCGGTATCCAGCGAAATGTCCTATTCCAGCGGCCTACAGAGGCAGGCGCTGTTCTCCATCGCCCTGGTGCTGTTTCTGTTCATCATGCTGATCAACGCCGTGTTGAATTTCTTCCTCAAGGGGCAAAAGGAGGGCTGATTATGCTGGACAGACCAATCTCCCCATCCCGGAGGGCCTATATCGGTGTAATGGGGCTGCTGTGCGCCCTGTCGGTGCTGCTGGTGTGCGCTCTGGCGTTGTTCCTCATAGGCTATGTGCTGGCTGCGGGCCTCCCCAACCTGTCCTGGGAGCTGCTGACCACCAAACCCAGCTACCTGTCGGACACCATCGGTATCCTGCCGGACATTTTGAACACCATCTACATCATCCTTGCCGCCCTGCTGATCGTCCTGCCTTTGGGGGCAGGGGCGGCGGTCTATCTGACCGAGTACGCCGCAAATAAGCGTCTGGTGTCTGTCATCGAGTACGCGGCGGAAACCCTCTCCGGCATCCCGTCCATCATCTACGGCCTTGTGGGGATGCTGGTGTTTACCGGCGTGTTGGGAACCTCTCTGCTGGCGGGTGCGCTGACGCTGGTTATCATGAACCTGCCCACCATCATGCGAACGACCCAGGAGAGCCTGAGAACTGTGCCCCAGAGCTACCGCGAGGGGGCCTTTGGCCTGGGGGCCGGAAAGTGGCGGGTCATCCGCACCGTGGTACTACCTGGGTGCGCGGACGGCATCATCACCGGCTGTATCCTGTCGGTGGGGCGCATTTTGGGGGAATCGGCGGCGCTGCTGTTCACAGCGGGCTTTGCCCATGCGCTGAACGGCTTTTTTACCGGCCTCGCCAGTCCGGGGGCCACTCTCACCGTGGCGCTGTATGTCTATGCAAAGGAGCAGGGGGAGTTTGGCGTGGCCTTTGCCATCGCCGCGATCCTGATGCTGCTGACGCTGGCGGTCAACCTGACCGCCGCCCTGGTAGGCTGGTATTTCAGGAAAAGGAGGGCGCTATGAGCAACGCGATCACCGCAAAAAATTTATGCCTGTGGTATGGCAGCGCCCAGGCATTGAAAAATATCAATATGCAAATTCTCGAGAACAACATCACCGCTCTGATCGGTCCTTCCGGCTGCGGAAAGTCCACGTTTTTGAAAACGCTGAACCGCATGAACGACCTGATTCCCGGCGTGAAGATCACTGGGGAGGTACGGTATCAGGATACGGATATTTTTGCTCCCGGCCTGGATGTGAACGCTCTGCGCAAGGAGATCGGTATGGTATTCCAGAAGCCCAATCCCTTCCCCATGAGCATCTATGACAATATCGCCTACGGCCCCCGCACCCACGGCATCAAAAGCAAAGCCAAGCTGGACGAACTTGTGGAGCAGTCCCTCCGGGGCGCGGCCATTTGGGACGAGGTGAAAGACCGGCTGAAAAAGAACGCCCTGGGCCTGTCCGGGGGCCAGCAGCAGCGGCTTTGCATCGCCCGCGCCCTGGCAGTGGAGCCGAAGGTGCTGCTGATGGACGAACCCACCAGCGCCCTGGACCCTATTTCCACCTCTAAAATTGAGGAGCTTGCAATGCAGCTGAAAGAGCGGTACACTATTGTTATCGTGACCCACAACA
>CATKZP010000042.1 GCA_949841355.1 uncultured Oscillospiraceae bacterium
ACGCAGCGAATATGCCCTCACTGTTTGAAAGCGTCCGATTTCTTACCACGGCTGTATCCAGCGAAATGTCCTATTCCAGCGGCCTCCAGAGGCAGGCGCTGTTTTCCATCGCCCTGGTACTGTTCCTTTTTATCATGTTGATTAATGCCGCGCTGAATTTCTTCCTCAAAGGACAAAAGGAGGGCTGATTATGCTGGACAGACCGATCTCCCCATCCCGGAGGGCCTATATTGGCGCAATGGGGCTGCTGTGCGCCCTGTCGGTGCTGCTGGTGTGCACTCTGGCGCTGTCCCTCATAGGCTATGTGCTGGCGGCGGGGCTCCCCAACCTGACCTGGGAGCTGCTGACCACCAAGCCCAGCTACTTGTCAGATACCATCGGCATCCTGCCAGACATTCTGAACACCGTCTACATCATCCTTGCCGCCCTGTTGATCGTCCTGCCTTTGGGGGCGGGGGCGGCGGTCTACCTGAACGAGTACGCCGCAAATAAGCGTCTGGTGTCTGTCATCGAATATACGGCGGAAACCCTCTCTGGCATTCCCTCTATCATTTACGGCCTTGTTGGGATGCTGGTATTTACCGGAGTGTTCGGGACTTCCCTGCTGGCCGGTGCGCTGACCCTGGTGATGATGAACCTGCCAACTGTCATGAGAACGACCCAAGAGAGTTTGAGGACGGTTCCGCAAAGTTACCGGGAGGGGGCCTTTGGCCTGGGGGCCGGGAAGTGGCGGGTCATCCGCACGGTGGTACTGCCCGGATGTGCGGACGGCATCATCACCGGCTGCATCCTGTCGGTGGGGCGCATTTTGGGTGAATCGGCGGCGCTGCTGTTTACAGCGGGCTTCGCCCATGCGCTGAACGGCTTTTTTACCGGCCTGACCAGTCCGGGGGCTACCCTCACCGTGGCGCTGTATGTCTACGCGAAGGAGCAGGGGGAGTTCGGTGTGGCTTTTGCCATTGCCGCGATTCTGATGCTCCTGACACTGGCGGTCAATCTGACCGCCGCCCTGGCGGGCCGCTGCTTCAAGAAAAGGAGGGCGTTATGAATCACGCGATCACCGCAAAAAATCTATGCCTGTGGTATGGCAGTACCCAGGCGTTGAAAAATATCAATATCCAAATCCCAGAAAAAAACATCACCGCCCTGATCGGCCCTTCCGGCTGCGGAAAGTCAACCTTTCTGAAAACGCTGAACCGCATGAATGATCTGATCCCCGGCGTCAGGATTACCGGGGAGGTGCAGTATCAGGATACGGACATTTTTGCCCCCGGCCTGGATGTAAGCACTCTGCGCAAGGAGATCGGCATGGTGTTCCAGAAACCCAACCCTTTCCCCATGAGCATCTATGACAACATCGCCTACGGCCCCCGCACCCATGGCATCAAAGGCAAAGCCAAGCTGGACGATATTGTGGAGCAGTCCCTCCGCGGCGCGGCGATTTGGGACGAGGTGAAAGACCGGCTGAAAAGGAACGCCCTGGGACTGTCCGGGGGCCAGCAGCAGCGGCTTTGCATCGCCCGCGCCCTGGCCGTGGAGCCGAAGGTGCTGCTGATGGACGAACCCACCAGCGCCCTGGACCCTATTTCCACCTCTAAAATTGAGGAGCTTGCAATGCAGCTGAAAGAGCGGTACACTATTGTTATCGTGACCCACAACA
>CATKZP010000043.1 GCA_949841355.1 uncultured Oscillospiraceae bacterium
CTCCAACGGCGATATGCCCATCAACCGCCCCGTCCCCTGCCTGCCGGGGGTGTTCAAGTACGGCAATCCCCAGAACCGCATCCACCTGACGGAGAAGCCCCTGCAGCTCATGCGGGACATCGTGAAGATCACCGAGCCGGGTGGGCATATTCTGGACCCCTTCGCCGGGTCCGGCACCACCGTCCTGGCCGCCGTGCTGGAGGGCTACACCGCCACCGGCATCGAGGTCACGGACGAGTACGCCCGCCTCGCCAGGGAGCGGATCGCCCAGGAGCTGGCCCAGGCGGCGTGACCGATAACTGTCTGCCGATTCATCTGGATATTGTCAAAAAGGTGCGGTATGATGTGGGCTACCAAACAACAGGAGGTGTCGCAAAATGAAAGTGAAATTTTCCTTTGACAAAGCCGCCGTAGAGCGGCGAGGCCACACGCTGGAGGATGTTCACCGGACGGTAAAAAGCCTGTTCGCCGCCCACAGCCTGCCCTGTGTCTCCGAGGGTGACCCCCTGTCCTTCCAGGACAAGGGCCACGGCGATGACTTCGCGTGTATGTGGGATATTATCCTGTCTCTGCTGCGCTCGGACTGGTTCATGGCCTGCGCCACCGCCTGCGTCTGGCAGGATGAGGACGGCGAGGAGGACGTACTCGCCCAGGCCGGAAAGGCACGGGGTGCTGTGTAACATGGGGATGAGCCGGAAAGAAATCACCTTCGATCTGAGCCAGGAGGCGCTGAGACAGCACTATCCCCGCAAGGAGACGGGCCGGGACCCGCAGTTTTTCAAGCGGGCCTACAAGGATATCCAGCGGTTCATGGAGACCAACGGCTTTGAGCGGCGACAGTATTCCGTGTATGTCTCCACGGAGAAGCTGACTGCACTGGACGTTGCCCTCCTGACCCAGAAGATGGCGGAACAGCTTCCCTGGCTGCGGCACTGCGTCAGGGAAATCACGGCAACAAACATCGGGGCGCGGCACAGCCTCCTGGGCCTGCTGCGCGACCATACGCCGCCCGCTGAACTCCTGCCGCCGCCTGTTCGGCGGGGACGGCAGAAAAACAGAAAAGCAATGCAGGAACGATAGACGGCAGGGTGAATACAATTCACCTTGCTTCTCTTTTTTACAGAAATCTGGGTGAATCTATTACACCCAACAGGAGGTGGGAAGTTGCCAAAATCTACGATCTGCGGCTGTTTCTTCTTCAAAGCCAGCCACGCCCAGGAGCTGGTGGAGGTTAAGACCGCCCAGCTCATCCTGGTGGAGGTGGTCAAGATCCTCCAGTTGACCGGCCAGCAGTTTCAGAATTTTTCCGCCAATTTGCTGCGGGATATGCCCTTCCTCATCCCCAATAAGCACCTTACTGGCTACGACAAAGGAGTGACCCGCTGCCTGCTGGTGACCACCAGGGGCCGCAGGGACGGTATCCTGGTGGACTGCCAAGGCTACAACTACGCCCGGTATTCGTGCTATGTCCCCGAAAAGCGGAGCCTGGATCTGCGTGATGTGCCGGTAGACCACTACGACCTGAAGCTCCGGCAGCCCCGGAGCCAGCGGGAGCGGTAATGAGTTTCCCTTCAAGAGAGCGGGCTCCGCCCGCCCATTCCAATCAATCTACCGCTTGGAACGCAGCCCCGCCA
>CATKZP010000044.1 GCA_949841355.1 uncultured Oscillospiraceae bacterium
ATGGAAAAGGTAATCGGCGCGTTAGGCGAGGCATTCGAGGCGCAGAACAAAAATGTGACTTTTACCTACAACCCCACTGGCTCCGGCTCCGGCATCCAGGCGGTTTTGGAGGGGCGCTGCGACATCGGCCTCAGCAGCCGCAACCTGAAAGCGGATGAATCCGCCCAGGGCCTGACCGGGACTGTGCTGGCCTATGACGGCATTGCGGTGATCGTCAACCCCGACAATCCCGTTTCTGATCTCGATGTAGATACCATCGCCAAAATATATACCGGCGAGATCACCAACTGGAAAGACGCGGGCGGACACGATGCTGAGATCGTCCTGATTGGCCGGGAAGCGGGCAGCGGCACCAGGGACGGCTTTGAATCCATCACCGGCACATCGGACAACTGCCAATACCGCCAGGAGCTGACCTCTACCGGCGATGTGATCGCCGCCGTGTCCCAAAACCCGGACGCCATCGGCTACGCCTCCCTGGCCTCCGTCAAGGACACCGTGCGGGCCCTTACAGTAAGCGGTGTAGCGCCCACGGAGGATACGGTAAAGGACGGCAGCTATGTCATCCAGCGGCCCTTTGTCCTGGTCACAAAGACGGACACCCCCCTTTCCGCACCGGCGCAGAAGTTTTTCGACTTCGTTACCTCTCCTGATGCCGTGGAACTGATTTCCAACGCGGGCGCTGTGGCGGCAGGGTGAATATGGGTCGTAAAAGACAACTGGCGGAAAACGCCGTCCACGGGATATTTCTGATGCTGGGGCTGGTCACAGTGGGCTGTGTCCTGCTGATTACGGTCTATCTGGTGGCTTCCGGCATTCCTGCCATCCGGCAGATCGGGCTTGTGCCCTTTCTGCTGGGTAACACCTGGGAATCCACCGCCGCACAGCCCTCATACGGCATCCTTCCATTCATTCTCACAAGCATTTACGGCACAGCCGGAGCCATTCTATTCGGCGTTCCCGTGGGGTTTTTCGCGGCGGTTTATCTGGCGAAAATGGCCCCTGCAAATGTGAAAGCCGTTGCGGAATCCGCCGTCAGCCTCCTGGCGGGTATCCCCTCGGTGGTCTATGGCCTGGTGGGGATGCTGGTGCTTGTACCGGGTATCCGGGCGCTGTTCCATGTGCCGGACGGTGCCAGCCTGCTGGCGGCAATCATTGTCCTGTCAATCATGATCCTGCCCTCCATCATCAAAGTATCCATTACCGCGCTGGAGGCAGTACCGAAGGAGTACGAGGACGCATCTCTGGCCCTCGGCGCGACCCCGATAGAAACCTATTTTCGGGTATCTGTCCCTGCGGCGCGAAGCGGCATCGCGGCGGCGGTAGTGCTGGGGGTAGGCCGGGCCATTGGGGAGGCTATGGCGGTAATGATGGTGTCCGGCAACGCAGCGAATATGCCCTCACTGTTTGAAAGCGTCCGATTTCTTACCACGGCTGTATCCAGCGAAATGTCCTATTCCAGCGGCCTCCAGAGGCAGGCGCTGTTTTCCATCGCCCTGGTACTGTTCCT